>JBHGXV010000021.1:0-226699 GCA_041920505.1 Paenibacillaceae bacterium
CTCACAAGTCCGAACGGACGGGGTTCGAAGGCCGACCGGAGCGAAGCGGAGGAAGGCCGCTCGGAATCCGACCGCAATGGAGCTGAGCGAAGCGAAGCAATAGGGATGGGAAGGATTCCGATTATCCCCCCGCCTCCACCATACGTATGCGAGATGTCACCTATTAAGGTGACTTTTTTGCGTTTTTAAGGGAGTTTTGTGCGGTTCGTGGAGGTATCAAAGCGTTGGTATGTCTGGGTTTGTTGGACGTGCTGGTTATGAATAGCGAGACAGTCTCTCATGATGTATATTGACTACCGCAACTGATATGAGAAACATAAGACGGTGAACTAAAAAGGCTCAATTTGTGTTGACCGACCAGCCCCTGAAGTGCTTGAACGAGACTTATCCGTGTATGAACAATTCCTCAACGAGGCGGTGAAACTCCAATGATCGGGCTGCAAGAACGTCTTGAGGACGCGTTCCGCCAGTTCGGATGGACTCGCATTCCCGAGGTACTTCACTGCCACGCCGAAGAAGCTTCCAAACACAATATATCGTATCTGGAATTTCTGGACAAGCTGTTACAAGAAGAACTTGCTGCGAAATGGGATCGGTATGTCCGAACCCGGACACGCCTGGCCAATTTGCCCTTTCACAAGACCTTGGATCAGTTCGACTTTCGGTTTCAACCATCCATCGATGAACGGCGAATCCGGGATCTGGCGACCCTTCGGTTTATCGAGCACCAGGAGAATCTCATCTTCCTTGGTCCGCCTGGCGTGGGGAAACACATTTGGCCGTTGCACTGGCTTTAGAGGCGATCAAGCAACGGTATACCGTGTACTTTACAACCGCCCATGATCTGGTCCAAACGCTTCAGCAGGCTGATCAGAACCATACGATCAAACAGAAAATTCGAATGTACACCAAGCCACGTCTCTTGATCATCGATGAGATCGGCTATCGCAAGATGGACGAACCGGCAGCCCATTTCTTCTTCCAAATCATCTCCGAACGATACGAGACCGGCTCCATCATCCTAACTTCTAACAAGTCGTATGGTTTGTGGAGAGAGATCTTCGGCGACTCTGTACTGGCTACAGCCATTCTGGATCGTTTACTGCATCATTCCACCACAATCAATATCAAGGGGGAAAGTTACCGCATCAAGGAAAAGAAAAAGGCGGGATTCTTCCGACCAGAAGGGCATGAAGACCCAAAGGAGTAGTTCATGTTTCCGCCCCCTAAGGGGCGTATAATAATTCTCTTACTGGGGACTTTTCGATTGATTTTTTTGAGGAGCTTTCTTTTGATCTTGACATTTTATTGCGATAAATGCAACTCGCGGATGGTCGGCCATTCCACATCGACAACGAGGAAATATGGCGGGCAAAAGTATTACATTTGCGGCGGCTACATGCGTAAAGGGAAGGAATATTGCCCTTATGTTGGGTGGCGGAAAGAACACATTGAGAAAATCGTGGGGAACAAACTGCGTAGTGCGTTGTTGCGGCTCACATTCGATGACCAGCTTGAAGAAGAGATTCAAAAGTACCACACCGAGTCAAACAAGCACATCATGGCCGCATTGAATAGCTTGGAAGGGGAAATCGGTTTTCTCAAGAAGAGAATTGAGCAAATGCAACAGGAGATTCAATCGGGAGGCGGGAAAGCCTACTATACGGAAGTCATCGAGGAAATGAAAGCGGAGTTGAGACAGAAAGAGGAAGAGTATTCGGAAATGAAGAAACAATACCAGGAGCCCACGATTCCGGAGACAGCTATTGATTCAATTAAGCACGATATCAGATGCCTACTTAATTTGCTCAATGAAGAGGTTCCGAATCCCTAATTGTTAAATTATTACATAAATCAATTCGTTTCTAGTGTGGTTGTTGATAGGGAATCAAAAATTGTGCACATCACTATGCAGTTGAAGTATGGTGAGCAGTTATTAGTCCAGAAAAATATCTTGGGTAATTGAATGTGATAAAATAAAAGTCAAGCTGTTAAAGTACTTATGTCGGGGGAGTGTTTGCTCCCCTGGCTGCCCAAGAACTAACCAATGATTAAGGTTTGATAGCTCGGGAATAATATTATGAACTAAAACATAAGTTGCCTGTCAAGCCGTGAGGAAGGAAGTGACAATGACATGGCACGTGCCGATCTGTTAATAAAGCTTGTGATGGCTGGGAGTGCAGGCGATTATAAGCTATTTCAAAGAACTGTTGAAGCGTTAATTGCTGAAGAGAGAAGTAAACAACACCATGTATTGGCAGATCGTTTGGCTGAAGGGCTACGTTCAGTGAATCAACAAAAAGAGGTTTCTGGGACTATGAATGACAATGTAAAGGGCTTATTTCATGAGATTATCCCCAAAAAACATTTAAGTGACCTTATATTGCCTGAGACCGTTACAATTGCATGTGAAGAACTCATTGAAGAACAACATCGATACGAATTATTGCATTCATATAATTTAGAACCAAGGAACAGAATTTTATTGACTGGCCCGCCTGGAAATGGAAAAACCTCATTAGCCGAAGCAATCGCAACATCCTTAATGGTTCCAATGTATACTGTTCGATATGAAGGGATAATTGGGAGTTATTTAGGGGAAACGGCATCAAGATTAAAACGTCTATTTGATTTTATTCGTATGCAGAGATGTGTAATATTTTTTGATGAATTTGATGCGATTGGAAAGGAAAGGGGAGATCAGCACGAAACTGGTGAGATCAAAAGGGTTGTTAGTTCTCTTCTGCTACAAATTGATAATCTTCCAAGTTATGTTGTAATTGTAACAGCAACAAACCATCCTGAATTGTTGGATAGAGCAGTTTGGCGTCGTTTTCAACTAAGATTATCATTGCCTAAGCCAACTCGAAGACAAATAGAACAATGGTTTATTCGCTTTCAAAATAAATTTGATCACCCATTAGGTTATTCTCCAAGAACACTTAGTGACAAATTGCTTGGATTAAGTTTCGCTGAAATTGAAGAATTTGGTCTTGATATACTAAGGCGTTATGTTTTGACGTTGCCAAATTCCGATCTTAAAACGATTGTTCAACAACGACTTAAACAATGGGGATCAAGGTATGGAATTACATCGGAGGAATCGGAGTGAAAGTAAATGGAGAAAAAACATTTACTCATATTTCCAAGAGCTGCAATTTTACAAAAAGATAATAGGCGTCCATCATTTCAATCTTTACACCTTCCAACAAAACAAAAACAGGCTCAAAGGCTTGATCCGATTTTTCAAAGACTTGAGCAAGCTTTTGAACAACAAAGGGTTTCACTGCAGGAAAGTGCTGTTGGGCTCATACCCGAACAAGCACTAGTTTTTGAGACAGTGAGCACAGTTGATAATTTTATTAATGCCGTAAAAAGAATAGAAGGGTTTGATTGGCTTGTAGAATGGGAAAGAGAAATAGCCCCTGACGAGGATTTTTTTTCAGTTAAAAACGGTGAACGACAAGAAAAAACTATTAGTGGACGTCTGTTCTTGATTATGTCGGATCAACAGGCCATGAGAGAGTTAATATCCTTATGGAACATGTATAAACAGGGAGATCAATTTCCAAGAGGGAAAGGGAAGTGGAAGGATCTTTTCCAACACTTAAAAGATGTACGACGTTGGAATATAAGTGATCGGTTTTATGGAACTGGTTTTTTAGAGGAATGGAATGAGAGAGTTTCGGCTGGCCAAGAAACTATAAAGTTTGAGATTGAACTCTGGTTCCGTTCTCAAGAAGACAAGAGGAATAACGCTTCTAAAAACATCAGGCAACTTATAGAGGAAGCCCAAGGTAAAGTAATATCAGAATCCATTATATCTGACATAGCATATCATGGCATGCTGGCCGAAGCCCCGATAGAAGTCTTTAGGGATCTGAGTGAATCTACCAATATAAAATTTATTCGCTCGGAGTATATTATGTTTTTTAGACCGGTAGGCCAAGCTATGGTAGTAATTCCTGAAGATGTTGACTCTATTAAAAATGAATCATTGCCTGAGAGGCCGGCTCCAATAAATACTGATCCAGTGGTGGCGTTATTAGATGGAATGCCTTTAGAAAACCATAATTTACTTAAAAACAGGCTTATAATTGACGATCCCGATAATTTTTCAAGTCAATATCGTCCACATGAACGGGTTCATGGAACGGCAATGGCATCACTAATAATACATGGGGAACTAGACGAACAAAATACTCCCCTTACTCGTCCGATATATGTTCGTCCAATATTAATGCCAGACTATCATGATTGGCGGGAAAGAAGGGTTGAATGTATTCCAACAGATGCATTACCAGTCGATTTAGTACATAGAGCAGTGAAAAGAATATTTGAGGGCGAAGGAGATGAACCCCCAGTTGCTCCAACCGTCCGAGTTATTAATTTGTCGATTGGGGATGAAGCTAGACCTTTTGATTTTACTCTAAGTCCCTGGGCTAGGTTATTAGATTGGCTTTCCTACAAATATAATGTACTGTTCATTGTGAGCTCAGGTAACTTTAGAGAAAGTATTACGCTTGACCTTACTAGAGAGCAACTTAGAAGTCTTTCTGATCAAGAACTGTCTGAGCAAGTGTTAAAATATATTTATAGTAACGCTCAACATCGAAGAATATTGACTCCTTCTGAATCGATTAATGCTCTAACTATCGGAGCCTTGCATTCAGATTCCTCACAGCCCTCTTATTTAGGAAATCGAAAGGATATCATGAATATTGAACCCATGTTGAGTCCGATTAGCCGAATTGGACTTGGATATCGTCGTTCAGTAAAACCTGATATTGTGTTTAATGGGGGAAGACAACTCTTTGAGGAGGATTATTCGGGAAATAGCCATTTTAAGGTTAACTCCTCAATTTTGCCCCCGGGTCAGAAAGTTGCATTTCCTCGTGAGCAAGGAGAATTATCGGGGACTGCTTATTTGCGTGGGACTAGCAATTCCGCCGCTTTAGCAACACGTTTAGGATCTCAGATATATGATATGTTAAATGAATTAAAACAAATTCAAGCTGGCGGAGAATTGATAGATGATAAATTAATGCCGGTGTTAATTAAAACACTCCTAGTACATGGAGCTAGTTGGGGAAGCATGTTCTCTACTTTAGAAAGGGTATTATGCTCCGAAAGAAGCAGACTCAAGGATAGAGTCATACCTAGATTAATTGGCTATGGTGTAGTTGACCCTGGTAGAGTTTTAGAGTGTACTACACAAAGAGTTACCCTCATTGGGGGGAGCCGGATTACAAAAGATCAAGCTCATGAATATACAATGCCATTACCTCCATCTCTCGTTAGTAAGAAAATTTGGAGGAGATTAACGATTACTTTAGCTTGGTTTACACCAGTCAACTCCAATAGTCAAAAGTATAGAAAAGCACATTTATGGTTTAACCCCCCGAGAGAAATATTGGATGTCAATAGGGTAGAAGTCGATTGGCAAACCGTTCAAAGGGGGACTGTACAGCATGAGATACTTGAGGGAGATAACGCATCACCGTTTGTTGATGGTGATGTAATTAAAGTTAAAGTAAATTGCCGAGAAGATGCTGGGGGCTTAAAAACTGAGGCTCCTTACGGTTTAGCTGTTTCGTTGGAAGTGGCTGAAGGGATTGATTTACCTATTTATGATGAAGTTCGAGATAGAATTCGCCCAATGATTCCAATTCAACCAGGAATCCAAGAAATATAACTTGGACAAGAATTCTTCTATGTGTGATGTCGGAGATGCTTATATGGTCGCCGTTTTCGGACGGGGTTCGAAGGCCGACCGGAGCGAAGCGGAGGAAGGCCGCTCGGAATCCGACCGCAATGGAGCTGAGCGAAGCGAAGCAATAGGGATGGGAAGGATTCCGATTATCCCCCCCGCCTCCACCATACATAACGGTTGGGAAGTCATCCGTCGGGATGGCTTTTTGTGTTTTTGGGTACGATACGTTTTCGCCACACGCAAGGGTGCAGATCTGTGAGACGAGAGAAAACAGTTTCAAACCTTTAAATTATTGATATTGATAATCGTTATCAGTATAATATCATTACCCAAAAAAAGTAAGCGAACATGAAATCTGCGGGAGGGGAAAGGAGTTGTCATTTCAAGATCAGCTATTGCTGTGGAATCATGCGTCTCTTAAGGTTTTGGACGTACGCCATGTCACCTTGCATCCGGGCGATAGCTTGTGCGCTTACCAGCTTCCAGCCAGCGTTTTTCTGCTCACCACAAGGGGTGTGGGACAGGTGTTGCTTGATGGAATTGCCTATGCGGCAGACAAAAGCCTTGTCTGTCATGCTGGTAAAGGTGCGATTCTTGAGATTGGCGAGGTAGAGGAGGCGCTGGAATATTACATGGTGTTCTATAAGGCGGTACTGACGATGCCATGCCGCAGGGAGTTGCTGCGCATGTACCAAACAAGCAATCCCTTCCGCGCACAATACGCTTTTGCGCCACCGTGTCCGCTCCCCCTTTTTTCAAAAGTAGAGCAGATGCACCGGCAATGGCAGCAATCCGGCGCGCTGGAAAAATTCCATGTCAAAGCCTTGTTCCATCTCTTCGCATATGACCTCCTGCAACAGTCCCAGACGCTGGGCGGCGGGACTGCCCAACCGCAGCTAATCACCCAAGCGATTCGCTACCTAGAGGAGCGTTACGCCGAGCCCATTACACTGAACTCTTTGGCAGCAGCGCTACATTGCAGCGCTCGCCAATTGCAAAGGCTATTCAAAGCGAGGCTGAATGTTGGACCGATGGAGTATTTGATCCAAGTGCGACTCCAACAAGCCAAGGCGTTGCTCAAGCATACGAATGCAACATTGACCCAGATTGCCGAAGCAGTTGGCTATATGGACAGCTACTATTTCAGCCGGATGTTTAAAAAATATACGGGAATGTCGCCCCGCCAATATAAAGAGCAGGCTGGGGATAGGGAGCACCGTCGCCAAATTCCATTACACCAGTCGCGATCCTCTATTGTTCCTGAAAGCGCGCAACTGTATAGTGGTACTGCTGGTGATGATAATAATTCTCATCGGGATGGAGAGGTCATACATAAGCATACACGCTCAAAGGCCAAGGTGCAGCCAACAGTCAGCAGCGGCGAAGCGAGAACTACCGATCTTACAGGGAGTACGGCAACAGCAAGTATGCGGCGAATCATCAAGCACCAGAAGGGTGAATGGGTGCTGGAACAGAAGCCGGAGAAAATTGTCGTACTGGACTACCAATATATTGATCAGTTGCTGAAACTGGACGTTCAGCCGATTGGCAGCGTAATCCCAACGATTGAGTCCCCGGCGTACCCCGACTATATGACAGGCAAGCTGACTGATATCAAGGTGCTCGGGACGAAGGAAGAGCCTGATCTGGAGGCGATTGTTCAGGTTGCACCGGATTTGATCATTTGTACTGCGTTTCAGGAGCACCTTTTTGAAGAACTGGTCAAAATCGCGCCGACACTCATGTTTGACCGAAATGAAGATTGGCGTACTACCCTTCTTGCGTTCGGGAGCATTGTCGGCAAAGAGCAAATGGCGCAGAACGTGCTGGACAGATACCAGACAAGGATAGCTGATCTGAAAGCTGCCCTGACCGTCAAGCTGGTCGGACAGACAGTCGCCTTGATTCGGCCGCGCGACCGGATGATTCGGCTGCAAACGACGAAACATCGCACGGCAAGGATTTTGTACGGCGATCTGGGGATGTCGCCTCCCCCAATGGCCATGGACAGCACAAAAACCAGCTCCTCCATCTCGCTGGAAGCAATGCCGGCATTAAACGCGGATCACCTGATTGTGCTGCAGGACGATTCCAATACGGAGTTGGTGGAGGAGTATCAACAGACAGCGATCTGGAAAAACATTCCTGCCGTACAGGCAAATCAAGTCTACACGGTTAACACGACGAAGTGGGTAGGTTACTATGGCCCGATCGCAATCAATCAGATCGTGGATGAAGTTGCCGAAGCACTGCTGTAGACAAGATGGCGGGGGCGAAACGCAAAATGAGAGCAAAGGAGAGCCATACATGAAAATGTTGTCCCGGCTTGAACCGGAAGAATGGGACTATCTAACGAAAAATTTCGGGATTGCTGCGTGCCCCACGCCCAATCGGACGGGGTTCGTTCCTTCAAAAGACTTGCTCGATGAGGATAAGTGCACGGCATATCTGGATCGGTTGACCGAGATTCTCCGATCCCCGTCCAGAATGACTACCGCATCGCTGTTCGCAAAGCGGTATGCGTATTTAACGGTTACCCCCAGTTTGTATGCCATGACGGTCTACAACAAAGGGCTGGATGTTTCCAGCGAACATGTTTTTCTGGAAGCGCCCGAGGATCACAGCAGGCCTTGGACAGATATGTATCTCCATCATATAGAGGTAACCGAACCAGTCGGTGGAAAGCGGGACGAATGGCGAGAGGCAATCGTGAGAAGTTTGTTTGCCGAAAATATCACCAGGCTGTGGCATACCATCTCCAAAGTGGCTGGAGTGCCAATGCCGATCCTCTGGGAGAATACGGCTGTTCGCGTCTTCTCGCTATATGAGAAGCGAATGGAAGCTGGCGCGGGTAGGGAGGAACGATTACGTACCGAGGACGATTTTGCTTATCTGGTTCAGAAAGCGCCGGGTGCATTATTTGGAGAAATGCAAAATCCCTTCGCCGCATTTTACAATGACGCACCGGCTGTTTCTTCTACAACTCCGTCTGTTCGGATGCGTAAAACGTGCTGCTTTTATTATCAGATTTCGACCAATGGAGAACATTGCGCAGTCTGCCCGAAAGCGAAATGAAGACGGTGGAAAAGTGGAAGCGAAACCTGTTCATTTTGTATGTCGGGCAATTCCTGGCCATGGCCTCCATGAGTTGCGTTACTCCCTTTTTGCCGCTGTACCTGCAGCAAATGGGGCTTGCCGATCAAGATGAAGTGCTTGTATGGTCCGGCCTGATTTTTGGAGCCAATCTGCTGACAGCCTTCATCTTTTCGCCGATTTGGGGAAAACTTGCCGACCGGTACGGACGCAAACTGATGCTGATTCGCTCCGTCTTTGGCATGGCCGTCACCATTACGCTTTTGGGCTTTGCCACCAGCCCGGTACACTTGTTGCTATTGCGCTTATTGAACGGGATGCTGTCCGGATTCGGTCCGGCTGCCGTCGCACTCATCGCCACCAACACTCCGAAAGAGCGAAGCGGGTTTGCGCTCGGAACCTTGCATTCAGGCACCGTTGCCGGGACGATTTGCGGTCCATTATTGGGCGGACTCATGGCCGACCGATTCGGCTTCAGCGCCGTTTTCTTCTATACCGGCTTCTGTATTTTTCTCGCCACGCTTTTCGTCATCGTTGGGGTCCAGTAACACTTTGAGAAAAAAGAAACGCCAGAGCCAAACACAGACTTTCGGCAAGACTTCAAAAAAATCGTTGCCCAAAAGCCCATTGCCTCTCTGTTCGTCTCCGCCGCGATCATTCGGTCAGCCATGACAGGCACATTGCCGCTCATCCCGCTATACGTCCAGCAATTGACGATGAGTCAGGAGAACCTGGTTGTTTTGGCCGGAGTAACTACTGCGACGATGGGTGTCGCCAATATGCTTACCGCACCGCAGTTGGGAAAGCTGGGAGACAAGTACGGCTCCCATCGCGTCTTCCTCTGCTCGGTGTTTGGCGCGATTCTGTTTTCGATCCCGCAAGCGTTTGTTCAGCACCTGTGGCAGTTGATCGTACTGCGTTTTTGTACCGGAGCGTGTCTTGCCGGCATGATGCCTTCCATAAATGTCCTTATCAGGCACTATGCTCCTGTTGGCATGGAAAGCCGTACATACAGCTATGTCAATTGCGCATTGTTTTTGGGAGGCATGGCGGGAGCGCTTGGCATGGGCGTAATCGCATCATGGTTCGGCCTGCCGATGATTTTTATTTGTTCCGCCGTCCTTTTGCTCATCAACAATGCATGGATGAAATATACCGTGTTTCCGGTAATCAAGCAGGATCGCGAAGAGCGAGGATTTCGTCTATTTTGCTTTTTTTATCCTGGTCATCTGTTTTGGGGCAAGTATCGTCCTCGGGACGACAAAAATACGTTTGATGACGGCTGTTGAGTCGTTTATCCATTATGATCTCTCCTCAAACGAGCATGTGATCATCCAAACGACGCGGCTCCCTCGGGCCCTGTTCGCCGCGATGATCGGCGGGAATTTAGCCGTTGCCGGTGCGCTCATGCAGGCGTTAACAAGAAATCCGTTGGCATCTCCAAGCATTTTTGGGATTAATGCGGGTGCCGTTTTTTTGTCATCGTGGCTTTAACCTTTCTTCCGATCTCTTCCCTAGACCAGTTGGTATGGGTCGCGTTCCTGGGTGCAGGGTTTGCCGCATTTGCCGTCTACTTTCTCGGTTCATTGGGCAGGGACGGATTCACTCCGGTGAAAGTCGTGTTAGCCGGCTCCGCGATGACAGCGTTGTTTACCTCGTTTACGCAGGGCATGCTGGTTATCGATGAAGCGGGCTTGCAAAATGTGCTGTTTTGGTTAGCCGGGTCGATCGCCGGCAAATCCACTGAGGAGTTATGGCCGCTTTTGCCCTATATGATCGTTGCCGGAATCACCGCGATGGCACTTGCACAGCCAGTCAACATCCTTGCGTCAGGGGAGGATGTGGCCAAAGGTTTGGGGCAAAGAACCACCCTTGTGAAACTGGCAGTCGCCGTTACCGTGATGTTGCTTGCGGGCAGCTCTGTTGCGGTTGCCGGCTCCATTGGCTTCGTAGGACTCGTTATTCCACATGTGGCCCGTTTTCTGGTTGGCATCGATTATCGCTGGGTGATTCGTTACAGCGCGGTACTCGGGGCTATCTTCCTGTTGCTGGCGGATATTGTTGCCCGCTTTGTGGTGATGCCTGGCGAACTGCCAATTGGGGTCATGACAGGTTTGATCGGCGGGCCGTTTTTTGTCTACATTACTCGGAAGGGGCTTCGCCCGAAAGGGGTGTCACCATGAATCGATTCATCATCATTCGCAGCAAAACGGGACGGTATTCTTTCCTGGTACAAAAGAGAACGGTCATGGTGCTCACCGTGCTTGTCATCCTCACTCTCGCCTTGTTTCTGTTAAGTATCACACTGAGTAACAAGGGGATTTCACCTGTCGAAGTATGGAAAACGCTCATTGGCCAAGGGACAGCAGCCCATTCGCTAGTGCTTGGAACGTTAAGGCTTCCCCGGATCATTGTCGCCGTCCTTGTAGGAGCGGCGCTGAGCGTTTCCGGAGCCATCCTGCAAGGGATCATCCGCAATCCGCTAGCGTCGCCGGATGTTATCGGGATTACTGGGGGAGCCGCATTAGCGGCCGTGACTTTCCTTACCTATTTTGCGGGAACGGTGAGTATCAAGTGGCTTCCGGTAGCAGCATTTTTCGGAGCCGGCTTGATTTCACTCGTGATATACGTGCTGGCCTGGAACAAAGGGGTGTCTTCGACGAGGCTGGTGCTGATCGGGATTGGGATTTCCGCGACGGCAAGCTCTTTCACCATGCTGATGATTATCCTGAGTCCCATGAACGCAGCCAGCCAAGCCTATACCTGGTTAACGGGAAGCATATACGGCGCGTCATGCGTGTATGTGTTACTGCCTTGGGTGATTGTTTTTATCCCAGTGGCACTCATATATTCCAGAAACGTCAATGTTCAGGAACTGGGAGATGACGTGGCGACGGGGCTGGGAGCTTCCGTTCAGCTTCATCGATGCGTGTTGCTGTTCATCAGCGTGGCGTTGGCTGGTGCGATTGGATTTATCGGCTTGATTGCGCCGCATATCGCCAGAAAACTTGTAGGTTCGTCATTTGACGCTTTACTTCCAGTCGCCGCTCTGATTGGCAGTATCATCCTCATGTCTGCCGATATGGTTGCCAGAACGGTTTTTCTACCGCTCGATATTCCTGCCGGTGTTTTTACTGCTGGGGTGGGCGCACCTTTCTTTCTTTATTTGCTATTGCTATATAGAAATCGGAATCAGTAGGGGACATTATTTTGAAAAATCATTACACCATCAAAGCTGCTGACAAATTTCCTGTCAGCAGCATTTTTATTTGGGGGAAAAAGGGGTTCTTTCGGCACTTTGGTTGCAACAGAATCCATGGTTGCCGGTCAATAAAAAAATATTTTTTGGCACTGCAATTTCTTGGTTATTTTCCCGTCTAATTGTTGTGAGGATCATCGAAAGCGGGTGAAATCAATGCGATCCCATGAAGAGATTGAAGAGTGGTTTATTCGTTATAGCAATGATGTGCATAATTTTCTTGTTTACTATACCAACCAGAGAGATGTGGAGGATCTGGTTCAAGAGGTTTTTATAAAAGCGATGCGCGGTATGAATCACTTCCAAAACATGTCTCATCCGAAAACGTGGTTATTTACAATCGCTAGGAACACGGCGATTGACTATATGCGGAGGCACAAGCCGATCTGGGGAGTGCCGGAGACGTTTCTTAGGCAAATCATATCAAAAGAGAAGTCACCCAGCGAGAAACTTGTATGGCAAGAGGAACAAGAGGAAATCTACCGATTGATAAACCAGTTAAAACGATCCTACCGTGAAGTCCTGATTCTTCGCATCATGGAGGAGCTTTCCGTTGCGGATACAGCTCAAATCCTGGGATGGAGCGAGTCGAAAGTGACCCTTACCTTACATCGCGCTTTAAAAGCCATTCAGAAAAAAATGCTGGAAGCCAAAGGAGGTGAACAATATGACTTACTCTTTTGACGAAGAAGAACTGGTCAAACGGATACAAGCACTTCCCAAAATACCGATGACAAGGGAGAGCAGCACCAGGATATTAATGGAACTGCAACGGAGATACCCGAGCATCAAACGACAAGAAAAATACAGAAAGATCGCACAGAAGTGTTCGATTGCGGCGGTCGTCTCCGCGTGTGTACTAGGTTTCATCGGGCTGTATCATTTTCCCGAAAACGACCATTTCCAATCAATGCACCCAACCAGGATGGACGTCCAGCAGCCTGAGCATGAGACAGCGCTGACGACACCTGATCCGGCACCTCGACAGACAGGAGACGCACATCGTCAGCCCCTGTCACACGCCGGCAAGGAATACGCTCCACCGCCCGTTTATCCAGCAGATACAGACCAACTGGTCGAGGCTCAATATGAGGGAGTAGGGCAGGCACAAGTCCGCGTGTTTTCCGACTCCAAACACACGTTATTCATTCAAACAGGAGAACAACGGTCTCTGCTGTACGAAACAGCTTACCTCCTTGCTGGTCCTGTACATGTATATCCCGCTTTGGATCGTTCTGGCCGCTATTATATCCGTTTGCAGGAGAAAAAGGATAACAAAACCATTCCCCACCTTCTTTTCGCGGAAGGTGACAAAGTGATCGCGGAAGTGAAAGAGATTCCGCGGCAAAACGTTGATGTTTTCCAACTGGATTGGTCACCGAAGGGTACGAAAGCTTTGCTCATGCTGGGAAATTCGAACCCGGAAAAAATCGTGGTTGGTGTGATTGATCAGCGCGATTTTCGGTTCGTTCCGCTATTTAGCGATAGGAACAAACCCTATTTGTTGGGGTGGAAAGATGAATCCAGGTATCTCTTGTACGAGGATGCTTTTGTCGAAATGCAGGTGGATCAACGAACACATCGCACGCTGGCTGTGTCGCTTCCTGATACAAGGGGCAAAGTAACAGACGCAGTTGCCGTTCGCGGGGCGGAGCCAACAGCGGTGATCCATGTCGCCATGCCGAGCGGAGCGACGAAAATCTACCAGTTCCGTCTCAAGACAGGGGAATTCTCCCCAATCGGATCTACAGATGCGATCACCGCTATAAGCAGGATCACGCTTGGAACCATGCCTGACCAAAAACAACTGGTGGCGGAAGTAAGAGAAACATCCCTTCAATTTGAGGTGTATGATCCTGTAGCCAACCATTCTGAAGCAAAGCTGACAAAGAGGTTCCCCGAACAAACGGTCCAACTGGAAGAACCCGTTCTTTCACCGGACGGAACCTATGTCGCGATCCAAGGGTGGATGTCTTCTTCACAGGAACGGTTCCTCCTGATCTTCTCGCTTCATGACGGTATGGTCGTCTACGAAGACACATGGCAAAGAAACCCGCCTCCCGCTCTGAAATGGATAGATTCCACCACACTTCAGGCTGGAAGCAAAAACATACATGTAAAGGAGAATGAACAATGAAAAAAATTTATCAAACAGTTGTCGCACTTTCCATTAGCACCCTCATCGCCGCTCATCCGGCGTGGGCCATTGAAAAAACGGGAGCGACTCCTCCCGTAACTCAAACCAGCATTCAACTGGACGAGGGAACCAAACAGGCGGTTGAGAAAACCAAACTGGTGATGCCCATCCTTCGCGATTTTCATGTCAAAGACATATGGAGCGGGAAGCACGTTTCGCGCGTTCGTTTCACAAAACCACAGTCATCCGTAACGGCCACACTTTATTTCCAGCGGCAAACGGGCGAAGTGGTTGGCTTCGCGATCACCGATCCGTCACCGATTCTCACCAAAAACACCCTTACAGACAAAGAGGCTTTGCAAAAGGCAAGGGAATTTCTGCAAAAAGTGAAGGCCATCACGTCAATTGATCTGACGCAAGCAAAACCGGAAAGGATTGAAAGGGGATTTGCTAATCTGATCACGATCGCCTATCCTTCCGCCATACAGGAAAATACGGATTACCTCCGATTGGACATTGACCATAAAGGGCAGGTCGTTCAATTTCAAAAGGCAGGAATCAAATTAATTGACGAAATGTCAATAGCCGATTTTGACGAAGTGGCGAAGAAAACCTTTGAAAAAACGTCCAGCATCCTGCCTGGGTTTAAAAACGCATCAGTCGATTACGTCATAAAAGGATTGATCGAGTACGACCCTGTTGACACATGGAAAGTGCAATCATCCGTGAAATCCGGGGATGAAAAGAAAGCGATGTATATGATTGAATTTGATTCAACAACAGGTGAAATCTATCAAGTGTTCCAAGGTATCACCCCGGCAGATTCCGCAACCGGTATTACGACGGTGCAAGCGATTGCGGAAGGGAAAAAGCTGCTCGAAAGATTCTACGGCGAAGAAGCGAAGAGTTACACGGTAACACAGATTGAGCAGGACACGCAGAATAAGAATTCGAGAAAAGGCTTTACCGTTGTCTTTGAAGCGCCTTCCTTGAAGAAAACGGTAACGATCCAATTGTATAAAGATGGTCAATTGCTGTCCCTGGAGAAGAAGATTCCCCTTCCTTAATAGGGACAAGATCCATGAGAGGGTACCGGATGAGGTACTCTCTTTGCGGTTTTCAGGGAGTTTCGTAGAGCTTTGCGAAGAGGTGTCAACGCGTTGGAATGTCTCAGTCTGGTGGACGTGCTGGGGATGAATAGGGAGACTTGGATCAAGATGCAGGGAATTGAGCAACCGGTATGGAAAAGGTAATGCAAGAACATTCTTCATAATAACGATGAGCAGGAGTTATCCGATGGTTACACTAAAGTCAGTGGACGGAAAGAACATAGCGAGTGTCAATGACTGGTTTTCCTTTTCACCCCCAGCCAAGGGAGGGACGCAATGGAAAGACGGGCGGAGCGCCAAGGAACTGGCAAAAGCGTGGTTTAGAACCGGTAAAGCACAGATCCCTGTTGAATTGTTATCGCTTCTTCAATCTCACCCGATTACTCGTGATTTTGACATGGTGGTCGGAATTCCTGAGAAAGAAACGATCCTTGACGATTTTAAAGGAAGCGGTCGTAACCATGACATGGTACTGATTGGCGAAACCCCGGATAATCGCATATTGATTGCGGTAGAAGCCAAAACGGACGAGCCGTTTGGCGAGATTATCGGCGACTATATCCGATCCAGTGTAAAGGCGAATCCAAGAAGCCGCGTTCCTGATCGAATCCATCAACTCTCAATGGGTTTATTCGGTCACACTGAAGTAGCGAGGCTTAGATATCAACTGCTTCATGCCGCCGCTGGGACACTTATTGAGGCAACCAATCAGAATGCATCGCATGCGGTGCTGGTGATCCATGAGTTTATTCCCTCCACAGGGAAAACGGACAAAGCAAAACAGAATGAGCAGGATCTGGCGGCTTTTATTGAGGTATTGTCAGACGGCCGGCAGACATTGGCCATAGGCGAATTGATCGGACCTTTTCATGTGCCGGGTGGCGGTAGAATACCATCCAACATCCCGCTGTATATCGGAAAGATAGAAGCGGAATTGTAATCGATATGAGGGAAAAACAAAATCATGCATATTGAATGGACGGGCCCTTACAGTCTCGAACAATTGACCGAGCTTAACGATCCAAACAGTGATTATGGTGTGTATCAAATTTATGGAGGGCATCCAGTGTATGGGTGACTAGAGGGAAGCCGCTCGGAATCCTTCCGCTAAAAATGCTGCGAAGGGGATGGAAGGATTCCGATTATGCCCCCGCCACCACCTCCGCCCAAAACAAACTGGTTTTTAGCACCTGAAAAGGTTTTTTTGTATTTCCCTAGTCCTGGAACCTTGAATAATGATCATTTTTTCTGTACATGCTGAATAGTAAAATTTGTTTACGTGATTTTACGAATATCGAAACCGCTTATGAATGTGGGATGGAAGCAATATTAATTGAAATTGCAAAGAGAAAACTGCTTGAAAATGAAAGTATATACGTCTCATCTGGAGTGTGTAAACAAGCAAGTCGTGAGGCATCTGATGCTTTCCACAGACTGCACATGATTTTAACCACTGAAGAACAAAAACGAAGACTTTTCGATATCGATTCGTCCTATAATAAAGTGGCGGCCCTTGAGGCAGATGAGTTTTTTATAAAAGGTTTTTTAATGGGTTATCGGTTCTTGAAGGAACTGAACAATTCATACCGAAGTGCAGTGTAATGTTGCATGGTGGTTCCTTCTGAGAATCATGCTTCTCACCATTCCGTACGATTTTGTGAGGTGATGCACCATGTCGAATCTGAATCGATTCATCATCATGAGACGGAAAGAGATTTTACAAATTGCTTCTCGGCATGGTGCACAAAATCTACGTATCTTTGGATCGCAAGTGAAGGGGACAGCGCAAAAAGACAGTGACATAGATGTACTGGTAGAATTTGAAGAAGGGCGTAGCCTGTTAGACCGAATTGCTCTCATTCAGGATTTGGAAGACTTGCTAGGTATGAAGGTAGACGTTGTTACCGAAAAAGCCCTGCATCCTGTCATACGTGACCAAATTCTACAGGAGGCAGTTCCGCTATGAAAGAAGACAAACTATACTTGTCTCATTTTTAGAGTCGATAAACAAAATCGAATCGTATACGGTTTCAGGCTGGGAAGCGTTCAAAGATAACACGATGATTCAAGATGCGGTCATTCGGAACTTTGAAATTATCGGGGAAGCAACCAAAAAGCTCTCTTCCAAGCTTAGGGACTCACATCCTTCCGTTCCATGGCGAAGGATTGCTGGTTTTCGTGACATGCTTATTCATGATTATATGGGCGTTGATCCAGAGGAAGTGTGGAATGTGGTTCAGGGATATTTGCCTGAGTTAAAACGCAAGGTACAGGAATTGCTAAATTAGTATCTGGCGGGACATCTTTTGTCTTCGTATGTATCATTCTTGCATTGTTATACAGCTTGTGGTTTTGGTTGCTCGCGCCTGTCAGCGCATAGGGCAACGTTTGATCATCCGCTTTGGTCGCTTTGCGTCGATTTTGGCATGTACGGGTAAATCCTCACGGGAAAGATCCAGGAGGAGTTATAGCGCCACCCTCTTTTGTAGTAAAAATGGATAATGTGGTAGTTTTTTCTGGCCATCTCTATCTAAAAACGCACCCCTTGTGGGTGCCTTTTTTATGGATTCATGCGAGAGCGGAAGACAGCGGGGCAAAATCAAAACCATTCTTTTCAATATTTTTTCATGAACCATCATTACGATGAAAAGAGATCACATAATTAGGAAACGGTGGTGTCAAGATCGTGCAAAAATCCAAATGGCTGAAGTGGAAAATTGGCGGAGGAGCCATCTTGTTGTTGGCTGTTGTGTTTCAGGCGGCAAAGGAAAGTCCAGCTTTTGAAGAAGCGGTGCTTGCTGCTCAGGACGGCCAGGATGAATCAGATGCTGGTGTGACGGAACAGGCCCAGAATGGGGAAAAACCCACGGATTGGCCTGAGTCTTTTGACGAGGGTGCCACAAATCCATACCTGTACGATGACCATGACGAGCCTGATCATGATGAGCACGAAGACGACGATGATCATCATGATCGTGATGAGCACAACGACGATGATGACCACCATGATCACGCTGAAGCAGCGCCCCATCCTTTGCACAAGGCAACGGCAAGCGTCGTTTCGTCCCATCCTCAGAAGACCAACCCGATGGCAAGCCCGAAACTGGCGGCCAAACAAACGCGCAAGCAGTCTTCTTCTGCTGTTCCCAAGGAAACCAGCAAGCCTGCCGTACAAACTCCGCAACAAACTCCGCAGAAATCCCAAAGCCCAGCGTCCAACACTGCGCCGTCAGACACTCCTGTCCTGCCGTCAACGGGGGGGATGGATCAAGACAGCCCCGTTCAGGCAGTGCCAGACACACAGCCGACAGACAATCTCATTGCGCAAGAACCGCAAACAAGCTTCACGAAAAAGTCGCACACGAAAAGTCGTCGGTCATAGTCAGGCATAAGCGAAACGGCGGTTAGGGGGGATTTGTTGATGAAGCAACAGGCGAAATTACAAGCTTTCCAATGCTACGCGATGAACACGAAAATCGAAGCCATCCTGGAGTGTCAAGCGAATACCCGTCAGCGACTGGAGGGAATCGTGCGGGAGTGGTTTCGAGCCGTGGAAGAGCGCTTTAGCCGGTTTCGGCCGGACAGTGAACTTTCTTTCCTGAACACCCAAGGCGGCAAGCTTGTTCTGGTGTCGCCGCACATGTTGGAAGTGCTTGCGCTCGCGGAAACCTACCGCAAAGAAACCGGCGGCCTCTTTACGCCGTTTATCCACGATGCCCTCCTGGCCGCCGGGTATGACTGTTCGTTTGAGCAGATAAACAGGGAGCATGTAGCGGGCTCTCCGTGTCGCCCCCCAGCCGAGCCTTCCCTGTCCTTGTATCCCGGGATGAAAGCCGTTCGGCTGGGAGCAGACACCCGAATCGACCTGGGCGGCATTGTCAAGGGCTGGTCCGCGCAGAGACTGTCCGAAAAGCTGTACAAACGTCACAACGTGATGCGTGGGTTGCTCAACGCGGGCGGGGATGTGCAGGTGTGGGGAGGCAGTGACAGCACCGAACCATGGCATATCGGGATCCTCAGTCCCTGGAACGAGGCTGAAGAGATTGCGATCGTTTCGGTGAGGGACGGAGCGGTGGCGACTTCCAGTGTGACGGGGAGACGCTGGCACCATGAACGTCGCGGCGACATGCACCACATTATCGATCCCCGTACCATGCAACCCAGTACAAGTGATGTCGCCCAATGCAGTATCGTAGGGGAGAGTTTGATCGAAGCGGAAATTTGGGCAAAGGTGGTCTGCATCGCGGGGAGGGAGCGCGGGGTTTCGCTTTTACAGACGTATGCCCCGCGCGTTGAGGCGTTGATCGTCTCGCTTATGGGGGACGTTCATTTTGTCGGTGATCAGGGTAGCCTGGAGTCGAGATGGGAAATAGCCAAGGTGGATGATGTCAGCGAAATCAAAACGAAAGGGTGGTCCATGTGGTGACAGAATTCCTGTTACACCTGCCGATGTGGGAGATGATCCGTGTCCTGGGCATCCTCTCGTATCTCCTGCTTTTTGGGGGAGTGAGCCTGGGCATTTGTTACAGCATGCCGGGATGGCCGGGAAAAACGAAGAGCAAGCTTTATAAGGCACACTCATTTGCAACCATTTCCGGGATGTTTGTTGGAATCTTCCATGCTATGCTGTTAATAGTTGATACGTACATGCCGTTTACGTGGCCGGAATTGCTGGTTCCCTTCTCGGCGGCAAAAGATCCGTTCTGGAACGGCCTTGGTTCGATTGCCGTCTATGGAATGATCCTGATCATTCTTTCCACCGATCTGAAACAAAAACTCAAGAAGCATGTATGGAGGGCCGTTCATCTTGGTTCGTATCCAACGTTTCTTGCGGCTTTGGCTCACGGGATCGGGGTCGGCAGTGACACCCAAAACGGCTGGGTGTTTCTGATGTACGTGACTACTTTTGTCATCGTCTGCGTTTTGCTGATGATCCGCGCATGGATGGGAGGGAAAGAACGCCTTGCACATCCTGATAGTCGAGGATGATCCCAAATTGGGGCCGTTGCTCCAATACAAATTGGAACAAGAATACCATACGGTGGAATGGGTATCTGATCCCGAACTCGTGTTTGACTATTTGCGGCAAGCGAAATACGACTTGTACATTTTGGACTGGATGATGCCGAAGAAGAGCGGGATCGCCCTTTGTGAAGAAATACGCGCCCGAAACGACCGAACCCCCATTCTTATGCTTACAGCTCGGGATGCAATAGCGGACAGGGTGAAGGGGTTGAATTGTGGTGCGGATGATTACCTGGTCAAACCGTTTGCCTTTGAAGAACTGTTCGCCAGGATTCACGCGTTGGCGAGGAGAAATCCGGCCGACTTTTTTCAGGAGCAAACGTACGAATACGACGGGCTTCTCCTTGATCTGCAAACCCATGAGGTGTACCGGGACGGCAAATTGCTTGCCTTGACGAAAAGAGAATTTCAGTTGTTGGAGTTTTTCATGCGTCATCCCGAGAAGGTCCTTACCCGCGAGCAAATCATCAATCATGTCTGGGGCCTTGATGCGGCGATTACGCCGAACGCGGTCGACGCGACGATTAAACTGTTGCGCAAAAAAGTGGATGATGGCTTCCCGCACAAGCTGATTCACTCTGTCAGAGGCGTCGGGTATCGTCTCTTGCGCCAAAAGGAGAATAAGCGTGTTTGAGCAGACGAGAAGAAAACTGACACTCATGTACAGCGGTATGCTGGCGCTGATTTTGGCGACGGTATTTGTCGGGTTTTATCTGCTGCTTTCTGCCATCATCGATCAAAACGTTCGGGAAAGATTGGAAATCGCTGCCGAAAAGGCAGTCCATGAGTGGAATGAACATCAACACTGGCTCCCCATGAATCCAGGTGAAGACCGGAGAAAATTTGAGTTTGTTTTTTTGCAGCCCAACCAGTTTGCGATTTTCGTGCCGGAGGATCACGAAGAGATCGTGAGCGCCTCCCTTTTGCCCAGAGGCTCAATGGAAGCGATTCAAAACGAAGTCCTCAACCATTCTCCTGAAATGGACGACGACCAGGTTACGCATATCTCGATCGCTACGGACGAAGGAGTCAGGGTGTATGCGGTCTACCAGGAAGAGAGCGACGATGTCAGGGCCTTTCTCGGAGAGGAAATTACCGAATGGGTTCAGTTGCTTCATCAGATGAAATGGGTACTGCTGGCGGTGGGCGCGATCCTGTTTTTTCTGTCAACGCTGATCGGCTACTGGTTTTCCGGACGAGCCATGGTTCCCATCAACCTGTCTTTTCAGCGGCAACGGGAGTTTACGTCGGACGCTTCCCATGAATTGCGCACTCCCTTAAGCGTCATCCTCTCCTCCGCGGAAATCTTGCAAGAGAAAAAAGACAGCCTGCCCGCTTTTCACCAGATGGTGTTACACAACATGCTGGACGAAATTCATCGGATGATTCGTCTGGTTGAACACTTGCTAACGCTATCCAGAAGCGATGTGGAAGAAAATCCAAAGCAATTTTTCCAGACCTTTGACATGCGGGCAGTCGTCAGGGAAGTTCTGGAACGAATCCAAATGGTTGCTTCCGCAAAAGGGGTATCCGTCGTCAATCTGAACGAGCAAGAGTCCGACCCCATTCCCTGTTACGGTGATATCGATTTGATCTGTCAACTGCTGTACATCTTGCTGGATAATGGCGTGAAATACAGCGAGACAGGAGGAACGGTTGAAATCGAGGTGAGGAAAACAGGCAACAACCGCGTGACGTGTACGGTGCATGATTACGGATGCGGCATTCCGGAAGAAGATTTGCCGTATATCTTCGAACGTTTTTATCGGGCAGACAAGGCCAGGTCCCGGCTGATAGAGGGAACGGGGCTGGGCCTATCCATCGCCGCACAAATCGTGAAAATACACAAAGGGCACATTTCGGCAACCAGCTCGAAAGAACAGGGCACGGTGTTTACCTTTGTATTGCCGATCGTTCAGCCGAGGGGAGAATGATTGTTTTCTCTTAAAAAAGGGGCAGGCACGTTAAACGCGGCCATGCGGCGTTTTTTTGTAGATAGCTGTAACCTTGGCATGCTGTCCAAGTGAGGCTCCTGGATCAATAATTTGGAAGGATATCGTCTTTTATTATAGAAACATACAGAAGATAAGCGCATCAAAGGGACGAGGGAGCGATTGGCTTGAGCCTGCAAAAATCCCGATTAGATCTTCTGAACTATTGGCACAAAATCGAATTTTTTCTCCCGTTTGAACTGGATAAAGACAATATAGGCATTCCGGTCTTTTGTAATGATGATCTTCCTTGGGTGCGTGGAGGTGTGAAGTTGGATGACGAGGAAGAGATTCAATATTACCGTGTGTATCTAGGACTCTTTTTTGTCTCGGAAGCCAAGGAGGCAATTACCCGGTATTTCGGTGGAAAGGCAGATCTGGATCCCAATGCGGAAACGGCCAAAACGTGCATTTGCGAATTGAAATGTCGGGCGAACGGGGAGTACGTCGAGGATTCGCTCAAGTTTTCCACCTTCCCCTGGGCGGTGGGAAAGCTGCTGGCGAATCAGTTACACGATCCAAAGTGGATGGATGATTTTTACGGGTATGCGAGATACGCCAAAATCAGCATAGAACAACTCATCAACCATGATGCGACATTTGAGCGGTTGCACGAGGCCGTACAGATTCTCCTTGAGGCAATGGGGTGGTATCCACAAACCATGAGCATGAGGGAGGCGGACAACCAGAAACTTCCTCCTGTGCTCGTCACGGTAAAAACCAAAAAGAAACCAAAAGATGCCGTAAAGACGAAAATCGATCAAGCCCCCTCCTGCGACGAAGCGAAAACGGACCAGCAGCGGGACGTTTATTGGGGGCAGGAAGATGATGACGAGATCGACTTGGAAAAACCTGAAATCGAAATCTTGAACAGTTTCTATGTGAGGGATTTGGAACAGGTAATCGACGCCGTCATCAAGGATGACATCGGCGAAGGTTTGAGGCGATATCTGGATGGCGATCCCGGCGATGAGCGAATAAATCTGAGTGACCTGGACGAGCTGAAGAAGATCTTACGCCCGGATGGATTCGTATCAGGGAAGTGGCCATTCGATGTCAGCAAGCCGTTAAACTTGATGCAGCAAACGGCAGTCCACCTGATTTTGGAGGAACTGGAAGAGGAGAGTGGCATCTTTTCCATCAACGGGCCGCCGGGAACCGGCAAAACGACGTTGCTTCGGGACGTGATCGCGGCAATAGTGACCAGGCGAGCAGAACGGATGATTTCCTACCGCCATCCGCAGGACGCGTTCGGACCCCCGTCCACGTTTAAGGCAGAAGATTCCTCTTCCTTCAAATACTATATTTATCCGCCGAAGGCAAATATCATCCAAGACAGTATCGTTATCGCCTCATCCAACAACGGTGCTGTCGAAAACGTGACGAAGGAACTGCCCGATCTGAAGGCGATTGAAGGCTTCGAGGATCACCCTGAAGCGGCGTATTTTCCAGAAACGGCCCGGCTCGTGTCTGGCTTGAAAGAACGCTGGGGAATGATCTCGGCTGCATTGGGCAAAAGCGAAAACTGCTGGACTTTCGCTCAAATGTTTTGGCTGCAGGAGAAAGATCCGAAGACGGACGAACTGTTACCGACGATGAGGTATTTCCTTAATGACAAGGCCCCCTCGGTGAAATTATGGTCAAAAGCAAAGCAGGAATTTGTTCGGGCCAAACAGAAAGTGGAGCAAATTGTCGCCGATTTAAAAGAGTGGGAAGCGGCGTTTCATGCGCGGGAACAATTCCGCGTGCGCAGGGAAGCTTTGGAACGCGAACGAGCGGATTGGGATGAGAAACAGGCGAGTCTCGAACGGCGGATTGCCCGACTGGAACGCGATTTGGAGTTGGTTCAGTCCAACGTCCGCCAACAGAAGGATATTCTTGATACGTTGAAGCAACGCATTCCCTGGAGTGTCCGGTTGTTGTTTTGGACGCGGCGGGCCAAAGAGTACCGCCGGAATCTGGAGACGTGCGAGCGTGCGTGCCTCGAAGCGTACCGCACGTGGGAACAACTCCGCATGGAGTACGAACAAAGCTTGAAAGAGCGGGACGTGGTGCTGGAACAGCAGCGGCGCTTGGCCGTCGAGTGGGAAGAGGTAAACCGCTGCGTGCAGCATTTGGAGACCGATCTCGCCCGGCTTGCACACATTGAGGAAGAGGTTCTCGATGAGTCATTTTGGAAGCAAGAGAGGGACAACCTGCAAAAAAGTGCTCCCTGGTTTTCAAAGAGATTGAGCCAGGCGCGGGCGGAACTGTTTCTTTGCGCCCTCCAGGTTCACCGTGCGTTTATTGCCGAAGCAAAGAAACAGATTCGCAACAACCTGAACGCCCTCATGTGGTACTTGACGGGTCAAATTCCGTTCATCCGTATCCAACCGCATCTGCAGGATGTATGGAATACTTTTTTTCTGGTGGTACCCGTAGTTTCGACGACCTTTGCGTCTGTTAGCAGACTGTTCCGCGGATTGGGAAAGGAATCGATTGGCTGGCTCATAGTGGATGAAGCGGGACAGGCCGTGCCGCAGGCTGCGGTTGGTGCGCTTTGGCGGGCGAAACGAGCCATCGTGGTGGGAGACCCTCTGCAAATTGAGCCAGTCGTGACAATTCCCGACTGCATGGTAGAACATTTCCGAATCTACTACGGGATTTCTCCGGAGATTACGGACAAGACGTGTTCCGTTCAGACGTTGGCGGATCGAGCCAACCGCTACGGGACGTGGTTGGGAGGTGAAAATGCGAAATGGGTGGGGGCTCCCTTGTTTGTTCATCGGCGCTGTCTCAATCCCATGTTTGAGATCGCCAACCGGGTGTCGTACAACCAGCTCATGGTATACGCCACCAGTCCGCCCAGACGAGATCATTTTCCGCTGGGCACGAGCCGCTGGATCGATGTGAGAGGAGAAGTGGACGGAAAGCATTGGGTACCGGAACAAGGGCAGGTGGTGAAACAACTGGTTCGGGAGGCAATATTGGCTTCTTTGGCGGAAAACGAGTTGCCTGATTTATATGTCATCTCTCCATTTACCGAGGTGAGTTACAACAACAAAAAGGAACTGGAGTCTCTGTACGACGAATTCAGAGGATACGTGCGAAAAAAAGACTTCTACCGGTGGATCCGGACACACGTAGGAACGGTGCACACATTTCAGGGCAAAGAAGCTCAAACGGTCATCTTCTGCTTAGGATTGGATGAAACGACGAAAGGAGCGGCTACGTGGGCATCTCGCTCTCCCAACATTTTGAACGTAGCTGTGACTCGGGCCAAGTATCGGTTGATCATTGTCGGCAGCAAGGCGGTTTGGGGAACCTTGCCGTACTTTGATACGGCTCTTGCGGTTTTGAACGAGCATGAAACGAAATCGTCAGGAAAGTGACGAACGGGATTGGAAAGTGAAAACACCCAAGGAAAGCCGCTCAGCTTACTGCCGAAAAGGAAGATGACCCCCAAAAAATACGAGGAGGATGTTTGCGTGAGGTACGTGATGGTTGTCCTGCTGGAGTTTTATCCGTCATGGCTGGCGTTGCCGAGGGAGGAGCGCAGGAAGTACACTGAGAGCTTTTACCAGGTTTGCCAATAGTACGCGGAGCATGTGAAGGTACGGTTTTTTGACGCGGAGGCGTTGCCGGGGAAAGATTATACCGACTTCGTGATCTGCGAGACGGCGGACGTGACGCAGTATCATTACATGTGGGAAGAGATTCGCGATTCTGTCGTCTACACAAACGCTACATGAAAATCAAGGATGTCATCATGGGCATGGAGAATGCCTACCAGGCGTTTGAGGCCGCGATGAACCAATAGGCATCCGCTGACTGGGTCACCTGAAAAGGTGGCTCTTTATTTTGGGGTGATAGTCGGTGAAGTGGCAAAGGGCCGGGTATTCGGTTGCTTCGATGGCGGGCAAGGGCGGGCGATAAATCAAAGGGGCACCGTACTGGTGTCCCTTTTGCGTGCTGTCGATCCATACAAAAGTTATTTGCAGCGAGGCTGGTTCATCACATGTTCCAGGTGCGACACCAGCGTGCGTTTGATCGCTTCCGCCTTTTCCCGCGAAGCGGCGGAGGAGGAATCCATCGCGCTGACATAGAGTTTGATCTTCGGCTCGGTGCCGGACGGGCGCAGGGCAAACCAGCTACCGTCGGCGAGGATGTATTTCAGCACATTGGATGGCGGCAGCCCGTCGATCCCTTCAAGGTAATCCTTTACCGTCCGCACAGACAGGCCGGCGACCGAACCGAACGGCGTCAGGCGGATGGCTTTCATCACGCGGTGGATCGTCTCCACGCCCGCTTTTCCCGTACAGGTAAAGGAATGCTGCACGTCGTAGTAGTAGCCGTGCCGCGCCTGCAACGCCTCCAGCACGTCCAGAAGGGTGCGGCCGTTCGCCTGATGGTAAGCGGCTATCTCGGTGGTCAACAGGGCCGCTTGCACGGCGTCTTTGTCGCGAACGAAGTCACCGATCAGATAGCCGTAACTCTCCTCGTATCCGAACAGGAACGTGTACGCCCCTGACCGCTCGAATTCCGCAATCTTTTCCGCGATATACTTGAAGCCGGTCAAGGTTTCCGTCATGGCGACGCCGTAAGACTGGGCGACCGCGCGGCCCAGTTCGGAGCTGACGATCGTTTTCACGGCGATTCCGTTGGCCGGCAATGTGCCCCGTGCGACACGCTGTTCCAGCAGGTAGGTAAGGAGCAGGGCACCGAGCTGGTTACCGGTCAGCATCACATACTCTCCCTGTCTGTCGCGTACGGCCACTCCGAGGCGATCGGCGTCCGGATCTGTTCCCAGGATGATGTCGGCCCCCGTTTCCTTCGCCAGCCGCATGGCCAGGGCGAACGCCTGCGGCTCCTCCGGATTGGGGGAGGAAACGGTGGAGAAGTCGGGGTCGGGCACCGCCTGTTCGTCGACAATGTGCAGGCGGGTGAACCCGGCCTCGTGAAGCGCGCGACGGACGGGAGCGAGTCCGGTGCCGTGCAGCGGCGTGTAGACGATGCGCAACGGGTTGCCGGACTGGCGAGCGATTCCGGGGTTGAGCGACAGGGTGGAGAGTTTGGCTTGGTACGCCTGGTCGATTTCTTCGCCGATCAACTGGATCCATCCCTGTTTGACACCGGCTTTGAAGGAGAGAGCGGGAAGCGTGAGTTCGTCCGGAAGCGCGTCGATTTCGCTTACGATGTTCTGCGCCGTCGCTTCGGCGATCTGGCCGCCCAGCTCGTTGTAGACCTTGTACCCGTTGTACTCGGGCGGGTTGTGGCTCGCCGTAATCACGATGCCGCCGGCCGCCTTGAGGTGGCGTACCGCAAAGGAGAGCATCGGCGTCGGCCGCAGGTCGGAAAACAGGTAGACCCGGATGCCATAGTAGGCGAGCGAGCCTGCCGCCTCCTCGGCGAATTCCCGGGAGAAGCGGCGGGAATCGTAAGCGATGGCCACGCCTTTTTGCTTGTTGCCCTCGTCTTGTTTTAGCAGGTACCGGGCAAAGCCGTGGGTGGCCCGTCGAACGGTGTACAGATTCATCCGATTGATGCCGGCGCCGATGATGCCGCGCATGCCGGCCGTTCCGAACTGCAGGCGGGTGTAGAAGCGGTCCTCGATCTGTGCCTCGTCAGTGAGGCCGAGCAGTTCCGTTTTGAGGGCAGGCGACAGCGCCGGGTGGTGAAGCCAGTGTTGGTACGTGGTTTTCCAATCGCGCATGGGGGTGTGTCCTCCTTTTTCAAGAGAAACGGTTTACAAACCGGGGACGGCGTACTATCATCAACTTAGATAATTAAATTAATTAATTTAGTGAGCGCACTTACATTATAACGGGTTCGAGGAGGAGTGACAATTGGCAGAATTGCGTTACAACCCCCTGTTGGATGACTGGACCATGGTGGCATCCCACCGGCAGCACCGGCCGACGATGCCGAAGGATTACTGTCCGTTTTGCCCGGGATCGGGAAAAGTGCCTGACCACTATGACGTATACAGCTACAATAACGACTTTCCGGCGTTGATGCCTGAGCCGCCGGAACCCGACCCGGTCGGTTCCGAACTGTACCGCACGGAAAAGGCGTACGGCAAGTGCGAGGTGATTCTCTACTCGCCGGATCATACCACGACGCTGCCCGAATTGCCGGTGGAGCACATCGAGAAGCTGATTGACCTGTGGACGGAACGGTTCGTCGAGCTGGAAAAGGACCCGCGCCATCAGTATGTGATGATTTTCGAAAACCGCGGAGAGGAGTGCGGGGTGACGATGCCCCACCCCCACGGCCAGATTTACGCGTATTCGCAGATGCCGCTGAAGATTCGCACCGAGTTGGCCAACTGCAAGCGGCACCACGAGCGGACGGGAGAGTGCCTGATCTGTGCGATGAACCGGGAAGAGCGGGCGTTTCGGCAGCGGATCATCCATGAGAACGATCACTTCCTCGCCTATCTGCCGTTCTTTACGGACTATCCGTACGGGTTGTTCATCGTAAGCAAGCGGCACATGACGGCACTGAGCGACTTTACGCCACAGGAAAAGCGCAGCCTGGCGGAGATCCTCAAGGAGATGACCGGGGCGATGGACGCGCTGTTCGACAAACTGTTTCCGTACATGATGGTGCTGCACCAGCGGCCGGTCAACGGGGAAAACGTGGACGACTACTACCACTTCCACATCGAGTTTTACACACCGCTTCGCGAGGCGAACAAAATCAAATACTACGCCTCTTCGGAGATGGGCGCGTGGGCGGCCTGCAATCCCCACTCGGTGGAAGAGACGGCGGGCAAGCTGCGGGAAGCGCACCGGCGCTACCTCTCCCGGCAAAACGGGTAGGAGAGCGGCCGATTGTCACAAGGATTGAGGGGTTTCGCGCGGCGACCAACGGCTGTCGCGGGGCTCTTCAGCAAAAGAAAGGCAGGGAATCGCGGATGGACAGGAGGATCATCGAATCATTCGTCGGAGCGGGCGGCGGGCCGTTCCGTATTTTCTTCGCGCCGGGACGGGTCAATCTGATCGGCGAGCATACGGACTATACCGGCGGCTTCGTGTTTCCCGCCGCGCTTGACTGTGGGACGTGGCTGGCCGTCCGGCCGCGTACGGACGGCCGGTTCCGGTTTTTCTCCACCGGGTTTGACAATCGGGTGGAGAGCGGAGGCGACGAACTGGCATACCGGCCCAAAGACGGCTGGAGCAACTATCCGAAGGGAGTCATCTGGCAGCTTAAAAAACAGGGCGTGAACCCGCCCGGCTGCGATTTGATCTATCACGGCAACATTCCCAACGGCGCGGGGTTATCGTCTTCCGCGTCGATCACGATGGTGACGGCGTATGCCTTGTGCGCGCTCGCCGGGGCCGGACTGTCCCGCATTGAGCTCGCCAAGCTGGCGCAGCGGGTGGAAAACGACTACCTCGGGGTGAACTGCGGGATCATGGACCAATTCGCTGTCGGGATGGGCAAGGCGGATCACGCGATGCTTTTGCGTTGCCAGACGCTGGAGTACGAGTACGTGCCGCTGGAGTTGGGGGATTACCGGCTGGTGATCATCAACAGCAACAAGCGGCGGGAGTTGGCGGAGTCCAGGTACAATCAGCGTCGCTCGGAATGCGAGGAGGGCTTCCGCCTGGTGCAAGCGCATCTGCCCCACCGCGCCGGCCTGGGCAGCGTCTGCGTGAGCGAGTGGGAAAGCGTGCGTCATCACATCCCCGACGGAACGATCCGCAACCGGCTGGAGCATGTGGTGCGGGAAAATGATCGCGTCCGGCGCTCGGCCGAGGCGCTGGCCCAGGGGGACTTGCGGCAGTTTGGCCAGTACATGAACCAGTCGCATGCGTCGCTTCGGGATTTGTACGAGGTGACCGGAAGCGAACTGGATGCGCTGGTCGCGGCAGCGCAAGCGGTCGAGGGATGCATCGGTGCGCGGATGACCGGGGCCGGTTTTGGCGGTTGCACGGTGAATCTGGTGCACCGCGAGCAGGTGGATGAGTTCGTACGGCGGGTGACCGCCCGGTACGAAAGTGAGACAGGATTGACGCCGGCCTTTTACTTCTCGGCCATCGGGGACGGTGTCAGGGAAATCGATGCGGAGGTGGAAGCATGTCCATTTTGATTACAGGCGGGGCCGGGTATATCGGCAGCCATACGGCAGCGGTCTTTTTGGAGCATGGCGAAGATGTAATCGTGTTGGACAATCTTGCGACCGGCCATACCGGAGCGGTGCTCGCCAAGACGTTTTATCAGGGGGATATCCGCGACACGGAGCTGTTGTGGCGAATTTTTACCCAACACGAGATCGAGGCGGTGATTCACTTCGCCGCGAGTTCCTTGGTGGGCGAATCGGTGCTCGATCCGCTCAAATACTACGACAACAACGTCGTCGCCGCCGAGCGACTCCTGGCGGCGATGCGGGAGCACGGGGTGAAAAAGATCGTCTTCTCCTCCACGGCAGCCACGTACGGGGAGCCGAAGCGCGTCCCGATCGAAGAGGACGATCCGACGGAGCCGACCAGCCCGTACGGCGAAACGAAGCTGGCGATTGAAAAGATGCTGAAGTGGTGCGACGTGGCGTATGGGATCAAATCGGTCTGTCTGCGGTATTTCAACGTGGCTGGCGCCCATCCGCAGGGCACCATCGGCGAGGATCACCGGCCGGAAAGCCACCTCATCCCGATCATTTTGCAGGTGGCCCTGGGGCAGCGGGAGTCGATCTCCATTTTCGGCGATGACTATCCGACGCCGGATGGCACCTGCATCCGCGACTACATCCACGTGATGGATCTGGCCGAGGCCCACTACCTCGCGCTCAAGCGTTTGCGGGAAACCGGGGAGAGCATGGTGTACAACCTGGGGAACGGAGCGGGCTTTTCCGTCAAGCAGGTGATCGAAAAGGCGCGCGAGATCACCGGTCATCCGATTCCCGTAAAAGTGGAAAAACGGCGGGCCGGCGATCCGGCGGTGCTGATCGCTTCGTCGGAAAAGGCCAAGCGGGAGTTGGGCTGGCAGCCGCGCTACGACGATCTGGGAACGATCATTGCCAGCGCGTGGAACTGGCACCGCCGCCATCCGCACGGGTACGGCGACGACGCGGGAGGCGGGCATGGATGAACCGGATGGCGCAAAAGCGGCTGGAACGATTGCGCACCCTGATGCGGCAGACCGGGACAGACGGGATTCTGTTGCGCAAACGGCGCCACTTTTCCTGGCTCACCGGAGGGCGGCAGAATTACATCGTCCAGACGTCCGATCTCGGTGTCGCCGATTTGCTGATCTTTCCCGATACCCTGTACTGTGTCACGCTGAAAATGGAAGAAGCGCGGATCAGGGAAGAAGAGCTGTTTGACCTTGAGTGCGAGTGGGTCGTGCTGGAATGGTACGAAGGGACAGACAGGGCCATCGCCGATCTGTGCCGGGGAAAACGGATCGGGCTGGATGGCCTGCCGACGGTACCCGGTGTGGACGGCGTCGATCTCGGTCGGCAGATCGCGGAACTCTCCTACGTGCTGGACGATGAGGAGATCGCCCGCTACCGCAGGCTGGCGCGGACGGCCGCGCAAGCGCTGGAGGCGACCTGCCGGCACATCCAACCGGGGATGAGCGAGTACGAGATTCAGGCCGAACTGGCCCGGCGCGTCATCAGAGAGGGGATCAATCCGCATGTGATGCTGGTCGCCACCGATGAACGCATTTTCCGCTACCGCCATCCGATTCCGACGGTGAAGAAGCTGGAGCGCTACGCCATGCTGGTGCTCTGCGCCGAGCGGGGCGGCTTGATCGCCAACGCGACCCGTTTTGTCCACTTCGGTCCGCTGCCTGTGGAGGTGCAGGTGAATCGGGAGAAGCTGGCCAGGATTGATCTGGCGATGAATCTGGCCACCCGGCCGGGCGTGCTGATCAAAGAGGTGTTCCGGCGGGGCGTGGAGATGTATGCGCAACTCGGTTTTCCGGACGATTGGCGGTATCTGCACCAGGGCGGGCCGACCGGCTATGCGACCCGGGAGTTTTTGGCCACGCCGGATTGCGAGGGCGTGGTGCAGGCAGGGCAAGCCTTCGCCTGGAATCCGGCGATTCGCGGTGTCAAGTCGGAGGATACCATCCTGGTCGGCACGGACGAGAACGAGTTTCTGACGCACACCGGCGACTGGCCGTACCTGTCCGTGGAACAGGACGGGCGGGTTTACCAACGGCCCGATATTTTGGTACGCTAGCCCTAAACGGCACGCGCGAAGACGGGAGGTACGCATGTCGCACGAATTGCAGACCGGCAGTTTTCAATGGATGAAATCCGTAAACAAATCCACGATCCTGAATCTGATCCGCATGCACGGTCCGATCTCCAGAGCGGAGATCGCCAAGCTGACCGGGTTGACTCCGCCGACGGTGACCAATATTGTCGGCGAACTGCTGGAGTCCAAACTGGTAGTAGAAAGTGAGCGGGGGGAGTCGTCAGGGGGCCGCAAGCCCATCCTGCTGCGCATTGACTCTTCCCATTACCGCGTGATCGGGGTCAGTGTGGGCAAGAAGCGGGTGGGGGCGATCTCGGCTACCCTGACCGGGCAGGTGACGCAGTACGAGGAAGCGGAAATCCCGGCCGAGCCGTCGCCGGAAGCCTTTCTCGACGCGTTGACCGGTGTGATCCACCGCCTGATCGATCAGACCGACACCTCCGTTCACCCGATCCTCGGCATCGGTGTCGGGATGCACGGACCGGTCGATCCGTATCGGGGGATGTCGATCTTCGCTCCGCATCTGAATCTGCGCAACGTCCCGATCAAACAGACCCTGGAACAGTCACTCGCCCTGCCTGTCGAAGTGGAAAACGATGTCCGCGTCCTGACGCTGGGCGAGAGCTGGTTCGGTCAGGGAAAGGGGATCTCCGACTTCATCTGCGTCTATGTGGGAGCGGGGGTCGGAGCCGGGATCATTCTGCAAAACCGTCTGTATCACGGGCCGTCCTACACGGCAGGAGAGATGGGGCACGCCACGATCGACATTGACGGCCCGCGATGCCACTGCGGCAACAACGGCTGTCTTGAGGCGTTCGTCTCCGAGTCGGCCATCGCCGCCCGCGCCGCGCAGGCGATCCGCGCAGGAGCGAAGTCCCTTGTCGGCGACGGGGCGGAAGGCGACAGGCAACAGATCACGGCAGACATGGTTCTTCGCGCCGCGCAACAGGGAGATGAGCTGGCGATTCGGGTGTTGGCCGACACCGGCAGGTATCTGGGGATCGGCTTGGCCAACCTGATCAACACCCTGAACCCGTCGCGGATTATTTTGTGCGGAAGTGTGGCCAAGGCTGGCCGGTTCGTGCTGGACACGTTGCATGAGACCGTGCGGCGTCGCTCGCTGCAGTCGCCCGCGCAGGCTGTCTCGATCGTCACCAGCGAGCTTGGTCCACACGCGATCGAGATCGGGGCGGCCACCTTGTTTTTGCATCAAATGTTTACCCCGGCGGGAACGGCTGACATGCAGTAGGACCGCCGTTGGCCGGCCGACAACCCGCCGCACCACCGGGCACACCTCACGCCTACCCGCATAGGATATCGAAAAAACATGGCGGGGGCGTATGACCATGCGGAATCAACGGCAGCAGCCAATCATCCGACCGGTTCGCGGTGAGCCGAGCGTCGAGCCCGTTCACCTGCATCCGGCATCGGTGAAGACCAAACGCGGGGGAAAGTGGGGGTATATCGACGACAAGGGGAGGATGGTGCTTTCCCCACGGTGGGAGGACGCAGGCGATTTTCAGGCAAACGGGTTGGCGGTGGTGCAGGAAAAAGGGAAAAGCGGTGTCATTCATCGCAGCGGCACGTATGTGGTGCCTCCCCGGTACGGTTCGATCAGCACATTTTCCGAAGGACGGGCGGCGGCGATTGACGACCAGGGGTTTCGGGTGATCGATGAGCAGGGACGCGTGCTCACGCCGAAAGCGTACAACTACATCGGGATGTATCAGGAAGGACGGGCGTTGTTTTCGGCGACAAATGCACAGGGAAAAGATGTGTACGGCTACCTCGACCGGAAGGGAAAAGAAATCATCCCGGCCCGGTACGAAACGGGCACCGATTTTCAGGGAGGAAAGGCGGTTGTCCAGTTGAAGCCGGGCGAATTTGCGCTGATTGGCCGCTTCGGGGAAGTGTTTTACACGTATCGCTATCCGTATGTCGGCCCGTGGGGAGACGGCTTGCTGGCCTTCCAACAAGAGATGAACGGCCCCTACGGGTATATCGATGAACAGGGGAGGGTGGCAATCCCGCCCCGCTTTGCCAGCGTACAACCGTTTGAAGCGGGCCGTGCGGTGGTGAACACCGCCGCAGACGTGGTGGAAAACCAGTACGGCCTGATTGATAAGCGCGGGAACTACCTGATCAAACCGGCGTACAACGACATTCAGCTTTTGGGGGAACAGCGGGCGGCGGTCGGCGTGGCAAAGGACAAACAACGGCCGTATATCGGCTCCGTATATGCGATTGCCGACACGGACGGGCATTTCCTCACTCCTTTTCGCTTCCAGGACGTGACCCCGTTTACCCGCGGACTGGCCTCGGCCAACGACGGTCAGCATACGTTTTTCATCGATACCGGCGGACGGGTGGTGACCAGCCTGCCGATCGTGGTAGGCAGCGGCACCGTTTCGCTGCAGGGTAAGCTGGTCAAGGCGTTTGTCGATCAGCGGGTTTCGTATTACAACCGCGCCGGGACGTTGGTCTGGAAGCAAAACACGATCATTCCGCTCAATCAGACGTACCGGGCCAGGGAAGAGAAGTACCGGCCCAACCCCGATTACCTGGTGTACTATCCGCAGATCGAGGGCATGAGAGACCGGGCGGCCGAGGCACGCCTCAACCGGCGGCTGAAGGAGTTGTCCCAGGTGAAGCCGGTTCCCGGCAATGTTCAACTGGATTACAGTTACACCGGAGACTTCGAGGTGGCGTTTTTCCGCAAGCGGCTGGTGGTTCTGGAGTTGATCGGGTATCATTATCCCTTTGGCGCGGCGCATGGTATGCCGTCACAGATTTACGTAAACGCTGATCTGGAAGACGGCACGATCTACCGCTTGCAAGATCTGTTTCTTCCCGGAAGTCCCTATGTCCAGGTACTGAGCGATATCGTCGCCAATCAGATCAAGACCAATCCCGAGTATTCGTATGTGTTCCCGGGCGCTTACAAGGGAATCAAACCGGATCAGCCGTTTTACGTCCGCGAAGACGCGTTGTATCTGTACTTTTTGCCCTACGAGATCGCGCCGTACGTCGCCGGGTTCCCCACGTTCCGTGTTCCGTTCGCCCAAATCATGACCATCATCAACCGGAACGGGAGGTTTTGGAGGTCGTTTCACTGAAAAATAAGTCAGCCGGGGGAAGGTTCCCCCGGCTGATGGCGTTATTGCCGGTTCGCGGCCGCCGATTACGGCGACGGTTTGTCAGCATCCAACAGGCAATCTTCCTCGACGATCGCAAGTAGCCGCTTCAATTGGCCGACCGCATCTTCCAGTTGCAGCGAATAAATGCGCTGTGTTCCTCTCTGCTCGATCGCCACGAGACCGGTGTCGCGCAGCACCTTGAGATGGTGGGAGATCGCCGGGCGGGACAATTGGGACTTCTCGGCGATTTCGTTTACGGTGAGGCGCTCTTTTTCGGCGAGGAGCAAGATAATGTCCTGGCGGGCAGGATCGCTCAAGGCGTGAAACAGCGGGATGCAGGCACGAAACTGATCAATCGCGGCCTGAGTGCTCATGCCAACCCCTCCTTAGGGAATGCAATGCCTCCCTCGATTCTAGGAAACCGCGTCCGGGGTGTCAATCCGGACTTAGGTAACCGGTCCCTGGATGCGGCGGACGATGTCGGTGACCAGTTTGCGCGGCAAAAACCCAACCGCTCCGGCGAGCAGCCGATTCTTCCAGCCGGGGATGACGATGCGCCGCCCTCGTCTGAACCCGGCGTATCCCATAGCGGCGACGGTTTTCGCGTCCATCACGCCTGCCTGGAACAGTTTGGAGCGGCCGAGGTTGGCCTGCTCGGCGAATCCCGTATGCGTCGGGCCGGGGCAGAACGCGGTCACGGTGACGCCGGTTCCGCGCAGTTCATTTTCCAACGCCTCCGTAAATGACAGCACGTACGCCTTGGTCGCGTAGTAGACGGCCATCAGCGGCCCGGGTTGAAACGCGGCGGTGGAGGCGACGTTCAGGATGCCGCCCTGCCGCCGTTGGACCATCTGCGGCTCGAACAGTTTGGTAAGGTAGGTGAGCGCTTTGACGTTCAGGTCGATCATGCCCAATTCCTGTTCGGTTGCCGTTTCCAGGAACGGACCGTACATGCCGAATCCGGCGTTGTTCACCAGATACGTCACCTTCAGCCCACGGGCGTTCACCTCTTCGTAGACCTCTCGGACCGCGTCCATCCGCTCCAGATTTTTGGCGATGACGGTGACTTGAACGCCGTATTGCCGGTTCAACTCCGCTGCCAGTTGCCGCAACTTGTCTTCGCTGCGGGCCACCAGCACCAGATCGACGCCGTCTTTGGCAAACAGGCAGGCCAATTCTTTGCCGATGCCGTTGGATGCGCCTGTAATCAAGGCGGTTTGTGCCATGTTCCTGCCTCCTTATGTCTATTTGTTTAAACGTTTAATGTTTTAAACATAATAATCCTGCCCACACTGGCTGTCAATCCCCTGGTGCCCGTGTTCCCCGTCAGGCGGAGGCGGACACGAATCGCGGGACAGCGGAACCGTTGTCAAACCGGCTCGGAGGATGGACAATAGAGAACACGTGGGTAGGCCCAACCCGTAATGTCTCATGAGAAGTGGGGGAGATTAGATGGAACGAATCACACTGGCCAACGATTTGCATGTTTCCCGTATCATCCACGGCATGTGGCGGCTGGCCGAGTGGAACATGAGCGACGGCGAATTGCTTGCGTTTGTGGAAGCGTGTGTCGACATGGGAATCACCACGTTCGATCACGCGGACATCTACGGCAGTTACACCTGTGAGAGCCTGTTCGGCAAAGCGCTGGCGCAAAAACCGTCGCTCCGCGCGAAGTTGCAACTGGTGACCAAGTGCGGCATCAAGCTGGTGTCGCCCAATCGGCCGGCTCATAAGCTCAAGTCCTACGACACCAGCAAGGCGCACATCGTCGCATCGGTGGAAAACTCCCTGAAACAGTTGCGCACCGACTATGTCGATCTCCTGCTGATTCACCGGCCCGACCCGTTGATGGACCCGACCGAGGTGGCGGACGCTTTCACCGAACTGCACCGGGCGGGCAAAGTGCGCCACTTCGGGGTGTCCAACTTTACCCCGTCCCAGTATGAGATGCTGCAATCCTACCTGTCGCTGCCGCTGGTGACCAACCAGGTGGAACTGTCGGCCGTCCACCTCGACAAATTCCGCGACGGCACGATCGAACACTGCCTGACCCGGCGCATCCCGCCGATGGCCTGGTCGCCGCTCGGAGGAGGGACAATCTTCCGCTCCGAGGAAGAGCGGTTTGTCCGTTTGCGCCGCACCCTCGCCGAGATTGCGGCAGAGATTGGGGCGGCCAGCATCGAACAGGTGATGTACGCCTGGCTGTTGATGCATCCCGCGAAGATCATGCCGATCGCCGGTTCCGGCAAGCTGGAACGGGTGAAGATGGCAGTCGAAGCGCTGCCGCTTCGCATGAGCCGGGAGCAGTGGTTTGCCGTTTGGCAGAGCTCGATGGGCCGGGAAGTGGAATAAGACGGTGGTGTCGATGGGCAGACAGCCGTTTACACGAATTTCCCACAAATTTGCGGAGGTTGTATCAAACATTTACCAAAGGTCATTTTTATGATAAAGGTGTACACAAAATCCGCCATGGAGGGTGATGCACATGAAAAAATGGCTTGCGGCATCTGTTTTGACAGCCAGCTTGCTGGCAAACGGCCTGGCAGTAGCGGGAGCGCAGGAGCCGACTGCGGCGGACGCGCAGCAGCATCAGGCGAAAGCGGAAACCGCCAAGTGGAAACAAACGCCTGAATACCAGGCGCTGGAGGCGCTCCAGCAACAGCGGAAGCAATTGAACGAACAGTTGAAATCACAGACGGCCGCGAATCGCGAGCTGTGGGAATCGCTCAAGAGCGTCCTGCCGCAGGAGAAGCGGGAAGAGATCAAGAACGTGCTGAAAGAAGTGAAGGGGTTGCGGGAGGCCAACAAGAACCTGGTGGCTCAGTTGAAAGAAGCCCAGGTGAACAAGGACAAGGCCAAAGTGCAGGAGTTGAAGCAGCAAATCGCGGCGAACCATCAGGCGATTCAAGACAAGCTGGCTCCTTACCAGGCTGACATCGCCAAGCTGAAAGAGCTGCATAAGCAAGTGGCGGAACAGGTAAAACCGATCCGCCAGGAGAAAAAGGCCAATCATGAGAAAGTAGTGACGCTCCGCGAACAAATCAAATCGGCAATCGTGAATGCCAAGGATGCCAACAAGGCTGGCAACGATGCGGAAGTGAAACAACAACTGGACGACGCGATCGCACTCTTGCAGCAACTGATCTCGGTCAAACAGGAGATCCTCTCCGAAAAACAGCAAATCGCCGACATCCTCAAACAAGCCCAATAAGCGGAAGCGAACGGTGCCCCGGGTATCCGGGGCCTGTTTGTTTGTCCGCTACTCGTCGCAAAATCCCTGAGAGTTGTTTGTCATCGAATGCCCTGCCTGATCTGGTTTTGGTGTACAATCGAGGGGAAAACCACAGCCGGAGGAATGGGGCATGAAACCGTATCGTGTGGCAGTCGTGGACGACGACAGCAACATTCGTCAAATCGTCGAAGCGTACTTGCGAAAGGAAGGATACGAAACCATCGGTCTGGTATCGGCGGAACAGGCTCTGAAGGTCTGGGAGACGGCGCCGCCCGACCTGTGGGTGCTCGACGTCATGCTGCCGGGGATGAACGGATACGAATTTTGCCGGCGCATCCGGATGGAGACGGAGACGCCAATCATCATCATCTCCGCTCGCGACGAAGAAGTGGACAAGATTCTCGGACTGGAACTGGGCGGTGACGATTACCTGACCAAGCCGTTCAGCCCGCGCGAACTGGTCGCCCGGGTGAACAGGGCCTTGCGCCGCTGGAGTCAGATGCGGCAATCGCTGGCCCATCCGGCCGCCGAAGGAGCCCATCCGACTGCCGCGTCCGCATCCGGCAAGGATGAGCCGGGCGGGGCGGACGTGTTTCCGCTGGTGCTAAACACCGACACCAGACAGGTGTTCTGGCAGGGGGAAGAGTTGGACGTGACGCCGAAAGAGTTTGAATTGCTTCGTTTCTTGCGGGATCATCCCAACCGGGCGTTCGCCCGCGATGAACTGCTGACGTCGGTCTGGGGATACGACTACTATGGCAGCGACCGGGCGGTGGACGATCTGGTGAGACGGTTGCGCAAGAAGATCCCCGATCTGCCGCTTGAAACCGTCTGGGGATACGGGTATCGCCTGCGGCTTCACGAGGAGAAAAAACCGTCATGAAACTATTGCACCGCTTTACGATCGCGTTTGGTCTCTTGCTGTTGATCGTCACCGGGGCTACCGCCTACTTTATCCATGACATGCTGCTGGATCAACTGGTGGAGCAGCAACGGCGGGAACTGATCCAGAAGGGGACGTTCTGGATACAGGAATTGAAAGCGGACGGCGAATTCCAGCCGAAGGACGTGGAAGAACTGCGCCGCCTGCTCGTCTCCAACAAAAAAGTGGAGGCACTCCTGCTCGCCAGGAAAAACCGGGTGGCGTACACCACCCTGCCCGCCAATACACTGGGCGACTGGCTGGCCGAACTGCAACGCAAGGTGAAGACGCGAAGCACGCGCAGCATTTGGAATGTCGGCAACACCCAGTACATCGTTGTCACGCTGCCGATCCAGGGGGACGAGGCCCGGCGGCTGGTGTTGGCTACTCCGGTGCAGGGACTGAAGGAAATTCGTGTCGAGCTGACCAGACAAATCCTGGTGATCCTGATCATCGGGGCGGTGGCCGCCGTCATTCTCAGCTTTTTTATCACCAGGAGCCTGGTTCGGCCGCTGGGCGAATTGGGCAAGGAACTGCAGAAGGTGCAGATGCGCCGGTTTTCCGACGTGCAACTGATTCCGGCCAAGGGGGAGATCGGCGAGGTTGCCCGCAACGTCTACTACATGGCGCAGGAGTTGAACCATTTTCACGACGTGCAGAAACAGTTTTTTCAAAATGCCTCCCATGAGTTGAAAACGCCGCTGATGTCGATTCAAGGGTACGCCGAAGGCATCCGCGACGGCGTGTTTACGGGCGAGGCGGCCGAGCAGGGGCTGGATGTGATCGTCAGCGAGACGGCCCGGCTGAAAGAGATCGTCAGCGAGATGATTCTGCTTGCCAAACTGGAGAGCGAAGAAGACATCTTCCATCCGAGCGACGTTTCGGTAACAGCCTTGGCCGAGCGGGCGATCGAGCGGCTGAATCCGCTCGCCGTGAAACAAAACGTGGCGATTACGCTAGTGGACGAAGCGGGCAACGCCATCGTCTGGGCGGACGGCGACAAGCTGTTGCAGGCGTTGCTCAATGTTCTCTCCAACGCCCTGCGCTACGCCAACCGGCACATCCGCCTGCGCGTCACCAGCGACGCCAGACAAGTGGCGATCGAAGTGGCCGACGACGGTCCCGGCATTCCCGAAACACTCTTGCCCAACCTGTTTCACCGGTTCGTCAAGGGAAAAGACGGGGAGACCGGGCTGGGTCTCGCGATCTCGCGGGCGATCGTCGAACGAAGCGGCGGCACGATCCAAGCGTTCAACGCGGCCAGCGGAGGCGCGGTGTTTCGCATCGAGCTGCCCCAGGCGAAAGAGCCCCCGAAGCGGGCCGCCCGCTAAGAGACGAACGGCGACAGGGAACGGCGGCACCCATTAGCGAACAACCACATATTCTGAAGGAACAGCCCTTATCGCTTGCGTACAGCGGCGAGAGGGCTGATTTTTGTTTTTCCATACCGGACGGTCGGCGAGCCAGGAGAAAAAATAGGATTGAAAAACGACAATGTTGTCGTTTATAATAACGACAACATTGTCGTTTTTATAGCGACAAAAGGAGAGGGAACGAAATGAGCAATCAAGCACAACACAGCCAGCCGCTCTGGCGCAACAAGCCGTTTGTAAATCTGATGGCCGCACAGGCGGTCTCCAATGTCGGCGATTGGCTCGACTTGCTGGCGCTGATTACGCTTGTCGCCTGGAAGTGGCATGCGACGTCTGTGGAAATGTCTGCCGTCATTCTCTGTTTTGCTGCCCCGCTGGTGGTGTTGGGGCCGTTTGCCGGTGTGCTGGCCGACAGGCTGGATCGGAGAGCGCTGATGATGGTTTCCGACCTGGTTCGCGCCGTCCTGGTGCTGGGCTTCGTCTGGGTGACGGCGCTCTGGCAGGTGTACCTGTTGCTCGTGTTGAAAGGGGCGCTGGAAGCCCTCTTCACCCCGGCGAAGAACGGCAAGCTGAAAGAGATCATCCCCGACGAACGGATGGAGCAGGCGACGACCGTGAGCACGCTGATCGATCATGGGGCCAAAGTGTTCGGGCCGGTGCTGGGCGGCGTGTTTGTCGGCGCGTTCGGGATCGTCAGCGCCTTTTACGCCGATGCCGCCAGCTTCCTGCTCTCCGCGTTGCTCTTGATCGGCGTGCCCGGCGGAAGCGGCGGTGTGACGGCGGAATTGCAACGGCCGGAAACTTCTTTTATGCTGGAATTGCAAGAAGGGCTTGGCTTTATCCGCAAGGTGCCGCTGTTGTGGTACGGATTGATTGTGTTCAGTGCGGCGATGCTCATCGTGCAAGTGGCCGACTCGCAACTCATGATCCTGTTCCGCGAAGCTGGCCTGACCAGCACGGGCGCCGTCGGCACGGCCATGGCCGCGAGCGGTGTCGGGCTTGCCGTGTCGGTGGGATTGCTCGGCCGCCGATCCATCCGTCGTCCGCTGGCGGTGATGGCAGTCGGGACAGTGGGCCTTGGCCTCGTGTACGCCGCAGCAGGATTGGCGGTGTGCTCGCCTGACGCAGCCGCATGGGCAATCCCGCTGTTGTTTTTCCTCGGCGGCATGGCAGCCGGACTGGTAATGGTCCCGTTTCAATCGGGAGCGCAGAAACGGACACCGGTGGAGCTGAGCGGCCGCGTCTTCGGTGTGGTGAACAGCGTGGTCACCGCGATGGTTATCGTCGGACCGATGCTGGGGGCGGCGGCGGTCACCCTGTACGGCGTGGTCCCTGCTTTCGCGGGGACGGGCGGAGCGCTTGCGGTCATCGGAGGAGCCGTATGGTTGTTGAGACACGCGATAGAACGGAGAGATCGGCATGTCACCGAAAGTAACGGAGGAACACAAGGAACAGCGACGGCTTGAGATCCTGAAAGCGGCTGAAGAAGTCTTCAAGCGCAAGGGATACGAGCCCACCAGCATGCAGGACATTATCGAGGAGGCACGGATGAGCCGCGGCGGCGTCTATCTCTATTTTTCGGGAAAAGAAGACGTGTTCCGGGCGCTTCTGGATCAGCTTGACGCGGGGCAAGGGCTGTGGTACGGCGAGTTGCTGGCGCAGACAAAGACGGCGTGGGAGGCGGTGGAGCGGTTCCTGGCGGTGTTGGAAGAACAGGTGCAGACCGTCGCCGATTCGCTCACGCCGGTGGTCTACGAGTACGTGAGCAGCAGCTGGCGCGACCCGTCGCGCCGGGCGTACTTCACCCGCAGATACGAACTGGCTATCGCTCAGGCGACCGCGTTCTTGCAGGCCTGTGTCGAGCGCGGGGACTTCCGCCCGGAGATTCCGCTGGAGTCCGTGGCCCGGTTCGTCATCTCGTTTTTCGACGGACTGCACATGGACGTCTTGCTCTTGGGCGCGGACAAGGTAGACGTCAAAGACCAGATCGACTCGCTGCGCCGGTATCTGCGGGCGGTATTACAGTCAGTATAGGGCGAAGTTCCGGACGGACTTCGCTCTTTTTTTGCGCATTTGCATGAAAAAAGTCACAAAGTTTGATCTGGATCACATTTTTGCGGCGGACAGACAGGTACAATTCAGGGAAAGGAGGGGATCAAACCATGAGCCAAACATTTACGGGGTTTACCGGGCAGGAAAAGATCGGCGAGATTGTGACAGAGTTCCCACATACGAGCAATGTTTTCAAGGCATACAATATCGACTTCTGCTGCGGCGGCAACCGTTCGCTGTCGCTTGCCATCAGGCAGCAAAACCTGAATGAAGCCGAGGTACTGGAGCAGTTGAACAAGGTCGTGCAGGAGACGCTGGAGCTGAAAGATTCGCAGACCGACTGGCGGGAGGCGCCGTTTGGCACCCTGATCAACCATATCGTCTCCACGCACCATGCCTACCTGCAAAAAGAACTGCCGCTGTTAAGCGATTTTACGACCAAAATCTTCCGCGTGCACGGCCCGATCCATCCGGAGCTAGGCACGCTGCACAAGCTGTTCCACAGCCTGAAAATGGAGCTGGATCAGCACCTGATTAAAGAAGAGGAGATCGTCTTTCCGCTGATCAAGGCGTACGAAGAACATCCGACGCCGGAGAATCTGGAGAAAGCGCTCGCCGCATTAAACGAACTGGAGAAGGAGCATGAGGAAGCGGGAAATCTGCTCAAAGAGATGCGCCATGTCACCGGCCATTACACCTTGCCGGAGGGGGCGTGCCGCACCTACACTCTTACATTTCAGAAACTGGAAGAACTGGAGTCCGATCTGTTCCAGCACATCCATCTGGAGAACAACATTCTGTTCCCGCGTGTGGAAAGCCTGAAATCGTAAGCGAAAGATGGAGTTCGTCCCTGTTAGCCCTGCCGGACGCCGCGTTGCGTCCGGGAGGGCTTTTTTGCATGTTCCGTTTGCGACCGGATGAGTGCATCATACAGTTTTTTCCCTGTCTGTCTCGACCGGGCGACCAGCGAGACGGTGCGTACGGCAGGGAAGTCGCTGATGGGCGCGGCCGACAACGGCAGGTGGCCGATGTGCTCGGCGATCAGCTTCGGCACGATGGTGATGCCCGCCCCGGCGGCGACGAACCCGAGGATAAACTCGCCAAAGGCCACTTCGCTCGCGATCCGCGGTTCCATCCGCCGCTCGTGAAACGCCTGGACGACGCTCTGCCGCACGTCGCAGCCGAGCGGGTAGAGCACCAGCGGTTCGGAAGCGATGTCGGAGAGCGTCACCGTCCAGCGGGAACGAAGCGGATGATCCGCCGGAAAGACGGCGTAATACGGTTCAAAAAACAGTTCGGCGCTCCACAGCGAGCGGGTCAGCGATTTCGTCTCGATCACGGCCACATCGACCGCCTCCTGCTCCAGCAGGCGGAAGACCTCAAACGACGTGTTGGCTACGCGGATATCGATCTCCATTCCCTGCTGCCTCAGTCCGAGAATGCGGGGCGGGAGGTAGTAGGCGGCTAGGCTGGGCAGGGCGCCGATGGCGATGGTCATCGGGTCGTGCAGGTTTTGCAAGTCCTTGCGAATCGCCTCCAGTTCGTCCAGCACCGGCTGGATGCGCGTAAGAAGCACAGTCCCCGCTTCGGTCAGTTCCATGCCGGCCGGGGAGCGGGTAAACAAGACCACGCCCAGCGCTTCCTCCAGCTTCTGTACCTGCTTGCTTAGGGCCGGTTGCGACAGGTTGAGCTGCTCGCTCGCCTTTGACAGGCTCTTGAGCCGGGCGGTCGCCAGAAACGAGTGAAACCATTCCAGATTCATCGGTTCATCCCCTGTTATAACGTTTGGTTATACTGTAACAAAAGAACGGCGATTCTCACAGCGTGCTCTTCGTGATACGCTACGGCTAAGCCGATCAGACGGCAAACCTTGACGGGGAGGAATCGGAATGAAGCGGGCCTTGTTGGTCATCGACGTACAAAACGAATACTTCAGCGGAAAACTGCCGGTCACGTATCCGGAGGGGAGTTTCGCGCGGATTTTGCAGGCGATGGATGCCGCCAATGAGCGGGGCATCCCGGTGGTGGTGGTGCAGCACACCAGCCTGGCGGAAAACGCGGCCACGTTTCGCAAGGGAAGCGACGAGTGGCAGTTGCACCCGGAGGTGGCGAAGCGGCCCCGCGCCTTGTTGGTGGAAAAGCACCTGCCCGGCAGTTTCACGGGCACGCCGCTCTTGTCCTGGCTGCGCGAGCGCGGGATTGACACGGTGACCATCTCCGGGTACATGACCCAGATGTGCTGCGACACCACGGCAAGGGAGGCGTTTCATCTCGGGCTCGCCGTCGAGTTTTTGAGCGACGCGACCGGGACGTTGGCGATCCGCAATGACGCCGGAGCAGTCACCGCAGAAGAGTTGCACCGGGCGATTCTGGTCACGCAGGCGATGCGTTTCAGCCGGGTGATGAGCACGCAGGCGTGGGTGGAAGGCTGTAAAGGTTAGAGGGTTTCTTCCAGTTTCGGTTTGAATTTGGCCAGAATCTCTTTTTTCAATTGCTTGAAATGGGGGTCTGCTTCGGTAGCTGTTTTCTCGTTATCATCCGTATCGTCGATGTTGACTTTTCCTTGGAAAACCCCCAGAATGCCATATCGGCCACCATCTGTTTTCGTGAGGAACAAGAGATATTTCTTTCTTTCCCCGGCTGCCCGAAATAGAAGCCAATCAGGAAAACTGAAGTAGAGACAACTGCTGGAAGGAAAAAACGTTTCATACAGCATGACCTCCTTCACTGGTTATACGAATGAAAAGAGACGCTTGCTACGAGTTGAATCGTGCCGCGTCTCTTTTTGATGCCGCTGATCAGGATCATCATCGAGAGGCGAACTTCAGGTACAGCGCGGGAATCCGGGTGGACAGGATGCTCCCCGTAAACACGCCGGGGATGGAGCCCATCAGGAACTGGGCGACGATCGGGGAGTGGACGGTGCCGAAGCTCATGTGGGCGAGCCCTTGGGCGGTTACCAGCACAAAGGCCCGACCCGCAAAGCGAATCACACAGCATGGATATACGCCGTTCGTGGTGCTCTGGAAGGGGGAAATAGGCGTGCGGCCACGAAATACTATATTCACGTTTTAAACGGTTACATTGGTTGACGCTATAGAAACTTGTTCGCTAAAATGAAACCAAGCTACAAACTGTGATGTTGTTCACTGACAAACAAACGGAACCGTGATCTCGGACGTCTTGGTTGCCTGGCGGGAGGAAGGCGTCGCGAAGGGAGGTGGTCAGTGGGGCGGTTCGCGAACAGGGATGGAAGCGTCGAACGATGTGCCGCGCCTGTACGACCATGCAAATCTGTCATACTTTTTTTACTTTTCTGGTTGTTTATATGGAGGTGAACAGTATGCAAGCGTTTTGGTTGCCGGAGGCTTTGACGGAAGCGGCCAAACATATGGACTCTCTTTTCTATGTCATCCTGGTTATCACGGTGCTCTTTTTCGTCTTGGTAGAAGTGCTGCTTGCCGTCTTCCTCGTCCGCTACCGCCGCAAATGGGCGGGCAAAGAGGGGGCCAACATCCACGGGAACCACAAGCTGGAGACAATCTGGACGATTATCCCGGCGCTGATTCTGGTCGTGATCGGGATCTACAGCACCCAGATGACCTATGCCATCCAGCAGACGCCGGCCGACGTGGTCGCCATCAATGTGCACGGACAGAAGTGGTCCTGGGAGTTTGAATATCCAGGCGGCTTCAAGAAGACGAACGACTTGCGGCTGCCGGCCGGAAAAAACGTGTTGTTCAAAATCTCGTCCAAAGACGTGATTCACAGTTTCTGGATTCCGGAATTTAGGATCAAGCAGGACGCCGTGCCCGGCCGGGAAACCCAGTTTCCAGTGAAAGTGGACGCGAAAAGCGGTCAGACATTGCGCGTGATCTGTGCGGAATACTGCGGCACGGCCCACGCGATGATGACAAGTAAGATTACGATCATGGACCCGAAAGCGTTTGACGCCTGGGTGAAATCGGGCGGCAAGGAGGGAGACGATACGGCCGCCGGCACGGATGGACAAGCCATCGCCAAAGAAAACGGTTGCCTGAACTGCCACTCGATCGACGGCAATCAGGGCGTAGGGCCGACCTGGAAAGGACTGTACGGGTCCGAGCGCACGTTTACCGACGGCAGCACGGCCAAGGCGGACGAGACGTATCTCGCTGATTCGATCCGCAAGCCGGGTGAGAAGGTCGTCCAGGGCTTCAACAACGTGATGCAGCCGTTCGACTCGCTTTCCGACGAGCAGGTACAGGCGCTGGTGACCTACATCAAATCGCTGAAGTAGCGATTCATAGCAGGAAAGGGGGGGCAATACGTGGCGAGTGCGACGACTACGCAACGTTCGTTTCTGCGCGACTGGATCTTGACGGTCGACCATAAGAAAATCGGCATTATGTATGCGGTTACAGCCCTGGTGTTCTTTATCCTGGGAGGACTGGCCGCTCTGGTCATCCGCACCGAACTGTTTTTTCCCGGGCAGACGATCATTTCCCCGGATACGTTTAACCAGATGTTTACGATGCATGGGACGATCATGGTGTTTTTGTTCATTATCCCGATCGTCACGGGCGCGTTCGGCAACTATCTGGTGCCGATCATGATCGGGGCGCACGACATGGCGTTCCCGCGGATGAACGCGCTCAGTTACTGGCTCTATCTGCTCGGCGGACTGGTGCTGATCGCTTCGTTCGTGACCGGCTCCATGCCTGACGTCGGCTGGACCGCCTATCCGCCGTACAGCATCGAAACCAAGGGGATCGGGCTGGACTTATGGGTATCCAGCGTGCACATCCTCGGGCTGTCTTCGATTCTGGGCGCGATCAACTTCATCGTCACGATCGTCAACATGCGCGCGCCGGGCATGACGTTTAACCGCATGCCGCTGTTCGTCTGGGGCTCTTTCGTGACCTCCTTTATCCAACTGTTCGGGGTTCCGGCGCTGGCCGGAGCCGTCACCACCCTGCTGACCGACCGTCACCTGGGCACGATTTTCTACAACCCGGCGGCAGGCGGCGACGTCATGCTGTATCAACACTTGTTCTGGTTCTACTCCCACCCGGCGGTGTACGTCATGGTCATCCCGGTGATGGGGCTGGTGTCGGAGATCATCCCGGTCTTCTCGCGCAAGCCGATCTTCGGCTACCACGCCATCGCCTATTCGTCGGTGGCCATCGGGTTTCTCGGGTTCCTCGTCTGGGCGCACCACATGTTCGTCGCCGGGATGCAGATCGAAAGCGGAATCCCGTTCATGATTTCCTCGATGGTAATCGCGGTGCCCACCTCGATCAAGGTGTTTTCGTGGCTGGCCACGATGTACCGTGGTTCGATCGTCTACACCACGCCGATGCTGTTTGCCGCGCTGGGATTCGTGGGCCTGTTTACCATCGGCGGGTTGACCGGGATTTTCCTCGCGGCGGTGCCGCTTGATCTAAACCTGCACGACACTTACTTCGTCGTGGGCCACTTCCACTATGTTGTGTTCGGCGGGTCGGTGATGGCCGCGATGGGGGCCTTGTACTACTGGTTCCCGAAGGCCACCGGCCGGATGTACAACGAGACGCTGGGCAAGTGGTCGTTCTGGCTCTACTTCATCGGCACCAACCTGACTTTCGCTCCGATGCTGGTTGCCGGTCTGGCGGGCATGCCGCGCCGCGTCGTCGACTATGTCCCGCCGCTTGAGCTGGTGAACCAACTGGCGACGGTCGGGGCGTTCACGTTGGCGACGGGGACAGTGATCTTTTTCGTCAACATCGCATACTCCTTAGCAAAAGGGGCAAATGCTCCGGCCAACCCGTGGGGCGCCCAGACGCTGGAGTGGACGGTCTCCTCTCCGCCGCCTGAGCACAACTTCCACGAGATGCCGGTGGTGACCGGTACGCCGTACAATTTTGGACAACCGCCATCGAAGCGGCACAAATACGGTGAGGTTGTCAGCAGCGGGCCGGGAGTGGGGGTGTAACCTGCGTCCTGCGGCCGACTATCAAAGCCAGAAGGGGGTAAAAGAAATGGAACAACAAGCCGTGTTGCACGAGACGAATCCCCGATTTCTCGACGGCAAAGGGGGCGTTGTGGCCGGGCGGACGAAACCGCAGCCGGTCTGGCGCGATTACCTGCAATTGACGAAACCGGGGATCACGATGTCCAATCTGATGACCGCGTTTACTGGCTTGTGGCTGGCCGCAGGAGGATCGCCTGAACTGAAAGTGCTGGTTTGTACGCTCGCGGGTACGGCCTTGGTGGTCGGTTCGGGAGCGACACTCAACAACTGTTGGGAGCGGGAGTTGGACGCGAAGATGAAGCGGACAAGGCACCGCGCGCTCGCGGCGGGCCGGATTGATCCGAAGAGCGCTCTGATCTTCGGTCTCGTTCTCCTTGCCTGCGGTCTGGCGGTGCTCGCGGCCGGGGCCAACATGTTGTCCGCCGCGCTGGGATTGATCGGGTACATCGTCTACGTGCTTTTGTACACGCCGCTGAAGCGGACAACCACGCTCAACACCGTGGTCGGCGGGGTGTCGGGGGCGATTCCGCCGGCGATCGGCTGGACGGCGGTGACCAACGAGATGAATCCCGGTGCGTGGGTCTTGTTGATCGTCGTGTTTCTCTGGCAGTTCCCGCACTTTCTCTCGCTCGCCATGCTGAAGGTGGACGATTACCGGGCCGCCGGGTTCCGGATGCTGCCGGCGGTCAAAGGATTCGAGACGACCAAGCGGCAGATGATCCGATACGGCGCGGCGCTTCTGCCCACCTCGCTTCTTTTGTACAATGTCTCCGGGGCGGGGGTGCTGTACCTCGCCGCTGCTGCCGTGCTCGGGCTGATCTACCTGGTGCTGTTGATCCAGGGATTGTTTGTCAAAGACGATCTGGCCTGGGCGAGAAAACTGTTCGGCTATTCGCTTGTCTATCTGACCGTCTGGTGCGCGGCGATCATCGTCAGCGCCATCTGACGGCACTTCGTCGAAAAGGAGGGACAACTCTTGGCTGCCAACCATCAACACAACTACCCGCCGGCCTATGAACCGGGGCCGGGGATGAAGGATAACGGGCAATTTGCCGTGTGGCTCGGACTGATCAGCGCCTTGTTTTTCATCGCGACGTTCGTCTCCTCGAACGTTTACCTGCGCGGCTGGTCGCCGGACGTGTTCAATCTGAAACAAACCTCCGACCTGCCGTATCTAAGCACCCTCGTCTTGTTGGCCGGAGCGGTGGCGGCGCTGTTTACGGGCAGCGCCTTCCGCAAGCGGGCGAACGGTGCCTTTACTGTCGGTCTCTTGCTGTCCGCCGCCCTGTTCGCCGTCTCCCTGGTGCTGGAAACCCTGTTGATCAAGGAATTTGCCGCGCTCGGTCCGGCGGCCTGGACTGCATACCTGACGGTGTATTTGTGCCAGTGGATCATGCTGGCGATCTGTGTCATCTTGTTTGTGATCGCGATCGCGTTTCATTTCGGCGGGAAAGAGAAGAAGCTGGTGCGGCTGGTTCCGGCGGCGATGAGTGTCTGGCTGTTTACCGTGATGCTGGGACTGGCGATTCTGCTTCTGACCAACGTCATGACCGTCGGCCAGTTCGCCGAATGGTGCGGCGTCAAGTTCCTCGGCCTGGTCAAGTAAACGGCACCGCCGAATGAAAAGGAGGCATCCGATATGGGGATGATCATGTTTGCTGTCGGCCTGTTCCTGTTTGCGGGCCTGTTGTTCCTGATTTTCTGGTACTCCTCTTCGCTGTCGACCCGAAAATAGCGTCAATAACTAACAGACAAGGAACATCTCTCGCGTTGCGGGAGATGTTTCTTTTATGATACATTCCAGTATAGCGACATAGATAGCGACCGGGAAAAGGAGAGGATACCGTGGACAAACTGTTGAAATGGCTGGCTGTGCTGGCGACGGTCGTCATGTTTCTGGTAATGATCGCAGGTTCGTTGGTAACGAAAACGGACTCGGCCAAGGGATGCGGCAGCGACTGGCCGCTGTGCAACGGCAAATGGGTGCCGGAGTACACCCTGGCGTCGATCATCGAATGGAGCCATCGATTTGTCACCGGCGTTGCCGGTTTGATCGTGATCGTCTTTTCGATTTGGGCGTGGCGCCGGTTTCGCGGCAATCGCGAGGTCCGGGCCTTGGCGCTGTTTGGGCTGTTTTTTATCACGCTGGAGTCGATTCTGGGCGCGTCTGCCGTGATCTGGCCGCAGTCGTCGGGCGTGCTGGCCCTGCACTTCGGCTTTTCGCTATTGGCGTTTACCGGCGTGCTCTTGTTGAGTCTGTTCGTGTTGCAGCGGGACAAGACGCAGGCTCTGGTCACAGCGCCGGTGTCCAAAGGCTTTCGCAATTACGTCTGGTTGGTGACCGCCTACGCCTATGGCGTAATCTACCTCGGGGCGTATGTGCGCCACACCAAATCAAGCCTTGCCTGCCCCGACTGGCCGCTGTGCCGGGGTGAGTTGATTCCGGACTTGAGCGGCCAGGTGGGTATCCAGTTCGCCCACCGGCTGGCGGCGGGAATTTTCCTTTTGCTGGTGCTGGGCTTGACCACCTATACGGTGCGCCACTTCAAACTGGTGCGCCGCGATCTGTATGTGTCCGGCATACTGGCCCTGCTGTTGGCCGCCACCCAGGTTTTGAGCGGCGGATTGGTGATTTACTACCGGTTGCATCTGTACGCGACCATTTTCCACTCGGCGGTGATCACCTGTCTGTTCGGGATCTTGTGCTACATGTGCCTGCAGTCGCTCAAGGCGCCGCAGGCGGAAGGGGCCCACGAGACAAACGTGCGCGGGTAGGCGGTTGGCGTGTGACGCGGATATTGACCATCAGGCTGTCGGGAAGTCCCGGCAGTCTTTTTTTGTTGATTCTGTAACGAAAGCGGTGCTGCCGAATCTAATCACATAGAAACAGGCAAAGCAGGTGAACCGGATGGAAAAAGTGGAAGAAACGCTGCGGCTGTCCAGGCAGGCGGTCTTTGACTCGCTGGTGCGCGAGTACGGGGAGAGCGTCATTCGGCTGGTCTACCTGATCGTCAAGGACAAGAGCGCGGCGGAGGACATCACGCAGGAAGCGTTTTTCCGGGCGTACAAGGGGCTGGATTCGTTTCGCGGGGATGCGCAGATGAAGACCTGGCTGTACCGCATCGCTGTCAACGAGGCGAAAAAGCACCTGCGGCGGCGGTCGATTCGCCACCTGTTCGCCGCGATGACCGGGAAAAACGAACAGCGGCTGCGTGCCGTCCCCAGTGTGGACGCGGAAACGGCGGTCCTGCGCAAAATGAACGAGCAGGACGTGCTGAATCTGGTCGGATCGTTGCCGCCTGCGTACCGGGAAGTGATTACCCTGCACTACTACGAAGGCCTGTCCGTCCGCGAGGCGGCGTATGTGCTGAATCTATCGGAGGAAGCCGTCCGGGTCAGACTGTACCGGGCGCGTCAACAACTGAAGCAACGGATGGAGGAGGAGGGGTTCACATGGATGTAGACAAAGTGCTGGAAGCGTACGCGCGCGCCGCCAGACGGGAAGCGAAACAAGCGGTCTCCTTCACGCCGGACGTGGAACAGGCGATTCGCGAGCGGCTGGAAGGGCGTCGGCGAAACAAGCACCGCCTGCTGGCGGGAGCGGCGGTTGTGTGTGGATTGGCTGCGGTTTTCATCTGGCAAAAGCCGCTGGGAGGTCTTGATCCGGCGGTGAACCCCGATTCCCGTTATGTGGCTTGGCCGGAGTATCCGCTGCAAAACGGCAAACTTTCCCCGCAAGCCGACCAGACACTGAAAAAGTTGGTCGCTGCCATCCCGGCGCTGAAGCAGGCGTCGGTCTCGATGCCGAGCGAGACGGGGGACGAATTCGAGCTGGCATTCCGCATAGGGGAGCGTGTCATGGCCGAGGCCAGCATCCATCGCAACACGGGAACGCTCCGGATGTTCCAACGGCTGGATCTGCAGGGGGGTGATCAGGCGGTGGACGCAAAGACCCAGTGGAAGGCGGCGGAAGCGTTTGTGCAGGCCTTGCTGGGGAATGACAGTGAGCGGTATCGGGTGGTAAAGACCTCGCCCGTGGTGTTTCAGGCCTATGTTAACGATTTGCCTGTACTGGGGGCGCAAATCACGGTTTCGGTCAACATGCAGGGGGAGATCGTCGGCTGCTGGAATATCGGGGAATCGCTGCCGGAAACGACTCGCTTCCCCAAACCCGAAGGCGCATACCCTCCGGAGGCGGTGGAGCATGCGATTGCCGCCGCGATGAAGCTGAAATATGTGGAGCATGCGGAAACGACGGGCACAATCGCCAACTCGTCAGTCGGGAAAGAACCGCTCTTGGTCTACTCGCCGTCATTGGTGCCCGCGAGCACCGTAACCATGGACGCCGTCACGGGAGAAGTGCGTTCTTCTTTTGCCGCTGATTACCGGGAGCCGGTGGTGCTGTCGGTCCGTTCGCCGGCAAGCCCGCTCGTCGTGAAGTCAAAACAGGAGGCGGCCGCCTGGTTTGAACGGGAGATGGGCGTACGGGTCGAGGGAACGCCCGTCTACGAAGAGGAGAGGACGAGAGGGATCCGGCGGGAAAAAACCTACCTGCTGGGCAGGGATCATGCGTACCAGTTGATCACCGACGCACAGACCGGATACGTTACCGGCGCGGTTCTCGATGGAACGAGCGGTACGGGCGACGGAGCAAAAAACGACGACGTCGCCCGGGATGCTCAACAGGAGGCGGTGCGCTTCTTGGAACAATTTTTGGAACCGTCCGTCACGGAGGTGCAACTGGTCTTTTTGCGAAAGCTGCATGAGGTTCCAAACCGGATTGAATTCGGGTATGTACGTAGCCATGACGGCGTTCCCGTGCTGCGCTCCCCCTCTTCCTACATCACGTACCGGGTCGTGGTGGACACGGCCACAGGCCGTCCCGTCCAGTTCTACAGGCTGGAAGAGATCGAGGCGGACAGCGGCAGGAGGCTTTCGTTCCCCGACAAGGCAAAGGCCATCCCGCCGGAGGAGGCGGCACGGTTGTATGTGCAGGCACGTCCCATTGAGCTCGCCTACAGCCTTGAGCAAGGCCAAGACGATCAGGTTCGGCCTGTTCTCGTCTACACGTTCGACACCCGGTCGGCGGTTCCCGTGATGATCAACGCGCTGACGGGAGAGACAGTCCCGATCCAAACGACAAGATAGCCAAGTGGAGATAATCCTTGCGCGAAGCGGAGCCTGAAGAGGTTCCGTTTTTCTTTTCCTGCACGCTATTCTATCTTTTGTTACAATACGTGATAGAGGCAAACAAATGATCGCGAGTGGGGGGACACCATGCGCATTTTACATACGGCCGACTGGCATTTCGGCCGCACGCTGGAGGGGCGGGACCGCCGGGCGGAGCAGGAGGCGTTTGTTGACGAACTGTGCCGGATCGCCGACGAGCGGGCGGTCGACCTGGTGCTGGTCGCGGGCGACGTGTACGATTCGTTCAATCCGCCGGCGTGGGCGGAGGAGTTGTTTTACGAGGCGCTGGAGAGGCTGTCGGCCGAGGGCAGGCGCGGCGTTGTCGTGATCGCCGGCAACCACGACCAGCCGGAGCGGGTGCGGGCGGCCGCGCCGCTTGCGCACAAGCACGGCATCGTGTTGCTCGGTTTGCCCAAGGAAGTGCCAACGATAAGCGACGCGGGGCGCGCGCCGGATCGTGTGCGAATCGTCGCTGCCGGCCCTTCCTGGCTGGAGATGGCCGTACCGGGGGTGGAGCACACGGCGGTGATCGTGGCGTTGCCATACCCGTCCGAGGCCCGGCTGAAGGAGTTGTTGAGCGAAACGTTTACGCCGGAGATGATGCAGCAGGCCTTTGCCGAGCGGATCGCCGCGCTGTTTGATCTCTTAGCGCAACAGTTTCGCGACGACACGGTCAACATCGTGATGAGCCACCTGTTTGTGGTGGGCGGCAGCGAAACCGAGTCGGAGCGGCCGATTCAGATCGGCGGCGCGCACACGGTTCCGCCGTCCGCGTTTCCGGCGAAGGCGGACTACGTGGCACTGGGCCACTTGCACCGGTTGCAAAAGCTGGGCGACGCGCCGTTGATTCGCTACAGCGGATCGCCTTTGGCCTACAGTTTTTCCGAGGCGGGGCAGAGCAAGGCCGTTGTGATTGTCGAGATCGTTCCCGGACAAGCGCCGCGAGAGGAGATCGTCTACCTGACGAGCGGCCGGCCGCTGGCCCGGTGGAAGGCGACGGAAGGAATCGCCCAGGTGGAGCGCTGGTTAAAGGAGGGGCGCGACGCCGGAAGCTGGATCGAGTTGGAACTGCACGTCTCGGAGGCAATCGACCCCGCCGAGTTTCAGCGGTTGCGCAAGCTGAGCGACGATTTTGTCAAAATCCAGCGTGTGCTCGTCCAGGGTGAGGAAGCCGGGGCGGCGGCGGAGATGGAAAAGCGGGGCGAGATGAGCCCGGAGCAGTTGTTTATTCGTTTCTATGAGCGAAAGCGCGGCGTGCAGCCGGACGGGCAAGTGGTCCAGTTGTTCGCGCGGTTGCTGGCGGCGGCGGATGACCGGAAAGGAGAGGAAGCGTAGGTGAAGCCGATTCGGTTGAAGTTGGCGGGACTGCACAGCTACCGGGAGATGCAGGAAATCGATTTCGAAACGCTTTGCGAAGCCGGGCTGTTCGGAATCTTCGGGCCGACGGGCAGCGGCAAGTCGACGATTCTCGACGCGATCACGCTGGCGTTGTACGGCCAGGTCGTGCGTATCGGCGGCGGCACGCACCCGCAGGAGGCGTTGAACCAACTGGAGGACCGGCTGTTCGTCTCGTTCACGTTTGAGCTGGGACGGGCGGAAGAGCGGCGCCGGTACACGATTGAGCGCGAGTTTCGCCTGGACAAGAACGGCAAGCGGCGGCAACCGGAGGTGCGGCTGATCGAGCGCAGCCTGGTGCCGGGCGAGCCCGACCGGGTGTTGGAGTCGAAAGCGACCGCGGCCACGGCGGCCGTGGAACAGTTGATCGGCTTGACGATCCACGATTTTACCCGTGCGGTCGTGCTGCCGCAGGGGCAGTTTTCCAAGTTTTTGACGTTGAAGGGCAGCGAGCGCAACGACATGCTGCAGCGGATTTTCCAGTTGCACGAGTACGGCGAGAAGCTGAACGAACGGGTGCGCGCCGCCTATGAAGCGAACAAGGCTGAATTGCACCGGCTGGAGATTGAACTGGCCGCCCTGGGCGAGGCGGGACCGGACGCGCTGAAGGAAGCGGCGGCGGCGCTCGAATCGACACGGGAGCAAGAAACCGCGATGGGCGACGAGCGGGAGCGGTTGTACGCCCGCAAACAGGAACTGGCGCAACTTAGGCAGTGGCAACAGGAGCGGGAGGAAGTGGCGGAGCGCTTGCGGGCGCTTGCGGCAGAAGAGGCCGAGATCGAGAGGTTGGCGCGGCGCATCGCGGCGATCGAGGCCGGGGTTACGCTCTGGCCGCTGTTGGCCAAAGCGCGCCAACTGGAAGCGGAGTGGCAGGAGGCCGAGCAGACGTTCATCCGCCGACGGGCCGAGCAAGAGGAAGCGGCGAGGCGGCACGAGGAGAGCGAGCAGGCGTACCGGCAGGCGTGGAACCGGCTGCAGAGTGAGGAACCGACGTTGCTCGAACAGGCCGGCAAGCTGGCGCAAGCGGCGGAATGGGAAAAAGAACTGGACGAGCTTTCCAGAGAAATCGAGACAGGAACCCGGCTGTCTGACTCGCTCAGGCGGGAGGTGGACGCGTTAGGCGACCAACTCGTCCAGCAGGAGCGGCAACTGGCGGCCTGGCAGAGTCAGTTGGCTGAGATCGACCGTCAGCTTCAGGACGTGACCGTGACGGCAGACGAGCGCAAGCGGCTGCAAGCGTTGCTGGACGCGAAAAAATCGTGGGAGAGGGCGCGGGCGAACGAGGCGGAAGCGGCGCGCGAGCGGGACGAGATCGAGAGGCAGCGGCAGCAGGCGGCGGCACAGGCCGCTCGATTGCACGCCGCCTGGCAACAGGCGATTCGCGAACGGGAGCAAGCCCAGGCGCGGCTGAACGAGGCACAGACTCTGCCCGTGGCCACGGACGCCGAATTGGAAGCGATGCGCGACGTGCTTGCGCGGGTGCGGACGCTCGGCAAGGAATGGCGGGAAGCGGCGGCCGCCCAGGCGGAGTTGCGGACAAAACGGGAGGACTGGGAGCGAAGCTGGCGGCAGGCGGAACACACCGTGCTGTCGTTGGAGTCGGCCTGGCAGCAGGCGGAGGCGGCGCGCGTCAGCCGTGAGCACGCGCGGCAACAGGCGGAAGCGGACTGGCTGGCGTGGCAACAGGAAGACATGGCCCGGACGCTCCGGCACAAGCTGGTCGAGGGACAGCCGTGCCCGGTCTGCGGTTCGTCCCACCATCCGCTTGGCCCAGAAGGAAACGATACGGACGGCGAGGCCGCGCGAGGCGAAGAAGCGGAACGCTTGCGACGAATGGAGGAGGTCCGTGCGGCGCTGGTGGAAGCGGAACAAGCCGCTCGAACGGCCCACGACGCCTTGCAGGCGGCCCGGCTGGAACAGGCGGCGCTGCAACAGCGCGCCGACATGCTGAAGGATGAAGAGACGGCGCTGAACCGGCGGTTGGCGGCGATTGCCGCGGAGCTTTCGTCGCTCGGCGAGGTGTGGCGCGTCGAAGACATCGACCAGTTGCTGGAGCGATATCGCGCGCAGGAAGCGGTGTTGCGGGCCAGGACGGAAGAGCGGGAGCGGCACAAGTCGCTCGCCGATGAGCGGCAACAGCAGGCGGCCGCTTTGCGCGAGCGGGAATTGGAGGCCAAGGCCGCCTTCGAGAAAAACAGCGCTGTGCTGGAACAGTTGGCCGAACGGCTGGATGTAGCGCAAACGCGCTGGCAACAGGCGGAAGCCGAAGCGGGAGTGGCTCAGACGGAACTGACCCGGCTTTTGGGTGAGTTGACAGTGGAGGACGTCGAAGCCGAGTACGCCCGGCTGGAGCAGCAGGATGCCGCGCTGGAGCAGTTGCGCAAAAGACGCGGCGATCTGGAGGATCGGCTGAAACGGCTGCAAGACGCCTGGCAGGAACAAAAGGAACGCCGCTTGGAACGGGCCGCGCAGGAAGCGGCTGTGCGGGAGCGGTTGCAGGAGCGCCGCGAGTTGTGGGAGCGCAAACACGCCCTGTGGCGGGAGCGAACCGGTGGAGAACGGGCGCAAACGGTGCTCGGCCGGATTGAGGCGGAGCGCTCCCGGCTACGTGCGGACGCGGAACAGGCCGAACAGGCCCGCCAGAGGGCGGCAGAGCATCGGCAAGCGATCCAGGAGAGCCTGGTCAAGGCGGAAGAGGCATACGCCCAGTTGTCCCGCCAGCGTATGGAAGCGGAGACGGCGCTTGCCCGGGAATTGGCGGCGAGCGGCCTGACCCCTGCCGAGGTGGAGGAACTGTACGCCGAGCGGGACAAGCTTCCGGGATATCGCGAGCGGGTCGAGCAATTCCGCACTCTCATCGACCAGTTGCGCTACGAGGAACAGCGTCTTGCGGAAAAACTGGGCGGTCGAAGCGTCGGGCCTGAGGAGTGGGAGGCGGTGACGGCCGCGCTGGATGAGCTGGAGCTAGCCTTGCAGTCTGTGCGAGACCAGGTGGCGGTGGCGCGCGAAACGCTGGCCCGAATCGAAGCCAACCACGAGAAGTGGACGGCGTTGCAGGAGCGGCTCACCGCGCTCGCCGACGAGCAGAGCCGCCTGGAGGATATCAAGAAACTGCTGGAGGGCAAGGCGTTTGTCCAGTTTATCGCCGAAGAAAAGCTGTCCTCGATTGCGCGGGACGCCTCCTACCACCTGGCCCGGATGACGAAGAACCGCTACGCGCTGGAGATCGGGGCGGACGGGGAGTTCGTCTTGCGCGACGAAGCGGCAGGCGGCTTGCGGCGTCCGGTCAGCACGCTGTCGGGCGGAGAGACGTTTTTGACCTCGCTGTCGCTGGCCTTGGCCTTGTCCGTCGAAATTCAGATGCGGGGAGGGCGACTGGAGTTTTTCTTCCTCGACGAAGGGTTCGGCACACTCGATCCCGACCTGCTCGAAGTGGTGATGGACGCGTTGGAGCGCCTCAGGATGAACGAATTTACCATTGGCTTGATCAGCCACGTGCCCGAATTGCGCGCCCGCATGCCGCGCCGGTTGGTGATCACTCCGGCGGAGCCGATGGGGGCGGGCAGTAGAATTCGTATGGAGATCGACTAGAAAGGAGTGAAGGAGAGTGGCCCTCCGATTGATCCTCGGCCGCGCGGGGACCGGTAAGACGACGCGGATGCTGGGAGAGATCGTCGACCGGCTCCGCCAGGACCCGGCGGGCTCGCCGCTGATCTACCTGGTGCCGGAGCAGGCGACGTTCCAGGCGGAGTACGCGCTGGCCACGACGCCTGGTCTCGGCGGCACGATCCGGGCGCAGGTGCTTAGTTTCGGCCGGCTGGCTTACCGCCTTTTGCAAGAAGTGGGCGGAGCGGCGAAAATGCCCGTGGACGATTTGGGCAAACAAATGGTCTTGCGTATGTTGTTGGAGAAACATCGCGACCAGTTGCAGGTGTTTCACCGCTCTGCGCTGCAACCTGGCTTTGCCGAGCAACTGGCGCGGATGATCAGCGAGTGCAAGTGGTACGGTCTCTCCTGGGAAGAGTTGGAGCAAAAGGACTGGGGAGCGGGTACGCTGGCGCAAAAACTGCATGATTTACGCCTCATCATGCAGGCCTACGATGAATATGTGGCCGATCGCTATTACGACACGGACGACATGCTCACCCGAGTGGCGGACATGATCGCCGACTCTTCCTACCTGCGCGAGGCAGAGGTGTGGGTGGACGGGTTCAGCGGCTTTACCAAGCAGGAATATGCGATCCTCGAACAGTTGATGCGCCACACGAAACAGGTGACGGTGGCGCTGTGCCTCGATCCGTCGGAACGGGACGAGCCGCTGGACGAATTGTCGCTGTTTTATCCCACGTTGAAAACCTTCCGGCGTTTGCGGGAGATGGCACAGGAGGCGGGCGTGCCGGTGGAGGAACCGGTCGCCCTCCAAGAGCCGCATCGCTTTGGGCGCAGCCCGTGGCTCGGCCGGTTGGAACGGCACTACTTCGGATGGAGCAAGCGGCCGGCCGCTCCGCCTCCGGCGCGATCCGGCGAAGTGAAACTGGTGACGGCGGCAAACCGCCGCGCCGAGGTGCAGGCGGTGGCTCTGCGGATGCTGGAGTTGGTGAAGGAGGAAGGCTACCGCTGGCGAGACATGGCTGTGCTGCTCCGCGACCTCACTCCGTATGCGGACGAGATTTCCGGCGTGTTCAGCGAGTACGGCATCCCGTTTTTTCTCGACCAGAAACGCACCGTTCTGCACCATCCGCTGGTGGAGTTGATCCGTTCCGCGCTGGAAGTGATCACGACACGCTGGCGCTACGAGGCGGTGTTTCGCTGTCTGAAGACAGACCTGTTGCTTCCGGAAGCCGACCTGCCGACCAGGGTCGCCCGCGCGGAGGTAGACCTTTTGGAAAACTATGTGCTCGCCTACGGTATCAACGGCTCCGACTGGGCCGACGAGAAACCCTGGCAGTACCATCATCGCGCGGAGCAGGCATACGATGAGATCGATCGGATTCGCCGCCGCTACTCCGGGCCGTTGTTGGCGTTTGAACGGCAGATGAGACAGGCCGCCGCGAAGGATGTGCGGGCGATGACCGCCGAGTTGTACCGGTTTTTGTGCGACCTGCGGGTGCCCCAGACATTGGAGCGTTGGCAACGGGAAGCCGAGGAGAGCGGCAAGTTGGAGACAGCCCGCGAACACGGACAAATCTGGAGCGGGCTGATCCGGCTGTTTGACCAGGTGGTGGAAGTGATGGGCGCGGAGCGGATCAGCCTCCTTGTGTATGCGCGCATCCTGGACAGCGGCCTGGAAAGCATCCGGCTCGGACTGGTTCCGCCTGCGCTGGATCAGGTGGTTGTCGGCTCGATGGAGCGGTCCCGGCAACCGGATGTCAAGGCGGTGTTCGTGCTGGGGGCCAACGACGGAGTGATTCCGCTCCGGCCCGCCGAGGGAGGCATTCTCGACGAAGCGGAGCGGGAACGGCTGGCGGAGATGGGCGTCGAGCTCGCTCCCACCGCGAAACAGCGGCTGATGGCGGAAGCGTACGTGCTGTATCAGGCGTTGACCCGCCCGTCCGAGTATCTGTGGATCAGTTGTCCGCTGGCCGACGAAGAAGGAAAGGCGCTGCTCCCTTCGCCGGTGTTCGAGCGAGTGAAGGACATGCTGCCAGGAGTGTCGGTCTGGTTCTTTGCCAACCAGCCGACGGGAAGGCCGGAGGAGGACCGGTTTTTGCTCGGCCGCCCGAAACAGGTGTTTGTCCACCTCATAACCTTGCTGCGCCAGATGAAAAAGGGAACGCCGCTGCCGCCGTTCTGGTGGGACGTGTACGACTGGTTTGTCCGCCGTGCCGACCAGTTTGGCCACGAGCGGGCGCTGCTTAAGGGATTGGTGCACACGAACCGGGCGCGGCGGCTGCCGCAGTCGACCAGCCTGGCTTTGTACGGACAAGAGCTTCGGATGAGCGTCTCCCGGCTGGAGCGGTTCCAGGCATGCCCGTTTTCCCATTTTGCCTCGCACGGACTCCGATTGGCGGAACGCCCTTTGTACAAGCTGGAGCGGTTTGACGTCGGCGAACTGTTCCACGCCTCGCTTAAAGAAGCGGTGGAGCGGATGAACCGGGAGGGCATCGATTGGGCCAGCCTGACGGAAGCGGACAGCATGCGGTTGGCCGGTGACGTGGTTGACGAACTGGTGCCCGCGACACGTGCCAGCATATTGAGCCGCACCGCCCGTTACCGGTTTTTGACCGGGAAGTTGAAGCGGGCCGTGGGACGGGCGATCAGCGTGCTGGGCGAACATGCGAGACGCAGTCGGTTTGCGCCGGTGGGGCTGGAGATCGCGTTTGGCCCCGGCGGCGAGTTGCCCGGGCTGACACTGGAGCTGGATTCGGGCGTGACGGTTCATCTGCTTGGCCGGATCGACCGGGTGGACCAATCGGTGCAGGATGGGCGCCGGTTTTTGCGGGTGATCGACTACAAGTCGGGAGCCAAGGCGCTCGCGCTCTCCGACGTCTGGAACGGCTTGAACCTGCAATTGCTCGTCTACCTGGACGTGGTGGTGACGCATGCCAAGACCTGGCTCGGCGAAAACGCGGAAGTGGGCGGCGTCTTTTACTACCAGGTGGCCGATCCGCTAATCACGGCCAAGCGGATGCTCACCGCCGAAGAAGTGGCCAAAGAGCGTGCGGCCAAGCTGAAGATGAAGGGGCTGATGCTCGCCGACACGGACTTGGCCCGGCTGATGGACCAACAGGTGGAGAGCGGCAGTTCCGACTTGCTGCCATTCGGCCTGAAAAAAGATGGCACGTTCACCGCCTACTCCTCGGTGGCGACCGCCGAGCAGTTTGCCGCCTTGCAAGCGTTTGTCCGCCATTCGGTGAAACAGATCAGTACGCGGCTCGGCGAAGGGGAGAACGCGATTTCGCCGTATGCGCAAGGGACGGCGCTCGCCTGCCAGACCTGCGCCTTCTCGCCGGTCTGCCAGTTTGACCCGGTGATGGAAGGAAATAAGCCGCGGCAGTTGCCCAAGCAAAAAGACGAACAGATTTGGACGATGATTCAGGAGACCGTCGCGTCGGTCGACGGTACCCGACCAAGCGACACCAGAACCAGCGAGACGGGAGGAAAGACCCATGGCGACACAGGCAGCCAAGCCTGAACAATGGACGGCGGAACAGTGGCAGGCGATTACAGAGCGTGGGCAAAACCTGCTGGTCGCGGCGGCCGCCGGTTCCGGCAAGACCTCGGTGTTGGTCGAGCGGATTATTCGCCGGATTACCGACGCGGACGATCCGATCGGCGTCGATCAACTGCTGGTGGTGACGTTTACCAATGCGGCGGCGGCGGAGATGCGCCACCGCATCGGCGAAGCGCTGAAAAAGGCGCTGGAGACCGAACCGGCGTCCGCCCATCTGCGCCGCCAGTTGGCGCTGTTGCAGCGGGCGACGATCACCACCCTGCACTCCTTTTGCCTCGGCTTGTTGCGCCAGTATGCGTATGTGGTCGGGCTGGACCCGGAATTTCGCATCGCCGATCCGCTGGAGGCCGACTTGCTGCGTCAGGATGTGCTGGAGGCAAAAATGGAGGAGTGGTACGCGGACGACGCCGACTTCCTCGCGCTTGCCGACGCGATGCTGGACGGACAGGACGACGCCATGCTGGCGGCACTGCTCTTGCGGCTGTACGAATTCTCCCGTTCCCATCCGCAACCAGGCGAATGGTTGAAACAGGCGGCGGCCATGTTTGAGGTGGAGGAAGACCAGCCGCTCGCCGCTCTGCCCTGGACCGGCCGATTGCTGGCGGCGGTGCGCCTTGAATTGCAAAGTGTCGTGGCTCGTTTGCAAAAAGCGGCTGACATCGCTGCGTCGCCGGACGGACCGGCTGCGTACCTGCCGCTATTGGAGAAGGAACGGCAGGCGGTGATCGACGCGTGGGCCGCCTGCGAAACTGGTTGGGAGGCGGCGGAGCAGGCAATCCGCGCGATTTCGTTCGGCCGTCTGCCATCGGTCAAGGACGCCGATCCCGCGTGCAAGGAGCAGGTCCAGGTCCTGCGCAACGCCGCAAAAGAGGGGATCGGCTCGCTGATCGAGGCGTATTTTTCCATGGACGCCTCCGTCTGTCTGCGCGATTTGCGCGCGGTCGCGCCGCTGATGAACACCCTCGCCCGGCTGGTGGGCGAGTTTGAGGCTGCCTATCGGCAAGAAAAGCAGGCGCGCAGCCTCGTCGACTTCGGCGATCTGGAGCACCTCGCCCTGTCCATCCTGCTGGAGCCGGACGAAGCGGGCGGGTTTAGGCCGTCCGCCGTGGCGCGGCAGTTGCGGGAACAATTCGTCGAGGTGCTGGTGGACGAGTACCAGGACATCAACCTGGTGCAGGAGACGATCCTGTGGGCGGTCTCCCGCGACGGTGGAAGCGGGTGGCCCAACCGGTTCATGGTCGGGGACGTCAAGCAGAGCATTTACCGGTTTCGCCTGGCCGAACCTCATCTCTTCCTGGCCAAGTACGGCGCCTACAAGCGGCTGAACAGTGCTGACGGGGGCGACGTCGGCAGACCGGACGCCGGTACGCACGCGTTGTCCGGCGGGAATGCCGCCGACAGCCACACGAGGTCATCCGCTGAAAACGGGCTTCGCATCGATCTCGCGGCCAACTTCCGCAGCCGTCGCGAGGTGGTCGACGCGGTCAACTACCTGTTTCGCCAGATCATGTCCCCCGGCGTCGGCGAGATGGCCTATGACAAATCGGCCGAACTGGTGGCCCAAGCGGACTATCCCGAGATCGAACCGCAGTTGTTGGATGTGGAGGTTCACCTGATCGACCGCAGCGGCGGCGAGGAGAGCAGCGCCGCCCAGGAGGGGACGCCTGCGGCGGAAACGCGCGCGGATACGGCCGACGTCTCGGACGGACGCACCATGCAGGGGGACTCGCTTGCCGAGGAGACGAGCGTGGCCCAATTGGAGGCGCGGCTGATCGCCCGGCGCATCCGCCAGTGGATGGAGCCGGGCGAGGGCGGCAAACCGCTCATGGTGTACGACAAGAAACAGAAAACGATGCGTCCGCTCGCCTATCGCGACATCGTCATCCTGTTGCGGGCGACGGCGGGTTGGGCGCAACCGATGATCGAGGAATTCCGCGCGGCGGGTATTCCCGTCTACGTCGATCAGAATGACGGCTATTTTGCCGCGACCGAAGTCGAAGTCGTGTTGTCGCTGTTGCGGGTGATTGACAATCCGCTGCAGGACATCCCGCTCGCCGCTGTCCTGCGTTCGCCGATTGTCGGGCTGTCGGAACCGGAGTTGGCCGAAATCCGCATTTTCCACCCAACGGGACCGTTTCACCAGGCGGTACGCGCGTTTGTGGAACACCATCGCTCACACCGCAGCGGCTGGATCGGGCGGCTTGTCCGCTTTTTTTGGCAGGTGGAAGAGTGGCGGACGCAAGCCAGGCAGGGACCGCTCGCCGAACTGATCGCCCGCATCTACCGGGACACCGGCTATGCTGATTACGTGGCGGCGCTGGAAAACGGCACGCAGCGGCAGGCCAACCTGCGTGCCTTGTACGACCGGGCCCGCCAGTATGAAGCCCGCGCCTATCGGGGATTGTTCCGCTTCCTGCGCTTCGTCGACCGGCTGAAAGAGACCGGCGGAGACATGGGAGAAGCCCGCACCATCGGCGAAGGCGAAAATGTCGTCCGGCTGATGACCATCCACAAGAGCAAGGGACTGGAGTTTCCCGTCGTGTTTGTCGCCGGGATGGGCAAATCGTTCAACATGCTGGATTTGCGCGGACCGTTCCTGTTACACAAAGAGCTGGGATTCGGTCCGCAGGTGACGGATCGCGAGCTTCGCCAGCGCTATCCCAGCCTCGCCTACCTCGGGATCAGACAGCAGCTTCGCCGCGAGATGCTGGCCGAAGAGATGCGCGTTTTGTACGTGGCGCTCACCCGGGCCAAGGAAAAGCTGCTTTTGGTCGGTTCCGCCAAAGACCTGGCCAAGGCGGCGGCCAGATGGTGCGACCAGACGGGGAGCGGGGAGACGCTGGCCGACGAGGATCTCATCCGCGCCAAATCGTACCTCGACTGGGTCGGCCCGGCGCTGGCCCGTCATCCGGCGGGCGCGCCGCTCAGGGAGCTGGCCGAGTCGACCGGTGCCGTGACGTCAGTTCGGATGATTCCCGACGAATCCCGTTGGGCGTTCTCGTTTTATCGCGACGATGAACTCGGCGCCCAGACAGCGGATGCCGGATGCGACGAGACGGTTTGGGAGCGGGTGGTGCGCTTGCAGCCAGTCGACGGCCGTCCAGACGGCGAAAGCTGGCGTGAACTGGTGGAACGCCGCCTTGAGTGGCGGTACCCGGGAGAGCGGGCGACAGAAATCGCGGCGAAGTGGAGCGTGAGCGAATTAAAACGGGTGAGTCAGGAGGCGGCGGAAGCGGCAGTTTGGTCGCCCGCCGGAAAACGTTCGCTCCATCTGCCTCGCATCACGGAGCGGCCGCGTTTTCTCGCCGAAGCCGACGCTGCCTCGGCGGCGACCGGATCGGACCGCCGGGCGGCAAGTTTCACCCCTGCAGAAATTGGAACGATCGTGCACACGGTGATGCAACATCTGGACATCGAGGCTACCCGCGACGAAGCCGACATCCGCCGTCAACTGGACATCCTTATCGCCCGCCAACTGCTGACCGCAGAACAGGCGGCGCAGGTGGATGCCGGAGCCATCCTCCGCTTTTTCGCAAGCGACCTGGGGGGACGCATGCGGCAGTCGTTCAGGCGATACCGCGAGTTGCCGTTCACGGCGGCGATTCCGGCCAACGACATATTCCCCGGCGCGCCGGAATTGACGGATGAACGAGTGCTGGTGCAAGGTGTGATCGACTGCATGTGGGAAGAGGCGGATGGGCGACTCGTTCTCGTCGACTTCAAGACCGACGCTGTCGCCGGGGAGCCGACGGCGGAGGCCATCGAGCGTCTCGCCGACCGGTACCGGGAGCAAATCCGCCTCTACGCCCGGGCGGTGCAGGCGATCTGGAAGCGGCCGGTGGACGAGTGTTACCTGTACTTTTTTGCCGCCGGAGCCGCTGTGCCGGTTACGATCGAATAACGCTGACCGCCTGCGCGGTGTATGCATCCAAAAACAGCGCCGAGTCGTGGACTGCGGCGCTGTTTTCGTGTTCGATCAATTAATTTCATACAATAAAATTTTATACATCATATAATTATACAAAAATTTTCATTGTTCGTGGTTATTCGACACGCTATAATAAGGTGAAGTGTTGGGAGGGAAAAGCGAAAAAGCGAGTAGTCAGAAAAATGAAAGATTTACGATCAGGGGGTTCGAAAAGTGGATTTGTTCCGCAAAAAATCAATTTCAGAATTGATTGAACAAACAAACAATAAGAATGGAGGGCTCAAGAAAGCGCTCGGCGCGTTTGACCTGACGATGCTCGGGATCGGGGCCATCATCGGGACCGGGATTTTCGTCCTGACCGGGGTGGCGGCGGCCATGCATGCCGGGCCGGCCTTGGTGCTCTCGTTCATCCTGTCCGGTCTGGCGTGCGTGTTCGCGGCGCTTTGCTACGCCGAGTTTGCCTCCAGTGTGCCGGTGTCCGGCAGCGCCTATACGTACAGTTACGCCACATTTGGTGAATTTATCGCCTGGATTCTGGGTTGGGACTTGATTCTCGAATACGGTGTCGCCTCCTCGGCGGTGGCGAGCGGCTGGTCGGGGTACTTCCAGGGACTGCTCGCCGGATTCGGTATTCACCTGCCAACCGCGCTGACCAGTGCGTACGATCCAGCCAAAGGCACCATTGTTGACTTGCCTGCGGTCATCATCATCTCCCTGATCACGATGCTGTTGGTCAAAGGGGTACGGGAGTCGGCCCGTTTTAACAACATCATGGTCATCATCAAGGTGTCCGTCGTCTTGCTGTTCCTGGCGGTGGGGATCGGGTACGTAAAACCGGAAAACTGGTCTCCGTTCATGCCGTTCGGGTTCTCCGGCGTTGCCACAGGTGCCGCCACCGTCTTCTTCGCCTACATCGGGTTTGACGCCGTTTCCACGGCTGCCGAGGAAGTGCGCAACCCGCAACGCAACATGCCGATCGGGATCATCGCTTCCCTGGGGATTTGTACCCTGTTGTACATCGTCGTGTCGCTTGTGTTGACCGGGATTGTGCCGTATGACATGCTCAACGTCAAAGACCCGGTGGCGTTCGCTTTGCGCTTTGTGCATCAGGATTGGGTTGCCGGCCTCATCTCGCTCGGCGCGATTGCCGGGATCACCACCGTGCTGCTCGTGATGATGTACGGTCAGACCCGCCTGTTCTTCGCGATGAGCCGCGACGGACTGTTGCCGAAAACGTTCTCCCGCATCAATCCGAACACGCAAACGCCGGCGCACAGCACGATGATCGTAGGCGCTCTGGCCGGTCTGTTCAGCGGATTCGTGCCGCTCAACAAGCTGGCAGAGCTGACCAATATCGGCACCCTGTTTGCCTTCGTGGTGGTTTCGATCGGCGTCGTCATCATGCGCCGCACCCATCCGAATCTGAATCGCGCGTTCCGCACGCCTCTGGTGCCGTTGATTCCGATTCTGTCGGTGATCTTCTGCGGCTACCTGATTTACAGCCTGCCTACCACCACCTGGATCGGTTTTGTTACCTGGCTGGCGGTCGGGATGGTCATCTACTTCGTCTATGGCCGTCAACACAGCGCGCTGGGACAAGGCGTGCAGGCACAAAAGAGGGCTTCCTGACACATCGTACCGAAAAAAGCGGCATTCCCTTGCAGGGGTGCCGCTTTTTTGTTCAATGGCGTGCCTGCATCCGCCTGCGCCGGACAATTCCGCGTCCGTGTGCGCGAGAGGAGGAAAGCGATTGGTCATGAAGGGGGCGCATGCTATACTGTGGAAAAACCTGTGAAAGTGAGTGGAAGGAGAGAGCCACATGTACCGTTTGTCTGAGCGTGAATGGCTGGCCTACCAGGCCAAAAACAAGGACCGCGCCCGGATGTTGATCACCTGTCCGGACCGGCCTGGCATCGTGTCCGCCGTCTCCCGGTTTTTGTTTGAGCACGGCGCAAACATCGTACAGTCCGACCAGCATTCGACCGATCCGGAGGGCGGCCGCTTTTTTATGCGGATCGAGTTTGACATGGTCGACCTGGAGCGGCATTGCGAGAGACTGAAAGACGGGTTTCGCGAGATCGTCGAGATGTTCGACATGCGCTGGCAACTGGTGGAAGCGAGAAAGCGCAAAAGAATGGCGATCTTCGTCTCACGCGAAGACCACTGCTTGCTGGAGTTGTTGTGGCAGTGGAATTCCGGCGCCTTGCACGCCGATATCGCGATGGTGATCAGCAACCACCCCGATCTGCGCGAAACGGTGGAGTCGTTTGACATCCCGTTTTACCATATCCCCGTGACCAAAGAGACCAAGGCGGAGGCGGAGCGGCGGCAGCTTGAACTGGCAAAGGACAAGGTGGATTTGATCGTCCTGGCCCGTTACATGCAAATCCTGTCTCCCCGGTTTTTGCAGGAGTTCCCCAACCGGATCATCAATATCCACCATTCGTTTTTGCCGGCGTTCGTCGGGGCCAAGCCGTATGAGCGGGCGTACGAACGCGGCGTCAAGCTGATCGGCGCCACCGCCCACTATGTGACCGAGGAACTGGACGCCGGACCGATTATCGAGCAGGACGTCCAGCGGGTCACCCATCGCTACGACGTGGACGCGCTGAAACAGATCGGCCGGCAGATCGAGCGGACCGTCCTGGCCCGCGCTGTCGCCTGGCATCTGGAGGACCGGGTGCTCGTCTACGAAAACAAGACAGTGATCTTCCCGTAGGCGACGGGACGGCGTCGTCCATCCCCCAATACCGTCCAGGCAGAGGTGAGCAACCGTCAGGCGAAATGGCGGGCGATCGTCTCGTCCACCAGCCGGATCACTTCGTCCGCTTCCGGCCCGGCCAAGAGCAGGTGGCCGGAGCGGGGGAAGTACGAGACCTGCGCCTGGTCGCTGCCAACCGAGCGGCGCAAGTGTTCGGCGCTTACGGCCTGCACCGTGTCGTCGCGCTTTCCCTGCACGATCAGACAGGGACAGGTGACCCGGGGCAACAGTTGCTTGGTTTCGCGCAACAGTATGCGAAACTGCCACATGCTGCGAAGGGGGATGCGCACCAGCCCGCAGACGTAGCGAGAGAGATGGCGGCGAACGTCTTCCCGCAGATTCACCAACGCTTGCCGCACGTCCCAATAGGCATAGGGCGTGTTCAACGTCACCAGCAGTTCGACGGGATGGCGCACGGCGATCTGGGCGGCGAGCAGTCCGCCCATGGAGAAGCCGATCACGACGATGCGTTCCGATCGCATTGCCAGCCGCTTGTACGCTTCCTCCGCAGAGCGGACCCAATCCCGGCAGGTGCTTTTGCCCAGGTGACGGCGGGTGAGCCCGTGGCCGTCCAGCGTCGGACACTCGATGGTGTATCCGCGTGCCTGCAACGCACGGACAAGTGGGAGCACCTCGTGCACGTCTCCGGCGAATCCGTGGAGAATCAGGCAGCCGATCGTCGACATCCGTGTCTCTTCCTTTCCAAAAAATGTTTTTGAGGCGACCCCGAGGGGCCGCCCGTGCGTGTCCGTTCTGAATGTTGTGCCGCCTACAGCGTGATCGTCTTCAACTGGTCGGAGACGATCAGCTTCGGCTGGGTGCAGGCCTGGATGTCTTCGGCCGTGTAGCCTTCCGCCACTTCCATCAAGACCAGCCCCTGCGGAGTGACGTCGATGACGGCACGGTCGGTGATGATCCGGTTGACCACTTTCTTGCCGGTCAGCGGCAGGGCGCACGTGTCGAGGATTTTCGGTTCGCCGTGCTTGTTGACGTGTTCCATGATGACGACGATCTTTTTGGCGCCGTGAACCAGGTCCATCGCGCCGCCCATGCCTTTGACCATTTTGCCCGGAATCATCCAGTTGGCCAGATCGCCCTCGGCGGAAACTTCCATCGCCCCGAGAATCGCCAGGTCGATGTGTCCGCCGCGGATCATCGCGAACGATTCGGCGCTGGAGAAGTAGGCCGCGCCCGGGATGGCCGTGACCGTCTCCTTGCCCGCGTTGATCAGGTCCGGGTCCACTTCCTCTTCGGTCGGGTAGGGGCCGATGCCCAACAGGCCGTTTTCCGACTGGAGCACCACTGTCTTGCCTTCCGGGATATAGTTGGCGACAAGCGTCGGCATGCCGATGCCGAGGTTGACGTAGAAGCCTTCTTCGATTTCTTGAGCAGCCCGCATTGCTACTTGTTCACGTGTCAGTGCCATGAGAATCCTCCTCTTTCCGTGGTGAGCTTATTTAGTCGATCAGAAAGCATAACTTTCTGATCGACATAAGTGCCCGGTGACGAACGCGACGTCCTGTCGCGTCACCGGCACTAGCACATCCTGTGCGTCGGCCGACTAAAAGCGCCGCGTCCTGCGGCAATGTCGGCACTAGCACATCCTGTGCGTCGCAACTATGGCTTCCACCTGCGCCAAAGGCTTGGCGGAAGCCAAGTTTTCTAACGAACCGTGAGGCGTTCAATCCGCTTCTCGAATTTGGGCGCCTGGATTAGGCGTTGCACGTAAATGCTGGGGGTGTGGATATGATCCGGGTCCAGTTCGCCGACTTCGACGATCTCTTCCACCTCGACGATGGTGATCTTGCCGGCGGCCGCCATCATCGGGTTGAAGTTTTGCGCCGTTTTGCGGTAGACGAGATTTCCCATTTTGTCCGCTTTCCACGCCTTGATCAGGGCGAAGTCGCCAGTGATCGCCGTCTCCAGCAGGTATTCCTTGCCGTTGAAGACACGCGTTTCGCGTCCCTCGGCGATCGGCGTGCCGACACCGGCCGGGGTGTAGAAGGCGGGAATGCCCGCGCCGCCCGCGCGAATCCGCTCCGCCAGCGTTCCTTGCGGGTTCAGCTCCACTTCCAGTTCCCCGGAGAGGAATTGCCGTTCAAACTCCTTGTTTTCCCCCACGTAGGAAGAAACCATCTTTTTGATCTGTTTTTCCCTTAGCAACAGTCCCAGTCCCCAATCGTCGACGCCGCAGTTGTTGGAGACGACGGTCAGGTTTTTTACGCCCTTGTCCCGCAACGCGAGAATCAGGTTTTCGGGAATCCCGACGAGACCGAAGCCTCCCACCAACAAGGTGGCACCGTCATGGATGTCTGCAACGATGTCCGCATAAGAGGTGTAAATTTTGGCCATGAAGTTCACTCCCGCGTAAAATTTTAAAAAATCCCACATTTTTGCCGACAGAATGAAAACGCTGTCATCCCAATAATTTCATTGTAACAAAGGTTGTGAAAAGGGAAAAGAGAGACAGCTTGCAAAGCCCCTGTCGGTTTCACTTCTATTGTACAGTAAGCGGTTACAAATCAGAAAAGACAGCTTAAACGCTTACAAATACTTATATATGCTTATGAACACTTGCGCGATTAAGCGGCATCTCGATAGAATAGAGGAAAGCCACGAGGAGGAAACAGCCCGATGTACCAGGAGGAGCGGTTGCTTGCGATTTTGTCGCATCTCAGGCTGCACAGGCGAATCAGCGTGCAGGAAATTTGCGACCGGTTCGGCGTCTCGCGCGACACGGCGAGGCGGGACATGGTGAAACTGGAGGAAAAGGGGGCGATTGTCCGCACGCGCGGGGGAGCGATCCTGCCGACGCTGAGCAAGGAAATCTTCAGTTACGAGGAGCGGCTGCGTTCGGAACCGCAGGGCAAGCGGGCGATTGGCCGGATGGCCGCTTCGCTCATCAAGGACGGAGACTACGTGATTTTCGACGCGTCCACCACCGTGCAGTACGCCGCCGAGGAGATGAGGTCGCAGGACAACGTGGTGGTGACCAATTCGATTGACATCGCCGGAATTCTCGCCGGGCGGGAGCGGATCAGCATCACCCTCTTGGGCGGCATGCTGAACAATCGGCACCGGCATGTCTACGGCACGAAGACCGTGGAGATGCTGGCCGACTACCAGGTGGACAAACTGTTTCTCGGCGCCTGCGGGATCACGGCGGACGGATTGTCCAATCCGTATGAGGAAGACGGGTACGTAAAGCGGGAGATGATCAGGCGGGCCGACCAGGTGATTTTGCTGGCCGACCATACCAAATTCGGCAGGAAGCTGTTTCACCGCGTCTCCGGGCTGGAGGAGATCGACATCATCATCACCGATCGGGAGCCGTCGGGAGAGATCGCGGAACATTTGCGCAACCATCAGATTGAGGTGCTGGTTGTGTCAGGAGGGGACGTACATGATCAAGCTGATAGTGAGTGACCTGGACGGCACGTTGTTGAATCATGCGAAACGGGTGGAAAAGACGGATCGAGCGGCCCTGGCGCAGGCGGAAAAGGCAGGGATCGCGATCTGCCTGGCTTCCGGGCGGATGGATCGCGAACTGCAACTGGTGATGGAAGAGGCGGGCGGCTGCTACCACCGCATCAGCCAAAACGGCGCCTACGTCTACACCAGGGACGCCAAACTGCTGGCGGCGAAAAGCTTCGAGCCCGGGGTGGCCCGCGAACTGTACCGGATGGCGCAGCCCTACGATCTGGTCGGGTTGATCTGTGTCGGTCAGACGATCTACATTCCGCGCCGGACGGAAGCGTCAGCGCGGATCGAAGCCAGGATGTTCGAGCCGTTTTGCGAGCGAGCGGACATCGTCGACGCGATCGGGCCCGGGCTTGTTCCCTGCAAACTCAGTTTTTTTGGCGAGATGGCACGCCTGACAAGGATGCAGGCGGAGATGAACGCCCGTTTTTCCGGCCGCATCGACACCTATGTCTCGGACGTGGATTGCCTGGACGTGATGCCGTCGGCCGTTTCCAAAGGGGCGGGCCTGGAGGTGTTGATCGCCGAGTTGGGCATCCGTCCGGAAGAAGTGGCCTGCGTCGGCGACTCGTTCAACGACGTCTCCATGTTCGCGCTGACGCCGCACAGTTTCGCGATGGCCCACAGCCATCCCGACGTGAAACGGGCCGCCGCCCGCGTGGTCCGTTCGGTGGCGGAGGCGGTTGACTGGGTCCTGGCGCACAATCAGACGGTGACGGCGCGGCAGTGAACATGCCGACGGGGCATGCCGTCATTTTTTGGAGGGACGTATGATGTCAGCGAAGAGATGGCTTCCAGTTGTTTTGTTATGCCTGTTGCTCGGAGGGCTGTACTACTCGTCTTCACAGCCCTATGAGAAACAGGATATGCGGCAGGTGATCAACCGATATCTGGGATCGCACTGGGTTTTTGAACGGTTCCAAAATGTGTCGTTCACCTACGGCGGCAAGGAAATCAGCGTTGCCCGGAACGGGGCGGCGGGGTTCGTGGAATTTTTTGTTCGCAAAGCTGTGCACTTCGTCACTTTTGTCTTGCTCACTTGTCTGTTATACTGGATTATCGGTACCTGTTTCACTCATCAGGTCTCATTGCCGTGGAGCGGATTGATCGCCGTAGTGGCTGCGATTCTGGACGAGTGGCATCAATCGTTTACGCCGCATCGCACGCCGCTCATTGCGGATGTACTACTCGACACGAGCGGGGTGATGACAGCCCTTTTGGGAATTGTCCTGGTGCGGATGATGGTTCGGGGAAAACGCAAACGCCGCAGAATGTAACACATCGATCACACATGTAACCGATTTGTAGTTATCTTCGTGATAAAATATTCTTTGATCACCAATCCTAACGACAAGTATGCAAGAGAAGGGAACGTTTCGCATGAAGGTACCAGTGGGGATTTCCAATCGTCACATTCACCTGTCCAAAGAACACCTGGAGCAACTCTTCGGGGAAGGATATGTGTTGCATAAACAAAAAGATTTGAAGCAGGTCGGCCAGTTCGCGGCGGAGGAAACCGTCACCCTGGTCGGGCCGAAAGGAAAAATCAGCAACGTGCGGATTCTCGGTCCGCTGCGCAAGCAGACACAGGTAGAAGTTTCCCGCACCGACAGCTACCTGCTCGGCATCGATCCGCCGATCCGCGATTCCGGCGATCTCGAAGGCAGCGCCGGAATCACCATACAGGGACCGCGCGGACAAGTGACGATTGACGAGGGCGTGATTCTCGCATTCCGTCATATCCATTTTTCGCCGGAGGACGCGGAGCGTTTCGGCGTGCGCGACAAGCAACTGGTCTCGGTCGTGGTGGAGGGCACGCGTTCGCTGATTCTGGAAAACGTGCTTTGCCGGGTGCACAAGGACTACCGCCTGGAATTCCATATCGACACGGACGAGGCCAACGCCGCCGGTCTGAAAAACGGCATGGAACTGGAAGTGATCGTGCCGAAAGAAGAATCGACGACCGAGCGCATCCAGCAGAAACAACTGGTGCTGGTGCTCAACTGCGGCAGCTCTTCGGTGAAGTACAAACTGTATGAGATGCCGACCAAAAAGCTGTTGCTCTCCGACTACCTGCAAGAAATCAAGCGCGACCAGTACGAAGCCGCGATCAAGTCGGTATTTGACAAGCTGGCCGACTACGACATCCAGATCGTCTCCCACCGCGTCGTGCACGGGGGCGAATATTTCAACAAGTCGGTCGTGATCGACGAGGAAGTGAAAGAAAAAATCAGACAACTCTCCCGCTTCGCGCCGTTGCACAATCCGATCAACTTGCTGGGCATCGAGCTGGCGCAGCGTTTCCGTCCGAACGCCAAACACGTCGCGGTGTTCGACACGGCGTTCCACCAAACCATGCCGCCGTCTTCGTACATGTACGCGTTGCCGTACGAGTATTACGAGAAGTACGGGATTCGCAAATACGGCTTCCACGGCAGTTCGCACCGCTATGTCATGCAGCGTGCGGAACACCTGATGGAGATTCCAAAAGAAAAACTGCGCCTGATCAGTTGCCACATCGGCAGCGGGGTGAGCATCACCGCGATCCGCAACGGCGAATCGCTCGACACCTCCATGGGGATGACGCCGCTTGCCGGTTTGACGATGGGGACGCGCAGCGGGAACATCGACCCGGGGATCATTCCGTACATCGAGGAGATCGAGGGGACGGACACCGCCGGAGCGATGGACATTTTGAACAAGAAGAGCGGTCTGTTGGGCGTCTCCGGCGTTTCCAGCGACTTGCGTGACGTCATGCGCGAGGCCAACAACGGCAACAAACGTTGCCAATTGGCTCTGGAGATGTTTACGACCAAGCTGCACACGTTTATCGGGTTGTACCTGGCCCGCCTCAACGGGGTGGACGGGATCATCTTTACCGCCGGCATCGGCGAAAACAGCCCCGAAGTTCGCCAGATGGTCTGCGCCGGTCTGGAGTTCGCCGGAGTGATTCTCGACCAGGAAGCCAACCGCAACATCAAAGGGGAAGGCTTCATCAGCAGTCCGTACTCGCCGGTCAAAGTCATGGTGATTCCGACCAACGAGGAACTGATCATGGCCACAGACGCGTACCAGTTGTATCTGAATTCGCCTGAACCGGAACCCGTTTCCGTCGCGCAGTAAGATTAGGCTTTTAGAGACGGGTCGCGTTTGGTATACTACTTACGAAACGAGCCTGCTTGGATGGGGTTCTCGACACTTTGGTGACAGGATAAAAGGAGTGCAAACTTGATGGCAGTAGAAGTAGGAAGCATCATTGAAGGAAAAGTGACGGCGATCAAACCGTTCGGGATGTTCGTGGCCGTGAACGAAAACGAGCAGGGGCTGGTGCACATCTCGCAAGTGGCCAACGGTTTCGTGAAAGACATCAACGATCACTTTTCCGTGGGGGACACCGTAAAGGTAAAGGTGCTCTCCGTCGATGATGCGGGCAAAATCTCCCTGTCGGTTCGCGCGGCTCTGCCGGCGCCGGAAGGGAAAGAAGAGCGTCGCGGCGGCAACCGCGGCACAGATCGTGGGTTTCACAACAAGCGCGAAAGCATCAACTCCTTTGAAGAGAAGTTGAAACGATGGTTGAAACACAGCGAAGAGAACCTCGCCACCATCAACAAAAAACAAAACAAGCGCGGTTATTAAACCGGCTGTGATATCCGGACAGACCAGGGGAGCGGACGTCGCTCCTCTTCTGTTTCCGCAAAAAGCCGACAGATTTTCGTGGCGATCAGAACATGCGGGAGGTGAAAGAGATGGCCGTCATGCAAGAGCTCGAAACCCGGTTGATGGAGGTATGCCCCGAGGCGTCGCCCCAGCCGGGAGTGTCGCTGTGGACCGTCACGTACATGAGCCAGGGATTGCGGGTGAAAGCCGCGCTGGCCGTGCCGGACGGAGAGGGGCCGTTTCCCGCTTTGCTCTACTGCCGGGGCGGGATCAAAAACGTCGGCCGGGTCCGGCCGGAGCGGATTTGCCAGTTGGCGTCGTTCGGTTATGTGGTGCTCGCTCCCCACTATCGCGGCAACGAGGGAGGCGAGGGGCGTGACGAGTTCGGCGGGGCGGATCGGCACGACGTGTACGCCGCGCACGCGCTTTTGCGGGAGATGCCGTTTGTGCTTGCGGATCGGATCAGTCTGTACGGGTTTTCCCGAGGCGGGATGATGGCGCTTTTGGCCGCGATGGAGCGTGACGGGTTTCGGGCGGCGGTGGTGTGGAGCGGCGTCACCGACTTGTTGCTCACCTATGAGGAGCGCGTCGATCTGCGCAAATTGCTGCGCCGCGTGGTGGGTCATCCGCGAAAACAGCGTGACGCCTATCTCGCACGCTCTCCCTTGTACCGGGCCGCCGAGGTGCGCTGTCCGGTGCTGATCATCCACGGGACGGACGACCAGAACGTCGGCGTCGAACACGCCCTTCGCCTGGCCGAGGCGCTGGAGTGCCACGGCAAAACGCACGAGTTGTGGCTCGTGGAAGGAGCCGGTCATCTGTTCGACTCCCGCCAGATCGAGCAGTATACGCGCCGGATGTTTGACTGGCTCGACCGACTGTAATCTGGAACGATTTTACAATAAAAAAGGTATTGATTTTGTTTGGGCGACATGATATATTTAGTTTTGCCGACAGCGGTACAAGCAAAATACCACGAGCGGTCGTGGCGGAATTGGCAGACGCGCTAGATTCAGGTTCTAGTGGTGGCAACACCGTGGAGGTTCAAGTCCTCTCGACCGCACCATATGCCCCTATAGTTAAATGGTATAACAGATCACTCGTAATGATCAATTCGTGGTTCGATTCCGCGTGGGGGCACCATCCCAATACATTAACGATACCCTTGAGTTTGCTCAAGGGTTTTTTGCTGTATGCGATCCCTGTTTTGGCGCGGACAATTCGATCGTGACCAACACGCGGCTGAATCGAAATGATGACCAGAGAATCAAGCGTGCAGCAAAAGCGGATTTCATTTATCATGAAAGAGGTTCGGAAAAACGGAGTAGGTGTATTTTCCTAAATTAGACAAAGAGGAGAAACCATGCACATGACAGAGATGATGATCGGGCTTGTCAAAATCATACTGGTGAATCTGGTGCTGAGCGGCGACAATGCGATTGTGATCGCGCTGGCTTGTCGCAACCTGGGGCGCGATTTGCAGAAAAAGGCGGTCTTTTGGGGCAGCTTCGGGGCGATCGGGCTTCGCGTCGTGCTGACGTTTGTGGCGGTCTGGCTGCTGCAAATCCCCTTCGTCGAAACCATTGGCGGTCTCTTGTTGCTCTGGATTGCGGTCAAATTGCTGGCCGGAGATGACGAGAATGAGGAGATTGACGGCGGCTCAAGCCTGCGGGAAGCGATCAAAACGATTATCGTCGCCGATCTGGTGATGAGTCTGGACAATGTGGTCGCGGTGGCGGGAGCGGCAAACGGAAACGTGACGCTGATATTGATCGGGCTTGCGATCAGCATTCCGTTGATTATCTGGGGGAGCCAACTGCTGATGCGCATCATGCAGCGTTTCCCGATCATTGTCGTGCTGGGAGCGGCGCTGCTCGGCTTTACGGCGGGCGAGATGATCGCCAAAGACGAGATGGTTGCGTCGTTTGTGGCGGACGTCTGGCCAGGGGTCGGCCATGTGCTTCCGACCGTCTTCGCCGTGCTGGTGGTCGCCGTCGGCAAGTGGCTCGAACTTCGGCAGCCCCGGCGGACCGAGGCGAAGAGCGATCTGCCCGCGGAGATTCGCGACGATGTCGCATATTAACCCAATCCCCTCAACCCTTGGTTGCAAGGGTTTTTTTCTTTCTCTTTTATATTGAAATAACCATATGGTTATGTTAGCATTTTTCATGAAGGAGGTTTGTATCCGTGGAAATAAAGGAACTGGCGGAGATGCTCAAAGCGTTGGGGGATCCCACTCGTCTGAAAATGATCGCCCTGCTGGCGAAACGGGACTGCTGTGTCTGCGAGCTCGTGCCGCTGTTCGGAATTTCCCAGCCTGCGGTATCACGGCATCTGAGCCGCTTGAAAACAGCGGGATTGGTGACGGAACAGCGAAGGGGACAATGGGTGTTTTACTCGCTGAACCGAGCGAGGTTGCAAGAGATTGGCGACTCCCTGAATCGCCTGCCCGACCTGGAGACGGAATGGACGCAAGCACTGGAGAAAGGGGTAGGCGTTTTTTGTGACACAGAATGACTTGAAGGGGAAACTGCTGGCTGAAGGGATCGGGACGTATTTTCTCGTGTTTGCCGGCACAGGCGCGATAATGGTGGACGAGTTGACCCACCGGATTACCCATGTGGGGGTTGCCATCACGTTCGGGCTTGCGGTCGCGGGACTGATTTATGCGTTTGGTCACATTTCCGGCGCCCATTTCAACCCTGCGGTGACGATCGCTTTTGCCGTACGGGGGGAGATGGCCGCCAAGCAGGTGCTGCTTTACATCGCGGCGCAATTGCTGGGAGCGATGGCGGCTAGCGGAACATTACTGGCGTTGTTTGGCAATGTGGCCCATCTCGGAGCAACGCTGCCGCGAAGTCCCTGGATACAAGCGTTTGTGCTGGAGTTTCTGCTGACGTTTTTGCTGATGATGGTAATTCTTGGATCAGCCGTGGATGCCAGGGCGGTCAAGGGCTTCGCCGGTTTGGCCATCGGCGGTTGTGTCGGTCTGGAGGCGATGTTTGCCGGTCCGATCTGCGGGGCGTCGATGAATCCGGCCCGCTCCATCGCCCCCGCCCTCCTGTCGGGAGCGACCCAGTATGTGTGGGTGTACATCGTTGCCGCCATCGGCGGGGCGATGGCAGCGGCATGGGTATCCAGACGCATGATGATCTGAAAGGAGAAGCAGGATGGACAAGAAGCGAGTCTACTTTTTGTGTACCGGCAATTCGTGCCGTAGCCAGATGGCGGAGGGGTTTTTGCGCGCGTTGGGCGGGGACCGTTACGAAGTGGCCAGCGCGGGACTGGAGGCGCACGGGCTGAATCCGCGCGCGGTGGCGGTGATGCGGGAAGCGGGCGTTGACATCAGCGGCCAGACGTCCGACGTGATCCATCCCGACATCCTGAATTCCGCCGATTACGTGATTACGCTGTGCGGTCACGCTGACGAGCACTGTCCGGCCATCGCCAACCGGTCGGCGGTCAAATGGCACTGGGGATTTGACGATCCGGCCAAAGCAACGGGGTCGGAAGAAGAGATCATGGACAGCTTCCGGCGTGTGCGCGACGCGATCCGCGAGCGAATCGAGCGGTTTTTGCGGGATGGCGTCTGATCCGACGTCTGCCGCCACCCGGGGCCGCAACGGAAAAACTCGCCGGGGGCACCGGCGAGTTTTTTGTGGTGCGCGCGGGATAATCCGATCGCGAGCGTCACTTCCGATAGTTGATTTTGATCATGGCTGGTATGGCGAGCAGTTGCAGATACAAGCTGTGATCTTCGCGCCAATTGCCGTGAAAGCGGACCAAATCGTCGGAAATGGTGAAGTAATCCTGATTTCTCGAAGGCAACCCCATGTTCAGAAATTCAAGCAAGATCGAGCCGTTTTTATCGCGCAAGGTGATTCTGTGGTTGAAACCCTCCCCTTTGGTCTCGGCGATGAGCGATCCTTTTTCATCTTCCACTTTCAGGCCAAACAAGAAGGGATTCGTTCGATAGCGGGCGATCCTCTCCCCGCTGGGAAGGTATACGTCAATATAGGGGGGCAACCCCGTTTTTTGCTTGAGAACCAATCTGCACGTTCCTGATGCGTCCGAGACGAAAAACGTTCGGCTCAAAAATGAATCGGCATGGGGAAGGAAAGTAAAAATCCTGTTGAGGAGGCTCTTTTTCTCCCGGAATTCAGCGAACACGTTTCCGCTCACGGTAAAATAGCGATAGCAGAGATCCAATCCGCCCAACTGTTTTACCATGAATTCCTGTCCAAGAAAGCAAAAATCGGTGGCGGTGGATTCTGTACTCCCATTTTTCATCACAGCTTTTTTGTTGGATTGATAAGCGAGTACGAACAAGATGAGAGATAACAGCCAAAATTCGGCCGCAGCGAGACCTGCTTGCCAAAAGGGTTTGTGATTCACCCCAAGCTCGTACCCACCCGCGCCTACACCGAACAAAAAGGTCAACACGGCAACCGCGAATGCGTTACGTGCATGTTTCTTATGGTGTTCGAACCAGTTCATCTGCTCGTTCCTCCCCGGATTCGAACCTTCCTGGTGTTCCTGGCGCGAAGAAGATTTGCTCCAATGATATTTGTTCGACCTCAAATCGCATCACGTCCCGCATTCACTCATTGTAGAGAAACAATTCATCCACACGGGTCTCAAGCACTTCGGCGAGTTTGAACGCCAATTCCAGCGAGGGATCGTATTTATTGTTCTCGATCGCATGAATGGTCTGGCGCGAAACACCGCATCGAATGGCCAGTTCTTCCTGGGAGATGCCGCGGATTTTACGCAATTGTTTGATGATGTTTTTCATATTCCCTCGCATCATGACCGCTTCCAGCAATAATAGCCGAAAAACAGTACATAAACCGTAACGGCAGTGCCTAAAAGCGCTGGAATCCCGATGCTCTCTTCTCTCGCAAGAACAGGAGAGAGATCCAGGTTTGTAATCAGCAACAATGTCTTGAGACCGGCCCAAACGATGAGTAAACTCCATGTTCCCAGCCCGGCGTATTGGGCGATGTGCTTCATTCGTTCGTCTCCGTTGTCTTGCCGCAGCAGGGAAAAAATCCAGATCAACAACAAGAACCCGGCAATCAGAAACAGGAATTTCAACCCGATCGTCATTGTTTTCCCTCCAACATGTAAAAAATATTTTACACAAAGGATTATAGGAAGCCCGTTTTGTCATGTTAAATGTTTTTTTACATTTTGCCAATCCTTTTCCTGTCTCTCTGATCGACCGTGGCGTGAAAAGAAAAAATGATTGCAAAATACAAATAATCGGTGTATAAAATAAAGCAGGGAAGAGGTGACAACAATGGAAACCGTTCGCGAGTTGTTTCAGGCCATGACCAGGCGGATCGGTTTGTTGAACAAGACATGCTGCAGCGTGGAGGGCGTCGATGTGTCGGTCGTGCAAAGCCACATTCTTTACGAAATCGACCGCAATCATCAGCCGTCGATCCAACAGGTCGCCGAGATTCTCGGCGTCGATGTGACCACGCTCAGCCGGCAGGTGCAGACGCTCGTCGAGATGGGGTTGGTGAAAAAAATGCCGTACCCAAAGGATCGCCGGGTGCAAATCCTGTCGTTGACCGAGGCGGGCAAACGCATCGCCGACTACATCGATCGCGTGATGGCCTCGTACTACGACGAGATTTTCTCGCACATGACTCCGTTTGAGCGGGAGACGGTCATCCGCTCGCTCCGCTTGTTGAACGAGGCGATGGCGAAGTCGAAGAGATGCTGCCATCCGATGGGGTGATTCCGGGAGATTCGCCTCATCTTTTTTGGAGAATACTTGTATATTGCAAATAAGGGGCTGGTGGTATGTGGTCGGATGTGATGCAGAGCTTTTTGTCGATCGCCGTGGAGTTGACGCTGCTGTTTTTCGCCATCTCGTTCGTCGTCAGTCTGCTGCAAGGGGTGATCCCCTATGAGAAGCTGGAGCGCGTTTTGCAGGGAAAACACACCGCTTGGGGCACAGTGATGGCACTCGTCTTCGCGTTTGTCACCCCGTTCTGTTCCTGCTCGACGATTCCGGTGGTGGTGAATCTGCTTACCAAACGGGTGCGTTTCGGGATTGTCATGGTCTTCCTGTTTGCCTCCCCGGTACTGGACCCGACGATCATCACCCTGATGGCGGCGATGCTGGGAGTGAAAGTGGCGGTTGCGTATACCCTGATCACCTCTGTTCTGTCGGTGCTGATCGGGTTTGCGCTGGAGCGGCTCGGCTTCGAGAAGCATGTCAAACAGGTGGTGATGACCGGCTACACGGAACAGAATCGTGGCTTCAGCATCAAGACAGCGCTGGCGGAGACGGTCGGACTGTTTCGTACCGTCTACCCGTACCTGTTGATCGGCGCTGCGATCGGGTCGGTGATTCACGGGCTGGTTCCGACAGGCTGGATTACCGCCTATCTGGGCGGCGACCGGTGGTGGATGGTTCCGCTCGCCGCGATTGTCGGGATACCGCTGTACATCCGCTTGTCGACGATGATTCCGATCTCGCAGATCATGGTGGCCAAAGGCATGGCGCTTGCCCCGGCGATGGCGTTGATGATCAGTTCGGCCGGAGCCAGTTTGCCGGAGTTGACCCTGCTTGGTTCCATATTCCACAAACGGCTGGTCGCCGCCTTCGTCGTCTCGGTGTTCGGGATGTCGACATTGTCCGGATGGTTATTCTACATTCTCTAAAAGGAAAAAGGAGGAGTTTCCATGGGGTTGCTGCAACGACTTTTCGGGAAGAAAGAAAGCGCGTGCTGCCAGATCAAGATCGAAGAGGTGAAACAGGAGTCGAAAACGTCCTGTTGCGCTGCGGAGAACGAGCAAGCGGATCAACCTCGCGGCGGCACCGGGACGTGCTGCAAATGACGGCACAATAGGGGGCATACCGATGGACCTGTTTGTTCGACCAGCAAACGAAGAAGATCTTGAGGCGATTCTCACGATTTACAATCAGGGAATTGCCGACCGAATCGCGACGCTGGAGTCGGAGGAAAAAGATCTTGCCTACATGGCAGACTGGTTCAGAGAACACGGGGGCAGGTACGCGGTACTGGTCGCCGAAGCGGGCAGCCAGGTGGTCGGATGGGCGTCACTCAATCGCTATTCCCATCGCTGTGCCTATACCGGAGTGGCCGACCTGTCCGTCTACGTAGAGCGCGGTTGGCGGGGAAGGGGCGTGGGGCGCACGCTCCTGCAACACCTGGAAGGGGTGGCCCGACAAAACAGGTTCCACAAGATCGTCCTGTTTACGTTTCCGTTCAACGCGCTGGGGCAGGGCCTGTACCGTAGAAGCGGTTATCGCGAAGTGGGGGTGTTCCGCAACCAGGGAATCCTGGACGGAGCGTTCGTCGATGTGATGGCGATGGAGAAGCTGTTGTAGCGGGATGGCCGACAGGATTGGCCGGTCATGAGCCGTGCTTCTTTTCCGACAGATACTGTATTGATTTGGTTCCGACGCCGACCCATGTCTCGAGAATGGCCTGCGCTCCGGCGATGGATAGGATAAAAATTACCGGCAGGGCGATGCGCGGGACGAACAGATAGGCAGTGCCGATCAGGATCGCGCTCCACACTCCCGTGCACCAGTAACAGGTTAGCAGATAGCCGATCTTCGACGCAGGAACGTTCTTCGTCGACACGTGTCCATCCTCGTCGACGACTTTCTTTTTCTTGAGAAACGGATTGCGCAGAAACTCGGTAATTTTGTCAAACACGATCAGATGGGTAAAGCGGTAGCTGGCCAGTATGATCATCAGGTACGTCATCCAGGTGAGATTCCTCATCGGCGTTTCTCCTTGTCGTCGGTCGTTCCGCACGCAGTCTACCCACATGGTTTGCCGTTTGGTGCCGATTTATGCGTTGTTTCCTGTTCCTTGCAGGCCGTCCATCAATCTATCATCCCCACAGGGCGAAATCGATATATAATGAGAGGTGGAAATTGCTATATGCGCAGGCATCAAAGGAGGGAACTTCATGCAATATCCATACTCCAAACGCGCCTGGCTGGCGATGGGCATGGCGGTGGTGCTCGGAGTGTCGGCCCCGCCCGCTGTGGCGAACCAAACGTCGACATCGGCTCATGCGTCCGGCGTACAGGTACAAGTAAACGATCGGCTGATCCAGTATTCGGACGCAATTCCGTTCATCGACGCGCAAAGCAACCGAACCATGGTGCCGGTGCGTTTCGTCAGTGAAGCGCTGGGGGCGAAGGTTGCGTGGGAACCGGCGACCCGCCAGGTGAAGATTACCCAAGGGAACAAACAGATTGACTTGACGATCGGACAGGCGGACGTGTCGGTTGACGGCAAGGTGATCCACCTGGATGCCGCGCCGCTGATCCGGCAGGACCGCACGTTTGTGCCGCTGCGGTTTGTCAGCGAGGCACTCGGCGCCCAAGTCCAGTGGCAGGCCGCCGAGAAACGGGTGCTGATTCGCACTACGCAAGACAATCCGGCCAACAAGGCGGAGACGCTGACGATCGATCAGGCAGTCGATCTGGCCATGAAGGGCAACGCCGATCTGAAGTCGCTGCGGCTTGACGTGGATTCGGCCGACGTGAACGCCCGCCTGGTGAACGCCAAGGTGAAGGAAATCCCGTCCGACTTTGTCACCACGCTGGAGATCGCCCAGCAAAAATACGTCAACGACGCCAAGGCGCAGATGGCGAAAAAGGTAAACGCCATGTACCTGAAAGCCACGGAGAACAAGATCAAGCTGGGCGCGCAAAAAGCGTTCTACGATCTGTTGCACGCGGAAGCGGAGCTGGCGCTGAAACAGCAAAGTGTGGAGCGGGCGCAGACACAAGTGAAAATGGCGCAGGCCGCGTTTCAGGTGGGCACGCGCGCCAAGACAGACGTGCTGCAGGCGCAGGCCGGATTGGCTGGTGCGCAGGCGGAGTTGGCCGACGCCAAGAACAACCGGGAAGTGGCCCGGATGAAACTGAACCAGTTTATCGGCGTCGACCTGAACAAAGAGTGGAAACTGGTGGATGACGGGAAGACGGCGGGCGACGTGACGATCCCGCTCGACGAGGCCATCCGGCAGGCGACCAGCCAGCGCGCCGAGGTCCTGCAAAAACAAGAGGAGCTGAAAGTGGCCGAACTCAATCTGGAGTTGATCAGCAAATACTCGTCGGTGGCCACCTATCAGGGAATGATCAGCCAAAACGACGTGGAAAAGGCGAAAATGGCGATCGAGGACGCCAAGCGGGATGTGACGGTCGAAGTCTCGCAGGCGTACTATCAATTGCAGGCTGCCAAAGAGGCGATCGAAGCGACGAAAAAAGCGAAAGAAGCGGCTGCGGAAAACTATCGTCTGACCCTCTTGCGCTTCGAAAACGGGATGGCCACCACGCTGGAAGTGCTGCAAGCGGCGGAAGAGCTGTCCAATCGCGAACACCAACACCAGACCATGGTGCACAACTACAATCTGGCCGTGGTCAGCTTCCAAAACGCTCTGGGATAACAGCAATGGGCTTCGGCCGCGTCTGTGGAGGCCCTGATGACGACCAAACTCCCTCCAGCCCGGTGTTGGGCCGCGAGGGAGTTTGATTTTACCGGTTTCTGGACACCTCTGTTGCATGGATAGACTTGATCTTATCCCGCTGATCTGCGTTGTCTTTCGCGATTTCCATGGAAACGTCCTGGACAAGTACATATTCCTTGCCATCGAGTAACGATGTTTCCGTCACCCTTGCCGTATAGGTAAAATCTGATTCCGTTTTTGACGTAATCTTTTCCTGGTCAAAGGAGATGCGTTTCTCATGATGAACGCTCCCTCCTTTCATTTCAAAAAGATAAGGGATGCCTGATATCGCTTGCTCTATTTGACTGGCTCAAGGTAAGTTACTCTCTTGCCATTTCGGATCGCGTATTCAATCTCTCTTTTTGTGCTTTGACCAATATATCCATTTACATTGATAACAAAGATTTCATCTGACATATCCATTTTGTGATAGTGAAGCCTTTCAAAGAGTTTACTTTGTTCCTCGGTTACTTCAATATGATCGCTTTGTTCGAAAAAACCAAGAGTAAGGACAATGTTTCCTTTCAAAGTCAAATCTGCCATTGCTTCTTCGAACTGTTTTTTGAACTTGGTTGAACCGCAAAGAGTAATGACTTTGGGTTTGGGGTTTTGAGACGGCTCTGTCATCATCGCCACTCCTCCCGCCTGAGTCCGTGGCGCACGGCGTAGGCGGCCAGTTGCACGCGGTTGTTCAGCCCCAGTTTTTCCAGCAGGTTTTTGATGTGGTTTTTCACCGTGTTTTCCGCGATCACCAGCCGTTCGGCGATTTGCCGGTTGGTGTCCCCGACGGCGACGCAACTGAGGATTTCCCGTTCGCGCGGGGTGAGGATGTCCGGTGTCGGCTCGTTTGTTGCGTTTCCTTTGCGGAAGTGGCGCAACAACCGGCTGGCCATTTCGCGGGGGACATCGGCGTCTTCGTCCAAGAGGGCGTGCAGATAGGTGAGCCAGTCGTCCGGGTCCAGGTTTTTCAACAGGTAGCCCTGGGCGCCGAACTGGATCGCGGTAAACAGATCGCCGACATCGTCGGAGACGGTGAGGATCACGATGCGGATGTGAGGGTACGCTTTTTTGATTTCCCGCGTGGCCACGAGGCCGTTCCAGTTGGGCATGTTGATGTCCATCAGCACCAGATCGGGTTGCAGTTGTCCGCAGAGATGAAACGCTTCCTGGCCGTCGGCGGCTTCACCGACAAGCTGGAAGGCGGGATCGGCGGCCAGGAGGCTGATGATCGCCTCCCGCGCCAACGGATGGTCGTCGGCAATCAGGACGTGGTATGGTCTCATGTGTGCTTCCCTCCCGTTACGGCTGTCAGACAGATGGTGGTTCCGCCCGGCGTTCGTCCCTCCAGGTGAAAGTCGGCTCCCAGTTGCGCGGCCCGCTCCCGCATCATTTTCAGACCGTATTTGTGATTGTCCGTGTCGGCGGCGGAGAGTCCGATGCCGTCATCGGCGATCACCAGCCGCCAACCGCCCGCAGGGAACGATTCCAGCGCGATCGAGGCGGAGCGGGCCTGGGCGTGTTTGCGGATGTTGGCGAACGCTTCCTGAACAATGGCAAACAACTGCACCTCTTCGGCCGGGCTGAAGTATTTGTCCGGAAGCGAGATACGTCGGTTCACTTCCACGCCGGTCAGCGTGCTCCATTCGGAGAGCCACTTGTTCAGCCGAAGCGATAGCGACACGCCTTCCTCGGGTGACGAGCGCAGATTGAAGATGGCCTGGCGCACCTGATTGTCGATGGCCGACACCGCGGTTCGCGCCTCGTCGTAGTTGCCTTGCCGCAGTTTGACATTGAGAAAAAACAGCGTCTGGGCAATCCCGTCGTGCAGTTCGCGGGCCAGCCGCTCTCGTTCCTCGTACACCGCCCGCTTCGCCTGTTCCTGCACCAGCCGGTCGTTGATCCGGCGGATCGTGCGAAACATCCAGGACGCGTACAGGAGCGAGAGAAGGAAGCTGAGGACGGTGATGAGAAAATTCCCCTGTTCCATCGAGATGTACGGCAACAAAAAGTCGTGACGGATGTATTCAAAACCGCCGATGAGAAGCGGCGGGAGCAATACCGTAAACACGTGGAGCATGCGGTAGGTCACGCTCGATCCAACTCCTCTCCGGTATATGTCTTCCCTAAAGTATACGCCATTTCGGACGAGCCACAAGTACATTTGCGCACACTTGATATTTCCGGTTGGTTGGGGAACCCTAATCGGGAAAGCACAACCACACGAGGGGAGGCAGTCGCATGATGGAACGCGAAATACAGGAAGTTCCGCAGGTGGACGTTCCGGACGAGATTACGCAAGTGGATCTGCCCGAAATCGGGGAAACCACGCCGCATCCGCGCGTACCCGATCCGCAGGCGAGCCAAAGGGGCGCGGCCGTTGGCAGCGAAGGCGGCAGCACGGAGCCCATCGGATTTGTACCGGCGCAAAAAAGCACCTGATCCGGTGCTTTTTTGCGTACTTCCCTGGCGGCGACCAGCGTTCGGATGACTCCGGTATTCCCTGTGAAAATCGGAAAAAATCAGCACAAAAGAATGGACTTTTTCGATAATTTCTGTAAAGTATTAATGGGAAACATTGAGTGGCTAGGGGGAGAATCTGGATGGCCCGGATACTGATCGTAGATGATGCTGCTTTTATGCGACATATGTTGGCGCAAATGCTGGACGGCGTACACGAAGTTGTCGGCGAGGCAAGCAACGGGGTGGAAGCGATCCAAAAGTACAAGGAATTGCTGCCGGATATCGTCACCATGGACATCACGATGCCGGATATGCAGGGCATTGAAGCGGTGAGAGAAATCCTGGCATTCGACCCGAAAGCGAAAATCCTGATGTGTTCGGCCATGGGACAACGGCAAATGGTGCTGGAAGCGATGAAGTCGGGAGCAAAAGATTTCATCGTCAAGCCGTTTCAAAAAGAGCGCATTCTGGACGCAATTTCCCGCTGGGTGTAAAAAACTGCTGAAGAAGCGGTTTTTTGCGTTTACCGGGTTTTACCGCCGTACGGCCGCCGGGATGCTGTTCGCCGGTTCGTCCGATTCGCTATAATGAAGGAAAGGACGAACGAGATGCGAATAAAAAGAGGGTGTCAAACATGTCCGCTCGACCTGATTACTTCGGCAAGTTCCAACATGCCGACATCGACGAGTTGGCCGACGTGATCGCCGAACTGCTGCAAAATCCGATCACAATTGAAGACGCCGACCACAAGCTGATCGCCTACAGTTCCCACGGGGAGAGCACCGACCAGGCGCGGTGGTCGACGATCATGGGGCGTCGGGTGCCGGAAAAAGTGCTGACCCGGCTGTGGAAGGACGGCGTGTTCCACCAGCTTCTCACCCAGGACGATCCGGTGCACATCCCCGCCAAGGACGAAGTGGGGCTGGGGAACCGGGTTGCGATCGCGATCCGCAAAGGGTCTGACGTGTTGGGCTACATCTGGGCACAGGAAGTCAACCGGCCGATCCGCGCCGAGGACGACGAGATTTTGCGGCAGGCGGCCCGCGCGGCCGTGCCCAGGCTGGTGCAGCGGCAAGGCAAGCGCAAGGCCGAGGAACAGCGGCGCAAGGACTTTTTCTGGGAACTGCTCTTGGGCAGTCACGCCAACGAAGCGGAGATCAAGCGCAAGGCGTCCAGCCTGCAGATGGAACTGCCGAGCCCGTACCTGGTCCTGATCGTCGAGGCGAGTGTGCCCCAGTTGGAACAGCTTCTCTACCCGCTGCTGGTTCGGGACAAACGCTTGTGGGTCACGGACGGACACCAATTGATCCTGTTGATGGGACAGCCGGTCGCCACAGGCAAGGAACGCGCTTCCCTGGCTCTTATTGCCGAGCAGTTTCTCGCCGAAACGCTTGGCCGGATCGTCGAACGCACCGGCGCTCACCAGGTGACCGGCGGCTACGGCGGCGTGTATCGGGCGTACGGTGACGTGGCCCGCAGCTATCGGCAGGCGCTGCACGTGCTCCAGGTGAAACGGCTGTTTCCGCAGGAGACGAACGGGGTGTACGGCTTTCAGGAACTGGGGATTTACCGCTTTTTGCCCCAGTTGAAAAAATGGGGAGACGCAGAAGGTTACGAGAATGAACGCCTGGCGCGGCTTCGGCAATACGACGCCGACAACCAGACCAGTCTGGTGGAGACGCTGGAGACGTTTCTCGATGCGGCCGGCAAGGCGAATCTCACCGCCCGTCGCCTGCATATCCACATCAATACACTGGGGTATCGGCTGCGCCGGATCGAAGAGATCCTCGGCGTCGATCTGGAAGACATGAACCAGCGAACGTCGCTCTACCTTGACCTGAAAATGGAGAAGCTGGGGCGGGACGGGTGGAAGTAATGTTCGTTTGTGAAAAATCACAAACGGCACCTTGGTACAATCAAGGGAATCCCCAATGAGAACCTCGTGAAAACGCTGTACAATGTAAAATATGAAGCAACATACAGCTTGCAGCGTTCCAAAAGGAGGACATGACCTATGATCGTGGGGATTCCCAAAGAGATAAAAAACAACGAAAACCGCGTGGCCATCACGCCGGCCGGCGTTGCCGCCCTGGTGCAAAACGGCCATGAAGTGCTGATCGAAACCAACGCCGGACTGGGCAGCGGCTTTACGGACAGCGATTACACCGCTGTCGGCGCGAAGATCGTTCCGACTGCGGCAGACGCGTGGGCGGCCGACATGGTGATCAAGGTAAAAGAGCCGCTTCCTTCCGAGTACGGGTACTTCCGCGAAGGCCTGATCCTGTTCACCTACCTCCACCTCGCTCCCGAGCCGGAGTTGACCCGTGCCCTGATGGAGAAAAAAGTGGTGGCGATCGCTTACGAAACCATCCAGCTTGACAACGGCGCCCTGCCGCTGTTGATGCCGATGAGCGAAGTGGCCGGACGCATGGCTGTACAAATCGGCGCCCAATTCCTGGAAAAACCGTACGGCGGCAAAGGCGTGCTGCTGAGCGGCGTACCGGGCGTGCCGAAAGGCGAAGTCGTCATCGTCGGCGGCGGGATCGTCGGTACCAACGCGGCCAAAATGGCGCTCGGCCTGGGTGCCAACGTGACCATTCTCGACATCAGCGCTGAGCGTCTGCGCCAACTGGACGATCTGTTCCAGGGCCGCGTGCAAACCCTGATGTCCAACAGCTTCAACATCGCCCACGCGGTGAAAAAAGCCGACCTGCTCATCGGTGCCGTCCTGATTCCGGGTGCGCGTGCGCCTCGCCTCGTCACCGAAGAGATGGTCAAATCGATGGCGCCTGGCTCCGTGATCGTCGACGTGGCGATCGACCAAGGCGGCTCGATCGAGACGATCGACCGCATTACCACGCACGACAATCCGACCTACGAAAAACACGGCGTCATCCACTACGCGGTGGCCAACATGCCGGGTGCGGTGGCCCGCACATCCACACTGGCCCTGACCAACGTGACCATTCCGTACGCCGTGCAACTGGCCAACAAAGGCTATCGCGACGCCATCCTCTCCAACGCCGCGCTGGCCAAAGGCGTCAACGTCATCGACGGCAAGGTGACCTACAAAGCGGTGGCAGAAGCGCACAACGTGCCGTTTGTCTCCGTCTACGACGTGCTTCAGTCGTCGGTTACCGTCTAATCCGGTCTGTACAACCCACCAACGCTTGCCCGTTATTTGCGGGCAGGCGTTTTTATTTTCTCACCTGTCACGGGCCCTGCCGCGTATACTATCGGGAACGACAACGCCAGAAGAATGGGTGAGAGCATGCGTAAACCAATCATCGGGATTTTGACCTGGCGAAAAGGCAACCGGTTTCAGGAGCCTGTGTACTTTCGCCGCCTGATTGCAGCCGGAAGAGAGTTGGGAGCCGAGGTGTTTCTGTTTTCCCATACCGACGCGTTCATCCGTAGCCGACAGATCAGAGGATATGTCCCGTCGGCGAACGGCGGTTGGGTAAGCCGCCTGTTCCCCTGGCCGGATGCGGTGATCGACCGCTGTCGCAAAGGGGAGCCGGGATATCGCGAATTTCGCCGGAAAAACCTGTTCCCCTATGTCAACAGCACCTATACGCGCAAATGGAACGCGACCCAGTTGTTCATGCGCGAAGACAACGTGAAAAAGTGGATTCCCGTGACGCGCGAATACTCGCCGAGCCATCTTCGGAGCATGCTGGAGAGCTATCCGCTGTTGTACATCAAGCCAGGCAACGGCACAGGCGGGCGGAGCATCGTCAAGCTGGAGCGGACGCCGCGAGGATACGAGGTGCAGGGGCGCGACCGCGCTTCGCGCAAGAAAAGCGCCCGGTTTCAGAGCATCTCCGCCCTGACGCAATGGCTGAACCGCTGGGTAAAAGAACAGCAAATCCGCAACGGCAATTTCATGATCCAGCAGGGACTTCAACTCTCGCTGGTGCCCAACCGAGTGTGCGACGTCCGGCTGCTGATCCAGAAAAATGAACATGGCATCTGGACCGTGACCGGGCTTGGCGTGCGCGTCGGCCCGCCCAACAGCGCCACGTCCAACCTGCACGGGGGCGGCAAGGCGGTGCCGTTTGACAAGTTCATGACCGCCCGCTTCGGAGCGCAACGGACCCAGGCGATATTGCAGGAATGCCACGAGTTGGCGCACGAAGTGGTGAAGACGATCGAGAAACACTTCGGCAGCATGATGGAATTTGGCTTGGACATCGGCGTCGACGTCAACGGACGCGTCTGGCTGATCGAGGTCAACCCCAAGCCCGGCCGGGAGATTTTCCGCGAAACGGGGCAGATCGGCCTGTACAAGACGGCGATCCGCCGGCCGTTGCAGTACGCCCTGCACGTCATCCAGAGCGAACGGCTTCGGCACAACCAGACGGGGTAAATCCGGGCGAATGATCCAAAACGACGTTTTTGTCCCCTTCGGAACGGGCGGGTGAAACATTTTGCCGGTTTCATCCGTATATACCACAGAAGTGATCTGAAGGAGGCGGTGCAAGGATGATACTTTCCACGACAAGCATGTTGCAGGGCAAGGAGATCGAGGAGTACCTGGGGATCGTCAGCGGCGAGACGATCATGGGAGCCAACGTCGTTCGCGACTTCTTGGCCGGCATCACAGACATCATCGGCGGGCGCAGCGGAGCGTACGAAAGCAAGCTGGCCGAGGGTCGCCAAATGGCGATCGAGGAAATGACGCACAAGGCGAAACGGCTGGGAGCCAATGCCGTGATCGGCGTCGATCTGGACTTTGAGACCTTGCGTGACGGCATGCTGATTTGCGTGGCCACCGGTACCGCCGTGAAGGTGCGGGACGCCCGCTAAAAGACGTTGTGACGAGCGTGACACTTCCGCCCGGGCCCTTCCCGGGCGGTTGTTTGCTGGTCTGGCTGTTTTGCCTTGACAGGATTCGAATCGCGTGCTGTGCGTTTCAGGTTGATTTGTGGTATGCTCGTAGGCAGAAAAAAGATGTGAGGAGTGCGCCAGATGTACCGGTTGATAAAAAAATACTTGTTTACCCTTGATCCGGAGGAAGCGCATGATCGTACGATTGAAGCGTTGAAATGGGCGCAAAACGCCTCCGGAGGGACAAGCCTGCTCAAGCTGTTGTTCGGCTTTCGCGATCAGCGGCTGGAAACCAGTCTGTGGGGGCTGCGTTTCCCCAATCCGGTCGGGTTGGCGGCCGGGTTTGACAAAAACGCGGAGGTGTACCACGCGCTGGCCGCGCTTGGCTTTGGCTTCGTCGAAGTGGGTACGGTTACGCCAGTCAGTCAACCGGGCAACCAACGGCCGCGCCTGTTTCGCCTGGTCGACGATCAGGCGGTGATTAACCGCATGGGCTTTAACAATCACGGGGCGTACATCGCGTCCCAGAACCTGATCAACTTCGCCAACGCCGACGTACCGATCGGCGTCAACATCGGCAAAAACAAGCTGACGCCCAACGAAGACGCGGCGAGCGATTACGAGAAGTGCCTGGAGGTGCTGTATCCCTACGGCCACTATTTCGTCATCAATGTCAGTTCGCCCAATACGCCCAACCTGCGGGATCTGCAGGAGACGGCAAGTCTGCGCCAGTTGATCAGGGCGGTGCGCGGCAAGGCCCTGGAGATGGAACGGCGCGGCGTGGCCCGAAAGCCGATCTTGCTGAAGGTGGCCCCCGACATGTCGGACGAACACATGCATGACGTGATTCACGCGGCGGTGGACGAAGGCATCTCCGGCATCATCGCCACCAATACCACCCTGTCGCGCGAAGGGCTAATCAGCCCGCACGCCGGTGAGACCGGGGGCTTGAGCGGCCGGCCGCTCGCGGCCCGTTCCACCGCGTGGATTCGCTCGATTTACCGGGAAGTGGGCGACAAGGTGCCGATCATCGGCGTGGGCGGCATTTTCACCGGCGACGACGCCTACGAAAAATTGCGTGCCGGCGCCAGCCTGGTGCAGGTGTACACCGGGATGATCTACGAAGGACCGGGGATCGTCAAGGCGATCAACAAACGGCTGCTGCGACTGATGGAACGGGACGGGTTTACGCGCATCAGCGAAGCGGTCGGCGTCGATGCAACCTAGCGACGAAAGCGCTGAGAGGGGCTGTCCCAAGCGTCTGGTGACGTGTGGGGCAGTTCCTTCTTTATCTTTTCATGTTGGAAGGTTATAATACAAAGTGGACGAGTTCAAATAGTCCAACAATTTCAAATCGATGGCAATAGGTGCCTTTATGTGCGAACCACATAAAGGGTAACAGGGAATCGGGTGAAAGTCCCGAGCGGTCCCGCCACTGTAACCAGGGAGTTCTCTTTCAGGTATTCCACTCATCGCACAGATGGGGAAGGAGAAAGAGCGCCATGATCTGGAAGCCAGGAGACCTACCTATCTGCCGCACCCAGATACCTTCGCGGAAAGGAGAGGTGACCCAGAAGCAACGGCTTGTAGCAGGCCGGTTGTTTGCTTGCACGCGACTCCCATCCGTTTTTCGGATGGGATATTTTGGTTTTCGGGAAAATGTTGAGGGGAGAGATCATATGAACGGAAAACGCTCACGCGCGACGTCCAGCGCCTTGTTGGCAACGGGATTGGTCATGTACTTTCTGCTGAATGAACCGGAGACCACTCACGCCATGCATATCATGGAAGGATACCTGCCCATGTCCTGGGCGCTGTTCTGGTGGGTGATCTTCGTGCCGTTTTTTATCTTCGGCTTGCGTTCCATCAACCGAATTGTCAAGGAGCATCCGCATCTGAAGCTGCTTTTGGGAGTGGCAGGCGCGTTTGCTTTTGTCTTGTCCGCATTAAAAATTCCTTCTGTCACGGGCAGCAGTTCCCATCCGACGGGAACGGGACTGGGTGCGGTTCTGTTCGGCCCTTTGGCCATGTCGGTACTGGGGAGCATGGTGCTGTTCTTTCAGGCGCTGCTGCTGGCGCACGGAGGATTGACTACGCTTGGAGCCAATGCCGTCTCGATGGCGGTCGTTGGTCCCTTGGTCGCCTATGGCACCTATCGCTTGATTACGGGAGCGAATGGAGGACAGCGCGTCGCGATCTTTGCTGCCGCAATGCTGGCTGATCTGTCCACCTACATTGTGACCTCCTTGCAGTTGGCGCTCGCGTTCCCGGCAGAAACAGGCGGTGTGCTCGCCTCTTTCGTCAAATTTGCCGGTATATTTGCGGTCACCCAGATTCCTTTGGCGATCAGCGAAGGTTTGCTCACTGTCCTCATCTGGAACTGGCTGCAATCGTATAATGCCAAGGAACTGGTCCAATTACGGCTGTTCAAACGGGAGGAATCGCTGTGAAAAGAGGCATGAACTGGCTCTTGCTGTTGGGGGTTGTCGTTTTGGCGGTCATACCGCTTTTGATCGTGCACGACTCAGAGTTTGGAGGGGCAGATGGAGCGGCAGAACAAGCCATTACGGAAATAGCGCCTGCCTATAAACCGTGGTTTCAACCGCTGCTAGAACCGCCGGGCGGAGAGACGGAGAGTTTGCTGTTTGCTGTTCAGGCGGCCGTCGGCGCGGGTGTGATCGGCTATGCGGTAGGATTTTATAAAGGCCGGTTGGAAAGGCGGAAGCGATGAGCTGGCGATGGCTTGATACATTTTCCTATCAGAATCGTTTGCGGCATTTGTCACCGGTGCACAAGCTGTTGTTCGGCATCATGCTGTTGGTTCTCGCCATCACGGGACACGCGCTTGTGCAGGTGATCGTCTTTTTCTGGATGGGGTTGTGGGTGGTGGGGTACGCCCGCATCCCCTTGCGTCATTATCTGTTCTTTTTCCTGTTGCCGCTCGCCTTTTTCGCGGCGGGACTGCCTGTTCTGCTCATCGATGTCGACTCACAAGGACGGGATACGGTTTTGGCGGCTGGTCATGTCGTTTCGTGGGCCATCGGGACATACCGGTTTACGGTCTCGCTTGCGGCGGTTCAGCAGGTGTTGGCGCTGTTTTGCCGGACGCTGGCCAGCCTCGCCTGCTTTTCCTTCATTCTGTTTACGATCCCGTTTTCGGAGATCCTGCAGGTGATGCGCAAAGCGGGGATACCCGCACTGGTGACGGATTTGTTGATGATCATGTACCGTTTTATTTTTGTCTTGCTGGAGACGTCCGCCCAGCTCTTGCTGGCGCAGCGGTCTCGCGGCGGACATCAAGGCTTTCGCGCCGGCCTGAGAGACATGGGACTTTTGGCGACACAGCTTTTCGTCCGCTCCATGCACCGATATGACATGCTGCACCGGGGAATGGCGGCGCGTGGAATGGGCGAACACGTCCAGGTGCAAAGCGCGCGTACCTATATCCGTTCCCCGCGATATGAGTGGGAATCGGCCATAGGCTGTCTTGTGCTGGTCGGGATCGAATTGGGGATGGGGGAATGGCGGTTGTGACGGCGTATCTATTGGAGTTTTCAGATGTGCATTACACCTATCCGGGGGGCAGAGCGCCTGTTTTGCAGGGAGTTACGCTCGGCATTCCGGAAGGGAAGAAATGTGTTCTGCTGGGGCGCAACGGCTGCGGGAAATCGACCCTGTTTTTGCACGGAAACGGCCTGTTGCAGCCGCAAGCAGGGCAAGTGGCCTGGAGAGGCGTGCCGTTTCGCTATACACGATCTTTCTTGCAGGAGATGACGCGGAAGGTGGGGTTGGTCTTTCAGGACCCGGAGCATCAACTGATCGCGAGCACGGTGGCGGAAGACCTCTCATACGGCTTGTGCAATCGCAAGCTGCCCCCGGAGCATATCCGGGAAAAGGTCGGCCTCATGCTGGACGCCTTCGGGCTGAGGGCGTTGGCGGACACGCCGATCCATCACCTGAGCCTGGGACAAAAACGTCGTCTGGCGCTGGCTGGAGTCATGGTGCTGGAGCCGGAGTTGCTGCTGTTGGACGAACCTACCGCCTACCTGGACCGCTATCAGACGAAAAGCCTGCTTCGCGAGCTGGATCAGATCCATGCCAACGGCACGACCGTGCTTATGGCTACCCACGATCTGGACATCGCCTTCGAGTGGGCGGAGTGGATCTGTATCATGGATGCCGGCAGGATCGTATACGCGGGCGCGCCAGAGCCGGCATTGGCAAAACGGGAGATGCTGGAAAGCCTTCATTTGGGAATGCCGCTTATCGCGGAGTTGTGGGAAAGCCTGCCTCATCCGATCCGGAGGAGATGGGGGGACGGGATTCCGCGCTCACTGGCTGAATGGAAAGCGAGAATGCAATAGCGAATAGAACAGATTGATGACAAACTCCCTCTGCAGCGTTGGCGGCGAGGGAGTTTGTCTACAGGCTGAAACCGGCTGGATGCCGGTTTTTGCTTGTGTTGCATCAGTGGATGAAGGTGCTTGCATATCATGGAGGTAGTGAATGATTGTACAAAAGGTAAACTGTAAAGAATAGAAAAGAGAATGTTCGCTTATGGTTTAGACATCAGAAGGGATGTATCAATATTGAATGACAAGGGCAGAAGGGATGGATTATACTGGGGATGAAACGAGACATGCTTGCCAAAGAGGTGCTTGTCATGCGACAACGTTGGAAAATCAAGATTGAAAAATTTGCAAAAATAGAAGAAGCCAGCATTGAAATAGCGCCGTTCATGCTTTTTGTAGGCGATAACAATACAGGACAAAGCTATGTCATGTCGCGACTCTGGGGAATCATTGCCTTGGGCGACAGGCTGTTATCTGGTGATATTACCAAATATAAATCGTACCAAAAGTGCTTGGAGTGGTTTGATCGATCTATTTTACAGGGAAACTCCCTTGCCATTGATGATTATTCGTATCCGTTTTTTGTTGACTGGTTCAATGAGGCTCTCAATGATCAGGCAAAACCATTAGTTGAAAGAATTTTTGATTTCCCGATCGAGATTGGAAACATTTCGGTCGAGTCGTACACTCGTGAAGCACCGCTTAAGGTGGAAATTTTACCGTGGGAAGAAGAGCAAGGTGAAGGAGAAGAACCGCAGATCATCAGAAGAACTTCTGTCAGCAGAGATAAGGTGCAGTTTTATGTTTCACGGCTGGATCCTCCGATGACAGATGCCAACAAGACAAGAATCCTGAAACAAATCATCTGGCTATTGTTCTATCAAGGGCTTACCTCATCTTTTCCCTTTCGGAACACGGAAAGATTTACTCCCCTGTATCTCCCCGCTTCCAGAACGGGATTTATGCTGACGTACAAGAAACTGGTTGGCGAACTGCTGGGGGTACATGAAGAATTTGATGAGAATGGAATCGTGGCAAGAGTTTCCAATAATCAGCTTCCCCTTTCGGTCATCCAATTTCTGAAGAGACTTATTAAACTGGATGTAACCGAATCCGGGAGATTCGGCGAAATTGCCGATATGCTGGAAAACGAAATCGTGACGGGGAAGATTAACAAGGATTCATCGCCCGTACCCAATTATACCTACAAACCGATCGGTTCAAACAGTGAATTGCCGTTGCACGTTACCTCTTCCCTGGTGGCTGAATTGGCTCCCCTGATTCTTTTTCTGAGATCCGATTTTGATTATCGTCTGTTGATTATGGAAGAGCCCGAAGCCCATCTTCATCCGCAATTGCAAAGAGTGATCACAAAAGCGCTTGTCCGGCTCGTGAATGCCGGTTTGCCGGTTTGGATCACCACTCATAGTGATACCATTTTCAGTCAGGTAAACAATCTGATCACTCTCCATCACGTCATAGAAGCAAAACCGGATGTATCTTTGGAAGAGTACGGTTATTTGCAGATGGATGTGATTTCCGATGAGGATGTTTCCGTTTATCAATTCAACGCGCTCCCGAATGGAAAGACGCAGATAGAAAAACTGCGTTCCACCAGGGAAGGCTTTGTCGTCCCGACATTTAATCAGGCAATTTGGGACGTAAGTCAGGAAGCAGTGAAACTGCAAAACGCTCTTCATGATCTGGACGAGAATATAGACGAGAAATAGATCGTTGCAGTGGGAGAGGTTCTCATGCTTCAAGAAACGTTTTCCGATCGCCTCCGGTGGTTGCAACCGAGTGGTTGGTACGAAGCAAGCAACAACGGGCGTATCATCGTTTGTGAAGAATCGGAGGATGGCAATGCAGAAGTAAGCTGCTTTGTGAGGGGGAACGCTTTTAAGTTTCGCCTCGAAGGGGAAAGAAAATTTCCTTATCTGGTGAATCGAAAATGCGCGGACGGAGTCATTCTGGAGCAAATTGCAGGCAAATGGCGTTTGCATATCATGGAATGCAAAACGACCGTAGACAGTAAGAATTGGCTAAAGATTAAATTACAGTTTGAAGGGGCCCTTTTGCGAATTCTCGCTATTATGGGCATTTTGGGAATAACCCGTATTGAAAAGGTGACGTTTTACACGGCTTACCGTCATGACAGACTGAATCCGATGCAAAGTACAAGTCCGGCATTGCTGAAAGCAGGTGTCGGGGGGAGAGAAATAGCCAGCCAGTCGTCGTTGATGGACTGGCAAACTGGACACATCCATGTACTCTCGATAAAAAATGCTGTCCATAAAAAGATTCAGTTGAACAGTACCGGCAAGGCTCAAATCAATCTGTAGCCCGTCGGAGATGCAAGTAAAAACGCCCGTTGCCAACGATTTTGTGGCAGCGGGCGTTTTGATTTTGCGGATCCGTTCTGTTCTGAGGTGGCAAAACGAACGGAAGCGCACAAATCACAGATCGTAGTACAGCTCGTATTCTTTCGGATTGACCGTGCGTTCCACTTGGGAGACTTCGGCGCGTTTGAGCGAGATCCAGGTGTCGATCAGGTCTTTGGTGAACACGTCGCCTTCCAGCAGGAACTCGTGGTCGGCTTCCAGCGCGTCCAGCGCTTCGGAGAGGGAGGCCGGCGCGCTCTTGATCTCGTGTTTCTCGGCGTCGCTTAAGTCGTAGATGTTCTTGTCGATCGGACCGTAGCCCAGTTCGCGCGGGTCCAATTTCCGCTTGATGCCGTCCAGACCGGCCATCAGCATGGCGGCGAAGGCCAGGTACGGGTTGGCGGTGGAGTCCGGGGTACGGAACTCGATACGGGATGCTTTCGGCGTTACGGCAGCGACCGGGATGCGGATCGCGGCGGAACGGTTCCCTTTGGAGAACACCAGGTTGACCGGCGCTTCGTAACCCGGCACCAGACGCTTGAACGAGTTGGTGCTCGGGTTGGTCAGTGCGATCAGGGCAGGTGCGTGGTACAGGATACCGCCGATGTAGTAAAGAGCCAGTTGGCTTAGGTTGGCGTAGCCGCCGCGCTCGTAGAACAGCGGGGTGTCGCCGTTGAACAGGCTTTGATGGACGTGCATGCCGCTTCCGTTGTCGCCGACGATCGGTTTGGGCATGAAGGTAGCGGTTTTGCCGTGTTTGGCCGCCACGTTGCGCACGATGTACTTGAACAACAGCAGGTTGTCGGCGGTGCGGGTCAGCGTGTCGAAGCGGAAGTTGATTTCCGCCTGACCGGCAGTCGCCACCTCGTGGTGATGACGCTCGATAACCAGTCCGGCCTGCGTCATCACGGTGCACATTTCGTTGCGAATGTCCACTTGCGAGTCGGTCGGCTGTACCGGGAAGTAGCCGCCTTTGTTGCGCACTTTGTAGCCCAGGTTGCGGCCTTCCGCGCCGGTGTTCCAGAACGCTTCGTCAGAGTCGATGTGAAAGAACGAGCCGGACGGACCGGATTCAAAACGGACATTGTCGAACAGGAAGAACTCGGATTCGGGACCGAAGTACGCCTCGGTGGCGATGCCGGACGATTTCAGGTATTCTTCCGCGCGTTGGGCGACGTTGCGCGGGTCACGGCTGTAGCGGTTGCCTTCGGGATCGTAGATGTTGCAGACGATGTTGAGGGTCGGCGCTTCCACAAACGGATCGATGAATGCGGTCGACGGATCGGGCATCATCACCATGTCGCTTTCCTCAATACCGCGATAGCCGGTCAAGCTGGAGCCGTCAAACGCCACCCCGTTGACAAAGGTGGATTCGTCCAGGCCATACGCCGGAATCGTCACGTGTTGCTGGCGCCCCAGCACATCGACGATACGGAAGTCGATATATTCGATGTTTTTCTCTTGTACCAATGCCAACAAGCTTTTTGCATCCACAAAATCCACCCCATTTACGAATGATAAAACCCACAAACTTTCCATTGTTCGTGTTTTTCGTTTTTTCTATAATTGGATTATAGGTTGAACCGGATGTCGTGTCAAGAGGTTTTATGACGAATATTGTTAGTTTTTCTTACATAATACGTATTCTTTCGCAAACGGTTCCTTTTTTGTACAATGAAGCTGTGGAAAGCAGGAAAACTCAGCCAATGGACGGCTGTTTGCGGGAGGGATACGGATGAAGGTATTGGTGTTGGGGGCTGGCGCGGTCGGCGGGTATTTCGGCGGACGCCTCGCGGAAAAAGGTGTGGATGTGACGTTTTTGGTGCGAGAGCGGCGTCGGCGACAACTGGAGGAGCACGGGTTGGTGATCAAAAGCGTGAACGGCGACGCCCGGCTTCAGGTGAAGGCGATGACAAGCGGCGAGCAGGTGGAAGCGTATGATCTTGTGATTTTGGCCACCAAGGCGTACCATTTCGCCGACGGTGTCGAGAGTGTCGCTCCGTATGTCGGGGAGGGCACGACGGTCTTGCCGCTGTTAAACGGGATCTCCCACATAGAAACGCTGCAACAGCGCTTTGGAGCCGAACGGGTGCTGGGCGGCCTGTGTTTCATCGAGACGACGTTGAACGAGCAGGGGGAGGTCGTCCAGACAAGCAAGGCTCACGACCTGGTCTACGGGGAGTGGGCGGGCGGCCGTTCGCCGCGCGTGGAGGCATTGTCAGAACTGTTCGCCGGGGCGAACGCCAACTTCCGGCTGAGTGAACAGATCGTCCGCGACATGTGGCACAAGTATCTGTTCATAACGGCGATGTCGGGGATGACCACCCTGATGAATTCGGCGGTGGGGCCGATCCGCGACTCGGTGTACGGCTGGGAATTGACCGGCCAACTGTTTGAAGAGATCGCCGCCATCATGCGCGCGGCCGGGGCTCCGATCGCCGAAAATATCGTTGACGAGCAACTGAAGCTGTTCGCGAAGCAGGGCTACGCGATGAAATCGTCGATGCTGCGCGACATGGAAAAAGGATTGCCGGTGGAGGCCGACCACCTGCAAGGCTACCTGTTGACTCTGGCCGACAAACACGGCGTCGAAGCACCCTTGCTGCGAATTGTCTACAATAATCTGAAGGTTTACGAAATCAAGCGCTCCCCCCAAGAGTAAGGTATACTAGAGAGAAAAAGGAGGGCCGCGCATGGAAGTGATCAAAATATCCCCCCGGGGCTACTGTTACGGGGTGGTGGACGCGATGGTGCTGGCGCTGACCACGGCGAGGAATCTGGAGTTGCCGCGCCCGATCTACATCCTCGGGATGATCGTGCACAATTCCCACGTCGTCGAGGCGTTTAAAAAAGAAGGGATTATCACGCTGGACGGAGAAGACCGGCTGGCGTTGCTGGATAAAGTGGACACAGGAACCGTGATTTTCACCGCGCACGGCGTCTCGCCGGAAGTGCGGAAAAAAGCGCGGGAAAAAGGGTTGACCGTAGTGGACGCGACGTGTCCGGACGTCACCAAGACGCATGATCTGATCCGCGAAAAAGTGGCGGACGGCTATCATGTGATCTACATCGGGAAAAAAGGACATCCCGAACCGGAGGGAGCGGTCGGCATCGCCCCCGGCAAGGTTCACCTCGTGCAGACGGTCGAAGAGGTGGAGGCGCTTCAGGTGCCGAAGGAGAAGCTGATCGTCACCAACCAGACGACGATGAGCCAGTGGGATGTCAAGCACTTGATGGATGCGATCGTTCAGCGTTTTCCCGGCGTGGAAATCTTCAACGAGATTTGCCTTGCGACCCAGCTTCGCCAGGAAGCTGTGGCCCAGCAGGCGGGAGAAGCCGACCTGTGCATCGTGGTGGGCGACCCGCGCAGCAACAACTCCAACCGGCTGGCCCAGGTGGCGGAAGAGATCGCCGGTGTCCCGGCGTACCGGATCGCCGACCTGTCTGAGCTGGATCTGAACTGGCTGAAAGGCAAGCGGAAAGTGGCGGTCACTTCGGGGGCGTCCACGCCCACTCCATTGACCAAAGAAGTGATCCACTTCCTGGAGCAATACGATGAAACCAAACCGGAGACCTGGGAGAAGAAGCGTTCCGTCAACATGGACAAAATCCTGCCTTCGGTTAAAGGCTGAGCGAAAGCGGCGAGCATGCATGTGCTCGTCGTTGTGTTTCACGCCAATATCGGGATAGAAAGAAGGAAGACAAACCATGACAGAAACCGAATCGATACAAATGCGCGGGGGCGACGGCGACGCGGCGCGCGCCTATGCGACGATCAGCGGGCTGTACCTGTTGGTGTTCTACGGTTTTGGCGCGCTGTATCCGCTTTTGTCCCAGTATTACAAGGCGATCGGGCTGTCCGGCACGGAAATCGGCACGATCAGCGCGATTGCTCCGGTGGTGGCGATCGTCGCCCAGCCGGTGTGGGGAATCGTCTGCGACCGCTACCAGGCGCGAAAACGCGTGCTTGCGCTCACCTTGGCCGCCTCGGCGGTGGTTGCGCTGTTTTTTCCGCTGACCGCTTCGTACGCGTGGGTGCTCGCCCTGTTTGCGCTGTTGTCGGTGTTTCAGTCGGCGGTCAACCCCATCGCGGACAGCATCGCGCTCAGCTTTGCGAAAAAGCACCACACCTCCTACGGCAGCTTGCGGATGTGGGGAGCCGTCGGGTTCGCGGTCGCCACGTTTTTCACCGGGTTGGCCGTCGAACAATGGGGGGCGACGTCACTCTTTTACTGTTACGCGGCCGCGTTTATCCTGGCGCTTCCGTTGATGCGCCGCATTCCAGACGAAGGCGCGCAGTTTACCACCAGCATTTTCAAGGGATTGGGCGAGTTGCTCCGCTTGCCCCGGTTTGTGCTGTTTCTGATCGGCGCCTTTTTCATCTTCGGGGCGATCAACGCCAACAATATTTACTTTTCGCTCTACTACCGGCACATCGGAGGGTCGGTGGCGGGGATCGGGCTGGCGTTTCTATTGTTCGCGGGCAGCGAGGCGCCGTTTATGAAAGCGGCGTCGTTCTTTATCCGCCGCTGGGGACTGGAGATGACCATCCTGCTGGCCGGGGCCGTCTCCGCCGCCCGCTGGTTCTGGTACAGTTCGGCTCCCGGCACGACGACGGTGCTGGCGATGTTTTTTATCCAGGGTCTTTCTGTCGGTTTCTATTTGGCGTCGGCGGCGCAGTACGTGCGGGAAAACACCCCGTCATCCTTGCAGGTGACCGCGCTTGCGGTCTTTTCGTCGATCGGACAGGGATTGGGCACGATGACGTGCAACCTGCTGGCCGGGGTGATTATGGACAAAGCGGGAATCCTGCACACCTACACGTTTTTTGGCGCGGCGACGCTGATCGGCCTGATTCCGCTCTTGCTGATCCGTTTCGGTCCGTTCCGCAAACCGGCGGGAGAGTGACGGTAATGGCAGGGCGAAGCTCCCGGTTACTCGACGGTCAGCACGCCGCAGTATCCGGGCTCCGGTGTCCCGCCGATATCGGAGACGTAGGAAAACAAGCCCTTTTTCACGGCGGAAACCGTGATCGAGGCGGTTTGGCCGGGCTGCAAATCAACCGTGGAAGCGGCCAGATCGCGAATCGCAAAATGATGGGGCCGACGGTCGGTGTTGGTGATCACGAGCGTGACGGTCTCTCCCTGACGGCAATGCAGTGTCGCCGGCAGGAAGCCGATGCCGGTAATCATCACCGTCCGTGCCCCCGGGCTGACAGAAGCGGTGGACGACTTGCTGGACGTGCCGCCGTGCAGCGCCAGCAGGGATACGATTGTGAACAACGCAAACAAAGGATAGCGCAACTGAAACCATAGAGAGACGTGTTTTCTCATCCACGAAGCACTCCTTTATCCGGGACTGATTGTACCTATAGCGTTTCCCAGTTGGGGAGCGCGCAAACAGACAGCACCCTCGCCGCGAGGGTGCTGTCTGTCTTTACATCGGATAGGGAAACTGGCTGGAGTAGTTGCTGAACTGCTGGTAGGTTTGTTGCAGTTTCTGCTGTTCTTCCGCTTCCAGTTTGTACCATCCCTTTTGGAACATCAGGTTGTACAGCTCACGTGCGCTCTGGTGCGTCTCCATCAGAATCTGCAGCATATCGACGTGCAGTTGCTGGTGGCTGGCTTCGCGCACGGCGACGTTGAAACTGTCGGTCAGGTACTTGCAGGTGGCCAGACCGTCGTTGAGAAAGTCGCGGTCATTCATCTGCGACCCTTTTGTCTGGGGCATCTGGCCGGATTGCGGATTCGCGATCTGATTGGGTGTCATCGTGGCCCTCCCTTACTGCATGAGCTGCGACTGCATCTGCTGGGTGCGAGGCAGCGACGCCATTGCCGCGTTGTTGTTCACTTGCAGATGGGTCAGCAGTTTTTGGTAGTGTCGTTGGTGCATTTGCCCGGCTTTTTCCAGCGCCTGTTTCACCTGCGGGTCGATTGCCTGCTGCGCGTAGAAGTGGAATTTTTTAAACGCGACCAGTTCCCACGACAAGGCGTCTTTCAGGTACTGGCTGTCCTTGGTGGTAATCACCCGTGGCGGTTGCGGAATCGGCGCCTGGGTCTGCGGCGCGGACGGATTCAATGTCGTTTGCATGAAAAAAGCTCCCCTTTCTCTACAGGGTTGATCGTACACCTATAGAGTGGGCAGCCCGTTGTCAGTTATACTGGTGATTTGCTGGTGACAGAAAGTGACAGGACACGGATGTCAATGCTGGCCGGGGCGATCTCCAGGCTGTGGACAAATTCTTCGTACAGTTGGCGTTGCAGCGAGCGGACAATCGGCGGAATCGCGGTTCCAAACGATAGCCTGAGCGACAGGGAAACGCTCAACCGGGGCAGGTCGTGAAACGTGTACACCGTCTTGTGCACGTGCGCCACCTCGGGAAAGCGGCGGCAGACATGCTGGACCAGTTTTTTTAGGACGTGCTCGTGCACCTGGATGCGGCCGCCGGAAAACGCCGGGTGGACGATCGTCGTTTCGCCGATCACTTCTTTTTTGGGAGAAAGAATCTGCTGGGCAGACGCGATGATCCGCTGGAAAAAGTCTTTTTCCACTTCGACGCGGGGGATGGGAATCACGTGTTTTCCCTGTATCTGCCGCATGTAGAGCGCGGCCTGGATTTCCGCCTTCGGTTTGACCGATTCGATCGGCAGGTAGCGGGAGACGGGAGGGAGCGCCAGTGTTTCCACGATTCGTTCGATCATCCGCCGCGACGTGCCGAGGACGAGCAGTTTCTGGATCGGCAGCGCAGCCAGCGCCTTACGCACTTCTTCGGCGTGATCGTCGTAGAAAAAGATCGCCCGTTTGATTGCCTGGATTTTCGTCTTTTCGTATTTGGCCGATGTGCCCGCCACTTTCCGCCCTTCGTAGACGAGAATGCCGTCGTCGATGATCGCGTCCACACCCAGACTGTGGGCGAGCGTGAGAGCGGTGTGGCTTTTTCCGGTGCCGCTCGTTCCGTACAAGGCGAATACCTGCATCAGGGCCCCCCTTCCAAGATTGCTATGCCCCAGTATACCACGGACGGGCGGTCAGCGGTATTGGGCACCCAATTCGCGGGCGCGCTCGGCGGCGCGCAGCACGGCGGAGGTGATCGCCTGCTGGAAGTCGTACGACTCCAGCACTTCCAGACCTGCCTGGGTGGTGCCGCCCGGACTGGTCACCTTGCGACGGAGCGCAGCCGGCTCTTCACGGGTGGAAAGCAGCATTTGCGCCGCGCCGAGCAGTGTCTGTACGGTGAGCTGGCGCGCCATTTCCGGTGACAGGCCCGCTTTGGCCCCCGCGCCTTCCATCGCTTCCACCAGGTAGTAGATGTAGGCCGGGCCGCTGCCGGACAGGCCGGTGATGATGTCCAGTTCTTCTTCCGGAACAGGGTGCACCGAGCCGATCGCTTCAAACAGGCGAATGGCCAGTTGCAGATGTTCCTCGGTCGCGTGCCGCCCGCGGGCGATGCCGGTGGCGGACAGGCCGACGGCGGAGGAGGTGTTGGGCATGGTGCGAATAATGGGACAATGAACCTGCAGCCATTCGCCGATCAGGTCGGTGGCGACGCCGGCGATGACGGAAATCACCAGTTGCTGCGGCCGGATTAGACCTCGCAAGGCCTGGCAGGCTTCTGCCGCGTCTTTCGGTTTCATCGCCAGGATCAGGATGTCGGATTCCGTGATCAGCCGGGTTTTGTCTCGGACGGCCCGCACGCCGTACCGCCGGGACAACTCCGCGAGACGGTCGTCGTTTTGGCGGTTGGTGACCGTGATCTGTTCGGGGGTCAACAGCCGCTGTTTGATGATGCCGTCCAGCATCGCTTCCACGATCGAGCCCGCTCCGAGGAAGCCGATGCGGACGGTTTTTAGATCAAACGATGTATGAGAAGCCGAGATGCGCACAAGTATTCCTCCTTGAAACGTGATCGTTCAGCGGGTTTGCCCGTTGCCGAGCACGTGGTATTTGATCGTGGTCAGGGCAAGCAGGCCCATTGGACCGCGAGCGTGAATCTTTTGCGTGCTGATGCCGATTTCCGCGCCGAAGCCGAATTCGCCGCCATCGGTAAAGCGGGTGGACGCATTGTGGTAAACGGCGGCGGCGTCAACAGAAGCGAGAAAACGACGGGCATTGTCGTCGTTTTGCGTGACGATCGCTTCGGAGTGGCTGGTGCCGTGTCTGGCGATGTGCTCCAGCGCGTCGTCCAGACTGTCGACCGTCTTGACCGCCAGGATCAGTTCCAGATACTCCCGGTCCCAGTCTTCTTGAGCCGCCGGGCGAAGACGTCCGGCCAACTGCGGGTGCCTTTCGCGCGTCTGTTCGCAGGCGCGCAACTCGACACCGGCTTCGCTTAGCCGACGGAGCAGAGCGGAGGAGAAGGCGAGCGGCCAGTCCCGATGGAGCAGCAAGGTTTCGGCGGCGTTGCAGACGGCCGGACGGCTGGTTTTGGCGTTGAGCACGATGGCTTCCGCCATGGCGTATTCAGCCGACTCGTCGACGAACACGTGGCAGTTGCCGACGCCCGTCTCCAGCACCGGCACGGTGGAGGTGCGCACCACCCGGTTGATCAACCCGGCGCCGCCGCGCGGGATGATCACGTCGATCAAACCGTTCAGGGTACAGAGCGCATCCACCGATTCGCGCTGTTCCGCCGACACATACTGGACGGCCTCGTGCGGAAGGCCAAGCGCTTGCAGCGCCCGCTTGATGCTCAAGACAAGCGCCGTGTTGGAGCGGCTGGCCGAGCGGCTGCCGCGCAGGACGATCGCATTGCCGGTCTTGAGCGCGATCGCGGCGGCGTCGACGGTGACGTTGGGGCGGGCTTCGTACACCATCCCGATCACGCCGAGCGGGACGCGCACCTGTCGGATCAAAAGGCCGTTGGGCCGGGTCCAGCTTGCGGCGATGTCGCCTATGGGATCGGGGAGTTGGGCCAACGCTTCCAGGCTCTCCGCCAGTGCGGCGATTCGCTCAGGGGTGAGCCGCAGGCGATCCAGATAGCTATTTGGCTGACCGGCCGCCGCCGCCCTGTCCACATCTTCGGCGTTGGCGGCGAGAATCAGCCGTTGGTCAGCCTGCAGTTGCCATCCGATCGCGCGCAGCGCCTCGTCTTTTCGCTCACGGGGCAGAAGCGCCCATTCCCGCGCCGCCCGTTTCGCCAAGCGTGCCTGCTGGGCCACGCTTTGCCGCACGCTGTCGGCAACCGGCGCATGTTGGCCCGCGATCGGGGTTCCCGCAGCGGTGTCCCCTGTGATCCCGCTCATTTCTTGCGTCCATCCATCGTTTCTCATCTCAGCCACTCCTCTCGTCTCCTCATGTTTTTCTCTGCTCTCTTCATGTTTTTCTCTGCCGCCGGCCAGACCGGACAGCGTCACCCAGTGATCGCGGTGAATCACTTCCGCCTCCAGCCGCAAGCCGGAGCCGGGGGAGAGGGCGACGCGCAGTTCGTTGGCGCCGTAGCGGCAGATGCCCCGTCCGAGCAGACGGTCGGCGTTGTATACTTCCACCACGTCACCTCGTTGAAACGTGCCTTGCACGTCCTGCACACCGGCCGCCAACAGGCTGCGGCGGCGTTTGACGATCGCCTCGGCCGCTCCGTCATCCACATAGAGGCGGCCTGATACCGTCGAATGCAGCGCGATCCATTGTTTGCGCGTCGGAAGTCCCGCCCTGCCGCCGGAATCCGGCCGCTGATGCGGAGCCTGGAAAGGTTGCGGGTCCCAGCCGACATAGGTGCCGTCGCCCGCGCCCGCCACGATGGCAAGCAGGCTGTCGCTTGCCCCCAGTCGGCCGATAAAACTGGGGATGCCCAGCGTTTGCGCCGTTTTGGCGGCCAACAGTTTGGAGCGCATCCCGCCGGTGCCGAGCGCGCCGGCGCTGCCAGCCGCCGCTTCCGCCTCCGCCGTCACTTCCATTAGACAGGGGATGCGCCGCGCGTCCGGGTGTTTGCGCGGGTCTTTGTCGTACAGGCCGTTCGTGTCAGTGAGGATGATGTACAGGTCGGCATGGACCAGTCCGGCCACCAGCGCCCCCAGCATGTCGTTGTCGCCAAAAGTCAGCTCGGCGACGGAGACGGTGTCGTTTTCGTTGACGATCGGGATGACGCCTCGGGTGAGCAGGAGCGACAGCGTGTGGTAGGCGTGGTTGTAACGCTCCCGGTCGGAAAAGTCGCCGCGCGTCAAGAGGATTTGCGCCACCGTCAGCCCGTGCGCGGCAAAGCGTTGCGCGTACGATTGCATCAGCACGCCCTGGCCGATCGCGGCCGCCGCCTGTTTGGCCGCCAGCGTGCGCGGCCGTTGCTTGAACCCGAGGAGCGAAAAGCCGCTCGCCACCGCTCCCGACGAGACCAGCAACACCTCGTGTCCCGCGTGTGTAAGCCGGACAATCGCGTCGACGAGGCCAGCGATCTTCGCGTCGTCACAGCCGCCGCCCGCCGCCGCCAGCGAACTGCTGCCGGCTTTGACCACGATCCGTTTACGGGATGTTCTCATGCCCCCAACCTCCTTCGCAACAAAAAAACCCTTTCGTCCCTGCATAAGGACGAAAGGGTATACTTTCGCGGTACCACCTTACTTGACAGCCGCAGACAGACACGGCCATCCGACTCTTCGCTTCTTCCGCCGACTGGCGGGCCAAAGCGCTTTCCTTGGTATCAGGGGAAAGACTCCTGTCCAGGTCATCCCTGGCCGCTCCGGGACGGGTTCAAACCGGTTCACGGGCGAAACCTCGCAGCCGATGGGCCTCGCTCTCTGCAACCAGAAGCGCGGTTTTACTATTTCCCTTCAACGCGTTATCGTATCGATTGATCGGGTAGTATTTATGATTATGCCCAGGATCGCATAAAAATGTCAAGAGGGATGAAGTCGAAACAAGCAAAATTTTCATAATAGCACTCTGCGAAAGGGGCACGATCTGACCCGTCGTTGTTTGGCAATGGCCAGATAGGCTCTGCATGCTTTTGACGATAGGTGCCAGCATTGACTTGTTTTCTGATATATTTTGATATATAACAAAAAGAAAAGCCCAGCCCTGCAAGATGGTAGCGGGGAGAGGCTTTTCCTTTGAGTGCCACCAGCCCTGCAAGATGGTAGCGGGGAAAGCGATCACTCATCCGTATTCTTGATTGAACTTAAGTATAATATACCCTAAAGCGAGACGTCAAGTGTAGTTAAACCCTGCAAATAGACAAAGTCAAACGGGGGAGAAAAATGGGGTACACAATTTATTTTGATGAATCCAATAAGCTGGATCAACCCAATGGCGGCTACTCATATTACGGAGCGCTTGGGGCTGATGAAGAAACAATGAATGAAATTGTACAGAAACTTTTTACATTTGTGTGAGGACTATATCTTAATAAGGTGATTGATCAAATATGTCTACGTTAATATCTGCAAAAAATAGTGATAAGCAACTCAAAGAGATTGGGATACAATTAGTTCGACTTGTTCCTTTTGACCTAGGCGCTCATTTAACGGCAAAGATAATGGATAGAATTAAATACTATCTGTTAGAGAGGCATGAAATTTTGGACTTAAATTTAAGGCAGCAAGCAATACTCTCAAATGAGGCTACCTATTGCTCGCTTGTTTCACATGAACTTGAGTGTCAAATAAAAATGATAATCTTCGATACCGGAATTGGTGTATTTATTATCTTTGATAAGGAAGAATTGTACCCGGATGATCCGTTGTTTGTCATTGATTACTTAACGAAGAGAAAACAGTGCCACGCTTCTATCTTAAACTGGAATCACCCAGCATCATTTCTTCTGAACAAGACTCTGGAAGATTTGCGTAGCCTAGTTAATAAGTATCACAAGGATACTCGGCCTACTTCCCGGGAAAACGGGGGATTATCCTATGTGATGTCTATTTCATTTATAACTTCCAGCAATTTTTCTGATCATTATGCACTGAGATGGGATTTATTTCCTGAATCTTTGAAGAAGGCAATTCCCGCTATATTAAACCCTTCTATCTTATCCATGGAGGATTCTCTTCTGCTTCCAAATGAAAATCAAGTTAATAGAGAATATATTTTATCATGCTTAGAAAATATAAATGAGCAACCAAAAGATTATGAGATACGTATACATATTATGACCTTTATGAGTTGGGCTGCTGTATTGGTTGTCGGCAATTGCAACGAACTGGAGAAAGATGACTATATATTTCTGGAAATTGAATTGCAACATTATTGGTATTATCTTTATTGCCTTGAAACGTCATTACCAATCAGGGATCTCAAACTAGAAACGGAGAAGTTGTCACTTGAGCAGGTAATGAGACAAAGATTTGAACTGGAACTAATTGAGGAGAATTTAAAATTTATTGATGATTCCAGTATTCCTGAAAGGTACACACCTATAATCGAGGGGCTTATTCAAACTAGCCGGATTCATGAGTTATTTAACAGATATCGTCGTAAACTTGATTATTGCAGGGAAATACTACTATTAAGACAACAGTCCAAGCAACGATTGTTAAGTCAAACAAGCGAAATTCTTCTCTTCTTAGTTGCGTATTTGCAAATTGCTCCTATCCTCTATAATTTTATATTTAATCTTTTTGAAATGGATGACCTGCTAAAGACATATGTTTCAATGGTCTTTCTTATATTACTGTTTATTTTGGGGTCTGTCATATTAGTTTTTAAAAACAAATTTACTCGATAAGATATTGATTATGGAAGGGAGGCTTACCATGAAAACCTGTTTATTTGTTGTAGATGTCCAAAATGGTTTTATTAGTAATGAAACCATTTATGTTGTTAATCGAATCAAAGAGTTACTAGAGCAAAATACCTTTGATCTGGTTATATTTTCAAGATTTATTAATACCGAAAACAGCCCATATCGAAATATCATCAATTGGAATAAATTGTCGTCTGCCCATGAGCAGGAACTGGTAAACGAAATCCAACCGTTTACAAAGAACCAGAAAGTTGTGTTGAAAAACGTTTATTCATGTATAAATGCTGAAACCCTGGAATTTTTGAGGGAACATCACATACAGAAAGCCTTTGTTTTGGGGATAGATACTGATTGTTGTGTTTTGAAAACGGCAACTGATCTTTTTGAACATAACTTTCATCCTTTTGTTCTCGAATATTATTCGGCATCTAATGGTGGTAAGGAAAGTCATCACGCAGCACTCAAAGTATTGGAGAGAATGATTGGTAAAAATAACGTTGTGAGAGGTCCGGTGGATAGAAGTATCATTCACAGCTTAACACACGGCAATTCCAGAAGATAACCGGGAATCCTCCCCCCACACTTGTTTCCGCACCTGTTTCCCTCTATCATAGAGAAGATGGATAGAAAATCACGGGTTGCCGGGTTGATCTGTTCCCTGCCCCTGCGTTGAGGTGGAAATCATGTTTGGCATTGGAAAAAAGGCTAGAAAACTGGACACGCACGACCTTTTGATCATCAAGACGGAGGAGGGCAAAAACCGCACATTCTACCAGGTGATATTCCCGAGCATTTTTGGCAACGACATCGTCAGCATGTTCAAAAAACTGGAGCGGTCTCCCTACAATAAGCAGGCGTACCTCGGCGAGATCGGCGGGTTCCGGCTGGCGACACACATCGAGGGACTGAACGGCTTCGAGGTGCTCGACGAGGTGGATATCGAAGCGCAGCCGATCCAGATTCAGGATTTCGCCAGCATCCTGCTTCGCCGACTGGAAACGCTGGAAGAGAACGGCCAGTTGGAGGAGTCCGAAGACCTGGCGTTTCTCATGGGCGAGTTGACGATGCTGCGCGACGGCAGCTTCATTCCGCAGACCTGAGAAGGGGCACACGCGGCAAAAATTTAGGGGGAAATGGTGATTGCAACCGCTTCCCTTTTGCATTACAATAAATACTGAACAGTGATTCATTTCTTGCTTGTCAGACAATGAAACATTCCACCAGATCGCGCGAGAGTGTGAACAACGTGGGATGTTTTTTTCCACCAGTATAATGAATGAGCATTCATTCAAACAAGCGCAACACATTAGCCACCACGAACAAGCATACTCAATGAATAGGTTCATTTCCTAGCGATGAAGGAGGGTACATGATGGAACGCAAAATTCGCAAGGCGGCTGTCCTCGGATCAGGGGTGATGGGAGCCGGTATCGCGGCGCATCTGGCCAATGTGGGCATTCCCACCTACCTCTTAGATATCGTGCCGCGCGAGTTGACCGAGGAAGAGGCCAAAAAAGGGCTGACGCTGGAACATCCGGCTGTGCGCAACAGGATCGCGCAGGCGGGCAAGGATCGTCTGCTGAAGGAAAAACCGGCGCCGCTCTACGACAAGGCGGACATCGACCTGATCACCGTCGGCAACATGGAGGATCACCTGCCGCTGTTGGCCGAGGTGGACTGGATCATCGAGGTCGTCGTGGAAAATCTGGATGTGAAGCGAAACGTGTTCGCGGCGGTGGAGGCACACCGCAAGCCGGGCACGATCGTCTCGTCCAACACCTCGGGTGTTTCCATCAACGACATGTGCGAAGGACGTTCCGAAGAGTTCCGCCGCCATTTCCTCGGCACCCATTTTTTCAATCCTCCGCGTTATCTGAAACTTCTGGAGATCATCCCCGGCCGTGACACCGATCCGGAGATTGTCCAGTTTATGATGCGTTTCGGCGAGTATGTGCTGGGCAAAGGCACCGTGCTTTGCAAAGACACGCCCAACTTCATCGCCAATCGCATCGGCACCTACGGGTTGCAAGTCTCGATCCAGGAAATGGTGCGCCTCGGGCTCGGCGTTGACGAAGTGGACGCGCTGACCGGCCCGGTGATCGGCCGTCCGAAGAGCGCCACGTTCCGCACGCTGGACGTGGTCGGGCTTGACACTTACGTGCACGTGGCCAACAACGTGAAACACAAGAGTGACGATCCGGCCGAACAAACCGTGTTCGAAGTGCCGGCCTTCGTGCTCGACATGGTGCAACGACGCTGGATCGGGCAAAAAGCGGGGCAAGGCTTCTTCAAACAGGAGAAGACCGCCAACGGAAAAGAAATTTTGGCGCTCGACTACAACACGATGGAATACCGGCCGCGCGTCAAGCCGAATTTCGCGTCGCTGGAGGCGGCCAAGACGGCCAAGACACTGCCGGAAAAACTGAAGGCTCTGGTTTACGGCAAGGACAAGGGCAGCGAATTCCTCTGGAACGTGTTCAAGAAAGTGTTGCTCTACTCAGCGGCCAAAGTGCCGGAGATCGCCGACGACATCGTCGCCATCGACCAGGCGATGAAGTGGGGCTTCGGTTGGGAATTGGGACCGTTTGAGACCTGGGACGCCATCGGGGTGGAGAAATCGGTGGCCCGCATGCGCGAAGAGGGAGAGACGATCCCGCCGCTCGTCGAAGCGTTGCTTGCAAGCGGCAAGACCAGCTTCTACACCAAGGAAGAGGGCAAGCGGTACGCATTTGCCATAGGCGGCACATACACCGGCATCGAAGTGAAAAAAGAGGTCATCAACCTGGCCCAGCTTAAGGAGCAGGGCAAGCTGATCAAGAAAAACGCGGGTGCGGCCCTGATCGATCTGGGCGACGGGGTGGCCTGCCTGGAGTTTACCTCCCCGCACAACGCGCTCGGCGCGGACGTGCTGCAGATGGTCGGGTACGCGGCGGAAGAAGTGAAGAAAAACTTCCTCGGGCTCGTGATCGGCAACCAGGGCAAACACTTCTGCGTCGGCATGAACCTGGCGATGGCCCTGATGGAGGCACAGGACGAGAACTGGTTCGAGCTTGAGATGATGGTGAAGCAGTTCCACAAGGTGGGCGACGCGCTCAAGTCGATGTTGCGCCCGGTGGTGGCCGCGCCGTTCGGCATGACGCTGGGCGGCGGCGTGGAAGTCTGCTTCCTGGCTGACCGCGTCCAGGCGTCGGCGGAAACCTACCTCGGCCTGGTGGAAGTGGGCGTCGGCCTTTTGCCGGGCGGCGGCGGTACGAAGGAGATGCTGTTCCGCGCGATGGAAAACGTACCCGAAGGCGGCTCCGTGCCGGTCGATCCGTTCCCGTTCGTGGCGCGCGCGTTTGAGACGATCGCGATGGCCAAAGTATCCACCAGCGCCAAAGAAGCGATCAATTTGGGCTACCTGCGCCCGACCGACCGGATCAGCGTCAATCCGGATCATCTGTTGTACGACGCGAAACAACTGGTGCTGCAAATGGACAAGGAAGGCTACAAGCCGCGAAGACCGCGAAAAATCCGCGTCATCGGCGAAACCGGCTACGCCAACCTGCGCCAGAACATCTACGCGATGCGCGTCGGCGGCCTGATCAGCGAGCACGACGAGCTGATCGCAAGCAAGATCGCGTACGTCATGTCCGGCGGAAATGTGCCCGCTGGCACGGAAGTAAACGAACAGTACATCCTCGAACTGGAGCGGCAGGCGTTTATGGAGTTGATCAAGACGCCGAAAACGCAACAACGCATGCAGCACATGCTGACCAAAGGCAAGCCGCTGCGCAACTAGCGAAGCCAGCCCCCTTTCGGCCCAAGCGGTCTTTTGGGGGATAGCCCTACGCAGTCCATCGGACAGATTCGACGTGGTATCGCCAGGATAAGGAGGAGAATCCATGAGAGAAGCAGTCATTGTCGCCGGTGCGCGCACGGCCGTCGGCAAATCCAAACGGGGCAGCCTGAAAGACGTCCATCCGGTCGACATGGGCGCGGCGGTTGTCCGTGATTTACTCCGTCGCGTTCCCGCGCTGGACCCGGCGCAAATCGACGACGTGATTATCGGCAACGCCGTTCCGGAAGCGGAACAAGGCATGAATATGGCCCGTCTGATCGGCCTTCGTGCCGGTTTGCCGACCAATGTGCCGGGGATTACGATCAACCGGTTCTGCTCGTCCGGCCTGCAAACGATCGCCTACGGGGCCCAGCAGATCATGGTGGGCGGCGCGGACGTGATCGTCGCCGGCGGCGTGGAGAGCATGAGTCTGTTGCCGATGACCGGACACAAGGTGGCGCTCAATCCGACGCTCGTCGAGACGATGCCGGAAGCGTACATGAGCATGGGCCACACCGCCGAACAAGTGGCGCGGCGCTACAACGTGAGCCGCGAAGACCAGGACGCGTTTGCCCTGGAGAGCCACCGCCGGGCGGCTGCGGCGATTCAGACGGGCAAGTTCAAGGACGAGATCGTGCCGATGCCTGTGAAACAGCACTTCGTCGATGAAACCGGCAAGCTGCATGTGAAGGAATTCCTTTTCGACACCGACGAAGGCGTCCGTTACGACACGACGCTGGAAGGTCTGGCGAAGCTGAAGCCGGTGTTTCATCCCAAAGGCTCCGTCACCGCAGGCAATTCGTCGCAGACCAGTGACGGCGCGGCAGCGGTGCTCCTGATGTCGGCGGAAAAAGCCGCAGAGCTGGGCGTCGAGCCGATTGCCAGGTTCCGCTCGTTTACCGTCGGCGGCGTCGATCCTGATGTGATGGGCATCGGGCCGGTCGTGGCGATTCCGAAAGCCTTGAAAATGGCAGGCCTCACCCTCGACCAGATTGACCTGTTTGAATTGAACGAAGCGTTCGCCTCCCAGTCGCTCGCCGTTATCCGCGAGTTGGGGCTGGACACCTCGAAGGTGAACGTCAACGGCGGCGCGATTGCTCTCGGCCACCCGCTTGGTTGTACCGGCGCGAAGCTGACCGTCTCCCTGTTGAACGAACTGAAGCGGCGCGGCGGCAAGTACGGCGTCGTGACGATGTGCATCGGCGGCGGCATGGGCGCGGCCGGCGTGTTTGAAATGGTATAAACAGACAGCGGGACTTGCGCGCAAGTCCCGGCCATCCCAAAAAAAAAGGAGCGATAGCCAATGGCAGAAACCAAAGACCTGATCCGCGGCGGCAGTTTCCTGATCGATGCCGGTTCCGCAGATGACGTGTTTACCCCCGAGGAGTTTACTGACGAACAGAAGATGATCGCCAAGACGACCGAAGAGTTCGTCGTCAACGAAGTGCGTCCGCAACTGGAAGCAATCGAAAACCACCAGTTCGACATCTCCGTGCGGCTCTTGAAACAAGCGGGCGAACTGGGCCTGCTCGGCGCCGATGTGCCAGAGAAGTACGAAGGGCTCGACCTGGACAAAATCAGCTCCGCGCTGATAACCGAAAAATTTTCCCTGGCACGCAGCTTCGCATTGAGTTACGGCGCGCATGTCGGGATCGGTTCGCTGCCGATTGTCTACTTCGGCAACGAGGATCAAAAGCGCCGCTACCTGCCTGATCTGGCGTCCGGCAAGCGTCTCGCCGCGTACTGCCTGACCGAGCCGGGCTCCGGTTCCGACGCGCTCGGTGCCAAGACGACCGCCCGTCTGTCCGAAGACGGCAAGTACTACATCCTGAACGGGGAGAAACAGTGGATCACCAACGCCGGGTTCGCTGACGTGTTCGTCGTCTACGCGAAAATCGACGGCGAGCATTTCACCGCGTTTATCGTGGAACGCAACTTCCCGGGTGTCTCCTTTGGCCCGGAAGAGAAGAAGATGGGGATCAAAGGCTCCTCGACCCGCACGGTCATCCTGCAGGATGTGCCGGTTCCGGTGGAAAACCTGCTGGGCGAACCGGGCAAAGGGCACGTGATCGCGTTTAACATCCTCAACGTCGGCCGTTACAAACTGGCGGTAGGTACGGTTGGCTCGGCCAAACGGGCGCTGGAGCTGGCCGCGACCTACGCCAAGGAGCGCAAACAATTCAAGACGCCGATCGCCAACTTCAATCTGATCAAGAACAAGCTGGCCAATATGGCGATCAAGACCTACGCGGCGGAAAGCTCCGTCTACCGCACGGCCGGTCTGTTCGACAAATCTCTCTCTGCGCTGGGTGACAAGGCGGACGACGGCCGTGAAGTGGCCAAGGCGATCGCCGAATACGCCATCGAGTGCTCGATCAACAAGGTATTCGGCTCGGAGGTGCTGGACTACTGCGTGGACGAGGGCGTGCAAATCCACGGCGGTTACGGCTTCATGTCCGAGTACGAGATCGAGAACATGTATCGCGACTCGCGGATCAACCGCATTTTCGAAGGAACCAACGAGATCAATCGCCTGTTGATTCCCGACATGCTGATCAAGAAAGGGATGAAAGGCGAACTGCCGCTGATGCAGGCGGCCGCCAAATTGCAGGAAGAGCTGATGAGCTACTATCCGGAAGACATCGAAGACGTTCCGCTGGCACAAGAGAAGCATCTCTTGGAGATGGCCCGCAAGATCATCCTGATGACGGCCGGTTCCGCTCTGATGAAATACCAGCAAGCGGTGGCGAAGGAACAGGAGTTGCTCGCCAACGCCGCCAACATGCTGATCGAACTGTACGCGATGGACAGCGTGGTGAAGCGTACGGAAAAAGCGATTGCGAAGAACGGCCTTGAGAAAGAGCAGCACAAGCTGAACATGACCATCGTCTACGTCCACGAGGCGTTCGACAGGATCGAAGCCTGGGCGAAAGAAACGCTTGCCGCGATGGAAGAGGGCGACGAACTGCGCCTGCGCCTGTCGATTCTGAAAAAGCTGACCCGCAAGAACCCGATCAACACGATTCACCTGAAACGCGCCATTGCCGATCGTGTCATCGAAGCGGACGGTTACGTGGTGTAGAGGGTGGCGGCCAAGGAAGCTGGGGAGAGGCCCCAGCTTCTTTTTTAACCAATCAGGAAAGGAGGATTCCGATGTCCGAGTCGAAAGTGTTGCGGGAGAACACGCTGGAAGTCAATCGGGTGTTGCTCAAAGTGAGCGGAATCGGCATTACCGTGCTGTACGGGCTCTCTTGTCTGTTGATTCTTACCGGTTATCTCGATCTCAGCTACACGCGGTTTGCGATTGCCGCCGGATCGTCGTACACCTTGTTTCTCACGATGATACTGTTGCACCGCATCCCCCGGTTGCATCTGGCATTCGCCTTCCTCTTTCCGGGAGATGTACTTCACTGTCGGGATTGGGGTGTATCTGTTCCAGGCGCCCATTTCCGTCTACTTCGTCTGGCTGTTGCCGATTGTCTACGCCGGGATGTACGCGCATCTGCAAGCCATGCTGCTGATGTCGCTGCTGGTGCTGGTGACGGCTCCGCTCGGGGCGCTGATGGTGATGCCGGGAGAGTGGCGTACCCATCTGGGCGACGTGCTGACCGCTACCGTGGTCATGATCATTTTGGTCATGCGTTTCATCTCCCTGGTCAACCGGTCGCGGGTGCTGATCGCCAAGACGGAGCGCGAAGTGGAGCGCAACCTCCGGCTGCAGGCGGCCAATAGGCAGTTGATGGAGGAAGTGGCGGCGACCGCGCAGGAGATCGGCACAGTCGTCGATTCTCTGGCGCACATGACGGAAAATACGCGGGAGGCCATGAATCAGATGGCGAGAGGCGGCGAACAGATCATCGCCAGCAGCTACGATTCCCAGAAAGTCTTGCTGGAAAATCAGCAGTGTGTCGCCGAGCAGGTGGAAAAGGCCAACCAGATTACGGCGGCTGTGACAAAGGCGGTGGAGCACGCCGATGATGTGCGCAGGCAGGCGACGGAAGGCGAAGAGGTGGTGGAGCGGATCGTTTCCGTCATTGACACGATAGACCGGCAGTCGCACGACACCACGGAAAAGGCGATCCAGCTTGACCGGCGCACGCAGGAGATTTGCGCCTTCAGCAAAGAAATTGACAAAATTGCCAGAAATGTCACGGTGGTGGCGCTCAACGCATCAATCGAAGCGGCACGCGCCGGCGCGGCGGGACGGACGTTCCAGGTGGTAGCCGCCCAGGTCCACGATCTGGCGCAACAAACCTCCCGGGCGGCGACGCTCTCCACGCTGATCGCCGGGCTGGAGCGATAGTTGGCGTGGAACTGGTTACAGCTTTTCATATTGAGGTTCCGCAAGGAACTGATCTTCCTACAGTTTCTACAGGCCGGAGGCCTGCATTAAACGAAGTTGTAGAAAAAGTGTGAGTCATGGAGTGATGGGGCCAACGCAAGCTCCTTTGACGACCTGCCGAGCGGAGAAACGCAGACGAGGGAGAACGCAGAGGGCCCAAGTCTCGCTTCTATAAGATACCCAGATGTTGCCCCCTGCCCCCGTCGCGTTTCGGAGCGGACAGTTCCGACTTCTTCGCTGGTCGTCAAGAGAGCGAGCGGGAACCATCACCCATGACATGACGGACTTTGTTTACAAACTAAGGCAGCCGTGCCCGTCAGCGGGACGGCTGCCTTGGGGTGTTCAGATCGGCAGGCGCGGCTTACTTGGCCGCTTCCTCGTAGATCGCTTCCCATCCGGCAGGGGTGATGAACAGACGGATCGCCTTGATCTTGCGGTCGTCCATCAGCGTGAAGTAGTGCCGGGTGTAAGCCGGGACGGAGATCAGGTCGCCAGGTGACATCTCCACGTCGAACCAGCGGCCGTCCGGTCCTTTGATCGCGAAGATGCCGTGGCCGTCGACGCAGAAGCGAACCTCGTCGTCAATGTGGTGATGCTCGCCTCTGAATTTCTCCAGCAACTGGTCGAGATTGGGCGTGTTCTCCGACAGCATTACGATGTCGGAGGTGGTGTAGCCGCGGCGGGCGCTGATGTCGTCGATTTCGCTGCGGAACAGTTCGATGATCTCCTGTTTTTCCGCGTCGGTCAGACTGTAGTCGTCGCGTTGGCGGTCGCTCAGGCGATCGACGCCCCAGTGTTCGTAGATGACGCCGACGGAGTCGAGAAACCGGATGACCGCCTCCGTCCCTTCAATGTACTCGTTCGTGTCGTGAAAACGCACTTTTGCCATTGTTCATTCTCCTCCTTGTGAGTTGGGTATGGTGACGTGGCGCAATTGCAGCCAACGCAGGTGATACTCGAACAGAAACTCGAACGACTCCAGGTGGCGTTTCGCTTCGAAGTCGCTTTCGCCCCAGGCGTAGATGCCGTGGTTGCGGATCAGCACGCCGGGCACTTCCGGGGTGATCACTTTGCCGATCGCTTCGGCCAGTTTCGGGATGTCGGCGAAGTTTTCCACGATCGGGATGGTGATGCGCGCGTTTTCTTCCCAGATGCCGAGCCCCTTGATCAACTCCTGCCCCTGGATGGAAAAGGCGCGCTGACCGAAGTACAGCTCGGAGATCAGATTGTTGCCGACGGTGTGGACGTGGAAGCACGCGCCTGCCTTGGGGATACGCCGGTAGACGAAGGCGTGAATCAGCGTCTCGGCAGAGGGCTTCAGGGTTGTCGGCTCCACGGCTCGCGCGTCGCCGTCGACAATCAGGTAGTCTTCGGGTGACAGCTTGGTCTTGTCTTTGCCGCTCGCGGTGACGGCGAACTGCAGCGGATCGTCGGACAGCTTGATTGACAGGTTGCCGCTGGTGCCAGGGAACCAGTCGCGGCGGGCAAAGCAAAGCTTCACCTCATCCAGCCGGCGAAACGCGTCGACGCGCTGTTCCAGGGTAGGGATCATCGGGACTCCACCTCCTGCTGGGCCTTCAGTGTTTCCAGGATGTCAATCACGTCAAAGAATGTGGCGAACGGCCGGTGCGGCAAGCCCAGTTCGCGGCATTTCTCTTCCAACAGCGAACGCGCGATGACGAAGTCGGCGAGCTTCGCCCCGGCCAGGTCGGTGATGCTGTCGCCGATGACGACGCGGTAGTAGCGGCTGGGATCGTAGCGGCGGATGATCGTGGTTTTGCACATGCCGCAGTCGTTTTGGCAGTGTTCGTCGCAGCGGTGCGGCCAGGTGATGCGGATCGTCTCGCCAGAGAAGTCGCTGCCGTTGCAGTAGATCGGCACCTTCAGGTCAAAGGGCGCCAAAATCGGCTCGACGAAAAAGTCGATGCCGCCGCTGGTGATCAACAGCTCGATCCCGGCTCGCTCGCAGTAGCGGACGAATTCGCCGAATCCGGGGCGGATGTTCGCCTCCGCCAGCAAAAAGTCGATGATCTCTTGTTTCAGCGTGCTGGGGAGCAACTGGAACAGTTGCCCGACGCCTTCGCGAACGCTGATTTCCTGATTGAGAATCTGTTGCGTCAGCGTTTCCCACTGCGGCGGGGCGAATTTGCGCATGATCGCGACGATGTTGTCCTTTTCCGTGATCGTGCCGTCGAAGTCGCAGAACAAAACCAGGTTCTTCATCGCGCCCCTCCCCATTTCGCCAGGGCGGCCGCGAGCGGTTCCGAGTCGGCGGCCGCTTCCGCCAGAGTGCGTCCGGCCACGACAGCTTCGATCGCCGCGACGAACGCCTGGCCGCCTGCGGTGGCGCCGCCCGGATGGCCGTGGATGCCGCCGCCGGCGTTGACGATCTGGTCGACGCCGAAGTCGGCGTACAACTGCGGCACCAGCCCCGGATGAATCCCGGCGGAGGGGACGGGGAAGCTCGTTTTCAGCGTGCCGTCCTCTGCGGTCAGGTGGGCCGCCAGCTTGAGCGCTTCGTCCTTGTCCAGCGCCACGCTGCCGTACGGGGAAGGAAACAGCACCAGATCAGCGCCCGCGAGCCGCATCAGTTTGCCGAGCAACAGCGGCGCGGCGATGCCGTAATCGGGCGACGGGTAGAACGCGCCCGCCAGTGCCGGGTGGGCCATGATGGGCACAGCCACGTCCGGGTCGGCGGCGAGCCTGTGCAACAGATCGAAGCCGTAGGCCAGCACGTTGAACAACAGGCAGGTGGCCCCGGCGTCCACCGCGCGTTTCGCCCGCTCAAGCAGTTCGTGGCTGGGGCCGGTCAGATTGGCGGCGTACAATACCGGTTTGCCGGTCGCCTGTTCCGTCTCCCTGGCGATTTGACGGAAGGCGCGAATCCGCTCCAGGAACGGGGCGCGGTCGTCGGCGAAAAAGATTTCGTCGTCCTTGATCAGGTCGACGCCGCCCAGCGCCTGCGCGCGAAACTGGGCCTTCAGGTCGTCGAACGGAAGACCCAGGCACGATTTGAAAATGCTCATCAACAGCGGCCGACCGTACGCGCCCAGGCGCTCCCGCACACCGGCGATGCCGAATGCGGGGCCGCTGAAGCCGGCCTTGAACGAGGCCGGAAACTGGATATCGATCAACTTGATTTTGCCGTCCATAGACAGTTTGCCGAACACACCGGTCAACAGGGAGGGGATGTCGGCGGTGAAGTTGCGCACCGGGTAGCTTACGGTGATCAGCCCGCGCACTTCGCCGTTCTCCAGCGTCTCCAGGGGCGTGGCGGCGACAGCCTCGCCGAGGTAGGGGCGCAGTTCGCTCTGTTTAGTTGCGGGCAGGTCGGTCCAGGAGCCGACGGTCATGCCGACGGCGATCGCTTCCGCCTTTTTGTTGAGGTCTTTTGCCTGCGTCAAATAGCTGACCAGGATTCGGTCGTCGCTCATTGTCGAACCTCCTTGGGTAAACAAAAGCCGCCTCGCGAAAGGAGGCGGCGTGGTGTGTCGCTTCTCCTCTCATCTCTCAGAACCCGCGGGTCCTGCAGGATTTAGCACCGTTACGCACGACGTATCTCGCGCGCCGGTTGCCGGGCATCATCGGGCCAGTCCCTCCGCCATCTCTCGATAAGAGTGTTGCGTGTATGTTTGTATGAGTTGTCAGACTAGCAATACCATTTCCAAAAGACACTTCCATCATAGACCGATTTGTCAAGGACGTCAACCCCTGTCGTTGCCGTCCATCTGAAAACGTCCCGCAGTTTACTTCGCCGCCGGTTGCGACGCTGGTTGCGGAAAAATTCACTTACGCGCAAAAAATGGATTGACAATCTCCTGGGAGATGTGTATGATTCGACTTACACGCTTGATTTGAGAACTGAATAGCAAGGATTCCTTATCCAGAGAAGGTGGAGGGACTGGCCCGATGAAACCCGGCAACCGACACACACAGGCACGAGGGGTGTGTGCACGGTGCTAATTCCTGCAGAAAAGTAAAGCGATTCTGGAAGATAAGGGGGAGCACAAACGTGACGACGACGTGTACAGACGGCCTCTTTTCTTCGGAAAAGAGGCCTTTTTTCGTCAGCTTGAGCCGGGCCTGGTGCGAACAAGTCTGGGCTGAACACAAATACTTGGTGATGCTGTCATCCTTGCGGGCGTACAAGGAGATTGCCGAAGCGTTCAAACAAAGGATCGAGGCGGCCAGAGCGGCGAAAGACCGCGACTGGACCGGGTTTGCCGACGAGTTGCTGCAACGGTTGGAAGAAGCGCGGTACGCCCCGCGTGAAGAGGAGAACGCCCGCCATGTGCTGAGCCATGCGTTCGGCCGTCTGCGCGGACAGTTGAGCGCTGAGGAGAGCGGCCGGTGGCACGTTTTGCTCTCCCATGATTGGCGGGAGGCGTACCGCCGTCTGTTTTTGCTCGCCATGGAGCGGGGGGACGAATGCCTGAAGCGTTCCCGGCTGTTCGCCCCCGGCGCTCCCCTTGGCCGCGTGTGGCTGCGCGTGCGCGGCCGGGACTGGTTTGTCAGTCGAGAGAACGGCGAGTGGAAGGTGCTGTCGGCAGAACAAGTGCGCGAACAGGTGACCGACTGCAAAGTGGCCAAACTGGTCGCCTATCGCTTGTTCGCCCAGCTTGACGACCTGACCAATCCGTTGGACGCTTACGAGTTGTGTTATTCCCCTCATATGGAAGAGAGAAAGGAGTTTGCGAGATGAGCTATCGTCCGTTGACAGAACAAGAGGCGGTTGCTTATGTGCGGGCATTGCCCGGCGTGTTTGAACAGGGAGCAGATCTGATCAGCAGGGAGATCGGCGACGGAAATCTGAATCTTGTCTTTCACATTGCCGACAGGCTGTCCGGCAAAAGCGTCATTGTGAAACAAGCCCTGCCGTACGCGCGGGTGGTGGGCGAATCGTGGCCGCTCACCCTGGATCGGGCGCGGATCGAAAGCGAAGCGCTGCGCGTCCAGCACAAACTGGCCCCCGATCTGGTGCCCGAGGTGTACCACTACGACGCCGAGCTGGCGCTGACCGTGATGGAAGATTTGAGCGACCATACGATCATGCGCAAAGGGCTGATCGCGGGCAACCGTTATCCGCTGTTCGCCAAGCAAATCGGCCGCTTTCTCGCCCGGACGCTGTTTTTTACGTCCGATTTCGGTTTGCATCCCTACGAGAAAAAAGCGCTCGTCGCAAAATTTGTGAATCCAGAACTTTGCAAAATCACCGAGGACTTGGTCTTTACCGATCCGTACGAGGATGCGCCGACCAACAACTTCAACCCGTTGATCCGGCGCGAGGTGGAGGCAGTCTGGCAAAACGCGCCGCTCAAACGGGAGATTGCCCGTTTGAAATACGGGTTCCTGACGCGGGCGGAAGCGCTGTTGCACGGCGATTTGCACACAGGCAGCATCTTCGTCACCGAAACCAGCACCAAGGTGATCGACCCCGAATTTGCCTACTACGGGCCGATCGGATTCGACATCGGGGCGGTGATCGCCAATCTGCTGCTCAACTACGCCGGTCAGCACGGGCTTGAGAGCGATCCGGCGAAGCGGGAGGAATACCGGTCGTACCTTTTGGAGACGGTGGAGCACGTCTGGGACGAGTTCGTTTCCCAGTTCGTCCAGCTCTGGCACAGGCACGCCAAGGAGCGCAGCGCCCATGTGGAAGGCTTCTGGCAGGACTTTGTGGCCCAGGTGCTGCAGGATGCGGTCGGCTACGCCGGATGCAAGGTGTTGCGCCGCGTAATCGGTCTGGCGGGCGTCGCCGATCTGAACTCGATTGCCGACGACGAGGTGCGGGCAGAAGCGGAACGGTTGGCCTTGGCGATCGGGCAGGCGCTGATTCTGGAGCGCGGCACGGTTAAAGAGAGCGCCGACATCAGTTCAATCGTCCGCCGCGTGACGAGTCAGGCGAATCAGGAGGCGACGGTATGACCACGACGACCCGACTGACGCCGGTGAGATGGAGCGACGACAAACTGCTGTTGCTCGATCAGACCCGTTTGCCGGTGGAAACCGTCTATCTGGAACTGACGAAGCCGGAAGAGGTGTGGGAGGCGATTCGCGGCCTCAAGGTGCGCGGGGCGCCGGCGATCGGCATGGCGGCGGCCTACGGGCTGTACCTGGCGGTGCGGGACAGTGACGCGCAGACGTACGACGAGTTTGCGCAAGCGCTGGAAAAGAAGGCTGCCTATCTCGCCACGGCGCGGCCGACCGCGGTCAACCTGTTCTGGGCCCTGGACAGGTTGAAAGCGCGGGCGGAGCGCGAGCAGGCGCGTCCGATCGCCGAGGTGAAAGCGGCGATTCTCGATGAAGCGCTCGCCATCCAGCGCGAGGACGAGCAGGTCTGCCGCAGAATCGGCGAACACCTCTTGACGCTGTTGCGCGACGGGATGGGCGTGTTGACCCACTGCAACCCGGGCGCGCTGGCGACTGCGGCGTACGGCACGGCGACCGCCCCTCTTTATCTGGCGAAGGAACGGGGCTGGAACCTGAAAGTGTACGCCGACGAGACCCGTCCGGTGCTGCAAGGGGCACGGCTGACCGCCTACGAACTGCAGCAGGCGGGCATCGACGTGACGCTGATCTGTGACAACATGGCGGCCATGGTGATGGCGCAGGGCAAGGTGCAGGCCGTGATCGTCGGCACCGACCGCGTCGCCGCCAACGGAGACGTCGCCAACAAGATCGGCACGTACGGCGTGGCCGTGTTGGCGAAGGCCCACGGCATCCCGTTTTACGTGGCCGCGCCGCTCTCCTCGATTGACCTGGGGACGCCGACTGGCGCTCAGATTCCCATCGAGGAGCGGCCGGCCGAGGAGATTACCCACGGACTGGGCAAGCAGGTGGCCCCGGACGGGATCAAGGTGTACAATCCGGCGTTCGACATCACACCGGCCCGCTACATCACCGCGATTGTGACGGAGACGGGCATTTTCAAGCCGGAGGAGATTCGCCTGGCCAAACCGTAAGGCCGGGTGTGACGGGCACAAGCAAGCCCTTTGGCGGACACACGTCGTTCGTGTGAGCGCCAAAGGGCGCTTTTCTTTTTTATGGGAAAGGGTTGTCGGGAAAGGGCCGTCGCGCACCCGACCGCTTGCGAAAAAATGTGGCTCGTGGTAGAGTGCAGAAAATGGAAGATCTGCACAAAAGGAGACGGGACGATGGAAGTGATTCGGTTGAGAAAGGACGCGTGGTTGAAGCTCTTGACGCTGGATGACGCGGAGGCGATGTTTGCCCTGACCGATGCCAATCGCGCCTATTTGCGCCAGTGGCTGCCGTGGCTTGACCTGGTCCGCTGTGTCGAGGACACGCGGATGTTCATCAAAAGCACCCTGGAACAGGCCCGGCGCAATCAAGGCTTCCACTACGGCATCTGGTTTCGCGGCCGCCTGGCCGGTACGCTGGGCGTGCACGGGATTCAGTGGCAGAACCGGCGCACCTCGATCGGGTATTGGCTGGGGGAGGCGTTTCAGGGCAACGGGCTGATGACGTCCGCCGTGCGCGCCTACCTGGATCAACTGGTGTTCGGCGCGTGGAACCTCAACCGGGTGGAGATCGCCGCCGCCACAATGAACTGGAAGAGCCGGGCGATACCGGAGCGGCTCGGGTTTCGCCTGGAGGGGATATTGCGCCAAAACGAATATCTGTACGACCACTACGTGGACCACGCCGTCTACGGCTTGCTGGCCGAAGACTGGCGGAACCGGCTCGATTGCCGTCCGGTGCAGGACTGAGCTTCGTCTGAAACAAAGACAACTTTTGCTTGAGATGGTGGTGCTTGAGGACGGATGAAAAACATAAGTGTGTTCAAAGAAACGATTTCAACGGAAGATGAACTTCGTTCCCTTGTTGGGTACCCAAGCGACCTGGCGATTCAAAAGACCATTTTCCATCTGGATGACCATTGCCGTCATTTTATCGCTCAATCTCCTTTCTTGCTTTTGGCGACGGCTGATCGTACAGGGATGTGTGATGTCTCTCCCAGAGGAGATGCACCCGGATTTGTAATGGTGCTTGATGAGAAACATTTGCTGATTCCCGAACGTCCAGGCAATCGTAGAATCGATTCCATGCGTAATATCTTATCCAATCCTCAAGTAGGTCTGCTTTTTCTGATACCAGGCTTGGGAGAAACACTTAGAATTAACGGGAAGGCTTGTATCGTAAAGGATGAAACGTTGCTGAAACGGACAGAAGTCAATGGACGTAGCCCGCTTGTTGGGATCGGTGTCGAAGTGGAAGAATGTTTTGTTCACTGTGCCAAAGCTGTATTGCGTTCCAAACTTTGGGAAAGTGAAACATGGACCAAGAGATTGCCCTCTGCTGCCAAGATGTTGGCTGACCATGCCAAGATACCTGGAGTCACTGTTGACGAAATTGCTCAAAGACTTCAAGAAAGTTACTCGAAAAGACTGTATTAGGCGGCGTACAAGAAATCAGGTTTGATGCGGCATTTGTGGAATGAGCGTCAACACATCCCTGGACTCAACAATACACCTCACAAGAGGCGAGGACGAAATGGGCACCAATAAGGAAAAAGTATTCATAGTTGTCCGATTTTTAGCAATCAATATTGTCTGCAGTGTTTTTCAGTTCTTCGTGCTGTTTCTTCTGGGCGGTTGCTTGTTTTTTGTCACGTGGGTTTCAGGGAACATCATTTGGGAAATTTCTGGAAGCGCCCGGTTAAGTTCACAAATGGCCCCGATCATTGGGTGTCTTCTTGTGCTTGGCATGTATGCTGTTGCGTGGTTCATCTACTGGTTTGTGTTATTTGAAGCGGAGAGGATGAAGTGGTTATATTGGAGAGTAGCCTTTGCTACGTTACCTTTCGCTATCCTGTTGTTCATGTATGATCCCAGACCTGACCCTATGGCGATGATACCTGTCCCCAAAGAGTTTGGCTTCAGTGTTCTTGTGACAGGAATGGCGCTGTTTCCCATTTACTCCGTGTCCCTCAATAAATATGTTCTGCCGAAGCAACCATTTTCTCGCAGAAACATGGTCGTTTTGTGTGTGGTCATGATCCTGCTGGGTTCTCTGCTCTTTCTGTCCAGTTGGACGATGATGCCCGTAATCTATGGGGTCACGACACAATTCTGATTTCTCCCTCGGAAAGGATGGTGCAGTTGGATACCTTTCGACAATTGGCGTGGTTTTTTCGCATGTACTGGAAACGCTACACAATCGGCATCGCTCTCTTGCTCTTGATCGATGTCCTCTTGTTGGTGCCGCCTCGCCTGATCGGGCAAACCGTGGATCAGATGCGGACCAAAGCGCTCACCCCTTCCGGATTGGGCCTGACCATCGTGCTGTTGGCGGGACTGGGCTTGCTGTTGTACGGCTTGCGCTTCCTCTGGCGCTATCTGCTGTTCGGCGGGTCGCTTACGCTGGAGCAGATGCTCAGGGAGCGGCTGTTTCACCAGTTGACCCGGATGACTCCGTCGTTTTTTCAGCGCCGCCGCACCGGCGATCTGATGGCCGTCGCCACGAACGACATCCCTTCGATTGAAATGACCGCGGGCATGGGCGTGCTCACCCTGGTCGATTCACTGTTCATGACCTTGCTCGCGTTTGTTACGATGCTGGTGACGATCGACTGGAAACTGACGCTGGCCGCGCTGTTGCCGATGCCGTTTCTCGCCTGGGCGACCGCCTACTACGGGCGGCTGTTGCACGAGCGGTTTTACCTGGCGCAGGAAGCGTTCGGCAAGCTGAACGACCACGTGCAACAGTCCGTTTCAGGGGTGCGCGTGTTGCGGGCGTTCGTCCAGGAGGAAGCGGACGTCGAGGCGTTTCGCCGCGTGAGCGAGGAGACGCTACGGCGCAATGTGAACGTCGCCCGCGTCGACGCCCTGTTCGAGCCGACGATCGCGATCATCATCGGCTTCAGCTTTTTGATCGGATTGGGGTACGGGTCGCTGCTCGTTTTTTCCAGCCAGATATCGCTGGGCGATCTGGTGGCGTTCAACATGTACCTGGGGCTGTTGATTTGGCCGATGTTTGCCTTCGGCTGGCTGATGAACATCCTGCAACGGGGTAGCGCCTCGCTCAAACGGCTGCAAGAGTTGTTCGCCGAAGAACCGGAGGTGCAGGATGCGCCGGACGCGGTTGCAACCGTCCCGCCCGGCGGCATCGAGGCGGTCGGACTGACATTTGTCTATCCCGGCGCGGAAAAGCCGGCGCTTCAGGACGTTTCCTTCCGCCTGGAGCGGGGGCAGACGCTGGGGGTGGTCGGACGGACCGGGAGCGGCAAATCTACGCTTTGCCGCGTTTTGTTGCACCAGTACCCGCTCCCGCCGAACCGGCTGTTTCTCTCCAACGTGCCCATCGAACGGTTGTCGCTGGCCGCGCTACGCGAACGGATCGCTTTGGTGCCGCAGGAGCATCTGCTGTTTTCCCGCACCATCCGCGAAAATGTGGCGTTCGGCAGGCCGGACGCGAGCGAGCAGGAGATTTGGCGTGCGCTCAAGCTGGCGGAGATGGCGGATGACCTGGCCCGGCTGCCCGAGGGGATTGACACGCTGGTCGGGGAAAAAGGCGTCATGCTCTCCGGCGGGCAAAAACAGCGGATTTCCATCGCCCGCGCCCTGTTGACCGACGCGGACATCCTGATTCTCGACGATTCCCTCTCGGCCGTCGACGCGCGCACGGAGGAGCGGATCATACGCCATTTGCGTGAAGAACGGGCGGGGAAAACGACCGTGATCACCGCGCACCGGCTGTCCGCCGTTCAGCACGCCAACCATATCATTGTTCTGGACGGAGGGCGGATTATCGAACAGGGGACACACGAACAGTTAATGGAGCAAAACGGCTGGTACGCCGAACAGTACCGCCGCCAGCAGATGGAAGAAATGGTAGCAGAACTGGAAGGAGGAGGACGTTCGTGAACGGACGCGGCGTCTGGCGTCGCCTGCTGGGCTATGCCAAACCGTTTCAAAAGAGCATCTGGTGGGCGCTGTTGCTGCTGATTCTCGGCACCAGCGCCGAATTGGCCGGCCCGTTTGTCGCCAAGCTGGCGATCGACAACCACATCTTGAGCATCCAGAAGCGGTGGTACGAATATGCCGCCCTGCCGCAGACCGGCCGAGAGCCGCTGTCCGCCGTCCGTGTCGGGAATCGTTACCTGGTGCGCGAAGACTGGCTGAGCGGGTATGACGAAACCCTCAGGCAGGCAGGAAAGCCGGTGCAGATCGTCACCGAAGGCGCCTCCTATTATCTGGTGGAGGGCGTGTTTGCTGGTGAAGGCAAACCGGTGCTCACTCCCACGGGAGCCAGTGCGGACGGCCGTTCCCGCTACGAAGCGACCTTGGAACAGGGCGGCCGGACGGTTCGGCTGGAGGCGTTGCTGTTGACCGCAGACGACGTGAAGGCGCTCTACGCGCGCGACATCTGGCCGCTCGCGGGACTGATGGCCGGATACGCCGTCCTGATTCTCGCCTCAGCCGGGATGAACTACGTGCAACTGTTGTCGCTGCAGACGACGGCGCAGCGGATCATCCAGCGGATGCGGCTGGATCTGTTTGCCCACCTGCAAAGATTGCCGGTGTCGTTCTTCGACAAGACGCCGGTCGGCTCGCTCGTTTCGCGCGTGACGAATGACACGGAGGCGATCCGCGAACTGTATGTCAGCGTGTTGGCCACCTTTGTGCAAAACGGTGTCTATCTGCTGGGCATCCTCGTGGCGCTGTTTGTGATGCAGCCCGCGCTCGCGGCCATCTGCTGTGCGGTCGTGCCGCTGTTGGCGCTGTTGATCTATCTGTACCGGCGATACAGCTCACGCGCGTACAGTCTGATTCGCGGTCGGCTCGGCGACATGAACGCGATGATTAACGAGATGATCCAAAACATGCCGGTGGTGCAGGCGTTTCGCCGCGAGTCCGGCGTGCAGGCGGAGTTTGCCAAGCTGAACCGGGAGTATTTCGCCGGACGCATGCGGGAAAACAACCTTCAGGCCCTCCTGTTGCGTCCCGCCGTCGACTTGATCTCCACGGTAACGATTGCCCTTATCGTCTGGTATTTCGGTGCCCGTTCGTTTCACGACGTGATTTCGTTTGGCGTGCTCTACGCGTTTCTTGACTACATGGGCCGGTTTTTTGAACCGGTCAACATGATCATGCAGCGTCTGTCGCACTTGCAGCAAGCTGTCACCTCGGCCGGGCGGGTGTTCGAGGTGCTGGACACCCCGCCGCTTGCCGAACAGGGGAACGCGGTGTTGCCGCGACCGTCGGGCAGAGTGGTGTTTGACCGTGTGTCGTTCGGCTACAAGCCGGGCGAGTACGTGCTCAAAGACGTTTCGTTTGTCGCCGAACCGGGGCAGACGGTGGCGCTGGTCGGCCACACCGGGTCGGGCAAAAGCTCGCTGATGAACCTGCTGCTTGGCTTTTACCGCGCGAATGAAGGACAGATTACGATCGACGGCGTCAATATCGACGACATCGAGCCCAAAGCCCTGCGGCGTCACATCGGGCTCGTCCTGCAGGACCCGTTTTTGTTTACCGGGGATGTGGCGTTTAACATCCGGCTGTACAACCAGGCGATCTCCGACGACGCGGTGAGGGATGCCGCTGTCGCCGTGCGGGCGGACCAGTTTATCCGGCAATTGCCCCAAGGTTACGCCGAACCGGTGGTGGAGCGGGGAGCGACGCTGTCAGCCGGTCAGCGGCAGTTGCTCTCGTTTGCCCGCGCCCTGGCCGCCGACCCGGCGATTCTCATCCTCGACGAGGCGACGGCCAGCATCGACAGCGAGACGGAGTCGGCGATTCAGGAAGCGCTGTACGCGCTGTCGAGGGGGCGGACGACGTTCATGATCGCCCACCGCCTGTCCACCATCCAGCATGCGGATTTGATTCTCGTCCTGTCGCGCGGCGAAGTGGTCGAACGGGGCACGCATGACCAGTTGATGAGCCTGGGCGGTCTGTATCAGAAAATGTACCTGTTGCAACAGGGACAACTCTCGGCCAACACGGGCTAAAAACAGTAAGGAAAGGAGCCGCAGAATGAAGTCCCAACGATTTACGATTGCCGTTCTCACCGCTGTCGTGGCCATAGCCGGGATGAACCAGGGGCTGACGTTGCCGCTCTTGGCCATTCTGTTGGAGCAGCAAGGCGTATCGACGATCGCCAACGGGCTGAACACGGCAGCGTTGTACATCGGCATGTTGCTTGTGTCCCCGTGGCTGGAGTGGCCGCTGCGCCGGTTCGGGTTTCGCTCGACGATCTTTTTGGGGCTGGTGTTGCTTTCGGCGACCACGCTGCTGTTGCCGTTGGTGGACGGCCTCACTGTCTGGTTTTGCCTGCGGCTGTTGATGGGCGTGGGTGACAACACGCTGCATTACGCCAGCCAGATCTGGGTGACACAGCTCGCCTCGCCCGAGCGGCGAGGCCGGATTTTGTCTGTCTACGGTCTGGCCTACGGCGTCGGCTTCAGCGTCGGTCCGCTCGGCATCAACCTGCTCCCCTGGGGGACGTGGGCGCCGTTTGCCGCCATGAGCGTTTGTTATCTGGCCGCGTTTGTCCTTTTGGGGCGCATCGGCAACGCCTATCCGCCGGCCGTAAGTGCGGCGGCAAAGGGGCAAAACCGCTACGCGGCGGTCGTTCGCATGGGCTGGCTGGCGTTGATTCCGTCGTTTTTGTACGGATTCATGGAAGCGTCGCTCAACGGCAGTTTTCCCGTATACGCGCTTCGCGTTGGCGTGTCCGCCGAGTGGGTGTCGGTGATCTTGCCGTCGTTTGTCATCGGCAGTCTGGTGCTGCAATTGCCGCTCGGCAGCCTCAGTGACCGGATCGGCCGCCAGAAGGTGATGGTGGCCTGTGCCGCTGTAGGGGCCTTGTGTTTCGCGCTGTTCCCGCTGGCCGGATCGTCGGTGTGGTCCATGGTAGCGCTGCTTACGGTTGCGGGAGCGGCTGTCGGCTCGTTTTATTCGCTCGGGCTGGCCTTTGCCGCTGACATCCTGCCGGGTGAAATGGTGCCGACGGCAGGCATTATCGCCGGGATGAACTTCAGCGTGGCCAGCATCGTTGCCCCCAATCTCAACGGCTGCCTGTTGCCGCTGTCGCCCGGCATGATGTTTTACGTGATGGCCGGTCTCTTGGGAGTGTTTGTGCTGGCAGGATTGTCCTCGTCGCCAGGGGTGAGCCGCCGGGCAGACCGTCAGGCTGTCGCTCCCCGAGCGGATGGCGCGTAAATGAGAAAGGAAAACCCTTCCGCCTGCCCGGACGGACGAGAATTGGGATTGACATTAAAGCATTTTTTATTTTAGAATGATTTTAAAAATATTTCCTCGACCCAACAAGTTTCGACCAAGGAAAAATAATAAGAATCATTCTCGTTTGGAATGCTGTTGCCTTCGGGCAACAGCATCCGCCGTTTTTGGGGAAGCGGTAAGGTTGATTCTCTTTCTCAACCGGCGTGTGACAGCCGGTATACAAGCGCGGAAAGGGTGGTTTGCATGAAAGAAACGTGGACGATGGTCGTGTCTGCCGCGTCACTGTTGGCGAGTTGGCTCACAGGTCCGGTGCACGGCTTCGATCCGGCCTGGATCGCGGTGGTGTTGTGCGGGTTTCCGATTGCCAGATCCGCCTGGCAGGAGTTGCGGGAAGAGCGGCGCGTCAACAGCGATTTGCTGGTGACACTGGCGATTGTCGCCGCTGTGTCGATCAACGAGATGTTTGCCGCCGGTGAAGTGGCCTTGATCATGATGCTTGGGATGTGGCTGGAACACCGTACCGTCGCCAAGGCCGCCACTGCTTTAGAGGGCATGGTGGAGATGATGCCCCGGACGGCGCGGGTGAAGCGCGACGGCGAATGGCGGGAGGTGTCGCTGTCCGAAGTGGCGACGGGAGAAGTTGTCCTGGTGAAGCCGGGTGAAACCGTTCCGGTGGACGGCAGGATCGTCGCCGGGCAGGCGTCGTTCAATCAGGCGGCGTTGACCGGGGAATCGCTGCCGGTGGACAAAACGATCGGTGACGACGTCTTTGTCGGAACCACCAACACCAACGGCGTGGTGGAAGTGGAGGCCGTGCGCGTCGGCGACGAAACCACCTTTGCCAAGGTGACCCGGCTGGTGGCGGAAGCGATGGAGAAGAAAGCGCCGGTTCAGCGCGTCCTCGACCGCTGGGCCGCCTGGATCGTCCCGGCCAGTCTGGCACTGGCGACACTTGTCTACCTGGTCACTGGCGATGTCGTGCGGGCCGTGACCATCCTGATCGTCTTTTGTCCGTGCGCGCTGGTGCTGGCAACGCCGACGGCGATCATGGCCGGGATTGGCAGCGCGGCCAAACAGGGCATTTTGATCAAAAGCGGGCTGGCGCTGGAACGAATCGGACAGGTGAACGCCCTGTTGTTCGACAAAACCGGAACGTTGACCGAAGGGAGATTGCACGTGGCCGAGGCGATCGCCTTTGACGGCGACGAGCGGCACCTGCTGCGGTTCGCCGCCGCTCTGGAACAGTATTCGGAACATCCGCTGGCGGCGGCCGTGGCCCGGGCGGCCGCCGAGCGGGGCGTGGAGATTCCGGCGGCAGAAGACTTTGTCGTGCGGGCCGGCAGCGGTGTGTCCGGCCATGTTGACGGCCGGCGGGTGCTGGTGGGCAACCGGCGGCTGCTCGCCGAGGCGAGCGTGCCGTTTGCGGAAGCGGAGCAATGGCTAGGGGAGCGTGAAGCCAAAGGCCAGACGGGCATTTTGGTCGCCGTGGACGGCCGGGTGATCGGGGCTTTGGCAGTGGCCGACCGCGTCCGGCGGGAGGCAAAACGAACAGTGAGCGAATTGCGCCGGATCGGTGTCGGCGAGTTGGCGATCGTTACCGGCGACAATCGTGGCGCGGCGGCGCATCTCGCCGGACAGGTGGGGATTTCCCGCGTGTATGCCGAGCATTTTCCCGAGGCCAAGTACGAAACGATCGCCGCGCACAAACAGCAAGGGCAAGTGGTGGCGATGGTCGGCGACGGGATCAACGACGCACCGGCATTGACCGCCGCCGATGTCGGCATCGCGATGGGCGCCAACGGGACGCAAATTGCCGCCCAGGCGGCCGACATCGTCCTCATGGCCGACGACCTGTCCAAAGTGGCGGATGCCGTCCGGTTGGGACAAAAAACCTTGCGGGTGATTCATCAGAACCTTTGGACGTCGTCGGCGATCAACCTGGCGGCGGTCTTGCTGGCGATGAGCGGATGGCTCGGCCCGGTGGCCGGAGCGTTCGTGCACAACGCCACATCGGTGTTGGTCGTCGCCAATTCGGCGCGGCTGATCAGCTTTTTCGCCCGCCCGAACGATGCCAAGCGGCAGCATCTCTCCTGCGCTTCCTGCACGACGTGTGGTGAATCTTGCAAATTTGTATAAAAGTTATGCTTTTTTGTCTTCGGTACGGTAGAATAGACACATACAAAGAGTACAGGGGGTTACTGTCGCGTGATTATTCAGGTTGCCGATCTGCACAAGTATTACGGGAAACTGGAAGTGCTCAAAGGCATCACCACGCAGATCAAAGAAGGCGAAGTGGTCTGTGTCATCGGTCCGTCGGGTTCGGGGAAAAGCACGTTTTTGCGTTGCCTGAACAAGCTGGAAGAGGTGACGAGCGGCAAGATCGTCGTCGACGGCTACGACTTGACCGATCCCAAGACGGATATCAATAAAGTACGCGAAGAACTGGGCATGGTGTTCCAGCGATTCAACCTGTTCCCGCACAAGACCGTACTGGAGAACGTCACCTTGGCTCCGATCAAGGTGCGCAAGATGAATCCGGAAGAAGCGCGCAAACGGGGACTGGAGCTATTGGAAAAAGTGGGACTGCGGGAAAAAGCCGACGTCTACCCGGATCGGCTCTCCGGCGGCCAGATGCAACGTGTCGCCATCGCCCGCGCCCTGGCGATGAATCCCAAGGTCATGCTGTTTGACGAACCGACATCGGCGCTCGACCCGGAACTGGTCGGCGAGGTGCTGGCGGTGATGAAAGCCCTGGCGCGCGAAGGGATGACCATGGTGGTCGTTACCCACGAAATGGGCTTTGCCCGCGAAGTGGCCGACCGCGTCATCTTTATGGACGGCGGCGTCATCGTCGAGGAAGGCACGCCGGAAGCGTTGTTCACCAATCCGAAAAACGAGCGCCTGCGCACGTTCCTCGGCAAGATTCTCGCCTGATCGCGCGTTTGATAACCAACGCATCGCCCAAAAGCGCCCTCTGCGAAAGCAGGGGGCGATTGTTTGCCGCCGCTTGAGCCGAACGATCCCCAACCGGATACGCGCGGATTGAAATGAAACGGCCGGAGGAACGCTAACGTCTAACGGAACAAAACGTTGCAGACAGGAGATGACAGGATGATCGTCGCATGGATGAAGTATGGAGCTTTATTGACGTTGGCGTTATCCGTTTGGGCAGGCTCCGCGACCGGGTCGGGCGGGCCGGTCAAACCGCAGACGGGTGTCGTCCCGGCCTCCTCAAGCGCTGTTTCTCCCGCGCCGCAATCGGAGCAGGTGTCACCGGTGCCGGTACGGATCGGGGATCAGACGGTTCCGGCGCAGATCGCCTTTACCAGCGACGGGTTGCTGTACGTGATGGACGCGAGCAAACGCGGCGCTCAGCCGGTGGCCGTCACGAAAAAAGGGGGAGCAGGCATCCTCGGCTGGTCGCACGACGGAAAGTGGTTGCTCTATCGCTACAGCGATTCGAAAGAGTGGTACGAGACGGGCCAGACACTGTGGGCGGTGAGAGCGGACGGGAGCGGCGCCGTGCAGGTGGATGATCGGCCAATCGAGTCTGCTTTTTGGTCGCCTGTGGCCAACACGGTGGCTTATGTCACCGAGCGGGATCAATCGCACAACAGTGAGGCCAGATTGGCCGAGGTGGCAGAGGACGGGCGGGTGACGGTTCGCCCGCTGCTTCCGGCCTCCGAAGAAGTGGCCGATCTCGCCTGGTCGCCGGACGGAAAAAGCCTGGCCGTCTCCTTGCCCCGGTCGCCCCGGCACCCGACACAGATCGATCGCGTGACACCGGACGGCAAACGCACCCTGTTGTGGACCACAGGCGAACCGCTGGGCGCGGGACAGACAGACGACCTTTACATCTGGGCTGCGGTCGGGCTCACCTGGTCGCCGGACGGAAAACGACTCGTCTACTATTTGCACCCCAACTCCGGGTCGCTCACCGCCGACGGGGTGGGCATTCAATTGTTGGATGTCAACACGGGCAAAACGACGGACATCGGTGAAGGATTGACGTATCGCCAATGGCTGGCCTGGTCGCCTGACAGCGCCCGTCTCGCGTTTGTGCGTGGCGGCCCGCGCGAAGCGACGACCAACAAACAACTGGCGTTTGCGGAGGCGGGAGGACGCGTCGTCCCGGCAGGCAAACCGGGGTTCGTCGACACGCAACCTGTCTGGACGCGCTTGCAGCCGTACGATCTGCTGTTCGTCCGAGGCAAGGATACGACCGCCTGGGAGGGCAAGCCGCAAGCGGGCGTGCTTGTGCCGGGACAGCGCGTCTGGATGCGGACGGCTGACGGGGAGCAACGGCTGGTGACGACGGGACCGGAAGAGACAGCCGACTACTACCCGCAGTTGTCAGCCGACGGCTCCACCCTCCTGTTTCTCCGGCTGACCGCCTACGACAAGGGATCGCTCTATCTGCAACCGTATCCCGCCGGAGAAGCCAGGGAGTGGGTGCGCGGCTTGATCGGCACCCCCGGCTACTACGGCAACTATTACCCGGCCTGGGTAGAGGTATACTGGAAAAAATAAGGACTCGTGACGGGCAATCAGAACCTGGTTGCCCGTTTGCTTCGTTGCCCCTGCCAACACGACTCAGCGCTTTCGTGAGACCGTTTTCCCCTCGTCAAGCAACTGGCTTATGGTGACGAACGTGTACCCTTTGGAGCGCAGGTCGGTGATCAACTCCTGCAGGGCGGACAGCGTTTGTTTCTGGTTGAGGCCACCGTCGTGAAACAGGACGATGTCGCCGGAAGAGATGTTCTGTTTCACGCTGTTGGCGATCACCGACGCGGTGCGTTGCAACGACCAGTCGCGCGGGTCGACCGACCAGTGGATGATGTCGTAACCGGAGGACTGCACGGCCGTCAGCACGTCATGGGTCATCACCCCGCCGGGCGGCCGGTAGTATTGGGCGAGTTGGCCGGTCGTCCGCAGGATGGACTGTTCCGCTTTTTTGATCTCATCGTAGATTTCCTGCTCGGTCAGTTTGTGCAGGTCGTAGTGATGGTAGCCGTGATTGCCGATCTCGTGCCCCGCCTTTTTGATCCACTGCATGATCTTCGGATACTTGTCCACCTGGGAGCCCAGCACGAAAAACGTGGCCGGGACGCGGTTTTTGTGCAGCATCTCCAAAATGAGCGGCGTGTATTTCGGATCGGGCCCATCGTCGAAGGTGAGCGCCACCAGCTTTTTCGGCGTGTCGATGCGGTGGATCGGTTCAAATGCCACAAAATCCACGGCTGTAGCGCGCGCCGGGAACAGCAGCGAGAGGGCGACGAAAAGAGGGATTGCCCAGCGGTACAGAAAAATCAACTCCTTTCCGGCCATTTTGTTCATAGCTTCACCGCTTCCGGCCGAATCATGCCTGTGGCCGCAGTCCGCCACAGCGCAATATCTGCCAGAGCGGCAACACCGCGCGTGCGGCTGGACGAGTGTGGTAGAATAAATGGGATGTCAACCACTGCAGGAAGAAAAGGGGAGTACGCGTGGAACGAAACGGGATTTTGCACGGACTGACACATACCTATCACGGGAAAGAGACGCCCGTTGATTATTACCTGAACCTCGAAGACGACCGCCTGCCGCTCAATGAATGGCTGGGAAACACCCTCACCCTGTCCTATCTGGGCGAAAAGCGCTGCATCGCCTGCGGCCGCAAAACGAACAAGACGTTTAACAACGGCTACTGTTACCCGTGTTTCACCAAACTGCCGGAAAACGATCTGTGCATCGTCAAACCGCACGAGTGCCATTTTGACCAGGGGACCTGCCGCGACGAACAGTTCGGGCAGACACACTGCATGATTCCGCACTACGTCTATCTGGCGCTCTCCAGTGAGGTGAAAGTCGGGTTGACCCGCAAACACAATCAGTTGAAACGCTGGGTGGATCAGGGGGCAATCCGGGCGATCCCGATCGCCGAGGTGCCGACCAGGCGGATGGCCGGGGAGCTGGAAGTCCACCTCAGCCAGTATCTGCCGGACAAGACCAATTGGCGCAAGATGCTCAAGGGGGATGTGCGGGAAGTGGACCTTTTGGCCCTGCGCGAAGAGGTGTACGCCTATTTCCCCGAAGCATTCAAACCGTTCCAATTGCGTGAAGACGAGTGGGTGGAGATCACCTACCCGATGCTTGAATCGCTGGAGAAGATTACCTCGTTTTCGCTGGACAAAGCGGAGAGCGTGGGCGGCAAGTTGATCGGGATCAAGGCCCAGTACCTGATTTTCGACACGGGCGTCTTTCACGTGAAAAAGCACGCAGGATACCAGGTGCGGGTATCGGCCGGATGACCGGCGTAACCGTTCCGATTGCACAGCGATCCGCGAAGCCTGCCTGACTCGAAGGTCCAGCGCGTCAGCGTCAGCAAAGCGTCCGGCGCATAAGAACAGGCCAAACGCTTCACACTGACGATAAACGCAAACAAGGGAGGGTTCGGTGTGAAACGAACGGATGAAATCCAGTACAATGGCGAATTGACCGGAACGGTCGACGAGACCCACGACCGAAAACGCCTCGGTCTGACCTGCAGTCCGATCCAGCAGATGTGGCAAGTGGGTTCGGGTACCGAAGCGGCCGCCCCTGACGACCTTGCCAACGGCAACGGCTAGCCCCTTTTGACAGGCCGACTCCGCTTACGGAGCCGGTCTGTTCCCTTGTTGAGCCTGTCCGGGGGGCGTGCTATCCTAGAATCAGGAAACGACATCGAGAAAGCGGGGAAAACCATGACCATTAAAGCGTACATGTACGACAAATGCGGCACCTGCCGCAAAGCGAAACAGTGGCTTGCGAATGAACAGGTAGCGTTTGAAGAGATTCCGATCGTCGAAACGCCGCCAGGCAAGGAAGAGTTGCGCCGCATCTGGCAACAGAGCGGACTTGATTTGCGCAAACTGTTCAATACCAGCGGACAGTTGTACCGCGAGATGAATCTCAAGGAACGCCTGCCGCAGATGAGCGAAGAGGAGATGCTGGATCTGCTCGCCTCCAATGGCAAGCTGATCAAACGGCCGCTGATCACCGACGGCGAGCGCGTGACGGTGGGCTTTAAGGAAGAAGAGATGCAGACGTGGAGGAATCGCTGACATGTGCCCGCAACCGTCCCGTCGACTGCAATGGCTCACGTCGGCCATTTTCACCGAGATGGCCCAGCGCAAACAACAGGTGGCCCAGCGCCAAACCGTGATTGATCTCGGGATCGGCAGCCCGGACAAGCCGCCCGCGCCTCATCTGATCGAAGCGCTTGTTGAGGCTGTCAAGCGCCCGGACGTGTACGGGTACCCCGGCAGCGAAGGTTCGCCCCGTTTTCGCGAGCAGGTGGCCCGCTGGTATCAACACCGCTTCGGAGTGACGCTTGATCCCGACGGGGAAGTGCACGCGCTGATGGGTTCCCAGGACGGGCTGGCGCACCTGGCGATGTCCTGGGCGGACCCTGGCGACGTCGTGCTGGTGCCCGACCCCGGCTATCCGATCTACGCGGGCAGCGTCTACCTGTCCGGAGCGGAACTGTACCCGATGCCGCTTCGGGCGGAAAACGGCTTTTTGCCCGATCTGTCGGCCATTCCCGCAGAGATTTGCCGCCGCGCCAAACTGATGATTCTGAACTATCCGAACAACCCGGTGTCCGCCGTGGCGCCGCTCTCCTTTTTCGAAGAGGCCGTGCGTTTTGCCAAACGGCACGACATTGTCGTCGTTCACGATCTGGCCTATTCGGAGATGGCATTCGACGGCTATCGTCCGCCCAGTTTCCTGCAGGTGCCGGGGGCCAAGGACGTGGCGATCGAGCTGAATTCGTTCTCGAAAAGCTTTAATATGGCCGGTTGCCGCGTCGCCTACGTCGCGGGCAACGCAAAGCTCATCCGTCCGCTCGCCGTCGTCAAGTCCAACATCGACTACGGGGTTTTCCTCGCCGTGCAGGAGATGGCCATTGCCGCGCTCATGGACGACATGGCCCGGGCGACTCCCAATCCGGTCAGCGCGCTGTACCAAGAACGAAGGGACGTATTGCTAAAAGCCCTGGCCGAGATCGGTTGGGCGATCGAGCCGCCGAAAGCGACCATGTTCGTCTGGGCCCCGATCCCGTCCGGTTGGACGTCGCGCGAGTTTGCGTTTGCCGTGCTGGAGCGGGCCGGTGTCGTCGTGATTCCTGGCAGCGCGTTTGGAGCGGAGGGAGAAGGGTATGTCCGCATCGCGCTGGTCGAAGAGCCGGACGTGCTGCGAGAGGCGGCCCGCCGCATCGGCGCGAGCAGCGTGTTGTGACCCTCCCGTTTCGCGAAAAAAACAGGTATGAAACAAGTCGGGCACGGGTATGATGATGTTGGCTGACGAAAGCGGGCAACATTCAATAATTCAATAAGAATAATTACTAAATTGTATTGACTATAAAATAGCTGGCTGGTATCATAATTCATGTAAGTTCACGAAACCCAAAAGGAGGTCGTTACATATGGCACAACGTCTGGTTGGTCTTCCAGCCCCTGATTTCACCATGGAAACCGCTCTCGGCAACGGCAAGGATTTCGGCAAAGTATCCTTGTCCGACTACAAAGGCAAGTGGCTCGTACTCTTCTTCTATCCGCTTGACTTCACCTTTGTTTGCCCGACCGAGATCATCGCGCTGAGCGAAGCGATCGAAGAGTTCAAAGATCTGGACGCGGAAGTGCTCGGCGTTTCCACCGACTCCATCCACTCCCACCGCGCGTGGATCAACACGCCCCGCGATCAGAACGGTCTGGGCGGCCTGAACTATCCGCTCGCGTCCGACATTCTGAAAACGGTGGCTCGCGACTACGGCGTGCTGGATGAAGAGAAAGGCATCGCGTTCCGCGGTCTGTTCATCATCGACCCGGAAGGCATCCTGCGTTACCAAGTAGTGACCGACCTGAACATCGGCCGTTCCGTAGACGAGACGCTGCGCGTGCTGCAAGCGCTGCAATCCGGCGGTCTCTGCCCGGCCAACTGGCGTCCGGGTCAACAACACCTGACCGAGAAGTAATCGTTTCCCACAGACGTACAACAGGACAAAAAGAGGGTCTAACTGAGGTGTTAGGCCCTTTTTTTGCAACAGATGATCACCATGAAAGGAGTCGATTGTATGCGTCTTCGCGAAGAATTGCCTGATTTTCCGGGGATTACCCAATGGGTCAACGGACAGGTGTCCAAGGCTGATCTGGCCGGCCAGCCGGTGCTGGTTCACTTCTGGTCCGTCAGTTGCTACATGTGCAAGGAGTCTCTGCCGCAGATCAACGAGTGGCGGGAAAAGTACGCCGCCAACGGACTTCGCGTGATTGGCGTCCACATGCCCCGTTCGGAGGCGGACACCAACATCGAGACGATCAAGCAAACGATCGCCCAGTACCAGTTGACCCATCCGATCGCCATCGACAACCAGATGACCACCACCGACGCGTTCCAGAACGAGTACGTGCCGGCGTACTACCTGTTCGACGAGTCGCTCCAACTGCGTCACTTCCAGGCTGGGGAAAAGGGGCTCAACCTGGTAAAAAAACGCTTACATCGAATTTTGGGAATCGAAGAGGAATCCTAGAATCTTTGTCCAATACTTAAGAGGGAGATCATCTGTTGCCCACAGGAAGGAGTATGTCAAGATGGAATTTCCGAAAGAGCTGCGTTACAGCGAGGAACACGAATGGGTCCGTGTGGAAGGGAACAAGGCGTACGTCGGCATCACCGCATTCGCCCAATCGGAGCTGGGGGATATTGTGTTTGTTGAACTGCCGGAAGTAGGGACGACGGTGAAACAGGACGAACCGTTCGGCAGCGTCGAGTCCGTGAAAACCGTATCCGAGCTGTACGCGCCTGTCAGCGGGAAGGTCGTCGAGGTAAACGGCGAACTGGAATCTGCTCCGGAACTGGTCAATTCGTCTCCGTATGACAAAGCGTGGATGATTGTCGTGGAGATGTCTGACCCGAGTGAACTGGAAAAACTGCTGGATGCCGACAAATACGCGGCGCTGGTGCAAGAATAAGAGCAACGAGACCGGACGTGAAGTCCGGTCTTTTTTTGCCGTTACTCGTCGAACAAATCAGAAAACAGTGGCGGACAAGAGGTTTCTTTCGATACAATAAAAATAAAAGAGAGCCGGCGGTGGGCCCCTGCGTGAGACTGGTTGCGCTGGAATGATTTTAGCGTTGGTGGGAGCGCCGCTTGTGCGATACAATCGTTGAGAACCAGTGGTGGAGGCTTTTTCGCTGCAAGAAGGAGGGGAGATTATGGGGTTCTGTTGTGGAGCAGGCATGCTGGGTTCGTTTGGCACCGTTCGTCATCAACATACACGGGTGCATCACGTGCCGATCTTGTACTGTCCCGTTTGCAACCGCGTCGACATTCATCCTGCGGTGGAAAGTGAATACGAAATCCTCGTTGAGTATGCCCAGAGTGACCGCGCCCCTGAAGTTGATTTCAGCGACTTTGTCAGTGTTGACAATATCCCCGATTTGTTTGAAAATTGCACGATGACAGACGAAGGGAACTACTCCGACGTCTTGAAACAACAGATCGACATCGCGCTTGACCTGCTTGGCGTCGCCAAGGAACTGAAGGACGAGGCGTGGCGCGAGGCGCTGAAATACCGGTTGCAGAAGCTGAGCGAGCGTCTGCGCGAGTATCACAAGCGCAAGGAAGCGTTCAAACACAACACCTGATTTTGTGTAATCGGCAGGAATGCGTTACAATAGTATGATGACGCTTGCGAGTGCGTCGGAAAGATTGCTTGTCTTTTGGGAGGAATGTGCGAACATGCTTCAACTTCAGGGCGTTCACCATATCGCACTCAACTGTCGCAATGTGCGCAAAGTGGCGCAATTTTTCAAGGACATACTTGAGGTTCCGGTTGACCTGGATGGGATTATCGACGGTCAACCTGTCTATTTTCACGTCGGTTCCCACACCCGGATCGGACTGCATCCCCGCGAGGAAGACGGGGCAAACGGGGCCGGGCAGGTGGATCACATCGCCTTTACCGTGGGTACGCGCGACGAACTGGATTATCTGGTTGACAAGCTGGAGGCGGAGAATATCGGTTACCGCGGGCCGATTGAACGGCCGACCAGCTTCAACCTTTACTTTGAAACCCCGGACGGACACCATCTGGAAGTGCGTCTGGACCGGGACGAACAAGACGACGCCTAGGGCGGACGTCTTTTTTTATGCGATTATTAGGATGTGCAATTTCGGCCCCGTCTTCGCCAACAGCGCCCGGCGATGATTCGACAGACGGCGTCGAGAAGTTTTTTGGCGGCCGGACAATGGCCGACACAGCTTCCCATCGCTCGTCAAAGGTTTCGACAGGCCCGTCCCCGAACTTGGTGGAAAGCATGTAGGGGGGATGGAAATGAACGGCATGTTGCCGCGCTTGCTCGCACAGTTTCGCGAACGGATCATCCGCAAATCGTTTCTGCGCGTGATGACGCGCGGATGGGAGAGACGGATCGGACTGATTGTGGAGGATCAGCAGGTTCGCTTCAGCCTGACGATCCGTAGCGGCGAAGTAGAGTTTGGCCCCTGGCAGGAGGACACCGCTTACGACCTGGTGGTGAGCGGTCAGGAGCGGGATCTTTTGTTGCTGTTTCAGGGTGAGGAACTGGCCTACCTGCACGCCCGAAAGCTGGTGCAGACGAAAGGAGCGCTGCGCGACCAACTGAAGCTCGACGCCCTGTTGCGGCTGACAGCGGATGGAGCCGCGATTTGAATCATGGACGTTTGACCCCGCCGGACGCAGGCAACGTTGCGTCGCTCGGGGTTTTTTCTTGCCGGGCGCATGGCGCGTCGCGTTTCATTGCCTCCATCGACTGGCGGGCGTGGTATAATACTGCCAGGGATGGTGAAACGATGAAAACCAGACAACTTGGCAGGACCGGGCTGGTCGTGTCGCTACTGGGATTCGGCGCCATGCATCTGCCGAAGATCACCCAGGCGGAGGCTGACCGGGTGCTGCACTACGCGTTGGACAGGGGCATCCGCTACGTGGATACCGCCCCGGCGTACGGCGACAGTGAAGAGAAACTGGGAAAGGCGATCCGTTCGCGCCGGCACGAGTACGTGCTGGCCACCAAAACGCAAGCGCGCACGTACGAGGCAGCCAACGCCGACATTGAAAACAGTCTGCGCCGTCTTCAAACGGATTACATCGATGTTTTGCAGATCCACTATGTCAACCATGTGCACGAATACCGCCAGGTCAGGGCGGTCGACGGGGCGTTGCGCGCCGCCGAAGAATGGAAGGCCAGGGGCTATGTCGGCCATATCGGGATCACCGGACACAGGCCCGAGCTATTGGCGCGCTGGCTTCGCGACTATCCGTTTGACACGGTGCTGTTTCATCTAAGCATGGTGCAGCCGTTCGCCGAACGCGACCTGATGCCTGTCGCGGGCGAGCTGGGTGTCGGCATGATCGCGATGAAACCGCTGTCAGGGCCGTTTCTTTCGCGGGTGAGAGAGGCGTTGCGCTACTCCGTTGGGTCGGCGGCACACATCGTCCTTTCCGGCATGAAAAGTGTGGAAGAAGTGGACATGAACATTGAGGCGCTGGCCGACGGCGTGGACGAGACGGAGCGAGCCGATCTGCTGCGGATGGCGCAGGGGCTGGATGAGCACGGTTGTCGCCGCTGCAATTACTGCTCCTGCCCGCTTGGCATCCGCATTCCCGACACGTTGATCCCGTCACGTTACCGGGAACGCTACGGACTGCTTGCGGCCGGGGAGGAACTGTGGCAAAAGTCGGCTGCCAAATTCGCCGACTGCCTCGCATACGAGCCGTGCCGGGAGCGGCCGCTATGCGAGCAGGCGTGTCCGTATCATCTGCCGATTCAGTCGGAGATTCGCCGACTGGCGGAGCCGGTTGACGTGCCGCTAAGCTGACAACATTGCGTCTAACGGCCGGGAAGGAAAACGCCTGCTCGGCGGCAGGCGAAAATCGGACGGTGGCTCTTCTGGATTCGGATGGGGTGCGACATTTCTCGACGGGTGGGCGATGCAGGATGAATCTTGTAGACCGACTGTATCTTATGCTCTATGGGGCGATCGGGGTGTTTTTGACCGGGCTGACCGTGTATGCCGTTTGGCGCGAACGCCGGTTGCGCCGGGAGGCCAGGCAACAGGACAGCCGTGTGGTGTTCCTGCACGACAAAAAAGGGGTGCCCCAACCGATCTGGCAGGGAAAACTGGAGGCGATCATCGCCGAGAACGAGCGGCACGACGCCGACTTTGACCTGATGGTGTACCCCGACTCCCTGGTGATCGGCTTCGCCGAACAAGGATACCCGTTTCTCACGCTGCCCGCCGGCCGGATTCGCCGCGTGGTCGGGGAAAAAGGGCGCGTGAAGCTGTTGTTCGACCGCGATGACGGCCGCCGCATCGTTTACCTGCTGATTGGCGTCCAATCCAGAGGTCTGGCCGACAAAATCGAGTTTATCCGCAAACGGGCGACCGCCCGCTCCTGACCGGCCGCTTTCCGTACGGGAGGGCGGTTTTTTTTGCGGCCGCTGGCGCACACTAAGAGTGACTTGCGAAAGATGGATGGGCCGCCGGACGGGCGAAGATTTTTTTACCCGAAATCATAAAATTATGTAGCTTAATTCGAGAAATGTGCTATACTAATTACAAATCAACCGCTCATGAGAAGAAATCACATTGCCTGAGTTTGGGGAAGGAGAACGTTCACATGGAAACCAAGACGGTAAAACAACTGGCTGACGTGCTTGCCAAAACAAATACACACTACAACCTGTCCGTTCCGCAGTTGGTGGAAGCGGCTGTCAAACGCGGCGAGGGCGTCCTGACGGATGTGGGAGCGCTGAACACGCTGACGGGCAAGTTTACCGGCCGTTCGCCAAAAGACAAATTCATTGTGGACGAGGAGTCGGTGCACGACAAGATCAACTGGGGCCCGGTCAACCAGCCGATTTCTCCGGAGAAGTTCGACCTGCTCTACAACGAAGTGCTCGACTATCTGCAGAAGAAAGAACTGTACGTGTTTGACGGATTCGCCGGAGCGGACCCGGCGTACCGCCTGCCGATCCGCGTGGTCAACGAGTATGCGTGGCACAACCTGTTCGCCCATCAACTGTTCATTCGTCCGTCGGCGGAGGAGTTGGCCGGACATGTGCCGGCATTCACGGTGATTGCCGCCCCCGGCTTTCAGGCCAATCCGGCGGTGCACGGCACCAACTCGGAGACGTTTATCATCATCAGCTTTGAAAAGAAAACCGTCCTGATCGGCGGTACGGAATATGCGGGAGAAATGAAAAAGTCGATCTTCAGTGTGATGAACTACCTCCTGCCGGAACAAAACGTATTGTCCATGCACTGCTCCGCCAACGTGGGCAAAGACGGCGATGTCGCCCTGTTCTTCGGTCTCTCCGGCACGGGCAAAACCACTCTGTCTGCCGACCCGAACCGCTTTTTGATCGGCGACGACGAGCACGGTTGGTCGGACAACGGCGTGTTTAACATCGAGGGCGGCTGCTACGCCAAGTGCATTCGTCTCTCCGAAAAAGGCGAGCCGCAAATCTGGAACGCCATCCGCTTCGGCACGGTGCTGGAGAACGTCGTCGTCGATCCGGTGACCCGCCGCGCCGACTACGATTCCGAGCAATACACCGAGAACACCCGCGCCGCCTATCCGGTAGAAGCGATTTCGGGCGCGGTCATCCCGGGCGTCGGCGGCCATCCGAACGTGATCATTTTCCTGACGGCCGACTCGTTTGGCGTCATCCCGCCGATCTCCAAGCTGACCAAGGAACAGGCGATGTACCACTTCTTGTCCGGCTACACCAGCAAAATGGCCGGGACGGAGCGCGGTGTCACTACGCCGCAAACCGAGTTCTCCACCTGCTTCGGCTCTCCGTTCCTGCCGCTGCGTCCGGTGGTGTACGCTGAAATGCTGGGCAAAAAGATCGATGAACACAACGCGCAAGTCTACCTGGTCAATACCGGCTGGACCGGCGGCCCGGTGGGCATCGGCAAGCGGATGAACCTGACGTACACCCGTGCGATGGTAACCGCCGCGCTCAACGGCGATTTGGAAAACGTCGAATACGTCACCGACCCGGTCTTCAACGTGCAAGTGCCGTTGACCTGCCCGGGCGTACCGGCGGAAGTCCTGCAGCCCCGCAACACCTGGGAAGACAAGGGGGCCTATGACAAGCAGGCGCGCGAACTGGCCAGCCGCTTCGTCGAGAACTTCAGCAAAAAGTTCCCGGACGCGACGGACATCGCCAAAGCCGGCCCGATTGTCAACTAACTGAAAGCACCACTCTGCTCGCGCTGCCTTCGGCCATTCCCCGGCCGAAGGTTTTTGCCTTTGCACGATATACGGATTCTGTTACACTAGGGAGAGCAACTGTTCGGAAAGGAGTGCACCGCGCATGACGATGACGATTCAACAACCGACGTCCACACTCGCCCTGAAGGAATGGGCCGTGGCGATCAAGGCGCTCGGCGAAGGAAAACAGATCATCACCGTCCGCAAAGGCGGGCTGTACGAAGAGACCCGCGACTTTCGTCTGGAGAACGACACGTTTTACCTGTATCCCACCTACGAGCACCAGAAGCCGGAGATGGTGAAACCGGCGTACCATCCCGACCTGGAGGCGACGTTAAAGGGATGGAGCCCGGACAACACCACGGTGCGGATTGATTACTTTGCCCATGTCACCGACGACGTCGAACTGATGGACGAGGCCCGGTTGCGCGCGCTTGATCCGTATCACATCTGGTCGGACAACTTCGCCGAGGTCAGGCTGCACTGGAAGAAGAAAAACCCGCTCCATATCTTGTTTGCCCGCGTGTACAAGCTGAACGAACCGTTCGAGATCGAGATCGCCGACGCATATAAAGGGTGCAAATCGTGGCACCATTTGCTTGCGTCCGTTCCGCAGACCGGATTCGCTCCCGTGTTGAGCGACGCCGAGTACGAAGCGAAACGCGCGGAGATCATGCAACTGATCCGCTAATTTTACACCTGTCGACGCAGCAGGAGGTCCTTGTCCGGGACCTTCTTTTCTGCATATGGGTCCAAGCGAAAAGCGAAGCGCGCCCGCGGAAAGAGGATACATAGTAAACTTTTTTGTATAAAAAACACAAAAATAGTTCTATGATTGCTTTAAAATTATTCTTATTATACAATGGTAATTGAGAATGGATTGAGAATGATGCGCCCGGGGAGATACTACCAATTGATACCGGCGTGCAAAATTGTCACCACACTGACGATAAATGGAGGAATGTTGGATGTCTGCCGTACCGCACCTTGTGATAAACAATCTTCACGCGAAGATCGAAGACAAGGAAATTCTCAAAGGCCTTTCCCTGGAGCTGAAGGGTGGCGAGGTGCATGCGATCATGGGCCCGAACGGAACGGGGAAATCGACGCTCGCTTCCACGCTGATGGGCCACCCGAAATACGAAGTGACCGAGGGGAGCGTGACGCTCAACGGTGAAGACTTGCTGGAGATGTCTGTTGACGAACGCGCCCGCGCCGGGCTGTTCCTGGCGATGCAGTATCCGTCCGAGATCAGCGGCGTGACCAATGCCGACTTTCTGCGTTCGGCGATCAACGCGCGCCGGGGCGAGGGCAACGAGATTTCGCTGATGAAGTTCATCCGCGAGATGGATAAGGCGATGGCCACGCTGGAAATGGACGAGGCATTCGCCCATCGCTATCTGAACGAAGGGTTCTCCGGCGGGGAGAAAAAACGGAACGAAATCCTGCAAATGATGATGCTTCAGCCGAGTGTCTGTATTCTGGACGAGATCGACTCCGGTCTCGACATCGACGCGTTGAAAATCGTCGCCAAAGGCGTGAACGAGATGCGCTCGCCGGAACGCAGCTTCCTGATCATCACCCACTATCAACGTCTGTTGAACTACATCAAGCCTGACTTCGTGCACGTCATGATGCAAGGCCGCATCGTCAAATCGGGCGGTCCGGAACTGGCGGAACGTCTTGAGGCGGAAGGCTACGACTGGATCAAGGCCGAACTGGGCATCGAAGACGAAACCGTAAACGCTGGCGTGTAGGCGAAGGAGGTCATCAGCGATGAGTGTAGATACACAGCTCCGTTTTGACCATAAGGCCATTGCGGCCTACTCGAAAGCCAACGGGGAGCCGCAGTGGTTCCTTGAGCGGCGTCTGGCCGCGCTGCGTGCGGCAAGCGCGCTGGAGTTGCCGGCGCTGGAGAAAACCAAACTGGACAAGTGGACGATCGAACCCGCCGCTCCCTTCCAGACAGCGGCGAAGGTAACGAGCATCGCCGAACTGGATGACGTGGTGCGCGAGCAGATCGACGAAGCCGGCGCGAAAAACCTGCTGGTGCAGAAGAACGCGTCCACCTGCTTTTATGCGTTGTCCGAGGAATTGAAAGGCCAAGGGGTGATTTTCACCGACCTGGCTGGCGCGCTGCGCGAGCACGCGGACCTCGTTCAATCCTATCTGATGAAAGCCGTGGCCGCCGATGAACACCGGCTGGCCGCCTTGCACGCCGCGCTTGTCAACGGCGGGGTGTTCCTCTACGTCCCGAAAAATGTGGAAGTCTCTGTGCCGGTACAGGCAATCTTCCAGGTGGCGGGCGACGGTTCGCTTCTCTGCCCGCACGTGTTGATCGTGGCGGAAGCAAACAGCCGCGTGGCCTACGTTGACACCTACGTCTCTTCCGAAGGACGAACGATGGTGACCAACAGCGTGGTGGAAGTGTTCGTCGGCGCGGGTGCCCACGTGCAAGTGGCTTCCGTCCGTTCGATGTCAAAAGAGGTGCACGACTACACGTTCCGCCGTGCGGTCGTAGAGCGCGACGGCAAGGTGGAGTGGGTGCTGGGCGAGATGAACGCCGGCAACACCGTTGCCAACAACACGTCGATCCTCAAAGGAACAGGTTCTGCCGCCGACACCAAGACAATCACCGTCGGCACCGGCGAACAGCGGCAAAATCTCACCTCCCATGTGCAACACATCGGCACGCATTCCGAGTCGACGATGTTGAGCAAAGCGGTGATGACCGACGAAGCGGTATGCATCCTCAACGGGATCACCAAGATTGAAAAAGGCGCGGAAAAAGCCAACGGCGAACAGGCGGAAAACATCCTGATGCTCAGCGACAAGGCACGCGGCGACGCCAACCCGATCCTGTTGATCGACGAAGACGACGTGAAAGCGGGCCACGCCGCCTCTGTCGGCCGCGTAAGCGAAGAAAGCCTGTATTACCTGATGTCGCGCGGGATTCCGCGTGCGGAGGCGGAGCGGTTGATCATCCTTGGCTTCCTTGAACCGGTCGTTGCGGAAATCCCGCTGGAGGAAGTGAAGACGCGGCTTCGTCAAGCTCTCGAAAGGAAGTGGGGATCATGAACGCCAAGGAGATTCGCCGCTACTTCCCGATTCTCAACCAGGAAGTAAACAATCACCCGCTGGTCTACCTGGACAGCGCAGCCACGTCGCAGAAGCCGGTGCAGGTGATTGAGGCGCTGGAGAAATACTATAAAGAATACAATTCCAACGTTCACCGAGGCGTTCACACCCTGGGCACACGGGCGACGGACGGCTACGAGGGCGCACGCGAAAAAGTGCGCGCCTTTATCAATGCCAGGGAAGCGGCAGAGATCGTGTTCACGCGCGGCACGACGACGGCGCTCAATCTGGTGGCGCACGGCTACGCCCGCGCTTTCCTCCGGGAAGGAGACGAGATCGTCACCACCGTGGTGGAACACCACAGCAACTTCATTCCGTGGCAGCAGGCGGCCAAGGCGACCGGGGCGACGTTCAAGTTCATCCCGCTCGCCGCAGACGGAACCGTCACGGTGGAAGCGGTAAAAGAGACGATCACGCCGAATACGAAAATTGTGGCGATTCACCACGTTTCCAACGTGCTTGGCGACACCACACCGATCCGCGAAATCGCCGACATCGCGCACCAGCACGGCGCGATTCTGGTCGTCGACGGGGCGCAGAGCGCGCCGCACAAAAAAGTGGACGTCCAGGCGCTGGGTTGCGACTTCTACGCGTTTTCCAGCCACAAGATGTGCGGTCCGACCGGAGTCGGCGTGCTCTACGGCAGACGCGAACTGCTGGAGCGGATGGAGCCGGTGGAGTTTGGCGGCGAGATGATCGACTTCGTCGAATTGTACGACTCCACGTGGAAAGAGTTGCCCTGGAAGTTTGAGGGCGGCACGCCGATCATCGCCGGCGCGATCGGGTTGGGGGCGGCGATCGATTTTCTCAACGAAATCGGCCTGGACGAAATTGATCGGCACGAGAAACAACTGGTTCGCTACGCGATCGAACAGATGCAGGAAGTCGAAGGTCTTACCATTTACGGCCCGATTCAGGACCGCAGCAGTCTGATTACCTTTAACCTGGCCGATGTGCATCCGCACGACCTCGCCACTGTGCTGGACAGTCACGGGATTGCCGTCCGCGCCGGACACCACTGCGCGCAGCCGCTGATGCGCTGGCTGAAGGCGACGGCGACGGCTCGGGCAAGCTTTTACCTGTACAACACGGAAGAAGACGTGGATGCGCTGGTTGCCGGATTGAAAAAGGCGAAGGAGTACTTTGGCAATGTCTTCTCTTGATGATCTCTACAGACGCGTGATCATGGATCACTATCAAAAGCCGCGCAATCGCGGAAAGCTGGACGAATCCGAGGGTCTGATCGTCAACCTGAACAATCCCACCTGCGGCGACAGCATCTCCCTGTCGCTCAAGATCGAGAACGGCAAGGTGATCGACGTCCGCTTCCTTGGCGAGGGATGCTCCATCAGCATGTCCTCCGCTTCGATGATGACCGAGGCGGTCAAGGGCAAAACAGTGGAAGAGGCACTTACGCTTGCAAGGATTTTCTCCGAGATGATGCAGGGCAAAGCCGTGGACGATTCCGTCGACCTCGGGGACATCGAGGCCCTGCAGGGAGTGGCGAAGTTCCCGGCGCGGATCAAGTGCGCCACGCTGGCGTGGAAAGCGCTGGAACAGGGCGCAAGACAGGCAGAGGGTCGATGAATTTACCCGCGAAAAGGAGTGACCGAAATGGCAAAGAAAGCCCCTGAATTGCAGGAGTACCAGTACGGCTTTCACGATCCGGACGTCTCCGTGTTCCGGACGAAAAAGGGGTTGAGCCGCGAGATCGTCGAAGAGATCTCCCGGATCAAGAACGAGCCGCAGTGGATGCTTGATTTCCGCCTGAAAGCATTGGATATTTTTAACAACATGCCGATGCCCACCTGGGGCGGCAATCTGGACGAATTGAACTTCGACGACATCACCTACTACGTCAAGCCGTCGGAAAAGACAGGCCGCAGTTGGGACGAAGTGCCGGAAGAAATCAAGGCGACGTTCGACAAGCTGGGCATTCCCGAGGCGGAGCAGAAGTTTCTCGCCGGGGTGTCCGCCCAGTACGAATCCGAGGTCGTTTACCACAACATGCAGGAAGACCTGAAGAAACTGGGCGTGCTGTTCTGTGACATGGACTCCGCCGTGCAACTGTACCCGGACATCGTCCGCGAGTATTTCGCGACGGTCATCCCACCGGCGGACAACAAGTTTGCCGCGCTCAACTCGGCCGTATGGTCGGGCGGTTCGTTCATCTACGTGCCGAAGGGCGTGAAGGTGGAAACGCCGCTGCAAGCCTACTTCCGCATCAACTCGGAAAACATGGGGCAGTTTGAGCGCACGTTGATCATCTGCGACGAGGACAGTTTCGTCCACTACGTCGAGGGCTGCACGGCGCCGATCTACAGCACCGACTCGCTGCACTCGGCGGTCGTCGAGATCATCGTCAAGGATCGCGCCCGCTGCCGCTATACGACCATCCAGAACTGGTCCACCAACGTCTACAACCTCGTCACCAAGCGTGCCGTGGCCTACGCCGACGCCACCATGGAGTGGATCGACGGCAACATCGGCTCCAAACTGACGATGAAATACCCGGCCGTGATCATGAAAGGGCCGCGCGCCAAAGGGACCGTGCTGTCCATCGCCGTGGCCGGCAAGGGGCAGCACCAGGACGCGGGGGCAAAAATGGTGCACCTGGCGCCGGAGTGCACCTCGACGATCGTCTCCAAATCGCTGTCCAAAGACGGCGGCAAGGTGACCTATCGCGGTCTGTCTCACTTCGGCCGCAAAGCGGAAGGCTCCAAGTCCAACATCAAGTGCGACACGCTGATCCTCGACAAGCAGTCGACGTCGGACACGATTCCGTACAACGAGATTTTGAACGACAACGTGACGCTGGAGCACGAAGCCACCGTCTCCAAGGTGTCCGAAGACCAGTTGTTCTACCTGATGAGCCGGGGCTTGAGCGAAGCGGAAGCGACGCAGATGATCGTCATGGGCTTCATCGAGCCGTTCACCAAGGAACTGCCGATGGAGTATGCGGTCGAGATGAATCGGCTGATCAAGTTCGAGATGGAGGGTTCGATCGGATAACCCTTATGTATCAAGGGATTCCGGCTTAAAAAAAGAGGGCGTGCCCCCTTTTTGCCCATACATGACCCATGAATGATTTGCCTGCGTGCCGTCTAACGCCAAAGCGTCATCTTCCATCTGCTTGGTGACGTGAAGGTAAGTAGCGGCGGTGAGTTTCACAAATGCGTGTCCGAGTCTTTCGGACACGTATTTTATTTTTTGGCCCCCAAGAAGATGAACGGCGTGGGGAATGAAAAGAAAAAGCGACCATCACGGCCGCTTTTCAACTAGCGAGCCACTCACTTATTTTTCCTCTTGCAAAAACGGACAAGAGATGCTATATTATGAAATTGTCTAAGGGGTTACATGGACAGGTGTCCGAGAGGCCGAAGGAGCACGATTGGAAATCGTGTAGGCGGGGATAACTCGTCTCGTGGGTTCAAATCCCACCCTGTCCGCCATTTCCCTGTCGCGGCGGTCGTGGCGAAGGGGTTAACGCACCGGATTGTGGCTCCGGCATTCGTGGGTTCGAATCCCATCGATCGCCCCATTTTGCTTTACCCAACGTTTTGTTTCTTTGTTTTTCTCTTTTTTCGCGTGCCGGTGTGGCGGAATTGGCAGACGCGCTTGACTCAAAATCAAGTTCTCGCAAGGGAGTGGGGGTTCGAGTCCCTTCACCGGCACCATGACACATTAAATCAGGCTCTCAAGATCACACATCGCAGGACGGATCTTGAGAGCTTATTTGTTTTTTGGCGGGGCTTGATCCTGTCGCAGGAACTTATGTTTCCGGAAGGGAATGAGGCGCTTGTGAATCGGAATGCGAGAGCGTATCTGGAAATGACGGCGGCGATGGCCATTGTCGGCAGTTCGGTCGTAGTCGGAAAAATGATCGTGAGCCAGTTTCCCGTTTTTCTCGCTTCCGGCATTCGCTACGGCCTGGCTTCCCTGGTCCTTCTTTTGTGGCTGTACCTTTCAAAGAAGCGGTTTCCCGCGTTGAGCCGAAAAGAAGCGGGAATCCTCTTGTTGCAGGCGCTGACGGGCGTGTTTGGATTCAGCGTCTTTCTCTTGTACGGGGTCACATATACGACCGCCGTGGCCAGCGGCATCATCACCAGCACCACCCCGATGATGATCGCCCTCATCTCGGTGCTGGTGTTTCGTGAGCGGTTGAGCCGCCGGCAATTGCTCGGCCTGGTCCTCGCGGTATGCGGCATGCTTGCCATTCATCTCAACGAAACCCGGGGAGGGGAGGGCGCGGTTTCGGGAACCCTGCTGTGGCTCGGCAATCTGTTGGTGCTGGGCGCGGTATGGGGAGAAGCGATGTTTACCATTCTCGGAAAGATGCTGTCCAACCGGTTGAGCCCGCTTGTCATCGCCACCTATGTGACAGTCCTCGGCTTCCTGCTGTTTTTGCCGTTTGCCATCTGGGAAGGGCTCTCGTTCGATTTTTCCACCCCTTCGCTCACAGACTGGCTGTATATCGTCTACTACGCGCTTGTGGTCACGGTTCTCGGTTTTTATCTCTGGTATCAGGGCGTCTCCAAGGTGTCTGCCGGCACCTCGGGCGTGTTTACCGGCGTGTTGCCCGTCTCAACCGTTCTGCTGTCTTATGTGTTTTTGGGCGAAACGTTCGCATGGTCACACCTGCTCGGGTTGGTCTGCGTCCTGCTCGGGATTGGGTTGACGGTGTACCAGAAACCGGAGAAACAGCGGGAGGAACCGGCGGTCGACGCCCAACGTTTGGCAGAGTAAGCAGCACAAACATGGCGACAGAGAATGCCTTCGCGAATCGGGTGCCCTTCCGCAAACATGTAGAATCATGTAGAATATTGTAGAATCTAACTGAATGGTTGTACTTCAGAATTACCAGGAGAGGAATCACATGGGCCGACTGTCGACCAAAACTTGGGCGGACAGCTTGATTGCTGTGTCGTTTGCGGGCTCGATACTCACTTTCCCCCTTCAGGATCATGTCTGGGGCCAGTTGTGTTTCATCGGATTTAGTGCTGCTACCGTCGGGGGATTGGCCGATTCGTTTGCGGTAAGCGCCCTTTTTCGCGATCCATTGCGCATCAAATGGCCGGAAAAGATGGGCACCCGCATTATTTCCAGGAATCGTGAGCGTCTTTTGCAAGAGATTGTCCAGATGGTTCAGCATGAATTGCTGACACCAGAAAGCATTCAAGCCAAATTGGACAAATACAGATTTTCAGACCTGGTTCTCGCGTATTTGAACGACCATGGTGGAAAGCGCGACGTTTGCATCGTGTTTCAAAAGGTGGCTTCTGATCTTCTGAACAAGCTGGACCTGGCGAACATGGCCTGTGCCGCAGAGTCTTTTCTTCAGACTCATGCGGGGGCTATCCAACTGTCCGATGTGTTTGCCGATGTTGCCGAATGGTCGCTAAAGAACAAATATGACGATAAGATCATTTCATTTTTGTCGGATGAATTGACGAAAATGGTAAAATCCCCCGTGTTTCGCTCCCGTCTGGAGGAATTGATCCAAACGGCGCTGCAGTCGTATGAGTCTGACCGGTTTATGAGAAAGGCTTTTCATTTCATCGCCGGGATCAAAGCCGGTACCCTGAGCGAAAACGCGCAAAACTGGCTGGTCCACTATTTGAAGGAAATTCGTTCGCCGTCCCATCCTTTCCGCAAGCAGTTGAACCATTGGTTCAAAGAAATCATCGAGCGGTTGCGTACAGACGAAGTTTTTCGGAACCGGGTGGAGCAAGCAAAACAAGGACTGATCGACTCGCTGTTTACGAGAGCCGGACTGGCAGAGCCTCTGCGGGAATGGCTCGAAGGGTACCGGCAAGTGGCTGCCGCCGCCGAACAGACGGGGTCAGATCCGTTCCCCTGGCTGAACGGCATGCTGGACAATGGTTTGCAAAAATTTGCGGGTGATCGTGACAAACGGGATCGCCTGGATGGCTGGCTCAAGGATAAAGCGATGGAATGGATACACGAGCAACATGAGCAAATCGGCCGGCTTGTCTGGGAAAAATTGAACGCCTACAATGACCAGGAGTTCATAGCTTATGTGGAAGCGAAGGCGGGCAGGGACTTGCAATATATACGGTTGAACGGCACTGTCGTCGGCGGGCTGCTGGGAATTTTGATCTTTGCCATGAAAGCCTTGATCGAGCGGGTGATCTTTTCGTGAAAATGAATACGAAAGCCAACCTGACCCTGCTGTTGGTGTTGTTGCTCTTTTTCGTCTCGGTTTTCTTGACGCACCGCTTTCCGGACCAATGGTGGCCAAAGCTTTTGGAATTCATGGCGGAAGCGGGATTGGTCGGCGGGTTGGCGGATTTGTTTGCGGTTACGGCTTTATTCAAACGTCCCATGGGTTTACCGTTTCCCCATACGGCCATTATCCCCAACAATCGGGAGAAACTGATTGACAGTGTCGTGAACATGGTGGAATCGGAGTTGCTCAGTCAGAAGGTGATCGAGGACAAGCTTGCCCGCTTGCATATCGTGAATGCCCTGGTCCAATGGATCGAAAAAAAGGGGAACAGTGCCGCTTTCATCGATCTGGGATGGAAATGGGTAACAGGTCTGCTTTCTCAGCTCGATATGGCCGAAATTGCCCGCACGGCCGACCGTCAGATCATCCGGATCCTGAAAGAAACGGACCTTTCTCCTTATGCCGGGAAGTTGTTGTCCTGGGCGCTGGACAGCGGCAAGGTGGACAAGGTGCTGGATTCCCTTATCGAAGAAGTGTATCAATACGTTTCGCGGCCCGGGATGAAGGACACGATACGAAGAGTCCTGGAGAGCGAGAAAGAGAACGTTGTGAATACAGGCAATTTCCTTTCTCGTTTGATAAAAAAATACGTGTCCGCAGGGGCGGAGAAAACGAATGTGCTGAACATGGATGAAGCCGCTGCGGCCTTTTACAACGACCTGTCAGCGTTCGTGCAAGAGTTGCGCTGGAATCGGTCTCATCCGCTTCGGGTATTGGTGAAAGACAGGCTTCGGGATTTGGCGGTGAACCTGGACGGCCGATCCGACCTGTCCCGCTCCCTTGATGATTGGAAACAAAACGTGTTGCGCCATGTATCGTTTACCCATCCCCTTGAGTCACTTCTCGCTACATTAATGGATTTTCTGCAAACAGACACGGATCTGAAGTATGTTACCGTGAATCATGTTCCGCTGCGGGGAAACGACATCAGAGAATGGGGAAAGCAGGCGCTTCAGCGTTACTGGGTTGAATTCAGGAACAGTCCGGCCAGGAAGGATTGGCTGGAAGAGAAGGTTCAGGGATTTCTCCGGATCGTGATCAGGTCCGAGCATCGCCTCATTGGTCAGATCGTTCGTGACACGTTAAACACCTTCACGAACGATCGGCTGGTGTCGTTCGTGAAGGACAAGGTGGGGGATGACCTGCAACGCATCCGGATTAACGGCTCCCTGGTGGGCGGTGTGATCGGAGGTCTGCTGTTTCTTCTGTTGCACATCGTGTACGTGCCGTTCCTGAAAATATAACCTTTTTTCGCATGCACCCCTTGATGCGGCGCGGTTAACCCGAGAGGTTGTACCTGTGCTGGCAAGGGGTGTCCCCGTATTGCCTGGTTCCGGGAGTTTTTGCATCTGTTTACAGATACGGCAGGGCGATACTGCCAAAAAACTGGCACGATCCGACTGGGTTGCCAAGATGCGTGGGTTGAGCGGGGGTCTGACAGCCTTTATAATGGCAAGCGAGAGGAGGTTACACATGAAAAAATGGACCATGGTTACTTTCCTCTTCGTGCTCCTCGCAACATGGGTGATGATCCCGTTTGGCCAGGCGGCCGCTGCGTCTACGTTACGCGTCGGGAGCAGCAACGGGGAAGTATGGGACTTGCAATATCGCTTGCAGATTCGCGGGTACTACGACGGTTCGCTGGACGGCATCTACGGATGGGGTACGGCCAATGCCGTGCGACACTTCCAAAGAGACTTCGGACTGCCCGTCGACGGCGTCGCAGGACCGCTGACATGGAACACCCTGAGGAAAGTATCCGTCAACCAAAATGAGATGGAGATGATGGCCAAACTGGTCTATGCCGAATCGCGGGGCGAACCGTTTATCGGCCAGGTGGGCGTTGCCGCCGTGATCATGAACAGACTGAAATCTCCGAAATTCCCCAAAACGATAAGCGGGATTATCTTCCAACCTGGCGCCTTTACCGCAATTGACGACGGCCAGTATTGGCAAAAACCTGACGCGACGGCATACCGCGCCGTATGGAACGCCGTACGCGGCTGGGACCCGACTTACGGGGCGCTGTACTACTTCAATCCAAACACCGCCACCTCGGGGTGGATCTGGTCGCGTCCGCAAACGGTTCGATTGGGTGAACACATCTTCGCCCGTTGATGTCTGGATCAACAATCGCAAAACCCTGCCGGTTTCGGCAGGGTTTTGTTTTGGTCTTGGCCGGTGCATCCTTGTCCGACGGTTATGAAGATTCGGTCCCGTATTGTATGATAAGAGTAGTCGAGTGCCGGGGGGACTGAGATGGAACAGATACGGGTGAGAGTGACGGCGGTTGTCGAACATCAAGGACAAATCCTGCTGATCAAAGAACGGCTGGGCAGAGACGTTTTTTACGGCTTGCCGGGCGGAAGCGTCGAATACGGCGAGACGATACCGGAAGCCACCCAGCGGGAGGTCTGGGAGGAGACGGGGCTATTCGTGGAGTTTGTGAGGTTGTTGTGGCTGGATGAACGCATCAACAAGCACTCGACGGGAAAGCATACGTTGGGCGTCGGCGTGTTGGCGCGGCTGATCGGGGAAGAGACGACGCCAATCGCGGGCGGCGTCGGCGAAGAAGAGATCGAGTGGGCCGGCTGGATCGGGCTGGAACAGTTCCGCACGTTTCCGTTGTACAACCTGCACCGGCGCGACCAGGTGATCAAGGCCCTGACCGAGTCCGGCTATCAGCCCGCCTACATTGGCAATGTCTATTCCGACAGCGGGGAGGCGACACCCGCCAATCCGGGCGAAGATCAAGACGAGCCGATTGTTGAATCGTGAAACTTTCCAGATTTCGACACGTATACACTAACAGATAATGGAGTTGGTTGCATTAAAAGGGGGGAGAACGGTGGGCGGATTGGAGATGCTGTTTCTGGCGTGTGTCGGGATCGGGCTCGTCGCGGCGCTGATCGCCCTGCTGTTTGGCGATGCCGCAAGCCATGGACTCATCCATCTGGAGGTGCCGTTTTTGCAGCCGGTAACGCTGATTGGCGGGATTACGGTGTTTGGCGGAAGCGGCTTGTTGCTGCTCAGGCTGACCCGGTTGTCGCCGGGCCTCGTGTCGTTGACGGCGGCGGGCCTCGCCGTGCTGTCGGCGGTTACCGGATACTTCATCTGGGTAAAACCAATGGCGCGGGCGGAGCAGTCAGTCGGTTACTCCATCAAGGAACTGGCCGGCCGGATCGGGGAAGTGATCACGACGATTCCGCCGGATGGCGTGGGCGAAATCCTGTTGCCGCTGGTGAGCGGCATGTCCAATCAGATTGCGGCCAGCTTGGAACAGATGCCGATCCCGGCGGGCACGCGGGTGGTAGTCGTTGACGTCAGGGACCACGTGCTGTACGTGGTTCCGTTCGAAGAGGAAAGGAGAACGAGATGATGGTTTTTTCTGCGGTCACGGCTTTGGTGCTGGTGGTGGCTGGCGTGTTGGTTGGGCTGGGGCTCGCGTTTTGGGCCCGTTACAAAACGGTGGGGGCCGATCAGGCGATGATCGTCACCGGCAGTTTTCTCGGCAACAAAAACGTGCTTACGGACGAATCGGGACGCAAGATGAAGATCGTGCGCGGCGGCGGCGCGTTTATTCTGCCGATCTTCCAGCAGGCCAACTTTATCAGTCTGTTGTCGCACAAACTGGATGTATCCACGCCGGAAGTATACACTGAACAGGGGGTTCCGGTGATGGCGGACGGGGTGGCCATCATCAAGGTGGGCGGCTCGATTGAGGATATAGCCACGGCGGCCGAACAATTCATGGGCAAGTCGGATGAAGCGCTCAAGGCGGAGGCGCAGGAGGTGCTGGAAGGCTACCTGCGGGCGATTCTCGGCAGCATGACCGTGGAGGAGATTTACAAGAACCGGGAGCGGTTCGCCCAGGAGGTACAGGCAGTCGCCGCCAAGGATCTGAAAAAGATGGGGCTGTCCGTGGTCAGCTTTACGATCAAGGACGTGCGCGACAAGAACGGCTACCTGAACGCGCTGGGCATTCCGCAGATCGCCGCCGTCAAGCGTGACGCCCTGATCTCGCAGGCGGAGGCCGACAAGGAGGCGCGCATCAGGCAGGCGCTGGCGGAAGAAGAGGCGCGCAAGGCGGAGTTGCTGAAAGAGACCAACATCGCCGAGGCGGAGAAGGAGAAAGAACTGAAGGTGGCCGCCTTCAAACAGGAGCAGGACAAGGCCAAGGCTGTTGCCGACCAGGCCTACAAGCTGCAGGAAGTAATGACGAAACAAAAAGTGACCGAAGAAGAAATGAAGATCGACCTGGTCCGCAAGCAGAAAGAGATCGAGCTGGAAGAAAAAGAAATCTTGCGCCGCGAGCGGCAGTACGACGCCGAGGTGAAGAAGAAGGCGGACGCCGACCGGTATGCGGTCGAGCAGGCGGCCGAAGCGGAAAAAGCCAAGAAAATGCGGGAAGCGGACGCTCTCAAGTACCGGATCGAGGCCGAGGCCAAGGCGCAAGCGGAGCAGAAGCGGCTGGAGGGGCTGGCGATCGCCGAAGCCGAGAAAGCCAAGGGGAGCGCCGAGGCGGAAGTGACGAAACTGAAGCTGGAGGCGGAAGCGGAAGGGAAACAAAAGCTGGCCGAAGCATTCGAAAAATTCGGGCAGGCGGCCGTTCTCGACATCGTCGCCAAGATGTTGCCGGAGTTGGCGGAAAAGGTGGCGGAGCCGATCAAGGCGATCGACAAGGTGACGATCATCGACACCGGCAACGGACAGGGCGACGGGGTCACACGGTTGAGCGGCAATGTCACCCGGCTGATGGCACAGCTTCCGGAGATGCTCAAGGACGTCTCCGGCCTGGATGTGACGCAAATGATTCGCACCTTTACGCAAGCTGGCGGGCTGCCGGTTCCGGACGCGCCCGCAGCGGCGGCGGCAACCGCTCCCAAAGCGGCGGGCCAGGCTTCCCCGGCGTCGGAAGAAGCGGCCGCCGCGCGCACGGACACATGAAGCGTGTCAACCCATTGGCGGTTTGAACATTTTGTCAAAACCAGGTACACTAAGGGAAACGCTATGGCAGGGGGGCTGTGCGATGGAACATCATTTCCGCCTGGAGGCGACCTGGCAGGGGGGACGGCTGGGACAGGGAGAATTGCACGGAAGGGGCCTGAGCACCGCGATCTCTGTCCCCCGCGAGATGGGCGGACCGGGAATCGGCAGCAACCCGGAGGAATTGTTGATCGGGGCGGCGATGAACTGCTATATCATTACCCTCGCGGCCATTCTGGAGAGACGGCGGCTTTCCGTCAAGTCGCTGACGCTCAGGTCAGAAGGAATCGTCAACGTCGAGGGTGGCAACATGAGCTTTACCAAGATCATCCACCGACCCGTGATCGTGTTGGCGCAGGGAGACGAAAAAACGGTGGAGACAGCCACGTATGCGGCCCATCGCGCCGAGGAAGTCTGCATGATCTCCAAGGCGATTCGCGGCAATGTCGAACTGTCCGTCGAGCCTGTGGTCGAAGTGGAAGAGATCGTGTAACGATGTCTGTAACTATGCCAATGTGTACGGATGGGTGACGAATCTCCCGTCCACCATCTGATAGACAGCCAGTTCGGGTTCTCGTCCGGCAAAGGAGAGAATCCAGTAGCTGAGCGAAGGGTAGTGCCAGCCGTCGCAATCGATCGGCGATGGGAGCGGCGGTGTGGATGGATGGGTGTGAATCACGCCCAGCCAGGCGAGGCCAGCCTGGTGAAAAAAGCGCAGCCCCTCCATGAGTGCGGGGCCGCTCCAGGCAAACCGGTGTGGTTCGTTGCCTATCCGTGGGGCCGGCCAGTGATGCGAGATATGTGAGCCGTGCCCGGCCAGAAGAGCAGAATATTCGTTGGGAAGCGCCTCTCGCCCTTCGGTGACGAGGCGTTTTACCACTTTTCCATCGATCAGCAGTTTGGTATCCTTAGACGCAAAGGGCTCACCCAGTACGGCGGGAAACATCAGTCACTCCCCCTTTTTCAAGAAATGAGAGGTTTTCGGGCATGTCTTCTTCCGGTCAGATTCTCGTTGGCGTCTGCGGCTGGGGCGACCACCACGACCTGTACACACAGGGGGTGCGCGCCCGAGACAAACTGGCCGTGTACGCCAGTCATTTTCCGGTAGTCGAGCTGGACAGCTCGTTTTACGCCATTTTACCACAAAAACAGTACGAAACCTGGGCGCGCGAGACCCCGGCGCCGTTTCGGTTTGTCGTCAAGCCGCACCAGGCGATGACCGGCCATTCGCGCGGCGGTGAGCAGCCGTTCACCAGCCGCGCGGAGTTGTTTGCCCGCTTCGAGGAGAGCATTCAGCCGCTGGTGGCGGCGGGCAAGCTTCTCGCCTTGCTGTTTCAGTTTCCGCCGTGGTTTGACTGCAAGCGGGAACACGTGGCATACGTGCGGCTGTGCGCCGAGTCGTTCGCCCGTTACCAGGTGGCCGTCGAATTTCGCCACCGCAGTTGGTTTGCGCCTGATTATCGGGAGAAGACGCTGGACTTTCTGCGCCAGCTTGGCGTCACCCATGTGGTGTGCGACGAGTCGCAGGCGGGCGCGGGCTGTGTGCCGATTGTCGTCGCGGTGACGCAGCCTGGTCTCGCGCTGGTTCGCTTCCACGGGCGCAATGCCGCCGGTTGGCGCGATCCCGGCGGCGGCCAAAACTGGCGGGACGTGCGCTACCTGTATCGGTACAGCGACGAAGAGTTGGCCGAATGGGTGCCGCGCATCGGGGAGTTGCGCCGCTCGGCCGGGGAAGTGTGCGTATTGTTCAACAACAATTCCGGCGGCGACGCGGCGGCAAATGCGAAACGGTTCATGCAACTGCTCGGGGTGGAACCGACCGGGCTCAATCCCCGTCAACTGGAATTGTTTTGACGGAAAAGACAAAAGCGGGAGAGGAACGCAATGGTTGGAATCGCTGTGTTGTTTATCATTATCGGTGTGGTGGCGGGAGCGATCGGCAGCGTCGTCGGGATCGGCGGAGGACTGTTTTTTGTGCCGGCTCTGCTTTTTTTTGCCAATTGGCATGAACCGGGGTCGATGACGCCGCAAGTGGCCACAGCCACGTCGCTGTTGGCCATCGTCATCACCGCCTTGTCGTCCACGCTGGCCTATCTCAAGCAGAAAAAGGTGGACACCGCCTGCGCCTGGCTTTTTTTTGCCGGCAGCGCTCCCGGCGCGGTGACGGGCGTCTATCTGAACAAGCTGTTGCACGCCCAGTCGTTTTACCTGCTGTTCGGCCTGTTTCAGATCGCCATGTTTGTGCTGATGCTCTTCAAGGATAAGCTGAAACCGCGCAGCATCGGCTGGGATGTGCGCCGCACCTACGTGGACGCCGAGGGAGTGGAGCACGAGTATGGTTACAAACGCTGGATGGCCGTCGTGATTGCGTTTGGCGTAGGTGTGATCTCCTCGCTGTTCGGCGTTGGCGGCGGCGTGCTGATGGTGCCGGCGATGATCGTCCTGTTCCGTTTTCCGCCGCACATCGCCACCGCCACCTCGATGTTCGTCATCTTTCTGTCCGCTGTCGTCGGCAGCGTCACCAACGTGATCAACGACAACATCAGTTGGCTGTACGCATTGGTGCTGGCGCCGGGGGCGTGGGCTGGAGGAAAGCTGGGAGCGATGATCGCCGCCCGGCTGAAAGGCAAGACGCTGGTGAATCTGTTGCGGGTGCTCATCCTGGCCATCGCGGTGGAGATGATCGTCAAAGCGGTCGGAGCATAGATTGTAACCAAAGGGAGGAGCAGCCATGTCCCATACCTGTACCTTACATATCTTGCACACCAACGACATCCACAGCCGGTTTGAGCGGATGGCGCAGATCGCCACCTGTCTCAAGCAGCGCCGCTCGAAGTGGGAAGGTCGCGGAGAGCACGTGCTGACCGTTGACATCGGCGATCACACCGACCGCATGCAGGACAAGACGGAAGCCACCTGGGGGCATGCCAACGTGCGCGTGCTGAACGAGAGCGGCTATCAATACGTAACGATCGGCAACAATGAGGGGCTTACCTTTCCCAAAGCGCGGCTGGACCGCTTGTACGAAGAGGCTGACTTCACCGTGGTGCTGAGTAACCTGCTGGACAGCGCAAGCGGCACCCTGCCGAAGTGGGCGGTGCCGTACGCGATTCACGAGTGGGACGGGTTTCGCGTCGCCATCCTTGGCGTGACGGTGGCGTTTGCCGAGTTTTACCGCGAACTGGGCTGGGAAGCGAAGGAACCGCTCCCGCTTGTAAAGGAGCAAGTGGCGCGGCTTCGGCCGCAGGTGGACGCGATTGTCGTCCTGTCCCATCTCGGCTACCAGGCCGATGTCGACATGGCGAGGGAGATTCCGGAGATTGACGTGATTCTCGGCGCGCACACCCACCGCCTCTTGGAAAAGGGAGAGCGCGTCGGCCGCACCCTGGTTGCGCAGGTGGGCAAGTACGGAGAGTACATCGGCCATGTGCGATTGCGGCTGGACAAGGCGATGCGCCGGGTCGTGGAGAGCGAGGCGGAGGTGTACCGGTCGAAAACGTATCCGGCCGACCCTGCGCTCGCCCAATTGATTGGACGGGAAACGGCGGAAGCTGACCGTATCCTGTCGCGACCGGTGGTTCGGTTGTCGCGCGACTTCGAGATCGACTGGGACAGGGAGACGCCGTTTGGTTCGTTTCTCGCCGCCGGTCTTCGCCGCTGGACCGGCGCGGACGTCGGTCTGGCCAACGGGGGACTGCTCTTGACACCGCTGCGGCAAGGCCAGATCACGCGCAAAGACTTGCTGGACTGCGTGCCCCATCCCGTGAAGCCGTGTCTGGTGACGCTTCGCGGCGATCAGTTGTGGCGGATTCTGGAGCGGGCCGCCGTGCCTGACGTGGTGCGGATGCCGTTGCGCGGGTTCGGGTTTCGCGGCGAAGTGACCGGTTGGATGGGCATCGACGGCATGATCGTCTACTACGACCAGACGTCCGTCCCTGTTATCCGCCGTGTGGAGATTGGCGGGGAGCCGCTGGAGTGGAACCGCGAATACCGGGTGGGGACTGTTGACATGTTCCTGTTTAACCGGCTGTTTCCCGAGTTTCAACAGGCGCTGGGACAGCGGTTTTTCCTCAACGATCTCTTGCGCGAGATGTTCGCGCACATGCTGGGCGACGACGAGCTGGTGGAGGCCAGCTTTACGCCGCGCTGGCTGGCGGCGTCGGAGCGGAAGGGATAGCCGCTCTATGTTTGGCATGGACGGCGAAGCGAGGTTCCCCATGGCCGCCGGATGCCTGGTCGAAGTGATGAAGCGAAGGCCCGCACCATTTGCCGGGCGGCGACATAGGGTAAGATACCGGCGGGGGAAGGAGGAATGTCAATGATTGATGTACAGCCGCTTCACTTTGCGGAGGGAACGGCGATCGCCGTTACCGTTCGGCTGCCGAAGACGACCCTGCTTGCCGTGACCACCGACAAAGGCTACATCATGTGCGGCGCGCTGGACGTCGGACTGTTGAACGAACGGCTCGCGAAGAGGGAGATCATCGCTGGCCGCGCGGTGGGCGTGAAAACGATTCAGGAACTGCTGGACGCTCCGCTGGAATCGGTGACCTCCGCTGCGGAATCGTTGGGGATTCGCCCTGGCATGATTGGGCGCGACGCGATTCGGAAAATGTTTTGAGCGAAAAAACGAAGAACAAAGGTTCCAAGCGCTTCCGCGTCTGTATGGACTTGCGGAGGCGCTTTTTCTTGCGTCCGATTTCACTCTTCGGTCAAAAACAGGTACTGGAGTAACTGTAGAAACTTGCCGAAATCTGTATAATAAGAAGTATTCTTAACGAAAGGCAACGGAGACGAGATGAGACTGATATCAGTGAATCGCTGTCAGCCTGGAGAAAAACTGGCAAAAACCATCTACAACAGCAATGGCAATGTCCTGGTCGGCGAGGGCGTGGAGTTGACCCGGAAAATGCTGGATCGCTTGCGCAGTTTGAATGTTTCGGCCATCTACATTGAGGACGAGAGGACCAGCGACATTCTGATAGAAGACATTGTGTCCGAAGAAACCCGCCGGGAAGCGATGAGCGTGATCTTCGACTCGTTTCGCGCGTTTCAGGAAGAACCGCGCAAATGGCAGCAGGCGTTTACCAGTCAACAAGTCGGCAGACGCCTGAAAGAGGTCATGAAATCGATCGTCGACGAGCTGAAACAAAACCGCTCGGCGATGAACCTGCTCGGCACGATATGTGGCGTGGATCACTATGTGTACTCCCACTCGTTCAACGTTGCGCTTTATTCGACTGCGGTCGGCTTAAAAGCGGGGCTCAGCGACAAGGAAATCGTGGAGATCGGCATCGGCGGGCTGCTCCATGACGTCGGCAAAATGGCGATTCCTTTAGAGATTCTGAAAAAGCCGGGCAAATTGACCGACGAAGAATACGCCGTGATCAAGACCCACACGGAACTCGGGTTTGAACTGTTGCGCCGGCAGGATGAGATTCCGCTGCTCGCCGCCCACTGTGCCTACCAGCATCACGAGCGGCTCGACGGCAGCGGGTATCCGCGCGGGTTGAAAGGCGACGAGATTCACCATTTTGCGAAAATCATGGCCGTCTGTGACGTGTTTGACGCGCTTACTTCCGACCGGGTGTACCGCCCCGCCATCCTTCCACACGAGGCGATGGAACTGATCTATGCCGGGGCGGACAGCCTGTACGACAAGCAGATCGTGGAAGAGTTTCGCAATACGATCGCCCTGTATCCGCTGGGACTTGTGGTGACCCTCAACACGGGAGAAGTGGGTGTGGTTGTCGACTACAACCGGGGCGCTCCCAGCCGTCCGGTGGTTCGTGTGTTGCGGGACGCGCAGGGACGTGTGTTGGACAAGCTGTACGAGATCGACTTGTCGAAACGTTTGAACATCGTCATTACCGCGTGCGACACCTTCATCTGACAAGGCGACAACTGCCCATCGGCTGAAAGGGGCTTATCTTTTCCCCTGGCCGGTGGGCAGTTCGTTTTGGGTCAGAGCCACTCTTTTTTGCGGAACATCATGTACATGCCCGCGGCGAGCAACAACATGAACAAAAGGACAGCGTAGTACCCGTATCGGGAGTGCAATTCGGGCATGTGGTCGAAGTTCATCCCATAGATGCCGGTGACGATCGTAAGCGGCATGAAGATCGTCGTCAGGGCGGTGAAGATGCGCATGATCTCGTTGGTGCGGTTGGACAGCGACGCCTGGTATGCCTCCCGTACGTTGGCGATCAGGTCGCGGAAGGTGTCGAAGCTTTCGACGATCTTGACCGCGTTTTCGTGGATGTCGCCAAAGTATTTTTGCAAGTGGTCGTCGATCAGCGCCAGGTCTTGTTTGTGAAGCGCGGCAATCAGGTCCCGCTGCGGCCCCAGCATCTTTCGCGCGTACAGCACCTCGCTGCGCAAGCCGATGATCTGGGTGAGCTGATTTCTCCGCGCGTTGATCAGCACTTCTTCTTCCAGCTTTTCGATCAACTCCTCGATGCCTTCGATCACGTCGAAATACTTCTTCACGATCAGGTCGATCAGGTGGTACAAAAAGTCGTCTGCGGCGTTTACTTCCATTTCCCGCAGAACTTCGGTCAACTGTGCCAGTTCCTCTGTCGGGTGTTTCGCGACCGTTATGATGTAGTGCCTGCCGAGAAACAGGTTGACTTCCCTAAGGATAATGTCTTGATTTTCAAACACCGCGCTGTTGATTACGATGAAATAGTGGTCGTCGTACATCTCCAGCTTGGGCCGCTGCTCTTCCTCGTCGATGCAGTCTTCGATCGCCAAATCGTGCAGGCCGAACAGCCGCTGCAGCTCGTCCAGATCAAACAGCGTGGCCTCGATCCAGTAGAAGCCGTTGGCGGGCGGATGAAGCGTCTCCGTGATGTCGTCAACCGGCGTGAACAGCCCGTTTTCCACCCGTTTGATGTTCATTCCGATAGTTCCTCCTCCTGGATGAACCTGCTACTAGTATGCCGTTTTTTCCCGTTGCGATACGAACCGGGACATCAGAGTTATCAATTTTGTGAAAAAACACGGTTTGCTTGCGAGGGAAACGGGTAACAAGAAAAAAGCGGTTTTTTGCCGGGGTCTGAGACTGGAGCGAAAGGAGGGCATCTGATGGTTGTCGACGTAAATTACATTCTGTTCTCGTTCTTTATCATGTTCACCTATGTATTCCTGTACTTCCGGTTGAGGCTCCGACAAAAGGCAATCCCGCCTGCTGAACGAAAGCCGTTTCGCGGTCTTCACGCCATCGTCGCGGCCGTTGTGTTGATTACCCTCATCCTTGGCGGTTTTCTGGTGCGAAACGAGTTGGAAAAAGAGAAAGAAGAGTTCCGCAAAACGGCCAAAGGGATCGTAACAACACTGTCCTACGAATTGGAACGCGAGGGGCACTGGCAGATTTCCCGCAACACCAGACCCGACGATCCGCACTACCTGTATCTGATTACCCAGATGAAAAACTGGATGTGGTTGAACGCGCAAATTAACAGCGTGTACACCTTGCGCAAAACGGAAGACGGGAGCCAGTATTTTGTCCTGGCCCCTGAAACCGATTACAATCACGACGGCGTGATCAAGGGCAGCCTGGAACAACGGTTGCCGATTGGTTTCGCGTATTCGCACATGCTTGTGGAGATGCAGCAGGCGTATCGGGGAAACGTCACGGTGGAGGCTCGTCCGACCAGCGACGAATGGGGGTATTCCATCAGTGCATTCGCCCCGATGTACGATGCCCACGGAAACGTGGAGGCCATTCTCGGCGTCGATTTTGACGGGAAGGGGTGGGAGCAGAAGATCACGGGCGTTCGCATGCGCGTCTATGGTTTTTTGTTTACCCCGTTCGTTCTGATCCTCTCTTTCTACTGGCTGATTTACCGGTACAAACTGGAAAAAGTGCAGTTAACCCACATGGCGCACCACGACCTGCTCACCGGACTGCCCAACCGGACCCTGTTTTACCAACGCTTCCGGGGAGCGCTCGCCAAGGTCAGGCAGCAGCCCGGCACCAAAGTCGCGGTGATGATTCTCGACGGGGACCGGTTCAAGTACATCAACGACATGTTTGGCCACGGAGCGGGCGATCAGTTCATCCAAAAGATAGCCGAACGGTTAAGCGAGTGCGTGGGGGAGCAAGGCACCGTCTGCCGGATGGGCGGCGACGAGTTTACCATTTTGCTTCCGGAGGTGGAAACGGCGGCGGAAGTGGAGCGGACGGCGAAAAGCATCCTGCGGCACGTCTCCAGGCCGATGTGTGTGAGCGGGCACGAATTGATACCAACCGTCAGCATCGGCATCAGTTCTTTCCCCGACGACGGCACCAGTATGGAAGAATTGCTGAAGAGCGCCGACATCGCCATGTATCAGGCAAAGGAGCAGGGCGGAAACGCGTTCAGGTTCTATACGCCTGACATGGACAAGCTGAACGCCGAGAAATTGCTCTTGGAAAGTCAACTGCACAAAGCGCTGGAACGTCAGGAGTTCCAACTCTTTTACCAGCCGCAATTTGAGATTGGAACAGGTCGGCTGATCGGCATGGAGGCACTGATCCGCTGGAAGCATCCGGAGATGGGCTGGATCTCTCCGGCGGAATTCATCCCGGTGGCCGAACGCAGCGGCCTGATTATCCCGATCAGCGAATGGGTGTTGCGAACCGCGTGCGAACAGAACAAACGGTGGCAGGACGCCGGATTTCCGCCGCTAAGGGTCGCGGTGAACCTGTCCTCGCGCCAGTTTCAGCAGGAAGGACTGGTCAGCCAGGTGGCCGCCGTGCTGCAACAGACCGGGCTGGCTCCCCGCTACCTGGAGCTGGAGATTACCGAAGGCATGGCGATGCAAAACTCGGATTGGGTCATCTCGCTGCTTCGGGATCTGTGCAACCTGGGGATTGAGTTGTCGATCGACGACTTCGGGACAGGCTATTCGTCGCTCAGCTACCTGAAGCGGTTCCCGCTGCACAGGCTGAAAATTGACCATTCGTTCATCCGTGACGTGTTGGTCGACCCCAACGACGCCGCCATCGTCACGGCGATTATCCAGATGGCCAAAAGCCTGGGGCTCAAGGTGATCGCCGAAGGGGTGGAGCTGGAGGAACAACTGGCGTTTCTGCGGGAGCGGGGATGTGACGAGGTGCAAGGCTACCTGTTCAGCCGACCGCTATCAGCCCCAGAGTTCGAAATCTTTTTGCAACGCCACCTGTCCGCGATTCATTCCTGAGGAAGAAAACACAAAAGGATTGCCGCAAGGTCGTCGCAATCCTTTTGCCGTTCTATGTACAACATGTGCGGGGACGAAAGCTTCTGCGGGATGGCGCCGGTTGAATCTCCCTAGTCGGTCAATTCTTCCTTCAGTGTGCGCAGGAACGCGTGGTATCGCCGTTCCGCCAGAGCCGCGTCCCCCTTGATCTCAAACAGCATGCTCAGGTGGCTGCGGTTGAAAATCGCCCGCTTCGTCGCGCGATAGAGCGTCGGTTTTCGTTCCTGCAGCCAGATCATCAATTCGGCGGTGGGAGGCGTGAGCGGTTTGACCCGCAACAAGCGGTTTAGTTGGAGAACCAACTGCCTGATCGAGGTGATGTTGTTGTTGTCGGGGATCCTTTCGATGGTTTCGAGGATTCGTTTCAGGTCCCGTTTTTTTTGGGCAAGTTGGTCGACGGTTCCCTTTGACATGGCGCATCCCCCATTTCTCGGCTTCTGTGAGGTTTATTTTACCAGCAGGCTGTCGACATTGCCACAATATTGTCATTTTTTCTCCCGGAGGGCGGTTTCCCTGTTGCAAAGCCCAGGATGGGCGCGATCCGGGGAAGAAGTTGGCACGAAAGAGAGAATAGCGAAAAAAATCAGAAATATTTTTTTCCTGTTGAAACTCCACATATTGTATGATATTTGTGGCGGTTACGAATATGGTAAGATGATGAAGACGGTTATCATTTGCATTGGTGGGTTTGTTGAAGCGAGTGATTGATGACAACTGTGATAGGGGCGAAATCGTGTGGATCAAGACAAACTTCATCTGCTGGATGGCATGTTTGATATGCTGCAAGTAGGGATCGTCATACTCGATGCCCACGGGACCATCGAATGGGTCAACCGTGCCTTCACCAAAATCACCGGGTGTACCATGGAGCAAGTCAAGGGAAAAAATCCGTGCTTCCTCAAGTCCGGCATGTGGGAAGAAGCGTTTTACCGGCAGATGTGGCAACAATTGACGTCAACCGGCTACTGGGAAGGAGCGATTGGGAACAAGCGCCCAAACGACAAGCGATGTCTTCACTACCTGCGGGTCATTGCCAATCGCGACCCGGATGGGACGGTGACCAACTACATCGGGATCGTAACCGACATCGCCGTGAACAAGGAGATCAACCATTCGCCAAGGGAGAACACCCGGCTGCTTGAAGCGATCGTTGAGGCGTCTCCTATGGGGATTATCGCGCTGAGCACGGACGGGTATGTGAAAATGTGGAACGTCGGAGCCGAGCGGATTTACGGGTGGAAAAAGGAGGAAGTGCTGAATCAGCCATGTCCGCTCGTTCTCGACGGCCTTCGCGAAGAAGTCGAACAAACCTTCACCGACGCCTCCTGTACAGCGGTGCCGAGCACCGGCCTGGAGGTGCAGCGCAAGCGCAAGGACGGCAGCCTCGTATGGGTCAGCCAGACGACGGCCCGGTTGTTTGACGACCAGAACAACGTCGCCGGATTGATCACGTTTCATGAGGACATCACGCTGCGCAAACAGACTGAAGAGCAGATCCGACACCTGGCGTACCACGACGATCTCACCGGTCTGCCCAATCGGCGCAGTTTCAAGGACAAGGTGCAGTCGGCGATCACAAGGGCCAACCAGGACCAAAAAATGCTGGGGGTCTTGTCTATCGACATCGATGAATTCAAAAAAATTAACGATTCGCTGGGACACCGGTACGGAGACCCGCTGCTTAAGGAGTTGGCGAAACGGATCAGGCAATGCGTCCGCGAACAGGACGTCGTCGCCCGGATCGGCGGCGACGCGTTTGGCGTGCTGCTCGCCGACCTGGATTACGAGCAAGATGTGATCAACGTCTGTGAAACGATCATGGAGGCGATCAAACGGCCGATCTCCTACATGGACTACGCGTTTCACCTTACCGCCAGCATCGGCGTGGCGCTATATCCATACGATGGGGCGTCTGTGGAAGAGTTGATGAAAAACGCCGATACCGCGTTGTATCGGGTAAAAGACACCGGTGACGCCTACGAACTCTACGCCCCCAAAATGAACGAGGGGGCATGGAAGCGGCTGAACCTGGAGACCGAACTGCACCATGCCCTGGAGAAGGAAGAATTCGTCGTCTTCTACCAACCGCAGATCGACTTGCGCGACGGTCGGCTGGTCGGCGTGGAGGCGCTCGTCCGCTGGATGCACCCGAAGTGGGGATTGATCCCGCCGGGCAAGTTTATCTCGTTGTGTGAGGAGACCGGAATGATCATTCCGCTCGGCGACTGGGTGTTGCGCACCGCCTGCGAGCAGGTGCAGGACTGGCGCAAGCAGGGATTTACCGATCTGACTGTCGCCGTCAATCTGTCCATCCGGCAGTTTATGAAAAACGACCTGATCGACTCGATCAAGCGAATCCTGGAGTCGACAGGCTTGCCGCCGGGCTGTCTTGAGCTGGAGATCACCGAGAGCATGGCGATGGATATCTCGCGCGCCATTCTCACGTTGCAGCGGTTGAAACAATTGGGGGTACAGATCGGGATCGACGACTTCGGAACCGGGTACAGTTCGCTCAACTATCTGAAAAACCTGCCGATCGACAAGCTGAAAATCGATCAGTCGTTTGTGCGAGACCTCTCCGTGGAGGGCAACAACCGGCCGATCGTGTCGACCATCATCACGCTGGCCCACAATCTGCGGTTACGGGTGATCGCCGAGGGCGTCGAGGAGGAAGAGCAATTGGCGTTTTTGTCGCAACACGGCTGTGACCTGGTTCAGGGGTATTTTATCAGCCGGCCGCTGCCAGCCGACGAGTTTTACCGGACGTTTCTCGCGCCGAAGTCGACGGAGCAGATCCGGCACGTCCATCGCCGAGGCCGTCATCGAACGGATCATGACCGAATCGATCGTCTGGAGGCGGGCGACGCCGGAGGATGTCATTAAATACGGGACGAGAGAATCAGACCGCCAGCGATTTGCGGTCTTTTTCCTTCCCCAAAGGGAGGCGGACAGATGCACAATCGAATAGTTGCCCGTCGCGGATGGTCCGGCGCTGGCCAAAACACGCGTTGGCCGCGAGGTTTTAGGCGGCGGATCGGGGAGGGATGCACATGCTGCAAATAACCCGGTACGAAACGGTGACGGCGGCCAAGTCCGTCGTTTCGTTGGCGGGCCAACGGCTGAGCGTTTACGTGTACACGGTGGATGGACTATTGGTGGATACCGGCCCCAGCCGCTTGAAGCAGCCGCTTCAGTCGTTTCTGGAAGAGCTTCCGCTTCAAATGGTCGCCTTGACTCATCATCACGAAGACCACACCGGGATGGCGGCATGGCTTCAGCGCATTCGGAGGGTGCCGGTGTACATCCACGAGAGCGGTGTGCCGATATGCCGCAAGGAAGCGAAATTGCCGTTGTACAGGCGGTTGTTCTGGGGAAAAAGGGAGGCGTTTTGGCCGGAGGCAATCCCGGCGGTAGTAACGACCGAGCGGCATCGCTTTGAGGTGATCCACACGCCGGGACATGCGCCCGATCACGTCGTGTTGCTCGAACGCGATCGGGGCTGGCTGTTTGGCGGCGATCTGTATCTGACCAGCCGTCCCAAAACCATGTTTCGCTTTGAATCGGTGCCGGAGATCATCGAATCGCTGCGGACGGTGTTGCGCCACGACTTTGCGACCTTGTTCTGCTGTCACGCGGGTGTTGTCCGTGACGGCAGGCGAATGTTGGCCGAGAAGCTGGCCTATCTGGAAGAGGTGCAGTCGGAAGTGCTTGCGCTCTACCACAGCGGGATGAGTCCGCGGGCCATCCGCAAAAAGCTGTTTCCCCAAACGTATCCGATCCATTACCTGTCGGCGTTTGAAAATTCGCCTGCGCATATCGTGCGGTCCATACTGGCGGGACAAGCCGCAAAGCGCTAAAAAAGGGCGGCCACTGCCCGGGTCTTTGTCCCGTTATCTTTTTCTGGATTGCCGCTCCCAGCGCTTCAGGTACGGAAAGGGATCAAACGCCCATTCGTCATAGCCCGTGTCCTTGTACATCCCGTAGTGCAGATGGGGCGGAAATTTCCCCGACGTGCCGGGCCTGCCGTACCCCGAACTGCCCACGTAGCCAATCACCTGTCCGGGCTCGACGATTTGACCGGGCGCCAGTCCTTTGCGGTAAGCGGACAAGTGCGCATAATAATGATAAATGTTTTCCATGTCGCGAATGCCGATTCTCCAACCGCCGTACTTGTTCCAGCCGACCACTTCGACGATGCCGTAACCGGTGCTGAGGACGGGCGTGCCGTAATCGGAAAAAATGTCGGTACCCTCGTGAATGCGGCGCCCGCCCCAGCCCCGCGCGTCGCCCCAGGTGTTCCGATAGGTGTAGCTGTATCGTTGGGGGATCGGGAAGGTGTGCCGCAACAAGTCAAGTCGCTGGTATTTGGCGTAGACTGTGGCAAACTCGTCAATCGTTTTGACGGTCCGGTCGCTTTTGTAATACGTCCACAGCCCGATGAGAAAGTCGTCACGGCCAAAGCCGAAGCGGGAATAGTACCGGATCAAAGCCGTCAAGACATCGACGTCGTCGTGCATGTCGGCTTTGCCGTCACCGGAACCGTCGACGCCGATGCCGTTGAAAAACCGGATGGAGGCCTCGTCGGTGTCGTCCTGTTCGGGATTGAGCGGTCCGCACCAGATCTCGGGCGGGACCGTGATCGCCGTAAGCCGCGTCGACGCAGGGGTGTCCGACTTGTTCGACTTGGACGTGGTGGTTCGTTCGTATTGATCGATTGCCGCCAGGTATGGCCACGGTATGCCGTACAAGAACTGCATTCGCTCAAACAGCGCAAGGCGTTCTCGCAGGACGGGATCGCGGGAGTCGGAGGAGGCAGCCGCCGGCTGGGGGGCCAACCCGGACCAGGCAATGATCAGGATGATGGTGATGAAAAGGCGCAGGTGACGCATCCGTCTCCCTCCAGTTGCGATACTCTTTTTTGTAGTAGTTGCCGAAGGGAGCAGGATTTATCCAGACGGAATTTGCCATGAGGCGCGCAAGGGAGGGGACGCGACTGGTTGGTCGTGCGCAGAAGGAGGACGAGTGTGAGGATTCATATCAAAAGCGACAAGCCGTTGACGCTTTCCCGCTTGACCGAGCCGTTGCTGCGGGTGGGACGTGCGGCGGGGGAGAAGAGGCAAATCGGAGCGGTACATATCAGGGAACAGGCGAGCGCAACAGCCGACCAACTGGCGCGGCAGGCGGAACTGTACCGGGCGCAAACGGATGAGTTGTTTTGGCGGCTGGAGATGCAAGCGCTCCTGCTGCTTCTGGAGCGGTTTGCGGCCGACGGTGAGCGGCTTGTGGTCGATCCGCTGATCGTTCCTGCCGGACTGCCGACGGAGTGGATGCCGCTGTTGGAGGGCTGCGCCGTCCGCGAGTGGCGGCAGACGGAGGACCCGTTATCGCCGCTCGCGCTGTTGTGGCTGAAGCGGGTGGGGGCCGTCTTTGGCGACCCGTTTCCGGCGACGGTGCGCGAAGTGCAGGCGGGAGACGGCGTAGCAGTGCTGCGGCTGGATGGCGAGAATGCGGTGAAAAGGGTCAGGGAGGAAGCGGACCACCGGGAAGAACATGTGGATGAGGCGATGTACCTGGTGCAGGCAAACCTTGACGATGCCAGTCCGGAATGGGTGGCATATGCGATGGAGCGGTTGTTTGCGGCGGGAGCGAACGATGTTTCGGTACTGCCGATGACGATGAAAAAAAGCAGGCAGGCCGCGATGCTTCAGGTGCTGTGTTGCGAAGGCAGGCTGGAGCGGATCAAGGATGTGTTGTTTCGCGAGACCTCGACGTTTGGGTTGCGTTATTTTCCGGTTCACTGTCACCGGTTGGCCCGCCGGTTTGTGACCGTTCGAACGGACTGGGGAGAGGTGCCGGTAAAGGTAGGGTACCGCCTCGGCGAGCGCGTGCAGATCGCACCCGAGCACGACGCCTGCGCAAACCTGGCCCGCGCGTCCGGCGTCCCGCTCAAGCTGATCTACCAACAGGCGCTGGAACGGGCCAAAAGCGAGGCGCCAAAACGGCTGTAAACAAAAACACCCCCTGTCAAAAGCGGCAGGGGGTAAACGGCGTTTGCCACGTTGTGGGGGCTTGTTTTGTTTCGAACGATCAGACGCGGCCGACGATGACCCGAAGGACGTTGGGTTGGCCCGGCAGATCGCGCGTTCCCGCGCCATAGCCGATCGATTCGACGGTCATGGCCGGCAGGGGGCCGAATGCTGAGGAGAGTGCGGCGGCGATCCCCGCGCCGGTCGGGGTGGTCAACTCTTTTTCGATGGCAGTGGCGCGCAGCGGAATGCCTGTCAGCAGCTCCAACGTGGCCGGAGCGGGAACGGGATACAGTCCGTGTTGGCAATGAACGTACCCGTTGCCGGTCGGGATGGGGCCGCAGTACAGTTGCTCCACGTCCAGCGATTCCAGCGCCAGGGCGACGCCGACGATGTCGACGATCGAGTCGAGCGCGCCCACTTCGTGGAAGTGGACGGTTTCCACCGGGATGTTGTGAATCTTGGCTTCGGCTGAGCCGATTTTTGCAAAAATGGTCAAGGCCCGTTGCGTGACGCGGGGAGCGAGGCCGGCGCTTTCGATCATAGCCACGATTTCTTTGTACCGGCGGTGTGCGTGAGGATGGCGGTCATCGTGATGGTGGTGGTGATGATCGTGGTCATGGTGATCGTGGTGATGGGCGTGATCGTGTCCGTGGTGATCGTGATCGTGGCTGTGCTCGTCGATCACATCCAGCTTGAGCGCGCTTATGCCCTGCTTGACCACGGTGCGCCACTGTAGCTGAAACGGGCCCAGCGGCAATTTGTGCAGCTCCCGCTCAATCGCCTCCCGGTCGGCCCCGGCGTCGACCAACGCGGCCAGGGTCATGTCGCCGCTGATTCCCGAAAAGCAGTCCAGATAAGCAATCCGCATCGTATGTACATCCTTTCCTCGATGGTTTGACTGGCAATTGCTGCTGTCATCTTGTAAGATAAGAGAAAGTATGTTCGGTTTTTCGGGCATGCCTACAGATGAGTGTACCATTCTCACGTAATGCTGTCATGTCGAGGAGTTGGGGAAAAATGCTCTCCTTTATTCATACCGCGGACGTCCATCTGGATGCGCCGCTGCAAACATGGGCCTCGCTGTACGAGATCAGGCAGTTCGACTTTCGTCAGACGATGGAGCGGATTCGCGATCTGGTGGTCGAGAAGCGGGCCGATTTTTGGCTGATTGCCGGTGACTTGCTGGAACACCACGGGGGGATGCGGTCAACGGCGCTGTTTTTGCAAGAGTTGTTCGCCAGTGTCGAACCGGTGCCGGTGCTGATCGCGCCGGGCAATCACGATCCCTGGACGGAAGGTTCGTATTACCAAACACTGGAGTGGCCGGCCAACGTGTTCTTTTTCACGCCGGAGTGGGGGGCGTTCGAGTTTCCCGAGAAGTCGTGCGTGGTGTACGGCTGGGGGTTTCCCCACGCGCACGTGAGCGAGTCGCCGCTTGCCGCCTTTCCGGGGAAATTGCCGGGGTACCGGCATCATTTGATGGTGATCCACGGCACGGTTCTGGACGGCGGGGAGACCGAGCACCATCCGTACGCGCCGCTGCCGCTTGCGGCGCTGGCGGAAACGGGGATGGACTACGTGGCACTGGGCCACATCCATAAACCGGCGCAATACGCTCATCCGCATCGCGCCGGGGTGCTGGCCGCCTATCCGGGTTCGCCGGAAGGGCTGAACGTCAAGGAGACGGGAGAGCGCTTCGTGTTGTACGGGGAGGTGGATGTGGCCGGACATGCGCATGTGCAGTCGATCCCGGTGCAGTCTAGGCAAATCCGGCAAATCGAGGTGGAGATCGGCGGGGTGGAGACGACGGAAGCTTTGCTGCGCCGGGTGGAGGAGGCGCTGGCCGCGGAATCGGGTGACGACCTGTTGTATGTGTCGTTGACGGGGGAGAGAGCCAGTCATCTGGTGCCGCCGCTTGAGTTGTTGCAAAACAGATTCCGCTCGTTCTTTTTTATCCGGTTTGAGGACAAGTCGTGGCCGGATCTCGACGAGGAGGAGTTGCTGCGCCAGGGAGGCGTGCTGGCTCGCTGGTTGGCGCGGCTCGGGGAAGCGGAGGCGGCCGCATCCGACGAGCGGACGAGACGGGTTGCACAGCTCGCGCGACAGGAAGCCCTGCGGCGGATTGGAGGGAACCTGCGGTGATCAGCCACGAACTGCACATCGGCGGGTTCGGCAAGTGGCGGGACCGGACCTTTTCGTTCGCGCCCGGGCTCAATCTGTTCACCGCGCCGAACGAAGCGGGAAAAACCACCTTGTTGCAGGCGCTGATCGCGTCTTTGTACGGGCTGAAACGGGACTACGTGCGCGTCACCCGCTATCTGGAGGAGTACGATTTGTACATGCCGTGGGACAAAGGGTCGTACGAAACGATCGTGCGGTACCAACTGGCTGGCGAAACGTTCCGCCTGCACCGAAGGTTCGAAAAAGAGCGGGAGCAGGCCAAATTGTACCTGGAACCGGAACTGGCGGAGATCACCCGGCAGTACCAGGAGGACCGGCGCAAGGAATGGAATTTTCTCGAACGCCATCTGGGGCTGAACCGCACCTTGTTTGCCGACGTCACCTGGGTAAGGCGTCAGCCGCTTGCGGCCGCGGAGCATCTGATGCCGTCGCTGGTGCATGTCAACGACAACGATCCGCTGGTACAAGAACTGCTCGCCGGAATTGACCAGGAGTTGGCCGCCATCGGCAAAAAAGAGACGGCGGAGAACACGCTGTTGGGCAAAGCGGTGAAACAGGTGGCGCTCACCCGGCAGGCTCTGGAGCAAGCGGAGGCGGACTGGCGGTCAGTGCAGCACTTGACGCAGGCGTTGCAGCAGTGGCAAGCGGAGTTGGACCGGCTGTACAAGCGGCAGCAGGAGGCGCTTGCGCTGTTGAAGGAAACCCAGCTTGGTGAACGGGAGTGGCAACAATGGTGGCAGCGTTCGTTTGAGCTGACCGGCTCGTCCGACCTCGCCCGCTGGGAAAGCGCGGCGGCGACAGAGACGGAGCGAAAGTTGCACCGCAGCACACGGGAGCGGCTGTCGGCCCTGGAAGAATTGGCAGCCGCCTGCCAGCTTGATTTGGCCGCGACGGAGCCTGCGATGGCTGAACCGGACGAAGGCGGCGAATGGTACTACCTCTCGTTTGCCGAGATAGGCGAAGAAGAGTGGCAGACGTGGCTCAGAGGTTGGTATGCGGTGGCCGCTTATGAGGAGCGGATCAGTGCCTCGTCTGAAGAGCCCGCTTCCGTTGCCGACGTGGAACGGCTGCAGGCGGACTATCGCAGAGGCTGGGAGTTGAGCCGCCGACGGGAGGAACAGCGGCGGCGGCATGAGGAACTCGTCGCGGTGGTGGCGGAACGGGAGCGTGCCTTTCGGCAGGCCGAGGAGCGTCTCCATGAGCGGGAGCGGCTGCGGCAGGCCAGGGACGACGCGCGGGCAAAAGCGGACACGCTGCGGCAATCCTGCCCGCACGTTGTTCACTATGACCAAAAGATGGCTGAACAGGCTAAAGCGTTGCTGGCGGCAGGCAATCAATCGTCAACGGCGGCGGTTGGCGAGACGCAGAGCCGCCGCTACCGGACGGCCGCCAGACGGCAAAAGCGGTCAGGCGCGTCGCGGCTGGTCGCCACAGCGGCCGGGCTGTCTGCGTTGCTCGTGGCCTTTGCTTGGCTGGCGGACAAGGGGACGGCCGCGTTGGGAATCGGGGTGCTTGCGGCCATGCTGGTTGCGCTTGCCGTTCTCTGGAGAAGATCGACGGCGGGCAAGCGGAAAGAAAGCGCCCTCCCGCTTGCCGGGACAGCAGACGAGGTACGGTTGTGGCTGGAGCAAATGGGCGTGCGTGAGACAACCGACCTGATCCGGCTGGAGCAGTTGTACGCGGCCTGGTTGGAGGCCAACCGTCAGGCGGACATGCTCACGGAACAGTTGCGAGCGCTGGAGGAAACCGACCTGGAAAGCGGGGCGGCCGCGTGCCGGGACGCCTACGAACAGGCGCGGCAGTCGCTTGCCGTCTCCCAATGCGAGCGGGACGAACTGGAGGCCGAGTGGTCCGGTTTGCTCGCCGCCTGGGGGGCAGCGGACTGGGAAGCGTTTCTCGCCCTGCGGGAGAGTCGTCTCGCAGCGATCCACGCGTGGGAAGCGCGGCGAAAAGAAGCGGAGGAGTGCCAGCGCATCAAACACAAGCTGCAGGCGCAGATGCTCCGCTGGGGCGTTCCGCCGCACTTGCCGTTTGAGCAAGCCGTGGCGCTTGTGCTTCAGGAACACGAGGCGTGGGAGCGCCGGTCCCGCGAAGAGCAGGAGCGATTGGAACGGCAGTTGGCCGAACAGCGGTTGCGGGCGCAGCGGACGGAAGAGCTGGAGCGGCTGGAACAGGACAGAAAAGAGGTGATCGCCGCCTGGGAAGAGGCGGCGCGGAGCTTGCTTCAGACCAGACGGGAAGAGATGGAGCGGCAGCGAAAGGAGGCCGAACAGCGGCTGCGCGAGATCGACAGCCGGATTGGGCAACTTCGCGAGCAGATCGCTGAGGCCCGTGGAGAAATCGGTCAACGCGACCAGGTCTCGTGGGCCAAGGCGCGGAGCGCTTGCGACGAGGCGGCGCTGCAACTGGACGAGTTGTTGTTGCGGCGCGACGCCTTGCAATTGGCGCGGGACAGCTTGCAGGCGGCGTTGACCGAGTGGCGCCGGGAGCTTTCTCCCGACGTGAACGAAGCCGCGTCGCGGGTGGCTGCCCGCATCACCGGCGGCCGGTACGAGGATGTCCGGCTTGACCCGTCGCGGCACTTCGCCATCCGCACGGTCGACCCGACCTATCGCGAAGTGGTGGAACAGCACCAACTGTCCACCGGGACGCAGGATCAGCTCTATCTGGCCCAGCGCGTCGCTCTGCTTCGCCGGCTCAGCCAGGAGCGGGAGCCGCTGCCGTTGTTCCTCGACGATCATTTCATCCACTACGACGACGAGCGGCTGCAACGGACGTTGTCCTATTTGCTGGAGTTGGCCCGGGAGCATCAGGTCTTTCTGTTTTCCTGTCAGGAGCGGGAGGAGCGGTTGCTCGCGCCGCTCTTCACAGGAGACGAACGGCACCGCATTCACCGTCTCGGAGCGTAACCACAGCCGATCCGGGCGTGCGGCGGCGAACGACGAAGAGCCCGCGTGAGTCGATGGGCTTACATTTCCATTTACTTACAGTTGCCACTCCAGCATCGTCAGGAACAGGCCGACATCGGTGACGACGCCGACGGTTTGCGAGGAGCCCCTATCCATCAGCTTGGTGACGACGGCAGGGTTGATGTCGACACAGACAGTTTTGATCCAACTCGGCATCATGTTGCCGGTGCCGATCGCGTGCAGCATCGTCGACAGCATGATCACCAGTTCGGCGTCCGCCACCTGCTCGGCGTACTGGGCTTGCGCCTCGATCAGATCCATCAGGGTGTCCGGCAACGGGCCGTCGTCGCGGATTGAACCGGCCAGCACGAACGGCACGTTGTGTTTCACGCACTCGTACATGATGCCGCTCTTTAGCGTGCCGTCCTCCACCGCCTGCTTGATCGAGCCGGAGCGGTTGATCGCGTTGATCGCCCGCATGTGGTTTTTGTGGCCGCCGCGAACGACCGAACCGGTGTCCAGGTTTACCCCGAGCGAAGTGCCGAACAAGGCTCGCTCAATGTCGTGCACGGCCAGCGCGTTGCCGGACAACAAGGCGTTTACATATCCCTTGCGGATCAGATTCTGAAAGGCTTCCTGCCCGCCGGTATGGATGACCACCGGACCGGCGACGAACACGATCTTCCCGTTGCGGGCGCGAATCTGGCGCATCTCGTCAGCCAGTTTTTTCACGATGACTTCGACGCGCCGCTCCGAGCTTACCTCGTTATTCATAAACGCAAATTCGGAGCCGGATTCTTCGGCGGGCGGCAACACCAGGCGCACCCCGTTGCTGCCGCAGACCACCAGATCGCCTTTTTTGATGTCGCGCAGCTTGACACAGTGCACCTCGTCGCCTTTGACCACCAGACAGGCGTCCATCCGCTGGTGCTTGGCGCGCACCCATTTGCCGTTGAGGAACACTTCGGTGGCATGGTTGGTTGTCGAATAAAAGTCGTCGGGCACCGTCTTGTCCTTTTCGGCCGGCTTGAGCGTCACCGATTCCCCGGCCTGCGGAATGGTGCAACCCAGGTTGATCAGTTCGTTCAGGATCAGATCCACCTTGTCCTGGGGCAATTGCAAGGCAATTTTCGCGACCGATTCGTCGTCCACCTGGTCGCCCACGGTCAGTTGCAGCACACGGTATTTGCCGTTGTACTGCACGACCGACGCGTCAATCTTTTTTAAAATGTCGTCGCGGATGATGTGGCCGCGCACCTCGATGACATGTTCCATTGCCTGTCCTCCTTCGTTGCCTGGTTATGTATGGCAGTTGGACGTTTTTTGGAGAGCGATTTCTTTCAGTTTATCCGGTTTTCCCGCCTTGGTCCAAATGGTTGCGGCAAAACGGCGGTTCATGCGGGACGGGCATGCTAAGATAAGACAGCGCTCAGTGCTATTGCCCCCGGCAAAACCATTCCACTATAATAAGAGGGATTAACGATGTCACTAGGAGTGAGCCCAGTATGATCCAACGGAAACCGGAGTGGCTCAAGATCAATCTTGTCTCTGGCCAAGAACTGGCGAATTTCAAGGAACTGAAGCAAACGATGCGCGGCAAAACGCTCCATACGGTGTGTGAAGAGGCGCGGTGTCCCAATATCCACGAGTGTTGGGCCAACCGCACGGCCACCTTCATGATCCTTGGGGACGTCTGCACGCGTGCGTGCCGTTTTTGCGCGGTCAAAACAGGTCTGCCGACCGAATTGGATTTGGCCGAACCGGAACGCGTCGCCGAAGCGGCGGAACAAATGGGACTGAAACACGTGGTCGTCACCTCGGTGGCGCGCGACGATCTGGCCGACGGCGGGGCTTCCATTTTCGCCGAGACGATCAGGGCGATTCGCCGCCGTCTGCCATTTGCGACAGTGGAGGTGCTGATTCCCGACTTCCAGGGCGACCGCGATGCGCTGCAGGTGGTGATGGACGCTCGTCCGGACGTGTTGAACCACAACATCGAAGCGGTTCGCCGTCTGTCCGACCGGGTGCGCGCCCGGGCGAAATACGACCGGACGCTGGAGCTGTTGCGCCGGGCCAAGGAGATGCAGCCGGACATTCCGACCAAGTCCAGCCTGATGATCGGGGTGGGCGAGACCATCGAGGAAATTCTGGAGACGATGGACGATCTGCGGGCGGTTGACGTCAACATCATGACGATCGGGCAGTATCTGCAGCCGACGAAAAAACATCTTCCGGTGGAAAAATACTACCATCCGGACGAATTCGCGTTTTTGAAAGAAGAAGGGATGAAGCGCGGTTTCAGCCACGTGGAGGCGGGACCGCTGGTGCGCAGCTCGTACCATGCGCACGAACAGGCGAACGCGGCCAAAGCTGCCATTTCGCGCATATAAAGCAGTTGGCAAAATCCCCTACGCCTAATGGGCATAGGGGATTTTGCGCGTCAATCTAGCGGGTCGCGCTGCCGACGGCACCGGAGGAGCCAGCCAGTCTGCCGGTCATTTCCGTGGTCATGCCGGAACTGGTGGCGGTGCCGAATCCGGTTGTGCCCGAGATGCCGGCAGCGGGTATGCCTGCAGTGGAGGTGGTTTTGCTCACGCCGGTCGCTCCCGCATGCGTGCGGCCGCGCACGTCAGAGCCGTCGGGCGTTCCGCCGAAGCTGCGGATCAGGTTATCGACGCTGCGCTCGTCTTGCGGCAAAGCGACATTCACGTTGGACGAACGGCTGGCGACACGTGTCATTTCGTCGATCAGGGCTTGTTGGTCGGTGACGTACACCTTGTAGTAACGCGGCGATACGGACAACGCGTTCATACGCGCCTTCGACTTGGTTCCGTGCGTGTCCCGGCCGTTGGTGTTCAGACCGACAAAGATCTCTTCGTCCGTCACCAGCACGGTGGAGGTGTTCACGCCTGGAACGCTGGCGGTGACATTGCCGACTGCCTGGGCGAGCGCATCCCGGTCGACGTGCACGCGATGGACCGCTTGGGCATTGGTGCGGATGTAATTGCTGTCTACTTTCACATACCCGATGCGGTTCACCGTTGTGCCGCCTGCGCCGGCTGCGTGGATGCCCACGTCCCTGTAGATCGACTCGTTCATCCGGTAATTGGCGCGGTCAAACGCGCGAGTACCCATCGTGCCGGTGTTGACGTTGTAGTCGCCGTACCCGGTCCATCCGGTATCGCGGAAAGGGGTGTTGGTAACCGCACCGTTACCGTAATAGCCGGCCGCGCCATAACCGGTCGGGCCATAGCCAGTGCCATAACCAGTGGTGCCATAGCCGGCCGCGCCGTAGCCCGCAGTGCCATAGGTGCCGATGTTGGTGCGGGCACCGCCCAGCGCAGCGTTCGGGGTCAGCGTTCCGGAGTAGCCGCCCACCAACCCGCCGCGGTTGTAGTAGTCGGTGGCGCGAAGCGTCGTGCCGTCGTACGACGTCGTCCCGTACCCGCGCGTCTTGTAGTCGGCGGCAGGGTTTCCGCACGCAGCAGCCAGCAAGGCCAATCCGGCGATTGTGCCGCAAAACCATTTTTTGCTCATGGGTTACACCTCCTGCGAGTAGGGTTCCCGTCCGGTTTGGGCTGTTTTCGTGGGAATTTTATGTGACAGTCTAAAAAATGTGGTAAGATGGGGACAGATGTTCTCGCAAAAGGAGGAAACAGGCTTGATTCGCATGCAGGCTGGAACGTACGAACTGGTGGAAGAATTCCGGGATGGCTGGAAACCCGAAGCCTTCAAAGAGCGGTACAGCGACATTCTGGACAAATACGATTACATTGTCGGCGACTGGGGCTACGGTCAGCTTCGCTTGCGGGGATTTTACGAAAACAGCAATCGCAAGGTGCCGTTTGACCAGAAAATCGCGGCCCTGGATGAATACTTGCAGGAATTTTGTAACTTTGGATGCGCTTACTTCGTACTCCGCCGCGTGAAAGCGAATGTCCCGACGGATCACCTGGCGCTCCACCAGGACACACCAGACGTCTCGGACCGCCCCGAGACCGGCGAGGATGAACGGCCAGCCAGCACTCCGGAACGTCCGCCGCGCCACTCCCGCCCGCCCCGCCCCCGCCAACTGGAACGGGAACGTCAGGAAGCGGATCGGGTCCGAAGCGAGAGCGGCAAAGAACGAAGCGAGCGGCCGGACAAACAGGGACGCCATCGCGACCGCAACGGCGAACGCCCGGAGCGCGGCAACAAACAGGAACGGGTTTCCAAGGATCGTCGCGGCCGCGGATCGCGGGAAAAAGTATCCGTTCCCCCCTCGACCCAACCCCCTGCTCCAACGGAGGAGCAGTAAAAAAGCGGAAAAAAAGAAGCACCTGCCTGCCGGGAGAATCAGGCGAGGTGCTTCTGTTTGTTTTGTGATCAAAAGAATTGGTTCCGCCGCCGGTCAGTCGATTTGTTCCGGACTTGCCTGTTCCGTTTGCTCGGCCGTAACGCTGATCGGACGGTATCCGTTATATGGATACGGCGGATAGGACGGATACGGTTGATAGTACGGATACGGCTGGTAGTATGGATATGGCTGATACGGCGGAAATGGCTGATACGGCGGAAATGGTTGATAAGACGGGTAAAAAAACGGCGGATAAAAATAGGGCTCAACGAAACCGGGGTCTCGCCTCCGGTGACGGAATCCGAATCCCACCGGTTCTGTTTGATGCGGCGGGACCTGTTGCGCCACAGGTTGATGGGACGGTTGATGCGGTTGCATACTCTCCATCGACGCTCCTCACTGTGAAGATTTTTATTTACGACAGCAGTATACGAAGCCGATGGGCGTATGGCGATTTGTCCCGATTGAAAATGGGCGCGTCAGATCGCCCGCTGCAAAAAGGTTTTTAGTTCCGAGGCTTCCGCTTCCGACAAGTGGAACGCGTACTCCAGATACCCTTCTTCCCGCAGGTCGTCGTCGCCGATAATGGCACTGCGGCCGTTCTGTATGTTGATTACCAGTTTTTTGCCGTAAAAGCGGGTTGTGGTAACGATCGCCAAATCAAACCGCGTGGTTTCGCCGATGAAGCTGACGAACCGGGTGCTGGTTTCTTCCGTTTCGTCATACAGGAACAACGGTTCATGGGACACGTCCGACACCTACTTCCATACCAGATTGGGTTTGTGTTCCAGGTTGTGCAACGCCCGGATGAAGCGGATGGTCTTGGTTTTCGACCGCATCACCAACGAGTGGGTCTCAACCATATTGTCACCCAAATAGCGAACACCCTGCAACAACTCGCCGTCAGAGACGCCCGTTGCGGCGAAAATCGCGTCGGCGCCGCTCACCAGATCGTCCAACGTCAGCAGTTGTTCCGGGTCTGACAGTCCCATCTTGACGCAGCGTTCGCGTTCGGCGTCGTTTTGCGGCTTGAGCTGTGCCTGCATGTCGCCGCCGAGACACTTGATCGCCGCTGCGCTGATGACGCCTTCCGGAGCGCCGCCGATGCCGATGAACAGGTCAATGCCGGTATGGGGCAAGCAGGCGGCGATTGCCGCTCCTACGTCGCCGTCGCCAAACAGCTTGACGCGTGCGCCTTTTTCCCGCACCGCTTCGATCAAATGATTGTGCCGCTCGCGCTCCTGGATGATGACGGTCACGTCCTGGACGCGCTTGTTGTTCGCTTCGGCCACGATGTCGATCATTTTTTCCACCGGGTCATGCAGGCGGATCAACCCTGCGGCGCGCGGCCCGACCGCCATCTTCAGCATGTACATGTCCGGGGCGTGCAACAAGGTGCCTTTGTCACCCAGAGCTACGACGGACAGCGCGTTGCTGTGCCCCTTGGCCACAATAGTCGTCCCTTCCAGAGGATCGACAGCCACGTCGACTTCCGGACTGTCCGGGTCCTGATTGCCCACCTTTTCGCCGATGTACAGCATCGGCGCTTCGTCCAATTCTCCTTCGCCGATTACGACCGTTCCGCGCATGGCGATGGTGTCAAACATCGCCCGCATCGCTGTCGTGGCGGCGTCGTCCGCTTCGTGTTTTTTTCCGCGGCCCAGCCACTGGGCAGATGCCAGTGCAGCCATCTCCGTGACGCGTACGACTTCTAACGCCAACTCCCTTTCCATCTGTATCCTCCTCGCCATTGATTCGGCTTACGAATCTTCCTGGTCAAAAACCGTTTTCTATTTTAGCACAAGTTGGGGAAAGGCCAATGTTCATATTGAATTTTCCTATTTTTTCTTCTAAGATAAAGTATTGAAGGGATGTATACCTTCATTGAACATGACGAATCCGTCCAGCAAATACGTGTACGAGATGGTTGGCACCTAGGGGGGACGACAGTGTATCAGCGAACGATCAAGGGTTGGGAAAGGGTAAAGATGTGGTTTCAGGTGCTGTCCCCTCCCCGGGTTCTGAAGTTGTTTCCTCCCCATTTTTTCATGCGAGACGTTGTCTTGGAACAAGTGGAAAAATGGAGTCGAAAAGGACATCGCTGCCTGTTGCTTTTTTTTGATGTGAAGCAATACGGCGACATCCGCTCTCTTTACCCCGACCATGTGATCCTGCAAATCGAAGACACGATTATCGAGGCGTTTCGTTCCGTCGTGCGAAAACGGATTGCCGACGACGAGTTGTTGGCCGTGCAACGATACTACGATGACGACTATATTGTCGTGATGAAACCGTCGGCCCGCCTGTCCACATTCGAAGAGTTGCAGACATGGACGGATGCGTTTCGTGAAGACCTGGAAAAGGAGATGGCGGAACGTACCGCCGCGTTTCTCGACATACCGATCCGGTTTTACGCCTCGTTCGCCTGGATTGACAGGGAACCGGAGGAAGACGTGCAGTTGGCGGTGCAGCGCGCCATGCAAGATGCGCGCGCCCTGGCCAAACAATGGTTGTCTCCCCGTTTCGGCAACTACCGCGCAGAGATTCGGCGCATCGTCGAAGAAGAAGACATTCGGGTGTTGGCCCAGCCGATCATTTCCCTGTCCAGCGGCGTCATCGAGGGATTCGAGATTCTCACGCGCGGACCGGCGAATACGCCGTTTGCCAACCCGATGGATCTGTTTCACTATGCCCATCTGGCGGATATGCTGATGCCGCTGGAGTTGTTGGTCATCAAAAAAACCCTGATCGAGATTCACAAGAAACAGTCGCCCTTGCCGATGTTTATCAACGTCACCGTTCCCAGTCTGATTAACCCCGTCTTTTTCCAAAAGGTGATGGGCCTTCTGAAGAAGTTTCCGGACGTGAAGCCGAGCCAGATCATCTTTGAGATCACAGAGCGGCACGCGATCGAGGATTTTGCTGAATTCCACCAATACATCCAGGAGTTTCGCAACGCCGGGTTCCGCTTCGCCGTCGACGACACGGGAGCGGGGTACGCCAGTCTCAACATGATCTCCGAACTGTTGCCGGACGTGATCAAAATCGACCGCAGTATTATCCAGAACATCGACAAGCACGAGGTCAAGGATTCGATTCTGCAAGCGATCATGCTGGTGGCCAACAAGATCGGCTCCACCGTGGTGGCCGAGGGAATCGAGACAGAGGCGGAAGCCAACGTGCTGTTGCAAAACAACGTGATGCTCGGGCAAGGGTATTTTTTCGCCCGCCCGCACGAACCGTTTCCCGAACTGAGCGAAAATTGGGTGATGAAGCAAAAAGGGCATCTCGTCTGACCGAGCATGCGTTCATCACTTCCCCTTTCGGCAGGACAGGCTTCTCCTTGGCCCTTGGCGGCGCTGGAGGAGCCTTTCGTGCGTGTCGGCGGGGCTTGACTTACGGAAGACCGACCGTTTTTGGTATACTGGGAAGGGAAAAGAGGTGAGGCAGCGTGGGCAAAGAATACCTCATGCAAAGTGCGCTGATCTTGTTTATTCTCGTGCTGACGTTTGTGTTTACCATCGTTTACGCCAAACGGGTGTCGAAGAAAAAGCGCGGGCAAAACGACAAGTAGATAGGAGAGAACCATGTACAACCTGAACACGACGAGAATCGAGGAAGTCCTGACATACATGACCCGGACGCTTGTCTGGCTGCGCGAACTGGCCGGCCGGCCGGATGAGGCGATTGCCGCCGATGCGGTGGCGCAGGCGGCGATGGAGCGCGGATTGCACATGACGATCGAGGCGATCGCCGACGTCGGGAACGCGTTGATCGACGGGTTTATCATGCGCGATCCGGGCAGCTACACCGATATTGTGGAGATCCTGCGCGACGAGCGGGTGGTGGACGACACGCAGGCGGCCACACTTACCCAGGTGGTGTCGTTTCGCAAGCAGTTAGTCAACGAGTATACGCGCGTCCCGGTCCACGAGATGATCGCGATGGTCCGGGAGTCGCTAGACGTGTTGGAGATGTTCGCTCCGGCGGTGCGGGCGTATATCAAACAGGAAATGTTTTGACGGTTGCCCAGGCGGCAGCCGTTTTTTCGCGCTTCCACCAACCGCTAGTTTTGAAAATAAAAACTCACTTTAGTTTACTAAGGGGGCGGCATGCGATAGAATAAGAACACAGGAAGGCTGGTGACAGACATGAACAGCGAACAACAATCCACCCGCGATCAGATTCTTCATATGCTGAAAATGAAAGGATCGCTGACCGTCAGCGAAATGGCGGCCGAACTGGGCATTACGGAAATGGCTGTCCGCCGTCACCTGAACACGCTGGAGCGGGACAAACTGATCCGTTCCACGCTGGTGCGGCAGGCGATGGGGCGGCCGACCAATGTGTATTCGCTGTCGGAGGCGGCGGACGAGTTGTTTCCCCGCAATTACCACGATATCACGCTTGATTTTTTGAAAGATCTTGAGGAAATAGACGGAACCGCCAAGATTGAAGCGCTGTTTCGCCGGCGCGAAGACCGGCTGGAGGAACGGTACCGGCTGCACGTACAAGGCGCACTGGAAGATCGCGTCGCGGCGCTGGCGGAGCTGCAAAATCGGAAAGGCTACATGGTGCAGTGGGAAAAGGACGAAGCTTCCGGGACCTACTACTTCAAGGAGTACAATTGTCCCATCGCCCAGGTGGCGAGACAGTACACCCAGGCGTGCAACTGCGAACTTTCCCTGTTCCGCCGTCTGCTGGAAACGGAAGTGGAGCAGACCTCCTGCATGGCCAAGGGCGGCGATCATTGTGTGTACGAGATCAAGGAGAAAAAGACCGGGACCTGACGCCCGCGCGTAGGCATCCACTTTCGCGAGTGGGTGTTTTCTTCTTTCGGGAGGGGAGGATCGAAATGAAGCAGTATCAAGGATTTTTGATTGACCTGGACGGCACCGTTTATCGCGGGAAAGAGGTGATTCCCGAGGCGGTTCGTTTTATCGAGCGGTTGAAAGAGGAGGGACGCCGCTTTCTGTATCTGACGAACAATTCGGCGGTCACACCGGAGGCGGTGGCAAACCGCCTGTCCGGCATGGGCCTGCCCACGGCGGAAAAAGATGTCTACACTTCGGCGATGGCGGTGGCCGCCTATCTGGCCGAACGGGAACCTGACGGAGCCAGCGTGTACGTGATCGGGGAAACCGGTCTAAACGACGCGCTCGCGCAAAACGGCTTTGTCTTCACCGAGGAGAAACCGCAGTACGTGATCGTCGGAATTGACCGGCATTTCACATACGACAAACTGGCGGTCGCCGCCCGGGCGATCCGCGGCGGTGCCGTGTTTCTCGCCACCAACAACGATGCCGCCCTGCCGACGGAAGCGGGGCTGTTCCCCGGAAACGGCTCGCTTGTTGCCGCTGTTTCGGTGGCGTCCGGAACCCGGCCGATTGTGATCGGCAAACCGGAAAAGCTGATCGTCGACTACGCGCTTCGGCGCCTGGGCACCCGGCCCGAAGAGACGCTGATCGTCGGGGACAACCTGCACACGGACATCGAGGCCGGGGCCAATAGCGGTCTTGACAGCTTGCTGGTCTTGACCGGATACTCGTCCGCCGACGACGCGGCGCGTCATCCGGTGAAGCCCACGTACATCGCGCCTGACCTCCTTGCCTGGTGGGAGCGGATGAGTGCGGCCGCGCGCGGTTGAAGGCAGGCTATAATTCGGGGAATGGGGATTCGGCTTCTTTCCACCTCGCTTCTTCTTCCCGGCGGTGCCGGTGGGCGATGCGGCTTGAGGCCGCTGCCGCGATCGCGCCGACCAGGTCGTCAAGGAAGGTGTGAACGCCGTGGCGCTTGTCGTTGAGCCGAGTCAGCACCCCGTGTTTCAGCTTGTCAACGTATCCGTAGTTGGTAAAGCCGATACTGCCGTAGATATTGACGATCGCCAAGGCCATCACTTCGTCCACGCCGTACAGTGACTCGTCTTCGGCCACCATTTCCTGCAACGGGCTGGTCAGTTGCCCCTGTTCGGCGAGCATGTCCAACTGGATGCCGGTAATCAGCGCGTTTTGCACCTCGCGCTTTTGCAGTACGGCATGGATGCTGTCTGTACACTGCTTTAGTGTCAGATTGGGGACGTACGGGCTCTGAAGGAACTGGACGATTCGCCCGATTTCCTCCAACGCGACACCGCGTCGCTTTAGCAATTGAATCGCTGCGTTGTACACCTCTTCTCCGTAAACACGCCTGGCAGTCATGAACTTGCTCCTCTCGTCAGACGTCAATGCGCCAGAATCGTTTATGCGCTAGTATCTGCCGGTTGTTCGCCTGGTTATCCGTTTTTGCGGCGAGTGACCGGCTGGTAAATAGGCACCTGTCACGCCCGGCCCACATACAATACGGGAAACAGAGTGGGGGAGGAAGGCGTGTGGACGATGTGCAACGGATTGTAGAAAACGCCTACGGATTTCATCTGTACGGGATCACGGAAACAGGCAGCCGCTCCATTCTGCAAACAGATCGCGGCCTGTTTTACCTGTTTGCGTTTCCGGCGACGTACCGGCACAAACGCCGGTTTGTGGAACGGGTGAAGAAACACGTGGGCGCAAGCAACGGGCTGGCCGTGCTGCCAACGGTTGCGGCCGCTGACGGAAAGCGGGTTGTGCTTGTGGACGACGAACTTTTGTGCGTGCACCAAGGCGTCCGGGAAGTGACGCCGATTGATCCCGCGTTCGCCGCCGGGCAGTTGTTCGCCCAATTTCACCAGGCTACCGGCGCGTTTACCGGCGAGCAACTGTTTTTGTCGTACAGTTCGCTCGGCAAGTGGCCCGGCATGTGGCGCAACCGGCTGCGCAGCTATGATGCCTACCGCGACCAGGTGGAGGCGGACAGAGGGGTGCTGACGCCGTTTGACGAATACCTGCTGATGTCGTTTACCTACGTGTCGCAACTGGCGGACACGGCAGTGCGGTACCTGGGAGACACCGGGTACCAGACGGCGGTAAAAGAGACAGCCAAATTTGGAAAGATTGCCTATCAAAACGTGGACGCGGGGTATCTGGTGCATGACGAAACCGGCGGACATTATCTCGCTGGCGAACTGGGCTGGGTAATCGACATGCGCGCCCGGGACGTCGGCCAGTGGATCAAGGCCGACATCCGCCAGAGCGGCTGGGACGCCGGACGGACTCTGCGGTTTTTGCAGGGCTACCAGTCGATTGCGCCGTTGTTGCCGGAGGAGTACGCGTGCGTTTACGCGCTGCTCTTGTATCCGGGGCGGTTTTTGCGCATGGTCGAGACGTACAGCAAGATGACGGCAGCGGAGCGGTCGCAGTTTGACTTTTCGTCGTGGCAGACGCAACTGGAAGATGAATTGTGTGAATTGGAAGGAGCGTTGCGCGATTTTCCCGGCTTGGTGCTGGAACATTTCGAGGTAGGGATTCCGCCGGTAGAGTGGATGTGGCGCCGCGATCCGACTCAGGCGGAGTTGCCATACCATCTGTGATCCGTGTCTGTCAGTGAACGGTTGCTCGCCTGTCGAAGGGCGCACGCGCGGCGAGCCTTTCGGCAGCAGAACGAGGGGGTGCCTCTGGTGAATCTGTGGATGTACGCGGCGGTCGGGCTGGTGCTGCTCGCTGTATTCGCGGTGTTTCTCATCGGGATCGTTGTCGGCTGGAAGTTGACCCACCCGAAGCGCAAGCCGGTAGAGATGCGGCCGGAGAGGTATGGAATCGATCGATACGAAGACGTGGCGTTTGAGAGCCGCGAGCCCGGCGTGTTGCTCAGCGGCTGGTATTTGTCCGCCGCGGCAAACGGAGCCGACGACAACGGCTGCACGCTGATTTTTGCCCACGGGTACAGCCAAAACCGGCAAGAGCCGCATCTGCCTGCCCTTTCGCTGGCCGCCCGGATGGTGGCCGCCGGCTTTGACGTGCTGATGTTTGATTTTCGCAACGCCGGGCTGTCAGGCGGCCGGCACACCACTGTCGGATGGAAAGAGCAGGAAGATTTACTGGGAGCCGTCGATTATGTGAAAGAGCGGTACCCGGACCGGCGGATCGCGTTGGTCGGGTTTTCGATGGGGGCGGCCACTTCGCTATTGGCCGCTGCCCGGGAGCCTGAAGTCCAGGCGGTGGTCGCCGACTCGCCGTTCGCGTCCCTGCCCGCCTACTTGCGGGAGAATCTGCCGCGTTTCACCGGCCTGCCGGCGTTTCCGTTCAACTGGATCATCCTCACGTGCGTTCCGCTGTTGGTCAACGCCACTCCGCGCCGCGTCCGCCCCGATCAGGCCGTGAGCCGGATTGCCCCTCGGCCGGTGTTGTTTATCCACGGAATGGCTGATGAGACGACGCCGTATGAGAACAGTGTGCGGCTGTATGCGTTGGCCGACAATCCCCGCGCCGAGTTGTGGCTGGTCCCGGGAGTCGGCCATGTGCGCAGTTACGCGTCGTGCCCGGACGAATATGCCGACCGGCTGCTCCGGTTTTTCGCCGCCCATCTTTTGCAGAGGCAGGAAACACAAACAGCCCCCTGATCGCTTCTGGCGAACAGAGGGCTGTTTGCGTTTTGCGGCATCAGAATACTTGAACCACTTCTTTGATGCCGGGGATTTCTTCCAGCAGAGCGCGCTCAATTCCCGCTTTCAGGGTGATCGTCGAGGAAGGGCAGCTTCCGCATGCACCCATCAAACGAAGTTTGACAACGCCGTCTTCCACATCGACGAGTTGTACGTCGCCGCCGTCGCGTTGCAGGAACGGACGAAGTTTATCTAAAACTTCCTGTACTTGTTCGGTCATGGACATGGCAATCCCTCCTTTTGTGTGTCATCCCTCTCATTATAACCCCCGGCGTCCGAGAAATCCACGGCCGCGCTCGCAAGGCGGCACCTTTATGGGAGCAATCCGGCGCGTTTCTGGGGATTCTATGGAAAAACGGCGCCGATGGCAGCACATTTCGTCCGTATCAGGCGGACAATTTTTGTATTTTGCGGTGTAGTGCGCACAAGGCTCATGGTATAATAAAACGTGGCATTTCATTGAAACGAGGGATTCCAACGTGAATGTCTACCGCAATGTGAAAGAACTGATCGGCAACACCCCAATCATGGAGCTGACCCAGTTTGCGCTTCCTGAGGGTGTACGTCTGTTTGCCAAGCTGGAGTTTTTCAACCCGGGCGGCAGCGTCAAAGACCGGCTGGGTGTCGAACTGATTCGCGCCGCAGAGGAGAGCGGTCAACTGAAACCGGGCGGAACGATCATCGAGCCGACCGCCGGCAACACGGGGATCGGCCTCGCGCTTGCCGCTGTCGGGACGGGATACCGTGTCATTTTCTGCGTTCCGGAAAAATTTTCCGAAGAGAAACAGGAATTGATGCGCGCGCTCGGCGCGGAAGTGGTGAATACGCCGACCGAGTTGGGCATGAAGGGGGCGATCGCTAAGGCACAGGAGTTGGCCGCTTCGATCCCTGGCGCGTTCGTTCCGCAACAGTTTGCCAATCCGGCCAACCCGCAGGCGCATTACAAAACCACCGGACCGGAGATTTGGAAACAAATGGATGGAAAGGTGGACGTGTTCGTCGCCGGCGCCGGTTCGGGCGGCACGTTCATGGGTGTGGCCCGCTATCTCAAGGAGCAAAATCCGGCGATCAAAACCGTAATTGTCGAACCGGAGGGCTCGATTTTGAACGGAGGCGAACCGGGTCCGCACAAGACGGAGGGAATCGGCATGGAATTCCTGCCGCCGTTTATGGACACGTCCTACTTCGACGCGATTCACACCATCACTGATGTGGAAGCGTTCGACATGGTGAAACAGTTGGCCGCCCGCGAAGGATTGTTGGTGGGCAGCTCGGCCGGTGCCGCGATGGCAGCCGCCCTCAAGGAAGCACAGGCGGCGAAGCCGGGAACCAACATCGTCACCCTGTTTGCCGACAGCAGCGAACGGTACCTGAGCAAAAAAATCTATCAGGGAGGAATCTGAGATGCGTTTCAAAACCCGATTGATTCACGGAGGAATCGATGGCGATCCGCATACCGGCGCGGTGTCGGTGCCGATTTACCAGGTGAGCACCTATAAACAGGAAGCGATCGGCAAACACAAAGGCTTCGAATATTCCCGTACCGGCAACCCGACCCGGCACGCGCTGGAGACGTACATCGCCCAGCTGGAGGGAGGAGCGCGCGGTCTTGCCTTCGGTTCCGGTATGGCGGCTCTCTCCACGGTTCTCTCCCTGTTTTCCAAAGGCGATCATCTGATCGTCGGCGACGATGTGTACGGCGGCACCTATCGGGTGGTCACCCGTGTGTTTACCCGGCTTGGTCTGGAAGCCACCTTTACCGACACCGGCAATCTGGCTGCGGTCGAGGCGGCGATCCGTCCCAACACCCGGGCGATCATCATTGAGACGCCCACCAATCCGCTGTTGAAAGTAACCGACATTGCCGCGATTTCGCGGATTGCCAAAGCGCACAATCTGCTGTTGATTGTCGACAACACGTTTATGACTCCGTACTGGCAAAACCCGCTTGCGCTCGGCGCCGATATCGTTTATCACAGCGCGACCAAGTACCTTGGCGGGCACAGCGACGTGGTGGCCGGGCTTGTCGTCACCAAAGACGCACAGCTTGGCGAAGACCTGCATTTTTTGCAAAATGCGATCGGGGGCATTCTCGGACCGCAGGACTCCTGGCTGCTGATGCGCGGCATGAAGACGCTGGGTGTCCGCATGGAAGAACACGAAGCCAACGCCCGTCGTCTTGCCGAATGGCTGAGCCAGCGAAAAGACATAGAGCGCGTCCTGTATCCGGGACTGCCGAGCCATCCGGGACATGAACTGAGCAAACGGCAGGCACGCGGATTCGGCGGCATGATTTCGTTTGATGTAGGCAGCGCAAGCCGCGCTGACGAGGTGCTCTCCAAAGTGAAGTGGTTTACGCTGGCCGAGTCGCTTGGCGCTGTCGAAAGCCTGATCAGCGTCCCCGCCCGCATGACCCATGCCTCTATTCCGCCGGAACGCCGGGCGGAGCTTGGCATCACCGACGGCTTGATTCGCATTTCGGTCGGTATCGAGGATATGGAAGACCTGATCGAAGACCTGGAGCAAGCGTTGTCCTGATGTGTCGCTCTCTCGACCAGCGAAGAAGTCGGCGGTGTCCGCTGCGAAACGCGACGCGGGCAGGGGGCCGAAGTCCCCGATAGGGGGAAAGAACCGTTTGTCTTCAGTCTGACCCCGCCGGTAGGCCCGGCGGGGTTTTTCTGCGCGGAAAAAAGGAGTGCGAAACGGTGACTTCGGTTCCGCCATCGTCAATTGACATGGCGGTTGCCGAAGTTTTTTTGCCTCAGGGAGCCGCAATTTGGCGAATAGACACGTCCAAGAATCCGGCAGTATAATACAATGGATGACAAACGCGAACGGAGGAGCGAACATGCGTGTAGAAATTACGGTGTACGGGACCGAGCAGCTTTGTGCCAGTTGCGTCAATTTGCCGTCGGCCAAGGAGACCGCAACCTGGCTGGAGGCCGCCCTTTCGCGGAAATACGGCAGGGATGTCATTATCGTCCGCTATTGTGATTTCCAACAGGCAAAGACACCTGAAGACCAAAACTGGGCGGAACGCATCGAACGTGAAGATTTGTGGTACCCGCTTGTCGTAATTTCCGGGGAAATTGTCGGAGAAGGAAATCCCAAATTAAAAGACATCAGCGCCAAATTGGAATCACTTGGAATTCGGCCGCTTGAATCGTAACGATTTTTTCTTTTGCGAGGCCGTCTGTCTTGCGCTAGACTGGAAGTAGTCAAATCGAAAGGGGAGAGGCAGATGGATACCGATCAACGCTTGGAACGGATGGAGAAGATGCTTGGCGATCTGATCCTGACGGTACGGAAAATTCTGGAAAATCAAAATGTGCTGAAGCAAGATGTAAATGTGCTAAAACAGGATGTCGATGCACTGAAGCAAGATGTGAATATGCTGAAACAAGATGTCAATGTGCTGAAACAAGATGTGGATGCGCTGAAGCAAGATGTCAGCCTGCTCCATAAAAAGTTTGACCGCATGGATCGGCGGCACGATCGGTATGTCGTGCGTTTGGACGAACTGGAAACAGACCTTACCATCATTCAGGACAAGCTGGAGTCTGAAGCCGTCGAATAATATCCCAAGCAAAAAGGCCGCCGTTGGTTTGGCAGCCTTTACGGGTTGGGTGCCCATCCGGCAGGTGGTCACAGACGGATGGTTGCTTACCCCAGATGCTTTTTGTACATCCACAACACGCCGCTTTTCATCACGCGAGGCATTTGGCCGACCAGCGACACTTTGCCCATCACGCCGAACCCTTCTTTTTTGCCGAGCGAGCCCAGGACGCCTTTCAGCTTGATCTGTGGAAGTGTTGCGGGATACGACTCGCCTTTCAGGTCTTTTTTCAAAATCAGCGCGATTTGATCTCCTTGTGCCTCGGCCAGTTGGGCGCTGGGTGCGAACGGCAGACTGGCACAGTCGCCGACGACATACACATTCGGATAGTCGGGAATCTGATGGTATTGATTCAGCACGATGCGGCCGGCCTGGTCCTGAGCCACCGGCAGGGCACGGGCCACCTTGTTGGCTTGGATCCCGGCCGTCCAGACGATGGCGTCGCTCGTAACCGGCTGGTCGTGGTTGTAGACTACCCCCGGTTCGACACGGTTTACCTGGGCCATGGAAATCAACTGCACGTCATGTTCGATGAACCACTGCGACGCATACTGTTGCAACTTCTTCGGGAACGGACTGAGGATGCTCTCACCGCGGTCAATGATGCGAATATTCAGGTCAGGACGGCTTTCTCGTAGCTCCGAAGCAAGTTCGACACCACTTAACCCGCCGCCGACAATCGTGACTTCCCCGTACGGCTTGACGTTGTTGATCGCCGTATACGTCCGGCGCGTGGCTTCCAGGGTCTGGATGGAGTGGGTGTACAGATCCGCGCCGGGAATGTCGTGGTAACGGTCTTCACAGCCGAGCGCAATAATCAGCCAATCGTAGGAAAGGGTCTCCCCGTTCTCAAAGGTAATCGTCCGTTCATCCAGTCCGATGTGCGTCACTTCTCCGTGCTTGATGACAAGACGCGGATCGCTTGGGAACGGAATGCGAACCGCCTTTTCCGGTTCGGTTCCGGCGGCCAGCGCATAGTATTCCGTCTTCAGCCCGTGAAACGGCATGCGATCCACCAGCGTGATGAATACATTGTCAGGCAGTTCGGAAGAAAGAATCCGCTCAGCGATCCTCAACCCTCCGTACCCGCCACCAAGAATAACGATTTGCTCCATGGTGTGATGATCCTTTCTGATTCCGTTATATTCATTATACCCATTCTATTTTTAGTCTCTTATAAGAAAAAATGCAAGCATTATCTTCGACCAAACCTGTCGAACGCTGGATTTTTCCGACGATCGCGGTACAATAAGAGGAGCTTCTCCATGCGTTTGGGCGGTTTGCCCTCCGGTGTCCCCACAGCGGACAAACGGCCTTCGGAAGCGAAAGTAAAAAGACGGGTGGGTTTCATGAAAGCACTGGTGGAATTTTGTTCGAGCAATGTCGCTTCGTACACTAAACCGGTGATCACCGCATTGGAACAAGATGCGGAATTGGATGTGGATGTCGTGGAGTACGGTTGCCTCGGTCACTGCGGCGAGTGTTACATGGTGCCGTTTGCGCTGGTGAACGGCGATTTTGTCAGCGCGGCCACGGCAGAAGAGCTGTTGGCCAAAATCAAGCAAAAGCTGCGAGAAGACGAAGCGGCTCTGGAAGATTTCCCGTTCTGACGCTGTTCGTCCGTGAATTTGACGGCGAAATTGTTGAGAGGGCATAGCGACGGCTCCTTCTTTGCGGAACATCCGCAAGGAAGGAGCCGCGCGTGTTTTTTGCGACTGTTTGTCAGTATTCCCGGACCACATTGTAGAAGGTGTCGCGTTCGATCGCTTTTTTCCCGGCCCCCTGGATCAGCCAGACCAGTTCATCAACGGTCAGCGCCTGTTGCGTCAAGGCGCCGACCGCGTGGCTGATGCGCTCTTCAATCAGGGTGCCGTGTACGTCGGAGGCGCCCATGGTGAGCGACACCTGGGTCAACTGGGTGCCGATGTTGATAAAGTACGCCTTGATGTGTTGCACGTTGTCCAGCATCAGTCGGCTGATCGCAATTGTCTTCAGGTCGTCGATCGCCGACGTGCGCCGTTTGATGCCGGCAGTGGCTTTCATCGGTTGAACGGCCAGCGGGATGAAGACCATGAAGCCGTTGGTCTCGTCTTGCAGTTCGCGGACGCGGATCATGTGAATCAGCCGTTCTTCCAGAGTTTCGATCGAGCCGTACAGCATCGTCGCGTGTGTGCGCAACCCCAGTTGATGGGCGATGCGATGAGCCTGGAGCCATTGATCGGTGGACGCTTTTTCCGGGCTCATTTTTTCCCGGTAGCGCTCGGTCAGGATTTCCGCGCCGCCACCCGGCATTGTATCCAGTCCGGCTTTGATCAACTCTTCCAGCACTTCGCGGAAGCTGAGTCCGGAGATACGGGAGAAGAACTCGATTTCCGCTCCTGTGTATGCCTTGATGGTTACATGAGGATAGGCGCGTTTAAGCGTGCGGACTGTGTCCACGTAGTAGTCGAACGGCATATGCTGGTTGTGTCCGCCCACGATGTGAAATTCGCGGATGCCGTCGTGATAGCGCGTCCCGACGTAGTGGAGCAGCTCGTCCATGCTCATCGTATAGGCGCCGTCTTGGTCAAGATCCCGGCGGAAGCCGCAGAACTTACAGTGCGCTTCGCACACGTTCGTCGGGTTGATGTACAGGTTCTGGATAAAGTAGACATTGTCGCCGTTCTTGCGCTGGTTGACGTAGTTGGCCAGTTGCCCGATCGTCAACAGGTCGCGCGACTCATACAGAGCCAAGCCGTCTTCCAGGCTCAGACGTTGGCCGTTGGCGACTTTTTCGGCAATAGCGGTGAGCGCCTTGTCTTGGGGTTGAAGAGTCAGTATTGACAAACAGTTCACTCCCTATCGATCCTTCGTATGCTTTCAACACGTTTACGCGTGACGCCTCCGCCGGAATACGGCGATCCATGGCGCCGTTTCCATTCGCGGAGGAGAGGTGTAGCTGTTTTTGCATTACCGTGCCGTCCAAGTCGTCAACGTCGAAGCTCGGCGACACACCTGACATGTACGATGTTGCCGGCTTGGTGCTGGCAGAGGAAACGGCGGCCTTTCGTGCCACCTGCATAATCCGCCTGCAGGCCTGCACCTTTTCCCTTGAAGCCTGGGAAAGCATATTTATTATAAATCTCTTTCCGATCGGGAACAACCTGTGAAATGGCAAGCAGCGACGGTTGTATGTCATATTTTTACAAAAAACAACAAAAAACACCACAGAAGTTCCTTGTCAAAATGGGAATTTATGTTTGCTTCTCGCGGTAACTTCCTGTAAAATATATGTACGCAAGTCATGCTAATGGTGTTAGGAGGAGACTGCATGCGGGATAAATTGCTGGAAAAAATCGAACTCCTTCGACAGAAAATGGTGGAATTAGGCCTGGAATGCGGGCTGGATCATCCAGATGTGCTTGATTACAGTCAAAAGATTGATCAATTGCACAATGCGTTGTTGGAATTGGATAAAGACAAATCGCGGTCCGTGGCAAAAAATCCGTATTACCGGTTTTTTGTGCGTGAGGGACAGGCGAACTTCGCGTAGCGGGGTGGCCTATTTCTTCGCCTGATTTTTATCATCCTCACAGTGTCAATGTTGTTGAATTGCCTCTATCTTTAGTATACTGATAGCAAGCAAGATATCGCGCACAATCGTAAGGCTTTGATGCGATGACCCAGCAAAGGGAGGGATCGACATGATTACGTTGACACAGCACGCCAGCCAAAAGATCAAGGAACTGATGGCTGCCGAAAATAACCCCAACATTTTTCTTCGTGTAGGTGTGCATCACGGCGGGTGCAGCGGGTTTACCTACGCCATGGGATTCGATGAAGAGATGCGCCAGGACGACCATACCTTTGAGCAGGACGACATCAAAATCGTCGTCGACGCCAACAGCTATCCGTACATCAAGGGACTGGAAATCGACTACAAGGAAAGCATGATGGGCGGCGGGTTTGCCTTGCACAACCCGAACGCCATCGCCAGTTGCGGCTGCGGTTCCTCGTTCCGCACACGGGAAGACGCCGGGCAGCCGAGCGAATGCTAAATCGTGACACCGAACCTCCCCGACGAGTGAGACCATTCTCACGTCGCCGGGGAGGTTTTTATTTTGTGCCTCGTTTGCGCACACTACACGTACAGGACGCGTCTTCACGATGTCCTTTCCAAACAAGACACACATGATACGATTTCGGGCGAAGCCCGCAAAAAGGGGGATTCACATGAACAAGTCAGCACGTTTCCTCACCAGCGCTCTGGCGATTGCGTTGGTCACATCCCCGCTGGCCGCATGTGGCTTTTACAGAAGTGGGGCTCCGACTCCGGCGGCTCCCAATCAGACTGCCAAACAAGCCGCAACCAAACCGGGTACCGTCGCTACTCAATTGGGAGCGAAGCCAGGGACAACGATTCCACGCGGGGTAGGTTCGGGGGCCGGCCTGGCGACAGCTCCCGGCGCCACAGGCGTTGGCCGCAGTGGAGTCATGCCCGCCCAGCGAGATCTCAACCATTTGGCCGACCAGATGGCTATCGCGGCCAAGCGCGTTCCGGGGGTGACCAAAGCGACTGTCATCGTGCACAATCGCGACGCGATCGTCGGTATTGACGTTGCCGCCAACCAAAACCGGCGGCAGGTGGAGAAAAAAGTGCGGACGGCCGTCAGCTCGATCGAGACGGGTTACACGGTCCATGTCACGTCGGACAAACAACTTCACGCCCGCATTCGCGACACCCACACCCGGTTGAGTACAGGTCATCCGATCCGTACGTTGGCAACAGACGTTGGCGTATTGATTCGCGACATCGGGCGGGCTGTCACTGCGCCGTTCCGTTGAGTTTCAGGCCGATCTATTCGGCCTTTTTTTATGCGCGAGAACGACAGATCGACTTGCCGGGATTGGTAAAATGATGAACCTCTGGGCATGCTAATGGTGACAAACGAAGGAGTGATGCACATGCTCAGAGGAAAACAGACCATTCTGGCATCCGTATTGCTGTTGGCGCTCACCGGTCCGGCAATCGCGGGTGCAGAGTCAAGTGTTCCGCCGATTGGTTCACAGGTGAACGAGCAGACGCACAACGAGCAGCACGACGGTGTTCAAAAGCATCGACACGCGCCGTTTCAAATCGGTCCCCATCGCCGGATGTACCTGACGCTGCTCGCGGAAAAGTACCTCCCGGAGAGCGTCGGTGAGTGGCAGGCGCTCTTCACCGAGCGGGAGCGGATCGTGCGGCGGTGGCAAGATTTACACCGCAAGCTGCTGGAAAGAAAACAGAAAGACCGGGTCGTCGGTCAGCAAAAGGAGGGCGGCCATCGCCACCACCGCTTCGCCGCCTGGAAGCAAGCGCATGCCGCCATCTACGACGAGTTTACCCAGGCGATTGAATCGCGCGATGCCGCAAGGATCAAAACGGTGTTGCCCAAATTGCTGAACGAGATGAAAGCAGCCAACAAGCATCTGGCGGAAAAGGCAAACGAACTGGAAAAGAAGATTGGAGGCTAGTCGGCCGCCAAAGCCAAAAGCTACAAAAGGACGCGGGATTCCGCGTCCTTTTGTTTGGTTTTCCCGGCGTCTGCGCTTCTTTAGCCTGAGCAGGCCGTCAAAGGAGCTTGCGTTGGCCCCATCACACCATGTCTCGTATCATTCCTCCGTCGCTGCAAAGACCTGCGATTCGCTCCATTCCCGGATGGGCAGCAGGTGTTGGCTTCGGCAGACCGTGCACCAGCCGAGATGCAGGCACAAATGGCCAATGGAGTCGGCCATGCCGTTGCTCAGCTTTGCGTCCTCGATCGGCTGGTAGGGGCTGTAATCGCCGTAGAAATCGTACAGTCTGCCCGCATCCTCAAGGGGACGGCCGCACGAGCGGCAACGGGCGCCAAGCGGGGTGAAACCGTTGCAAACCGGGCATATAAACGCCATCGCTGACCACCTCTCGCTACTACTGTGCGCCTGTGCCGCCCGCCCTATGCAAAACCCCCGCACCTGTCTTGATGTGCGGGGGAGTGTGTTAGCGGTTATTTGTTGCCGAAATCCATGCTGGAGGAGTGGTGCGGTTGCACCTTGGCATCCGGGTTGATGTAGGACATGGCGTTGTTGACGGCGGTCGGCGCTTCGCCGAAGCCCACGGCAATCAGTTTCACCTTGCCCGGATAGGTGGCGATGTCGCCGGCCGCGTAGATGCCCGGAATGTTGGTTTCCATCTTGGAGTTGACGGAAATGGCGCCTTTGTCCAGCTCCAGGCCCCAGTTTTTGATCGGACCCAGGGAGGAGACGAAACCGAAGTTGACGATGACCGCGTCCACTTCCAGCTCTTTTTGTTCCTTGGTGGTGCAGTTTTGGATCACGACGCGCTCGATCTTGTCGTTGCCGTGCAGTTCGGCGATTTCATAGGGCGTGATGACGTTCACCTTGGAAGCCATCAATGTTTCCACGCTGTGCTCATGGGCGCGGAACTTGTCGCGGCGGTGAATCAAGGTCACTTCATGAGCGATCGGCTCAAGCATCAGCGCCCAGTCGACTGCGGAGTCGCCGCCGCCTACGACCAGCACTTTCTGGCCTTTGAACATGTTTAGATCGGTGACGAAATAGTGCAGGTTGGATTTCTCGTACTTCACAGCGTCCGGGTGTTCCAGCTTGCGCGGTTCGAATGCGCCCACACCTGCGGTGATGATCACCGTTTTGGAGTAGTGAATCCCTTTGTCGCTGGTGATTTCAAACAGGTTGTTGTCCAGTTTGGTAACGTTTTCGACTTTTTCTTCGAGACAAATCGTCGGGTTGAAATGGGCGATTTGTTGCTTCAGGCCGTCGACCAGTTCTTGCGCGCGCACTTTCGGAAAACCGGCGACGTCGTAGATGAATTTCTCCGGATACAGCGCGGAAAGCTGACCGCCCAGTTGCGGCATGCTTTCGATAATTTTTACGCTCGCCTGTCGCATTCCGCCGTAAAACGCGGTGAAGAGACCGGCGGGGCCGCCCCCGATCACCGTAATGTCATAAACCTGCTCGTCCTTTTTCAAGAAACTCACTGTGAAGCACCTCCGGTGAAAAGTCTGAATACTTGCGACACACACACTTCCCTATTATAAAACATCCTGTTTACAGAAAAAAAGCACGTTTAGAAATTCTCATACCCGACTTCAAAAGTCTGTGATAAAAATCACTTGCAAATTGTGTCGAAGGCTTCTAATATTAAGAGTAGATTGTGAACGCTTTGTGACAGAATGACGTTTCTGCGACAGTGTTTGTGGTTTTTTTCACAGCTTGCCCGGAAATAGTTGCATTCAGTATTCATCCTCTCCGATGGACACCCTATGTATAACAGGTCACGTGAAAAAAAGAACAAACATGCAGGAGTATTCTGGAAATTAAAGGGAATGGAAGGGATCATCATGAGCAGCGCAAAAGTATTGATTCTGGGGGCGGGGTACGGCGGTTTGTTGACCGCTTTGGAGTTGCAGCGCCAACTCAACTACAATGAGGCGGAAGTGACACTGGTCAACAAACACAACTACCACTACCTGACCACCTGGCTGCATGAGCCGGCGGCCGGTACAGCTTCGGCCGACCACGCCCGCGTTGACCTGGACAAAGTCATCGATACCAACAAAATCAACTTTATCAAAGGCGTCGTCGAGATCATCAATCCGCAGGAGCGCACGGTGAAGCTGGAAGACGGCCGCGTGCTGAGCTACGATTACCTGGTCATCGGTCTGGGCAGCGAGCCGGAGACGTTCGGCATCGAGGGGCTGCGTGAGCACGCGTTCAGCATTCGCAGCATCAACGCCGTGCGGCAAATCCGCGAACACATCGAATATATGTTCGCCAAGTACAAAAACGAGCCGACCCGCACAGACTACCTCACTTTCGTCGTCGGCGGCGCCGGCTTCACCGGGATCGAGTTCTGCGGTGAACTGGCCGACCGGATTCCGGAACTGTGCCGCGAATTTGACGTTGACCCGTCGCTGGTCAAGGTGTACAACATCGAAGCGGCTCCGACCGCGCTGCCTGGCTTTGACAAAGAGCTGGTGGACTATGCGATGGACGTGCTGACCCGCAAAGGCATCGAATTCCACATCAACACGCCGATCAAACAATGCACTCCGGAAGGCGTCGTCCTCGCCACCGGCGAAGAGATCAAGGCCGCTACGGTCGTCTGGACGGGCGGCGTCCGCGGCAACTCCATCGTCGAAAAGTCCGGGTTTGAAGTGATGCGCGGCCGCGTGAAGGTGGACGAATACCTGCGCGCCCCGGGATATGACAACGTGTTCGTCGTCGGCGACTGCGCGCTGATTTTCAACGATCAGGGGCGTCCGTATCCGCCGACCGCGCAAATCGCCGTACAGGAAGGCGAGAACTGCGGGAAAAACATCATCGCGCTGCTGCGCAACGGCAAAATGACGCCGTTCGTGCCACAACTGCAAGGAACGCTGGCTTCCCTCGGCAAAGGCGAAGGGATCGGCATCGTCGGCAAGAAAAAGCTGTTCGGCACCAGCGCCGCGTTGCTGAAAAAAGCGAGCGACCTGCGTTACCTCTACAAAATTGGCGGCGTCGGACTCGCGTTGAAAAAAGTCAAACTGTAAAAGAGGCGATACGTATGCGCCATTGCAGTGTACAGGTAAGAGGCCTGTTAACGCGGGAGGAACTGGACCGGTACAATGCGCTCATGGAAGTCGGGGGCTTCTTGGAGGAGCAGCGCCGCTACGACCTGGCCCAGCACGTCCAGCGGGAGATTGACATCCTGATCATGCCGGCCATCGAACGGCTTAAGGAAAAGGGACGGGAACGCGACAGGGAAAACCTGCGTTACATGATTGACCACGGCTTGCTGGATCAAGACGATTGAGAAGGGAAACGGCACGTCACGCGGGAGGGTACCATGCGCGAATCGAAGGTCTGGCTGGGGGCGGCCGGGATCGTCGTCAAGGACGATCAGGTACTGGTCGTGAAAAAAAGCTACGGCGGGTTAAAAGGCAAGTGGTCGTTTCCCGCCGGGTTCGTCGAGCCGGGTGAGACGGTCGACGAGGCGGCGGTGCGGGAAGTGAGGGAGGAAACCGGCGTACAGGCAGTCATTCGTCAGGTGGCCGCTGTACGTTCCGGCGTAATCGACCGCGAGATCAGCGACAACATGGTCGTGTTTCTCATGGATTACGTTGCCGGCGAGCCTTGTCCGCAATCAGGCGAAATCGAGGAGGCGCGGTTTTTGCCGATTGACCGGTTGATCGGTGATCCGCTGGGCACCCAGTATATGCGGGTGATCTTGCCCACTATCCGGCAGTTGCCTCCTGTCCTCACAGGACGGTCGTATCCGATTGACCCGGTGTTCCGTTATACGACGTACAAAATTTTCTCGTAAGCCAAAAAACAAAATACGGACGCGAATGATGACGGCCAACCGTGATGTATCCGCTTACATCGCGGTTTTTTGCTGTTTTCTGCGGTTTGGAGAAAACGCGTTTGTCTGGTATAGTGGTGTTCAATACAAAAGAATATTCAGAAAATATATAATTGTCATGATTTGGAGATGTTTGAGCAGGGGAGGAGAGACCGCGATGAAACGTCATTCATCTGAGATGTGCCCCTATTGCAAAGGGCAGGGTTACTTTCAGCTTCTTCTTGGCGGAACCGAAGATTGTCCCAATTGCCAGGGGGAAGGGACGCACACCGACGAAGAAACACAGCCGGTAACCGCAAGCCGCACATAAGGTGCAACGAAAAAGCGGGTGGCTCCGCTGATTGCAGAGCCACCATTTTTGTTGCCCATGTTCTTATCCCTGCAGGAGGGCCGGGATGTTTTCCGGGGCAAGCAGGTTGCCCACGTAGAAAGAGCCGAATTCGCCGAAACGGGCGCTTACTTCGTCAAAGCGCATCTCGGTGACGATCTTCTTGAAGTGGATCGGATCGTCGGCAAACAGGGTGACGCCCCATTCCCAGTCGTCCAGACCGATCGAACCGGTGATGATTTGTTTGACCTGTTCCGCGTACTTGCGGCCGATGAGGCCATGGCTTCTCATCATTTCGCGCCGTTCATCCACGGGCAGCATGTACCAGTTGTCGTTGCCCTGGCGGCGTTTGTTCATCGGGTAGAAGCAAATGTGCTGCTTGCCGGGCAGGATTGGCTTCAGGCGGCTTTGGATGTACGGATCGGTATCGGGGTCGACGCCCGGTTGTTCGACGTAGTTGCTCAACTCCACAACGGAGACGTACGAGTAGGCAGGCAACGTGAATTCGGCGAACAGCGTTTTGTTAAAGGCCGTTTCCAACGCGTTCAGTTCCTGGAGGGTGGGACGCAGGTGCATGAACACCAGATCCGCTTTTTGGCCGACGATGCTGTAGATGGCGCTGCTGCCTTGCTTTTGTTCCTCGACGCCTTTCCAGTCGGCGATCAGGCTCAACAGTTCGTCAAGCGCTTGCTTTTGTTCCGCTTCACTGGCCGCCTTCCACGCCGTCCAGTCAATGGTACGAAAATCGTGCAGGCTATACCATCCTTCCAGGGTCTTTACCGCTTCGCTCACAATGATTCACTCCTTTGGTATGTATCGTACAGGTTTTCGGTATCACGACAGTGTTTTCGACGGGTATGACATTTTTCACACCCTAACTATAGCATAGTTTGTCAGGGCGATCTATTTACAGATTCGGAAACAATCGGCCGGCGGGCCAATCCGTGAGGCCCGGAACACGGACGGCGATTGACCCTGTTTCCGCTTTTCGTTACACTGAAACGTAGTCATACAGGCGCATGGGGGTGCTGTCGTGATTATCGGACCGATCCAGTTTGTGATTTCCATTCTGCTGTTTACCGTGCTGGCGTTTGGCATCGGCTTTATTCTCAACATGATTTTGCGCACCACGTGGCTTCCGGTGGTGGTGGCGTTCGGCGTAATCGTCGGAGCGCTGATGTATCATCACATCGTGCCGGGGCTCGCCGATATCATTATTCTTTCCTTCGGCATGATCGGATCAATCCTCAGCGGCTGGACGATTCGGCTTCTGCGCAAAAAAGGGTACCGGATGTTTTGAGTTTCTAGCAAATTATGTATATCTCCCTCGTTTCTGGACATTACTAGAAACGAGAGGAGGTACAAAACATGAACAGGAAGCTTGGCATCAGCATGTTTGCTGCATGCGTCATCATCTTGTGCGGGTTTGCTTCAGACGGATATTCCTACAATCTGGTAGATTCGGATGAAATTTCAACGGTTTTTGGCGTAAAGGAAGAATGGGACAGCGGCAAAGTGGTGAAGAAACGGGTAGTGTCCACCAGTTCGGTGTCACAGGCGGCGGACGAGCAAAAGGGCGACTTGACGCTGGAACAGTATCCGAAAGTGCGCGTGGTGGCTACGGGGTACTATGCCGGGTATGAATCGACCGGCAAGACACCGTCCCATCCGTCTTATGGCATCACGTACTCGGGAGTAAAGGTGCGGCGCGCTGAATACTCCACCATTGCCGCCGACCTGCGCGTCTTTCCGCTCGGCACCGTGCTGTACATTCCGGGGTATGGCTATGGGGTGGTGGCGGACAAGGGCGGCGCGATCCGCGGCAACAAGATCGACCTGTACTTCGAAACGAAGCAGGACATTTACACCAAGTGGGGCAAGCGCACCGTGGACGTGTACGTCATCCGGAAGGGAACAGGCAGCCTGACTGAAACAATGATGAGAGCGTTGAACGAAAAAGGGGTGGCTGCGATCGCCCAGCCGGCGAAATAACGGCGGGAAAGACGGTCTGCACGCGGCGATGGCCGCAGGCAGACCGCTTTTTTGCGCCGGTTGCGCCCTACCGCCAGGCGAGGTCGGGATGGAGCAGACGAACCAACTGTTCCAATCCTTCTACCAGGCGCGGCGACGGACGGCAGTACAGGCCTTCTTCGAGCAGGTGGACCTGGCCGTTGACAATCGCGGAGACTTCGGCCCATTCCGGCCGTTCGGTGATCATCGAGCGCTTGATCCGCTTGAGCTCAATTCCGCACCAGACGACACAGATGTGATCCGGATTGCGTTCACGCACCATCTCCCGCGTCGCTTTCACGTTGTCGGCGGCTATGTCGGCAAACACGTTGCATCCACCGGCGACCTCGCTTATGTCCGTCAACCAGTTGTCCCGCCCGGGCGTGTAAATCGGATTGGGCCACCACTCCCAATACAACTTGGGTCGTGCGGAGACGCGCGCAGTCGCTTCGCGTATGGCCGCGATTCGATCGGCAAACGCTTGCGCCACCACTTCCGCCCGTCGTTCGCAGCCAACGGCCTGACCAACCAGGCGGATGTCGGCCGGAATGTCGTCAATCCGCGACGGGTTGAGCACAATATGCGGAAGATTGCGCTTTTTCAATTCCTCGACATTTTTCTCCATGCCGGGAACGCTGAGGGACGCGACCACCAGATCGGGCTGCAGGGATGCCACTTTGTCCATGTCGATCGACAGGTCGGGACCGACGCGGGGAAGGTGCTGCCACTCCGGCGGCCAGTCGGAGTGATCGTCTAGGCCGACGACCTGCTCTCCCAGACCGAGAACGTAGAGGATTTCGGTGTTGCTTGGGCATATGGAAACGATCCGCATAAAAATCCCCCTTTTCGACATGGTAAGAAGGGACGGGTGACGTTACCGGTACAAGGGATAAACCAGCATGGCGACGATCACGCCGAGCCAGCCTCCGATCAGGACCTCGATCGGCTGGTGCCCCAGAAGTTCTTTTAACTTTTTCGCCTTTTCCTGTTTGGGTCTCACTTTGAAGGATTTCATCCCTTCGAGCAAGTGGTTGAACTCTTCCACCAGCTTGTTGAGCACGACGGCTTGCATGCCGGCGTGACGTCTTACCCCGGCGGCGTCAAACATCACGATAATGCCGGTGATGGCCGCAATCGCAAAGGCGCTGCTGGAGAAACCTTCACGCAGCCCGACAGCGGTGGACAGCGCGGTGACGGCCGCAGAGTGAGAGCTGGGCATGCCGCCTGTGCTGAACATCAGGGACCACTGCCAGGTCCGGTTGGCAAGGAATTGCAGGGGAATCTTGATAAATTGTGCGATCGCAATCGCAATCAGCGCGGCCCACAACGGGAAGTTTTGCAACACAATGGCCATGCGACACATTCGTTCCTTTCCGTACAAAAGCTGGTGAGTCGTTATTATTGTAGCAGAACCTGCAGGGAATCATCCGCTGCAGTTTGACGGGGGAGGAATCGCTCAGTCCTCGGACGTTTTGTGATATGATTAGACAAGAAAAGGAAGGGAGCGATTATGGGACAGCCGTATCCGGAACAGTATTACGCGTTTTTCCGCAAGTTTAACGCCAAAGAATACTACGAGTGTCACGATTTGCTGGAAGAAATCTGGCTGGAGGACAGAAGCAACAAGTTTTTGCAGGGATTGCTGCAACTCTCCGTTGGTCTGTACCACTTCGAGAGCGGCAACATCAAGGGGGCGCGCTGGATGTTTGCCAATGCGCGAAAATATCTGCTCAACTATCTGCCTGTCTATTGGTCTTTGCGGCTGGAGCCGGTGATCGCATACCTGGACGCGTGTCTGGCCGCCTTGCCTTCTGTAGATATGATACCATACGAAGAGGCGCGGCGTATCCCGTTTCCTTCGATTCATTTGCAACCGGAGGGAACCTTTGTTGAATCGTCAGGCAGATCAGTCAAAATGACAGATGGAGGGATGGAAGATGCAATGGAAAAATCCGAGTGACGACAAACGCCGCGACATTTTACAGCAAGCGCGAACGATCGCGGTCGTGGGCTGTTCCGACAACCCGGAGCGCACCAGCTACATGATCGCGGAGGCGATGCAACAGGCCGGATACCGGATCATTCCGGTCAATCCGACGATCGCCGGGAAAACTGTGCTGGGGGAAAAAGTCGTCGCATCGTTGACCGAGATCGCTGAACCAATCGACATCGTCAATGTCTTTCGCCGCAGCGAAACGGTTTTGCCGGTCGCTGAGGAAGCGGTAAAGATCAAGGCAAAGGTGCTGTGGCTACAGCAGGGAATCGTCAACGAACAGGCGGCGGCGCTGGCCCAGGAACACGGCCTTGAGGTCGTGATGGACAAGTGCATCAAGGTGGATCACGCTCTGCTGCGGCCGCAACGGGCGACCGGAGCGAATTCGTAAGGCGACCCGCTTCCGCCTGCGATCAATCCTGATTGTACCCGACAAACGGAGAGTGTGAAAGGAGCGAACAGGATGTTTCGTAACCAGCAAACCCAGGCGGGGAACGACCGCGTCCCCCCGAACCAAAAGGTGACCACCGGCTTTCCGGTGCTGCATTACGGGGATGTGCCGGAGTACAAGGATCTCAGCGAATGGGATTTTCGCATCTTCGGACTGGTGGAACAGGAGGTGACGCTTACCTACGATCAGATCATGGCGTTGCCGAAGGCGCAAGTGACCAACGACATCCACTGCGTCACCGGCTGGAGCAAGCTGGACAATTTGTGGGAAGGGATTCCCGTGGAGGAGATTGTCAAGTTGGCGAAGGTCAAGCCGGAAGCCAAGTACGTGTTGCTTCACGCCGAGCACGGCTGGACGGCCAACATGCCGCTCGCGGATTTCCTGGCCCCCGGCAATCTGTTTGCCTACAAGCACAACGGCCAGCCGTTGACGCCGGACCACGGCTATCCGCTCCGGTTTGTCGTCCCGCATCTCTACTTCTGGAAAAGCGCCAAGTGGGTGCGCGGCGTCGAGTTTTTGGAAAAAGACAAACCGGGCTTCTGGGAGAAAAACGGGTATCACATGTATGGCGATCCGTGGAAAGAGCAGCGGTTCGCGTGGGATTAGCTGCAACCTGGGAAGAGGCGGAAAACCGCCTCTTCCGTTCGTTTTCAATGAGAGAATCTCGGCAGGCACTCTAATTTTAGAAAAAAATTATTAACTGGAGCATTCTTCTTTTTGGGCTTTACTTATTTTTTATCTAAATTGTCTAGAAGTATAGGAAAAAGAAAAGAAAAAAGTTAGTCCAACGTTGGGGCGGTATGCCAAGTACACGTTTTTGTGATACCGCTCGACAACAAACTGGTTATTGCAAAAGACACGAGATACGCAAAAATGGAATCTACTTTTCCGTGAAAACATTAGCTATGGGTTTACGAGAAATCTTTGGGCTATGAAATGCTATGGATTCTTCATTAATATTATGGAAGTATAAATCTTCTCGCCGCACTTTGAGCCGAAAAACCTTGAGCTATCAAGGTTTTTCGGCTCTTTTTTACCTTTTGAAAGCCAGAACAAAGGTCTTTGTGTTTATGGCCCGGAAGAGTCTACCGTGTCAAATCCAAAAATTTGTAACGATTCTTTCTCAACGATAGAGACAATCGATGGTAAAATTACAAAAATAATTCGTTTTGGTTCGGAAGGGTTACGCTTGAAGGTACTGAAGACTTTTACCCGACTTTACGTTGAAAACCTGGATAGGCGTTACCTTTTTATGAAGACATTTATGGTACAAAATCGCAACGAAGATTTAAACTGCCACACATGAATGTCTAACTTGCTTCAGTCGTCGATCTCTTGATCATAGCAGGACCTGAAGATGCACGAAAACCTTTGACTCCTGTCAAAGCCACATTCATTGTTGACTCATTGGATGAATTTCTCGCTTATTTTAAAGAACGGGGGATTAGAATCATTAGAGAGCCCATGGAAGTTCCAACCGGAAAAAACATGACGGTAGAACATATTGATGGAACCTTGATTGAATATGTTGAACTTCATCACGCCTGATGGCGTACTTTTTTCCATACAACAACCATAATCCGGCCTGCATGAATTCAGCCCGTCTCTGCCACAGAGAGCGGGCTGTTATATCTTTATGCCTTGGCCAGGTAATCGGCGAGCTGGTCAAAGGTTCCGGCAAATCCTTGTTGAACACTCTGGCGCATGGCAGCGAAGGTGTTGTTCTCCTCTTCCGTTGCGGACAGGGGACCTCCGCGCATGGTTAGTGTCGTCTTGCCTTCATGCTCGGTGAACGTCAGCGTGTTCAGGATTTCCATCGGCCAGGTTTCGCTAAAAGGGGCTCGAACCGTGTTCCCCTCCTCGTCGGAAAAGGAATTGACGAAGACGAGTCGCTCGGGCTTAGCGACTTCCCGGTACACAAATTTGCCCCACATCTTGTGGCCGTCTGCGGATTCCTGGCTGTAGTGAAAGACCCCGCCCGCTCGAAGATCCAACGTCAAGACATCAAGTGACCACCCTTTCGGACCCCACCAGTGCTGCAGGTGCTTGGCTTCGGTAAACGCTTTGAAAACGAGATCCCGTGGCGCATCAAAGGTGCGCGTGATGACCAGTTCGTTTGGTACATGGTTGGACATGTTCATTCCCCCGCTAAAAAGACGTAATCAAGCGATCAATTAACAAATGCTCTCCTTCCCGTAACATTTGGCTGGCACCGCAGTTCCTTGCTGCTTGATTACTTCTTGTCGCTGTGTTTCTTTTCCTTCCCTTGTGACCGGCGAGAGCACAAAAAATGTATGACGGGATACATCGGGCGATGTCCACGCAACCAGGGTAGGGCGAAGCACTTGATGGGGATCACGCCGGGATTGCATGACAAAAACGAAGCCCCTCAGCTTACAGGGGCGGGCGACTCGTGGTGAGAGCAGCGGTTAGCGACACTGCTGGCCTCTTTACCAATGATTCGGGTTGTGAGCGCATGGTTGATAGCCGTGCACCTGACCGTGATGACAGCCTTTGGGAGGGCCGATGAAGGTCGTGCCCCTAATGGGTGAAAGCGTATTTTTTACTTTCTCTTCATTCAGGCAGTATGTGTACGCCAAGACCTCATTTGGCGTCAGTCTCAGGATATCGGATCCAAAGACCACTTCAGGGATGGGAGCATTGAAGACGGCGAGCAGATGGGTTTTCTCTGCGGTTGCGATCTCCCAGTGCCACCAGCCTTGGGGGATGTTGACCACTTGGCCTGGAGTAATATGATAATGCGAAACCTGATTCGTAAACGGATTGATGAAGGAAATATTCGCCGCTCCGGAAATGCAGTACACAAGCTCTGCGGCATTTTGATGGTAATGAGGCTCCACGACATTACCCGTACTGAGGAAAATGTCCAGCAGAGACACATTATCCAGCGTGTTCAATTGCTGGGTGGAGAGGATATTGATGTAGTTTTGACGATCCTTTCGGAACAGCAAGTTATTGTTTACATCATCAAAGAACTGAGCGGAAGGAGATTGGTAATCGATATACAATGTCATGTTGCATTCCCTCTTTTCTATTGGAATTTGGCTACGAAATATGCTTATGTCACGAAGGATATGGAAGTTCGCCTAAAAAACGGGTCGAGTAAACGGTGACGGGGGTGAAGTCGACCGGCAAGCTTGGAGGGGCTGACGCTACCCGCTGATGAACAGACAGATGGGCTCTTCCGCGAATCAGCCGTGGGAGGGGTTTTTCTTTTTTCAAATTTCGGTACAATAGTCGTATGGGAATAATTGGGGGGAGGGAGAGTTGGATGGAACAGGTTTTTATAGACAACGATATTTGGATTTATCTCGCAAATGGTACCTATCGGGATGAAGATGAAATTTTAAGTCATATTGAGCAGTTGGTGGACAAAAAGAAGATTCAGCTTTTGGTTCCTGATGTATTAATGGAGGAATGGGAAAGAAACAAACAACCTAAAGTACGCGATTATTTGTCCAAGATACTGGCAGATCGGACCAAAACATTACGAGAATTAAAGCAATACCTGAAAGAGGAACATTATAACGAGTTAAATAAAGTGATTCATGAGGTAACTGACCAGCTTGCCTATTTTCAACAGGCAATTGAGCAACGGATTGAACGAATTGAAAACCTGCTTAAACACCGCAGAACCATACGATTACCCATCATTCAAGAAGTAAAGTTGAAGGCTGCTGAAATGGCTCTATATAAACAAATGCCATTCAAAAAGGGCAAAAACAGCATGGGGGATGCTCTGAACTTTTTAACTTGTGTCGAATACGTGGTCGGAACCGAGAAACCTCATGTTCATTTTATCACCAACAACAAACACGATTTTGGCAAAGAGAATAATCAAAGCGAATTGCACGAAGACTTGGTTGCAGTAGCGAAAGAAAAAGGTGTGGTGGTTCATTACAGCACAAACATTGGAGAAAAACTGCAACAGTTCGGCGCGTTTATTAAGCCGGAGACGAAAAAGATGATACACGATATGGCTACATGGGGATACAATCAATATGGTATTCCTGCGGTTGTGGAATGTTGTGGAGATAAACTTAACGCTCAACATGGAATATATATAAATGGGAACTTATATTACAGATGTTTGAAATGTGGACGCTATTATGATTCGGGTATCTCTTTTGATTAATCCCCTTAGGCAGCCGAAGAGATCGTTTCGCTGGTCCTTCTGCGATTGATTGCAGGAGGACTTTTTTGCTGACATCTTGCATGTTCGCATCTTGTTCGCATATACTATATACAAACATACGTTCGTATTTGAGGTGAGAACATGCTCCGGGACCTTCAACGCTGTCTGGCTGCCAACTGCCCGGTCGAACTGATCTACCTTGATCGCTTCGGCCGCGCCACCAAGCGAACCGTCCGGCTCCGCGAGATCGATGGAGATCGCGTGAAAGCGTATTGCCTGACCAGGCGCGCGCCGCGTGTGTTTGTGATCGACAACATCCTGGCCGTGCAACCGGCGGCGAATCGGCGTGCCGCAGGATTTTGAGCGGAAGGCAAGGAAACGGGCCCGCGCCCGTTTCTTTTATCGGTTGACGACTGTACCGTCCAGACGGTATAGTAATATTGACAATAACTAGAAACGAGGGAAACGCCATGACCACACGCAAACAAACGCCCACTCGCAACGTGCTGTTGGACGCAGCGTGCCGTCTCGTCCAACGCCATGGGGTCGCTACGCTGACGCTCGACGCCGTGGCTGCCGCTGCGGGTGTGAGCAAGGGCGGGCTGTTGTATCACTTTCCTTCCAAGGAGGCCTTGATCCAGGGGATGGTGGAGCACCTGCTGGACGAGTGCGGCAACCGAATCGAAAGGGAGACCGCCCGGGAAACCGACACGCCCGGCAAATGGGTGCGAGCCTACGTGCGAACCACCTTTGACTCCAGCTCGCAGGAACGGGAGATGAGCGCCGGATTGCTCGCGGCCATCGCCACCAATCCCGAACTTTTGGAACCGCTTCGCGCCCGCTACCGGGAATGGCAGGCGAGCGTGGAAGGCGATGGGATCGATCCCGCGCTGGCATCGGTGATCCGGCTTGCCGCCGACGGTCTGTGGTTTGCCGAGCTGTTTGATCTGGCTCCGCCCGATCAAGAGCTGCGGGCGAAGATTTTTCAAACCCTGCTCAAACTTTCTGGGGAGTGATGCTGGTGAAGACGTTTTTGTTGCTGTTGCTGGCCATCGCGGCGGAAGTCACGGGAACCACCGCGCTGAAGATGTCGGAGGGGTTCAGCAGACTGTGGCCGAGCCTGTTGGTGGTCGTCGGTTACGCCTCTTCCTTCTACCTCCTGTCACTCGCGTTGAAACACATGCCGCTTGGCATCGCATACGCAATCTGGTCAGGTCTGGGCACCGCCGCTACGGTGGTCATCGGGATTTGGCTGTGGAACGAGTCGCTCACGGCGGCCCGGGTCATCGGCATCCTGTTGATCATGGCCGGAACCGTCGTGCTGCAACTCTGCAAAAGTCCGGCGGCGTGAAGGGGGAGGAGGACTTGGGCAGCCTCAAATACTTCTTCTGGATCACGGATGCGGGGTTTCTGATTTACTGGTTCGTCACGTATTTTCAACTGATTCCTGTTGAGTACGTGTATCAGGATTATACGAACCCGATTTTGGTCTCCTGGAACTGGTCGTTTTTCCCTTTGGACCTGATCATCTCCCTGACCGGATTCGCCAGCCTCTGGCTGCACGCCCACAACCGTTCCCTCTGGCGCGACGTCGCCCTGATCTCCCTGGTGCTGACGTCCGTCTCCGGTCTGCAGGCGATCGCGTTTTGGGCCATCCGGTGCGAAATCGACCTCGCCTGGTGGATTCCCAACGGGTTTTTGTTGCTGTATCCCTTGTTTTTCATTCCCCGGTTGCTGCAGCAGCGACCCCCCGGTTTGTTTTGAAAATAGGTCTATTCTCTTATAGTTGCATAGGTATTTGGTTTCAGATAAAATGATGTCTAGGTTGCAAAAAGACTATTTATCTGACATATTCACTGTTTTCATAACCTAATAAATGGAAGCGATGAATAACTGTCTGAAAGTTGGGCGCTTGGACAGTTGGGAGCTAGTAGCGCAACCGGCCAATATCTTTTGGGATATTGGCTTTATTTTGTCTTGAAAGAGAGATAGACAAGGAGGGAACCATGATGATGAAGTTTTTGCAAGGAAGCAAGGAACTGAACAACGTCCAACCGATCGCGGAAACAGACATCGAGACAACCGAGCGGATGAAGGAAAAATTGCGTTTTTTGCAATTGTTTCAAAGAGATCTGGAAAACATGAGAGAAATCAAAGACATCATGGACGAAATTATCGAAAAAGTAACGGAGCGGCACTATGATATGATCGAATGTTTCCCGCAATTGCAAAGCATCATCGACCAGCACAGCAGCCGGGATCATCTGACGCAAACATTTCCCCGCTATTTCCAGTCGCTATGTGCCATCGAGGAAATCGATCTGTCTTTTATCAACAGCCGCGTCCACATCGGCAAAATGCACAGCCAGATTAAATTGTCGTCCGAATGGTATCTTGGTTCTTATGTCAGGCTGTACGAGTATCTCATCCCCGCTCTTGTCCAGAAGTACGGGAAACATCCCAGGCAACTGGTTGACGTTTTGTTGTCCTTCCTTAAAGTGATTACCATGGATATGCAGTTGATTATGGAATCCTATGAAGAAGCGAACAACTATAAGCAGATTGACAGTGTGTCGGGAATCATGGAATCGGTGTTGAATGTCGATTCTCTCAAGGATGTGCTGGAAAGTGTGCAAAACACTGCGGCTCATGCGGAAGGGATCAGCGCAGCGGCTCAGCAACTGTCAGCCTCGGTCAAAGAAGTGGCTCATTACGCCGTCCAGGTGGCCGATTACTCCGATCAGGCCGTCCGGGACGTGGTAGACGGCCGCCAAGAGATTGAAGAGTCGTTGCGCGGTATCCTGGCTTTTGGCGATTTGTTTGCGGCGATGCAGGAAAAAGTTGATTCGTTGTCCCATTCCACCGAGGAAATTTCTCAAGTAGCCGATTTTATCCGGAACATCGCTGATCAGACGAACTTATTGGCGCTCAACGCCGCGATCGAAGCGGCTCGGGCGGGGGAACACGGCCGGGGGTTTTCCGTCGTTGCCGCAGAAGTTCGCTCACTCGCCGACCAAACCAAACAATCAATCCATCAAATTACGGCCACGATCGAGCAGGTGCAACGGGAGTCCCGATTGGTCCGGGAGCTCACGGAAAAGGTCATGAACGATCTGCATACCCGGGTGACGCAATCGCAAAATGCTATGCAAAAACTGGAGGTTATCGTTAACCAAGTCGAACAAATAAACGGGTTTACCGGCAATATTGCCGCCAACGCCGAGGAACAGGCGGCAGCCACAGAAGAGATTACCCAACGCATCAGCCATGTGCTGGATGATACGTTCCACACGAAAGAACAGGTGGACAAAATGGGAGAGAACATTTATCAGACCAGCGTCCAAATCAACCATCTGCGTCTGGATCTCGTGAAACGCATCGCCAGATTGCAGGATCATCAACTGGTTCGCATCGTCAAAACGGAACATCTCCTGTGGAAGTGGTGGCTGTACAACATGATGCTCGGCTACCATACGGTTGATGAGAAACAACTCGTGGATCATCACCGCTGCCGGTTGGGCCAATGGTATGATCAGGCCCGGAATCGGGCAGCCTTGTCTTCCCTGTCGTCTTTCCGTTCCATCGATGAACCGCACCAGAACGTTCACCGGATGGCGGCGGACATTTATCGGCTGATCCAAGGGGACAATCGTGCAGAAGCAGAAAAGCGTTTGCGTGAATTGGAACAAGCGTCACAGCAGGTTGTGACGAACCTGGAGCGGCTGTTGTCGGATCTGGAACGGGTGCGCTGAAAAAAATTTAAGATATTATGTACGTGTACACCTTGTACCTACAGTACACGCTGCCCGTCTCCTACGCGGAGGCGGGTTTAATGTTGTTTATATTTTTTGTTTTTAAAGGCGCCTGGGAAACACTCAGGGCCCGTGACACCACCTGACGGTCACCGCTTAATCATACTGACGGGCGTCGAGTACGCTACGCAAGGGCAGGAGAGCGCGCTTGTTCATCTAAAATTTTCAATTTATCATTGACTGACTACCAGTCGGTGGATTATATTTAGTAATCATCTGCTGAATTTTACCTGAAGTTTGTTTTGGAGGAGTCAATATGGCCAGAATTACAAAAGACCCGGAAGAACGACGGAATGAAATCATAGAGACTGCCCTGGAGTTGTTTAATGCGAAAGGATATGAGCATACAGCTGTCAGTGATATCGGTAAGAAGATCGGGATTGCGCAGGGTACAATTTACTACCATTTTAAATCGAAAGAAGAGATCGCCGAGGCTGTCATAGATCGTTATCTTGATGAACAGATTGCGATTGCAAACAAGATTGTCACGGACCCTGATCTTCACGCCATAGACAAACTGTTGAGCCTTATGCATGAACAGTTTACCAGTATGGCTTCTTATCGCGGTATTAAAGAGTATGTGAACAAGGAAAGCAATGCGTTACTCCATCAAAAGCTTCTGATTAAAAAAATTACCAGTTATGTTCCGTTTATGACGAGTATTGTGGAACAAGGGATCAAGGAGGGTGTGTTTCAAGTAAGTAACCCGCAAGTGGTGTCTGAATTCCTGTTAATCGGTACTCACGTTATGTTTGATAGTGGATTCTTCCAATGGTCTCAGGAGGAATTTATCAACAAGTTAAAAGAAATGGGAGAAATAATGGAAAAACTTCTTGGAACGAACATTTATGTGGATGAAGAGAAGAGCATCATTAACGCAGCCAAAAAACTATTTTATGCACAGGAGAATGGAAAGTGAAAGCAAAAAAAAGTCAGCTGTTTCCGAAAACCTTCTTTGGCGGCTGTAGGGTTTGCAGCAGGCGACAAGGTGATTATGGTCAGCCAAGACCAAGTGAAAATGGAGCGGTGCAGGTTGCAAGTGAGGAGAGCAGCATATGAAAAAGAAAATTGGTTTGCTTGTCATGCTCTTGGTTTTCTTGGGAGGAGCAGCATTCGGAGCCAAGGCCTACATGGACTCCCGGGACTATGTTACATCGGATGATGCCCGAATCGATGCTATTCTTGTCAAAGCAACCCCGGAGATTACCGGACGTGTTGACAAGATTCTTGTGAAGGAAGGAGATACTGTTGCCGCCAACGAGGAGATGGTCCGCCTTGAGGAAAAAAGCACAACTTCGCAAAATCGCGATTCTGCCCTTGTGAAGGCGCCGGAAGCCGGGGTAGTGGTGAAATCATTTGCTCACGAAGGAGAAGTAGTGTCACCGGGGCAGCGAATGTTTTTATTGGCGAATTTCGACGAGCTGTTTGTTTCGGCACGGATTGAAGAAACCAGGATCGGCAGGATTGCAGTCGGGAATCCTGTCACGATTCGTGTGGATGCTTTTCCTGACAAGAAGTTGGAGGGGATTGTCGAGCAAATTGGCTTGACTACCGATAGTCTGTTTTCTGTGTTGCCTATATCAAATTCCTCAGGAAATTACATTAAGGTCACCCAGCGTATCCCGGTTAAAATAAAAGTCCTCGATACCCAGGGATTGAAGCTGATGCCAGGCATGAATGCGGTCGTCTCAATCGCAACCGGGGGGTAAGGATATGAAAGCCAAGAGATTGCTCACGGTCTTGCTTGTTTTCTACCTTGCAACCAGCGGGATTATCTCCGCCTATTACTGGTACAACGTGAAAAATTACGTTAAAACAGAAAATGCGCATGTTTTGGTAAATGTATCTGTAGTAAAAGCGCCAATTGCCGGCAGAATAGTCCAACTGAAAATTCGCGAAAGTCAGGATGTCGAGAAAAATGAAATTATCGGATTTCTGAAACCCAGTCCAGCTTATTCAAGGAAAGAAGCTCTCGTCCCTATTCTTGCATCTGTACATGGCCAGATTATCCGAATAGGCGTGCACGAAGGGGAATTTGTGGCAGCGGGGGAAAACTTGCTGGGGATTGCCGATTTGAAAACTGCCTATGTCGAGGCCCGGTTAACGGAGACAGAAGTAAGCCGGGTTCATGTAGGTCAGACGGTAGATGTTCATCTTGATGCACAGGGAGACAAGAGCTTTTCAGGGATTGTTTCCCATGTGGGAAGGAGTACGATCAAATCAACCTTCCCTGCCTACTCGCTTGTCCCTTTGCAAGAACAACCAAAAGAAGAAGAACTTATCCCCGTCAAGATTAAAGTGCGTGACGCAGCATTGATTCCGGGGACGAGTGCCTCGGTGACCATCAAGGTAATGGGTGACGGAGATGGAATCTTTTGAGCAGAAGAAAGGGCCGAACGTATTGGCGACCACTTTGATTATCGTGTTGGGCTCTTTCATGGCGCTGCTGGACACTTCCATCATCAATGTGGCACTGCCCAAATTGATGGTTCTGTTCAGTGTAGATACGAAGCAGATTGAATGGGTGATGACCTCTTACATGCTTGTCTCCGGATCTATCATTCCCATCACTACTTATCTGGGGAACCGAGTTGGCTACCGAAAGGTTTATGTCTGGTCAGTTGCCGGTTTTACGGTTGGCTCGTTCCTGTGCGGACTTGCTTGGGACAATACCAGTCTGGTTGTGTTTCGCGTTATTCAGGCAGTAGGTGGA
>JBHGXV010000022.1:0-27534 GCA_041920505.1 Paenibacillaceae bacterium
TGATGTGCACCCCTTAGAATAGACATTGGAAAAACCCCCTTGGTTATCCGATGAAAATTCTAGGGGGTGCATTTGTTATGGCAATAAAGGGTCAGAAGTTCAAGAGCTATCCACATGAAATGAAAACGGAAGCCATTAGACTTCATGTAGAGGAGGGGTGGACGTACCGTAGGATCATGGAGCATTTGGGCATAGGGGACAGACACCTCCTTAAGGCATGGATGAGGAAATACAAGCAGCTTGGTGAATTCGGACTTTTGGATCAGCGAGGTCGCCGTGAGGAGTATGTTGACCAAGACCGGTATGTCCAAAAACTAAAACGGGAGAACACCATGCTAAAAAAGTGTTTGGAAATCTGGATGCGGGAGGTGCAGCCCAAAAGTATGCCACCATCAAAAAAGTAGCTGGTGAATATACCATTAGTGAACTCTGCAAAGTGTTTGGTGTTTCAAGAAGCGGATACTACGCATACCTGAAACGACAAGGTATGGATCGGGACAAGCCCTTGAAAGAATTAATCCAGACTGTGTATAAGAAGTACGATGGCAAATATGGATATAGGCAAATTCAATTGTTTCTCCTACAAGATCATGGCGTGTGGGTGAACCATAAGAAGGTACTCCGTCTGATGCAGGAAATGGGGCTCCGTTCCCGTATTCGCCGTAAGCATCGTAACAACTGTGCTTCATCCGCTGGGGCACGAGTTGCTCAGAATCTCCTGCAGCGCAATTTTGAGGCAGAAGCACCCAATCAAAAGTGGGTAACAGATGTCACTCAGTTTCGTGTTGTGGATACCTGGCTATACCTATCGGCTGTTAAGGATTTGTTTAATAATGAGATTGTAGCCTACCACATGGGGCTTCGTAATGACAACCAGCTTGTCCTTCAGACCTTTACAAAAGCCTTTGAAAAGACGAAAGACGTGACTGGACTGATCGTTCATAGCGATCAAGGATTCCAATACACGTCCTACGCTTACCACGACATGCTGCCAAAGGTTGGCGCCCAAATCAGCATGTCTAGGAGAGGCAATTGTTATGATAACGCCTCTATGGAGAGCTTCTTCTCGCATCTCAAAACGGAAGGGCTCTACCCTTATGATATACGAACCGTGGATGAGGCACAAAGGCGAATTGAGGAATATATCCAATTTTACAATCAAAGTCGACCACAACGAAAACTTAAGAAGCTGACGCCAGTTGAGTACCGACGTCAGCTTGCCGCTTAGGGTTTTTTTCAGTGTCTACAAAATGGGGTCTTGACCAGAGCGCCACAACAACATGTTTATGTATCCGCTTCCTCGTCCGATTCGGTGAGATCGACGGCGACACGCAACGCGGCCTTCATTCTGCGCCCCTTGATGATCGTATAGTCACTGATTTGCCGGGCCTTTAGACTGTTGAGCGCCTCGGCGAGCTTTTGCTCGTCGGTGTAAGGTTGGATCGTCAACAGACATTCGTCGTCGCTGGCTTCCTGGTAGATGAGAAAGTATCGTTCGGCTACCATGTGCTTCCCCCTCCTGGTGTAGTTATCAACAGTATAATCCACAAGTTGTGCACAAAAACGTGTGTTCGCGGGATGAATGCAGGGACAAGCCACGTCGTTTTCCACAGCCCGGGAAAAACCCTTGGCACAACAGGGAACGAATTGTCGACATGATCCACAGAGTTATTCACATTTGCAACCGCTTTACTGTGCATATCGGGGATAACTTCGTGAGCAGATAAAAAACAGCCGAAGGACAGCGAAATTCCTTCGGCTGAATGAACGTGTTTTTTCAGTCGTTACGCGTGCTGGCTGATCGTCTCCAGTTTTTGCTGGAGAAAATGGCGGATGTCTTCGGCTGTGGATAACCGCAAGGCCTGTTCGGCCCACTCCTTGGCCTCGTCGTAGCGGAGGCGGTGCAAGGTTTGGCGGGCCTTCAGGATGGAGGAGGCGCTCATCGACAGTTCGGTCAGTCCCAGGCCGACGAGAAGCGGCAGGGCGAGCGGATCGCCGGCCATTTCCCCGCACATGCCGACCCACTTGCCGTGGGCCTGTGCCGCATCGGCCACCTGCTTGATGAGACGCAGGATCGCCGGATGGAATGGCTGGTACAGGGGGGCGATCTTCTCGTTCATCCGGTCGACCGCCAGCGTGTACTGCACCAGGTCGTTGGTGCCGATGGAGAAAAAGTCAACTTCTTTGGCGAACAGATCGGCCAATACGGCGGCAGAGGGAATCTCCACCATGATCCCCACCTGGATCTGTGGATCGAACGGAATGTTTGCCTGCGCAAGCTCGTCGCGCACTTCGGCGAGCAACTGGTTGGCGGCCCGCAACTCCGTCAGGCTGGAGATCATCGGATACATGATCAACAGCTTGCCGTATGCGCTGGCCCGCAGAATGGCGCGAAGCTGCTCTTTGAACATATCCGTCCGGTCGAGGCAGAGGCGGATCGCCCGATAGCCGAGAAACGGGTTGGTTTCTTTTGGCAACGCCAGATAGGGCAATTCCTTGTCTCCGCCGATGTCCAGCGTGCGGACGATGACAGGGCGGCCTTGCATCGCTTCGGCAACCGCCCGGTAGGTTTCGAATTGTTCCTCTTCGCTCGGCAGGTCGTTGCGGTCCATGTAGAGAAACTCGGTACGATACAGACCGATGCCGTCGGCGCCGTTTTCCACCGCGCGCCGCGCGTCTTTGGGTGAACCGATGTTGGCGGCCAGTTCGATTTTCCGGCCGTCACTGGTGACGGACTCCGCAGTCACCAGGCTGCGCAACGCCGCCCGCTCCGTCAGGTAAGTATCGCGGCGGGCGGTGTACGCGCGCAGTGTTTCGTCGTCAGGGGAGATGATCACCTCGCCGGACAGACCGTCGACGATGGCGATCTCACCGTCGGAGGCTTGGGCCAGCAACGATCCAGCCCCGACGACGGCAGGCAACTCCAGACTGCGGGCCATGATCGCGGAATGGGACGTCCGTCCGCCGATTTCGGCGGCGAACCCGAGCACGTGCCGGTTCAGTTGGGCGGTGTCCGACGGGGTGAGGTCGCGTGCGAACAGCACGACCTCCTCATGAATGTCGGCCAGCGACAAACTGTTGACGCCGAGCAAATTTTTCAGAACGCGCGTGCCGATGTCGCGCACGTCGCTGGCCCTCTCGCGCATGTACTCGTCTTCCATGGCGTCGAAAACGGAGGCGAACATGTCGATGGCATCCTGTACGGCGCTTTCCGCGTTTTGCTTGTGCTCGCGGATGGCCGATTCCATCGCTCCGACCAGTTCGGGGTCCTCCGACAATAGCAGATGGGCAGAGAAAATCTGGGCCTTGTCTTCGCCCATGTTGCGGGCGGCTGCTTCGCGCAGCGTGGCGATTTGGCTGCGGGTCTCTGCGAGGGCTTGTTTCAGACGCGCCAGTTCGGTGTCCACGGCCGAGTCGGCAATCGTGGTGCGAGGCAAGGGGGGCAGTTCATTGTGCAGGATGAACACCTTGCCGATCGCAATGCCCGGAGAGGCGGCGATTCCTTGCAGTCGGATCATGGCTTACCCTTGCAGCCCGTTTTTGATGAGATCCACAATCGCCTGCACCGCTTGCTGTTCGTCTGGACCTTGTGCCGAAATCGTCACTTCGTCACCTTTTTTCACGGCGAGGGACATGACGCCCATGATGCTTTTCAGGTTCACCTGCTTTTCCCCTTTGGTGATGAACAAGTCGCAGGGGAATTGCGACGCTTTTTGCACCAACTGGGTGGCTGGGCGGGCGTGGATGCCGGAGTCGTTGACGACCACTACTTTTTCTGATGTCATGAGAAGATTCCTCCTTACATGATGATAGGATGTGTATTATCAGTTGGCGGTAATCCGCAAAGCAGGTTGGCCTGCGGTTACCTGGCCTTGTGCAAGCGGTGTTACGGACTTGCCGTCGAGATTGGTGACGATGCACGGCGTGATCGAGGAGACAGCCTTGGCGGCCACTTTTTCCAGGTCGAACCGCAACAGCGGCGTGCCTGCCGTCACCTGATCGCCTGGGTTGACCAGCGCTTCGAAGCCGTCGCCTTCCATTTTGACGGTGTCGATCCCGACGTGAATCAGCACTTCGTTGCCGTGCCTGTCCTTCAGACCGATCGCGTGCTTGGTCGGGAATACCATCATCACTTCGCCGTCGCACGGCGCCTTGACGATCCCTTCGGCCGGATCGATGGCGAAGCCGTCGCCCATCATTTTTTGCGAGAACACGGCGTCAGGCACTTGCTCCAGCGGCACGATCACACCGGTCAGCGGCGAAAGCAACTCGGCTGTGGACGTTGCCGTTGCCGCTACCTGTTCGGCAGGGGAGGAGGCGAGGGTTGTCTCGGCCGGGGGGGCCGCTTTCGCTTCCACCGGTGCATGGTTCTTCTCATTGTTCATGATCTGTTTGATCTGTTCTTTCAGCGAATCGGACTGGGTGCCGAAGATCGCCTGGATGTTGTTGCCGACGACCAGAACGCCGGCAGCCCCCAGTTGTTTCAGGGCGTCCTTGTCGACGCGGTCGACGTCGTCAACGGTTACGCGCAGACGGGTGATGCAGGCGTCCAGCACACGGATGTTCGTTTTGCCGCCCAGCGCTTGCAACACCTGTGCGGGGAGACGATTCTGCGTTTCCGCAAATGCAGATGTGGGGGCTTCTTCGTCACTGTCCTGCTCGCGTCCCGGCGTTGCCAGGTTCCATTTGCGGATGGCGAAGCGGAAACCGACGTAGTAGATGACAGCGGTTACCAAACCGACCGGAATGATCAGCAACGGTTTCGTTGCCTTTCCAAAATTCAGCACATAATCGATAAATCCTGCCGAGAAGGTAAAGCCGTCGCGAATGCCCAAGAGATCCACCACGACAAACACCAGACCGGTAAACAAGGCGTGCAGCACAAACAGGATCGGCGCGACGAAGGCAAAGGCGAATTCGACCGGCTCGGTAATCCCGGTGAGGAACGAGGTGAGCGCCGCAGAGATCATGATCCCGGCGACAGCCTTGCGCCGTTCCGGACGGGCTTCGTGGATCATCGCCAACGCGGCGGCCGGCAAGCCGAATAGCATGATCGGGAACAGTCCGGTCATGAATTTGCCCGCAGTCGGGTCGCCGGCGAAGAAGCGGGCCACGTCACCGTGGTACACTTGGCCGGTGGCCGGATCGGTATAAGTGCCAAACAGGAACCAGAACGGTTGATAGTAAATGTGGTGCAAGCCGAACGGAATGAGAATCCGCTGACCGAACCCGAAGGCGAACGGCCCGATCGGGTTGCTCATCGCCCAGGTGGCAATCACGTCAATGCCGTGCTGGATCGGCTGCCAGATGAAGGCGAAAATCACGCCGAGCACGAGGGCGGAGACGGACGTGATGATCGGGACAAACCGCTTGCCCGCGAAAAAGCCGAGGTACGGCGGCAGTTTGATGTCGTGAAAGCGTTTGTACAACACAGCGGCGACAATTCCGATAATAATGCCGGCGAATACGCCCATGTTGAGGGCCGGATGTCCGTCGGTGTTCTCCAGACCCAGCACCGGGCCCATGTTGGTCAAAACCGAGTTGATCACCAGATATCCGACGACAGCGGCGAGAACCGCCGTGCCTTCTCCACCGGCGAAGCCGAGTGCCACGCCGGCGGCAAACAACAGGGGCAGATTGGAAAAGAGCACGCCGCCTGCATCCTTGATCACGGGGCTGTTGAGCAAGTCCTTGTCCCCGAAGCGGAGCAACAGACCGGCTGCGGGAAGCACCGACACCGGCAGCATCAAGGCTCGGCCGACCTGCTGCAATTTGCCGAATGCGTTTTTCATGAAATCACCTTCTTTTTCGTTTCGGGTGGCTGACAGATGCGTGTTCCGGGCAAAGAAAAAAGGCATGAGCCACCCGCACATTGGTTTCGCATGAAACCGAGTGAGAGTGCTCATGCCTGATCGAATCAGTAACACGCACCGTGCCTGTTGTTATGCCATTTTGGTTTGAAGCCGCGTCAAATGTATCGCCATGTATCCGATTTCAGATTCGGGCACATGGAGTCCAAGCGCTTGTTCGATCTTGTTCGCGACTTGCTCGGCTATACTATAGCACGTCGGAAAGTCTCGTTTCAAGAGGGGAACTAAACCGTTTTCATTAAACTGTCCGGTTTCGATCCGTTCGATGGTAAACCGCAGATGGGTTACCAGCCGCGCGTAATCCAGGCTGGACTCATCCAGCGCGCGGCCCAGTCGCTGTTCGATGAGCTGTACCAGTTCGGCAACCAGTTCAACGGATCGCAACACCTTGCCGACCGACGAATTGGTGCGGGCACTGTGCAGGTGCATCGCGATGAACCCCGCTTCCCCTTTGGGCAATGGGACGCCAATCTGCTCGTGGATCATCTGCAGGGCGTGCTCGGCGATTTCATACTCCTCGGGGTACAGACTGCGGGTTTCGGCCAAGATCGTGTTGACAATGGCCTGCCCGCTGCGCGTGCGCTCGATCGCAAACGAGATGTGATCCGTCAGTGCGATCCGGATGTGCGGATGCAGCGGTTCGCCCAGTTTGTTGGCGGCGTATTGGATGATTTCTTCGCAGACGCCGACGATGGACTCGTCCGTCTGCGTGAGCAGTTGGCGGTACCGGTCGGAAGCGTTGGCGTCCGACAGCCGGTATTCTTTTTCGATCTGTTGCTCTGTAACCTGATCACCCGGCTTTTTTCCGAACCCGAGCCCTTTTCCCACCAGCACCACTTCCTGACGGGTTTCGTTCTCGGCGAAGACCACATTGTTGTTCAACACTTTTACCACTTTGTACCCTGACTGTTGCACGTCCCATCCCCCCGCATCTTCATCACATTATAGGGGAAACGAACGGGGGGATTCAATGATCTTCGGTTGATCTCCATAATTTCTCGGGGATATCTTTTTACTTGCCGGCAATGTATGTAGTTGTTCACGATTGTATAGACTTGTAAAAAGCTGTTTATTTTTGACTACGGCAGGTGATATAATCTATGAAGAAAGGTAAGGAAGAGCCTAACCTGTCTGAGGAGTGTTGCAAGATGAGTCCGATGACCATTCAGGATTTGCAAAAAATAAATGTAATGTCTAACATAAGAAGAATTGCACAAAAGGCGATTAAAGAAAAAGGACTAACAGAACAACAGGTAAGAAAGTCCTTGGGTATCAAGCGTTATGAGAAATAGGATCAAGGTTGTCATTGATACAAATATCTTCATCGATGGATGGTTTACAGACAAACCATCAAGCAACAGGATCATGGAGTTAATAGACGAAAGGAAATTGCAGTTACTCTTTGCGCAAGATACTATAGGTGAACTGATTTACGTTGCGAAAAACTTTGCGCGTCATAATCTCGATGACAGGCAGGAGCAGGTCGAGTTTCTGCACGAGATTGCGACGCTATTTTATTACTCAACTTCTGTAAATACCATGAACACTGAAATAACTCCTACGAACGATCCGTACGACGATATGTTTTTAAAATGTGCCATAGAGGGTAAAGCAGCGTATTTTATAACGGACGACTTCAAGCATGGTTTGCATAAAAAGGTGTTTAAAGGGCTAAGAGTAATTAGCTCACAAGAGTTTGTTGAAATGATTGATACAGAAAAGGCTAGCGTCCAATCTGCGGAGTAATTTCTCGAAAGGGCGCTTTTTTCATTGTGCTTGACCTCGACGTCGAGCTCCCTTCGCTTCACATCCGATCTGACTTGTTTTGCCAACGAAAAAACCTCCTTTTGCAGGAGGTTGACGCTCGTTACAACGGCCGCTGTCACCGGTTCTCCCGATGATGCGGCCTGCACAGACGGTTTCATTGACATGATTCATGATGGTGCGCCCGGAGGGACTCGAACCCCCGCAAGACGCGGCTCCGGAGGCCGCCGCTCTATCCAACTGAGCTACGGACGCGTAATGCTGATTGCTCACTCATTATAAAAGATCGGGATGTAAAATGCAACAGGACGCCAATATTTTTTATGATTGGCAGGAAAATTGCATGATTTGCTGAATCGTTTGTAGTATGATAAGAGAAAAATCGGGTGAGAAGGGGGGCTGAACGGGATGAACATGGGATTGGGGTTGTACCAGGAACAGACACTGAAGCTGGTGATGACGCCCGAACTGCGACAAGCGATCACGATTTTGCAATTTTCTGCATTGGATTTGATTTCCTATCTGCGCGAGCAAGCGACCGAAAATCCGGTGATTGAATTGCAGGAAGTGAGCGCCGCGGCCGAACTGGCACAGGCGCACGTGGAGCGGAACGCGGAACGCCCCGCGCCGGAAATCGACTGGAAGGAGTGGGTCGGCAACCGGGCGACCGGCGATTATGTCGTAAACAAAAATGAAAGCACTTACAATCCGCTTGACCATGTGCGTGCGCCGAACAAAACCCTGTACGACCACCTCAAGTCCCAACTGGGCTTCATGAAAGGGCTGACGCCGTGGCAAAAAAAGCTTGCCCTGTTTCTGATCGGCAACCTGGACGAAAAAGGGTACCTGGAGATCGGACTGGACGAGGTGAGCCGGCGGTTGGGGGCGACGCCAACGGAGGTGGAGGAGGCGCTGCGCGTGGTGCAACGGCTGGAGCCTGTCGGCGTCGGAGCGCGCAGCCTGGAGGAGTGTCTCTTGCTGCAATTGCAGGATGAGGGACTGGATGACGAAAAAACCGTCCAGGTGGTGCGGGAACATTTGGCGGATCTGGCCAATAACCGCTTTTCCCGGATCGCAGACAAACTGAAGATCACCCTCCAGGAGGTGCAACAGATCGCTGACGCGGTACGTTCGCTCAATCCCCGTCCGGGAGCCGCGTTCCACACGGGGGAGACGCGGTTTGTCATTCCCGACGTCACCGTTGAAAAGGTGATGGACGACTACGTGGTGCTGGTGAATGACCTGTCCGCTCCGCGCCTGACGATCAACAGCTTTTACGAGCGGCTGCTGAAGGAAAGCAGTAGCCAGGAGGAAGCCCGCCAGTTCATCCACGAGAAGCTGAACGCCGCCTTGTGGCTGGCCAAGAGCCTGGAACAGCGGCGGCTGACGCTGATGCGCGTGACACAGGCGATCGTCGAGATGCAGCGCGAGTTCTTCGACTACGGCGTTCACTACTTAAAGCCGATGACCCAGAAAGAGATCGCGGAAAAGGTGAATCTGCACGAGTCCACGGTCAGCCGGGCGACCAGCAACAAATACGTGCAGACTCCGCGCGGCGTGTTTGAACTGAAATACTTTTTCACCTCGGCGCTGGCGACGGCCAGCGGGGAGGCGGCTTCTTCGCAAAGTGTGAAAAAGCGGATCAAGGCGCTGATCGACGCCGAAGACCGCAAGCAACCGCTGTCTGACCAGAAATTGTCCGAACTACTGATTGCAGAGGGGATCGAGATTTCGCGGCGCACAGTGGCCAAGTACCGCGAAGAGATGATGATCCCGTCCTCGGCAAAACGAAAGAGGTATTGACGTTATGGCGCACATCGATTCCGTTCCGTTTCAGATTAAACTGTATGGGCGGCAGGGCTGCCACCTCTGCGACGACGTGGAGAAGCGCATCCGGCACGTTTCTGCCGAGTTTCCCCTGTCCCTGGAAGTAATCAATGTCAGCTCCGATCCGCAACTGGAGGAAAAGTACATGTTCTCCATTCCGGTGGTGGAAATTGACGGGGACGAAGCGTTCGTCACGATCAATTCAGTCATGACCGAAGACGAATTGCGCGACGAATTGAAGCGAAGATCGCTGGATCGCAAGGCGAACCGGTAACGCTAAAGGACCGGTTCGCTTTTTGGTTGACTGGATGGTTGCGGTTGGAGTGGGATTACGCTAAGATAAAAGTGTAAATTCTTTTTTTTACCCAACGCGGGACAAAAAAAGTATATGCGGGACATTTTTAGTCCCTATCAATCGACGGACAGGGGGTGAACAATGCGAACCCTGATTGAACTGCAAAAAAAGCTGTTGCCCGATCTTTTGGAGGTTCTGCAAAAACGCTACTTGTTGCTTCAGTCGATCCACCATCAGCAGCCGATCGGCCGGCGGGCCTTGGCCCAGGCGATGGAGACAACCGAACGCATCTTGCGCGGTGAGGTGGACCTCCTGAAGGAGATGGGATTGGTGAGTGTTTCCCCTGTGGGGATGAGCTGTACCCCCGAAGGAGAGCGTGTGCTGGAGCAGATGGAGGCGATGGTCGGCGAACTGTTCGGGTTGACCGAACTGGGGCAGCGGCTGCAGCAACGGCTGGGTGTCCGCGAGGTGATCGTCGTTCCCGGCGATGCGGACCGCTCCGAATGGGTGAAGCAGGAGTTGGGACGCGTCGGGGCGCGGCTCTTAAAGCAAGTGGTGCGAGAGGGAGACGTGGTGGCGGTCACGGGCGGTTCGACGATTGCCAGCGTTGCCAAGCACCTGACACCTTCGCCCATGTTTCGCAACGTGCAGTTCGTCCCTGCTCGCGGCGGACTGGGGGAACAGGTGGAACTGCAAGCAAACACGCTCGTTTCCATGATGGCGGCCAAAACGGGCGGACAGTACCGTCTGCTGCACGTGCCGGACCGGTTGAGTCCGGACGCGTTTCAGTCGCTCGTCGCCGAGCCGCAGATCGCCGAAGTCGTCGACCTCTTGCACGCCGCGCGCATCGTCGTGCACGGCATCGGTGACGCCCTGACGATGGCCCGCCGCCGCAAGTACAGCGACGCGGAACTGGCGGAGTTGGTGAGAGCGGGGGCGGTGTCGGAAGCATTCGGATATTACTTTAACCAGGCCGGAGAGATCGTTCACCGCATGCCGACGATCGGTCTTAGGCTGGAAGACGTCAAGCGGGCGGACGTGGTGCTTTCCGTCGCCGGAGGCGCGAGCAAAGCAAACGCAATCCTTTCCTTTGCCAAGCAAACGTGCCAGAATACTCTTATCACGGACGAAGGAGCCGCACGGGCGATTTTGTCCGAACCCTGCTAATGGAAGGAAGTCTGGCGCGTATGCCGTTTCGCACGTATTTGCCGTTGATCTCGCTGATGGCGGGGATTCTTGTCTGCCTGTCGTTGGGCCTGCCGATGTCGATTGGCTTGGCCGCCGCCGTGATCGTCACACTGGTTGCGGTCAACACCCTGGGGATCTCGTACCGCCGCCAGTTCGCCTACGGGCGGGACGGAGTGGTTCAGACCAAGCCGGTCCTCTTGATCCTGTTCCACGTCGGCCTGTTGATTCCGCTCCTGATGATGGGCGGGACGATCCCTTCCATCATCTATTACGGCCTGGGGGTGGTGGATGTCCGCTACCTCTTGACCATCGGGTTTGGGCTGACCGCCGCCGTTTCGTACGTGCTGGGCACATCGGTCGGCACGCTGAGCACGATCGGGCTTTCCCTGATTGGAATCGCCCATGCGGCACAGGTGCCGCTGGGGATGATGGCGGGGGCGCTGATTTCGGGCGCGATGGTGGGCGAACGGTTTTCGCCGGTTTCCAGCAGTCGGCTGCTGGTGATCTCAAGCATCGGGGGAGACGAGCAGATCGGCCGTTTCGCGAACATGACCGGCCAGTTGACGGTAGGCGTCACCTTAGCGCTGTTTTTCCTGCTGGATCTTATGCGAATCGGCGCCGCGACGCAAGCGCCGATTGCAGCGTACCAGCAATTGATCCAAACGCATTTTGCGGTTTCGCCTGTCGCGCTCGTTCCGCTGGGCGTGCTGATTGGCTCGTTTGTCCTAAGGATCAGGGCGATCGCCGCGTTGCGTCTGGGCATTCTTTCCGCCGCCGCGCTGATCTGGCTGTCCCGTCCGCTGGAGCCCGGCGTCGTGTTCCGCTCGATGTTGTTCGGGTACGACCTTCACTCCGGCACCCAGTTGGATGCATTGGTCAAAGGCGGAGGCTTGCTTGCGATTTTGCAGGTGCTTTTGTTAATCAGTTTAGCGGGATTTATGAACGGCATACTAAATAAGGCAAATCTGCTCAAACCGGTTGTCGACCGGTTGATGGGCAAAACGGATACCGTGTTTTCCCTGGTCGTCAAAAGCGTCTGGCTCTCGTTGTTCGTGGTCGTCATCAGTTGCAATCAGACCATCCCGATTCTGGTTCTTGGCGCTACGTTGCAAAACCGGTTTGACGCGTTTCCCGGCGGCAGGCTGCTCTTGGGGCGGACGATGCTGGACGCCGCGCTGGTCATGCCGGTGCTGGTGCCCTGGAACGGGTTGGCGATGGTGATGAGCGTGACACTCGGGGTGCCGACGCTCACGGCTTTGCCGTACATGTGGTTTGCGCTGCTGCTGCCGCTGGTGACGATCTGGTTTGCCCGCTTATACCGTCCGGCTGGGTTTTCTACAATTGAATGTTCACGATAAAGAGGAGGTTTTTTGTATGGTAAAAGTTGGTATCAACGGTTTTGGCCGCATCGGCCGCAACGTGTTTCGCGCCGCGCTGAACAACCCGAACGTGGAGATTGTCGCGGTCAACGACCTGACGGACGCGAAGACGCTGGCGCATCTGCTCAAGTACGACAGTGTGCACGGCGTGCTCGACCTGCCGGTGGAAGCGCGCGACAACACGCTGATCGTCGGCGGCAAGGAGATCAAGGTGCTGGCGGAGCGCGACCCGGCCCAACTGCCGTGGAAAGAGTACGGCGTGGAGATCGTCGTCGAGTCGACCGGCCGCTTCACCAAGCGGGAGGATGCGGCGAAACACCTGGAGGGCGGCGCGAAAAAAGTCGTCATCTCCGCTCCGGCCACCAACGAGGACATCACGATCGTCATGGGCGTCAACGAAGACAAGTACGATCCGGCGGCACACACCGTCATCTCCAACGCGTCCTGCACGACCAACTGTCTGGCTCCGTTCGCCAAAGTGCTGCATGAGAAATTCGGGATCATCCGCGGGCTCATGACCACCGTCCACTCCTACACCAATGACCAGCAAATCCTCGACCTGCCGCACAAAGACCTGCGCCGTGCCCGCGCTGCCGCGCTCAGCATCATTCCGACCTCGACCGGTGCGGCCAAGGCGGTATCGCTGGTGTTGCCCGAATTGAAAGGCAAGCTGAACGGCTTCGCGATGCGTGTGCCGACGCCGAACGTCTCCGTCGTCGACCTGGTGGCTGAACTGAAGACAAACGTCACCGCCGAAGAAGTAAACGCGGCGCTGAAAGAAGCGGCGGAAGGTCCGCTGAAAGGCATCCTCGCCTACTCCGACGAACCGCTCGTCTCCACCGACTATAACGGCAATCCGGCGTCTTCGACCATCGACGGTTTGTCCACGATGGTATTGGAAGGCAACATGGTGAAAGTCGTCTCCTGGTACGACAACGAATGGGGCTATTCCAATCGCGTCGTCGATTTGTGCCAATATATTGCGGAACGAGGCCTGTAAAACGTACAATAAGAACGGCTGTGGTACAAAAAAGGGAGAGCAACCTCTCCCTTTTCCCGTACCTGTTGTCAGAAAGGACAGAAATTCCATTTCTGTGAGGAGGAGCGTTCGTGAACAAGAAGTCGATTCGCGATGTGGAATTGGCGGGGAAGCGGGTGTTTTGCCGGGTTGATTTCAACGTCCCGATGCAAGATGGCGTGATTACCGACGATACGCGGATTCGTGCGGCTCTGCCGACGATTCAGTACCTGATCGAAGCGAAGGCAAAAGTGATTTTGGCCAGCCACTTCGGTCGTCCGAAAGGCCAGGTGGTGGAAGAGATGCGGCTCACTCCAGTCGCGGCTCATCTGTCCCAACTGCTGGGCAAGCCGGTGAAAAAACTGGATGATTCCGTCGGCCCCGAGGTTGAAGCCGCAGTTGCTGCCATGCAGGACGGCGACGTGATTCTGTTGGAGAACGTACGGTTCCACGCCGGAGAGGAGAAGAACGATCCCGCTTTGGCTGAACGCTTCGCCAAACTGGCCGACCTGTTTGTCAACGACGCGTTTGGCGCCGCTCACCGCGCGCATGCGTCGACGGCTGGCATCGCTCAGTACATCCCAGCCGTGGCCGGTTTGTTGATGGAAAAGGAAATCGAGTTTCTCGGCGGGGCTCTCTCCCGTCCCGAGCGCCCGTTTGTGGCCATTGTCGGCGGGGCGAAAGTGAAAGACAAGATCGCCGTGATCGAAAACCTGCTGACCAAAGTGGACAGCTTGCTGATCGGTGGCGGGATGGCCAATACATTCATCAAGGCGCAGGGATACAGCGTCGGCGCTTCGTTGTGCGAGGACGACAAGCTGGATCTGGCCCGTTCGCTAATGGAACAGGCGAAAGAGCGTGGGGTCAAGCTCTTGATGCCCATTGACGTGGTCGTGGCGGACAAGTTTGCCGCAGACGCCAAGACCCAGGTCGTCTCCGTGGACGCTATCCCGGACGGCTGGATGGCGCTCGACATCGGACCGAAATCGGCGGAAGCATACCGCAACGAGATTGTGTCCGCTAAGACCGTGGTATGGAACGGACCGATGGGAGTCTTCGAGCTGGACCCGTTTGCCAAAGGCACGATCGGCGTGGCCGAAGCGATGGCCGAATGCCCGGGCACGACGATCATCGGCGGCGGCGACTCGGTGGCGGCCGTGGAAAAGGCGGGCGTAGCCGAGCGCATGACGCACATCTCCACCGGAGGCGGCGCGTCGCTTGAATTCATGGAAGGCAAGGCGCTTCCCGGCGTGACCGTGCTTGAGGATAAAGCGTAAACCGCCTGTCCGCGCGGCGGACGGCGTATTGTGAGGAGGAGAGCGGAAGATGAGAACACCCATACTGGCCGGGAACTGGAAAATGTTCAAGACGATTGCCGAAGCGACCGCGTTCGCCCATCAATTGCCGAGCGAGGACCCGGCACCGTCTGTCGAAAAAGTGATCTGCGCTCCGTTTACCGCGCTGTCGGAACTGGCGAAAGCGCTGAAAGGCAAGCCGTTTGCCCTCGGGGCGCAAAACATGCATTTTGCCGAGGAAGGCGCTTACACCGGCGAGATCAGCCCGCTGATGCTCAAGGAACTGGGCGTGGAGTACATCATCATCGGCCACTCGGAGCGGCGCCAGTATTTCAATGAGACGGACGAGACGGTCAATCAAAAGGTAAAAACGGCCCTGAAACACGGACTGAAGCCGATTGTCTGCGTCGGTGAATCGCTGGCCGAGTACGAAGCCGGCCGCACCGAGGAGGTGGTGCGCAAGCAGACCGAAGCGGCGCTGGACGGCGTGTCGGCCGATGAGGCGGCCCGGCTGGTGATTGCCTACGAACCGATCTGGGCGATCGGCACCGGCAAGTCGTCGACTGCGGAAAACGCCAACCAGACGATCACCTGCATCCGCCGGGTCGTGGCCGAACGGTGGGGAGAAGCGGCGGCAGAGCAGATTCGCATTCAGTACGGCGGCAGCGTCAAACTGGACAATATCAGCGGGTTCCTGCAACAATCCGACATTGACGGCGCGCTGGTCGGCGGCGCCAGTCTGACGGTGGAAGGGTATCTCGGACTGATCGCCGGCGTACAGACAGCAAGGGGGTAAATACCGTGGCAAATCGACCGAAACCGGTTGCGCTGATTATTCTTGACGGTTTCGCGCTGCGCGACGAGACGTACGGCAACGCGGTCGCGCAGGCGAACAAACCCAACTTCGACCGCTACTGGAACACCTATCCGCACGCCACCCTGCAAGCGAGCGGGCTGGCTGTCGGTCTGCCGGAGGGGCAGATGGGCAACTCCGAAGTGGGCCATCTGAACATCGGGGCGGGCCGCGTCGTGTACCAGGACCTGACCCGGATCACCAAAGCGATCCAGGAAGGCTCGTTCTTCGAGAATGAGACGCTGGTGGGCGCTTTTGAGCACGCCAAGGCGAAAAACAAGAAAGTGCATCTGTTTGGCCTTGTGTCGGACGGCGGCGTTCACAGCCACATCCGGCACCTGTTCGCCCTCCTGGAGATGGCCAAACGGCAGGAGTTCGACCAGGTGTATGTGCACGGGTTCCTCGACGGCCGGGACGTGGCGCCTGACAGTGCGGTTGGTTACATCCAACAGTTGCAGGCCAAGATGAACGAACTGGGCGTGGGCCGCATCGCCACCGTACAGGGGCGCTACTACGCGATGGACCGCGACAAACGCTGGGAGCGGATCGAAAAAGCGTACCGGGCGATGGTGTACGGCGAAGGACCGCGCTACACCGACCCGATCCAGGCGGTCAAGGAATCGTACGAGAAGTCGGTGATGGACGAATTCGTCATGCCGACGGTCATCGTCGACGAGCAAGACCGTCCGGTGGCGACGATCGAGAGCGAAGACGCGATCATCTTCTTCAACTTCCGCCCGGACCGTGCCATCCAGATTTCGCAGGCGTTCACGAACGAAGACTTCCGCGGCTTCGACCGAGGCGAAGGCCGGCCGAAACACCTGTATTTCGTCTGCCTGACCCACTTCTCCGAGACGGTGGACGGCTATGTCGCCTACAAGCCGACCAACCTGGACAACACCCTTGGCGAAGTGCTGTCGCAAAACGGCCTCACCCAGTTGCGCATCGCCGAGACGGAGAAGTACCCGCACGTCACGTTCTTTTTCAGCGGCGGCCGCGAGCAGGAGTTTCCCGGCGAAAAGCGCATCCTGATCCCGTCGCCGAAAGTGGCCACGTACGACTTGAAACCGGAGATGAGCGCGCCGGAAGTAACCGAAGCAGTCGTCGCCGAGATCGAGGCGGAGCGGTTTGACGCGATTATCCTCAATTTCGCCAACTGCGACATGGTGGGCCACTCGGGCAAAATGGAACCGACCATCAAGGCGGTGGAGACCGTTGACACCTGCCTGGGCAAGGTGGTGGACGCGATCCTGGCGAAAAACGGCGTGGCGGTCATCACCGCCGACCATGGCAATGCCGACTACATGCTGGATGAAGAAGGGCGGCCGATCACCTCCCACAGCACGTTCCCGGTGCCGGTGATTGTCACCAAACCGGGCCTCGCGCTGCGCACCGACGGCATTCTGGCGGACCTGGCCCCGACCATGCTGGACCTTTTGGGCCTTACGCAACCGGCTGAGATGACCGGAAAAACGCTCATTCAGAAGTAAGTTCATTCACTTTTTTCCATAAAGGAGATGGCAGAGATGAGCACCATCATTACCGACATTTACGCCCGCGAGATTCTGGACTCTCGCGGCAACCCGACTGTAGAGGTGGAGGTATACCTGGAAGACGGCACCATGGGCCGCGCGGCTGTGCCGTCCGGCGCCTCCACCGGCGCGTATGAAGCCGTCGAGCTGCGCGACAACGACAAGTCCCGCTACCTGGGCAAGGGCGTGCGCAACGCCGTGCAAAACGTCAACGACATCATCGCTCCCGAACTGATCGGCATGGACGCGCTGGATCAGGTGGGCATCGACATGACGATGATCCAGCTGGACGGCACACCGAACAAGAGCAAGCTGGGGGCCAACGCCATCCTCGGCGTCTCCATGGCCGTTGCCCGCGCAGCCGCTACTTCCCTGGGACTGCCGCTGTACAACTATCTGGGTGGGTTCAACGCCAAAACCCTGCCGGTGCCGATGATGAACATCCTCAACGGCGGCAAGCACGCCGACAACACAGTGGACATCCAGGAATTCATGGTCATGCCGGTGGGTGCCGAGTCCTTCACCGAAGCGCTGCGCACCGGTGCGGAAATCTTCCATTCGCTGAAAAAAGTGCTCGCGTCCAAAGGGCTGAACACCGCCGTGGGCGACGAGGGCGGATTCGCGCCTAACCTGAAATCCAACGAAGAGGCGATCACCACCATCCTCGAAGCGATCAAAGCGGCTGGCTACGAACCGGGTAAAGACGTGTTCCTCGCGCTCGACGTCGCCGCCACCGAAATGTACAAAGACGGCAAATACCACTTCGAAGGCGAAGGCGTGGTGAAAACCACGGAAGAAATGATCGCCTTCTACGAAGAGTTGGTCAACAAATACCCGATCATTTCCATCGAGGACGGCTTGTCCGAAGACGACTGGGACGGCTGGAAAGCGCTGACCGAGCGCCTCGGCGACAAAGTCCAATTAGTAGGCGACGACCTGTTCGTCACCAACACCCAGCGTCTCGCCCAAGGCATCGAGCGCAACACCGGCAACTCGATTCTGGTGAAAGTTAACCAGATCGGCACCCTGACCGAGACCTTCGACGCCATCGAGATGGCGAAACGCGCCGGTTACACGGCGGTCATCTCCCACCGCTCCGGTGAGACCGAAGACTCCACCATCGCCGACATCGCGGTTGCGACCAACGCCGGCCAGATCAAGACCGGCGCTCCGTCCCGCACCGACCGCGTGGCCAAGTACAACCAACTGCTGCGCATCGAGGACGAACTGGGCGACACCGCTCGTTACGGCGGCCGCGCCGCATTCTACAACCTGAAAAAATAGCGGGTCGAAACCGAAGAAAAGGTCCCCTTCACTCACCTGAAGGGGACCTTTATCATTTACGAGAGTTACGAGAGAGCCTTGTTTTTTGGGGACGGGCAAAGGAACAGCTCGCTTTTGCTGTACGGGATGCACATCGGGGTACCATACAACGGATCGCGAATGATCTGGCACTCCATTCCAAAAACGGCGCGCACCAAATCCTCCGTCATGACCGCTTCCGGCCTTCCCTGGGCATATACCGTTTGATTGTGAACGGCGACGATGTGGTGCGCGTAGCGGCATGCGAGGTTGAGGTCGTGTAGCACCATGACGATTGTCCGGTTTTCCGTCTGGTTCAGTTCATAGAGAAGATCGAGAATCTCAATCTGATGCGACATGTCCAGATAGGTCGTTGGTTCGTCAAGTAAAATCGTCTCCGTTCCTTGCGCGAGGGTCATGGCAATCCAGGCGCGCTGCCGCTGTCCGCCTGAAAGCGAGTCGACCGTCCGCTCCGCCAGAGAGCTCAACCGGGTGGCTGTCAACGCCTTCGTCACCATGCGCTCGTCTTCTTCCGACCACTGCTGCAGCCAACTCTGATGCGGATATCGGCCTTGTTTAACCAGTTGCAGTACCGTCAAGCCTTCGGGAGCGGTCGGTCCTTGCGGCAAAATCGCCAATTGTTTCGCCACTTCTTTGGTCGATTGTTTCGCGATGGCGTGACCGTCCAAGAGGATTACGCCTTCTTTCGGCTTCAGCAGACGCGCCAGGGAGCGGAGCAGGGTGGATTTGCCGCAACCGTTGCTCCCGATGAACACAGTGATTTCCCCGCGAGGAATTTTTACATCCAACTGTTCAATAATGTTTCGCTCGCCGTACGACAAGGTCAACTGACGGGTCTCCAATGCGTGCACGCCGGTTCTCTCCTTTCGGGTTAACGATTTCGGTTTTTATACAACAGGTAAATGAAAAACGGTGCCCCGACAGCGGACGTAAACACGCCGACAGGGATATCAATCGGAGAAAACGCCGTTCTGGCCACCAGATCGGCGATCAAAACGATCAACGAACCGATACATGCGGAAACGGGAAGCGCTCCGCCAAAAGACGGTCCAACCAGTTGTTTGGCGATATGCGGCGCCAGAAGGGCGACGAAACTGATATCTCCTCCGACCGAGACGGCCGTTCCGATTAAGGCGGCGCAGATCAACAGCAGGACAAAGCGGTCGCGTTGAACGAAGCTGCCGACGCTGGTGGCGATCTCATCGCCCAACTGCTGCACATTTACCCGCCGGACATACAATCCAGCCAGAGCGATGAGGCCAATCGTCCAGGGCAGGATCATGGTAACGTCGTTCCAATCCACGCCGTAGATGCTCCCCGTCAACCACAGAATCGCCTTGTTTTGCAAGATGAACGGGCTGAACATGATGAGCAAGGTGACCGCGGCACTGGACGCGATTTTGATCCCGACGCCGATCAGGACAAGCCGAAGCGGGGTCACTCCTTGTTTCCAGGCCAGAGCGTACAGCAATAACGAGGCGAGTGTCGCTCCCAGAAAAGCGACCGGCGGCAGCCATTCGATACTGGCCGATTCAAAGAACAACAAAAATGCGACTGCGGCTACCGACGCTCCGCCATTCACGCCCAGGATGTCGGGGGCAGCGAGCGGATTTCGCACAATTCCCTGCATAATCGCCCCCGAAGCGGCCAGTGACGCGCCGACCAGGATGGCGATCACCACACGCGGGAAGCGAAATTCCTTGACGATCAAAGCGTACTGCTCCTCGCCCACTCCCAAAAATACTTTTACCACGTCGAGCGGATGAATCTTCATTTCGCCCATGCCCAGGCTGACGATGGCCACGGCGGCGGTCAGCAGGGCGAGGAAAAGGGTATAGATCAGCGCTTTTTTGTCCACGTGAAACGAAATGGACGTTTTTTTCAAGCGAAAGGGCGTGTACGTTTTCATTTTTTCACAAGCCCCTTTCGTGCCACGTAAATAAAGAACGGAACGCCGACGAGCGCGGTCATTACCCCGATGGGAACCTCCGCCGGTTTCGCGATAAAGCGGGCGGCAATGTCTGCGGCGATCAGAATCACCGATCCCAGCATGCCGCTGTATAAAAGCACCCAACGCGTATCCAAGCCCACCAAATAACGGGCCAGATGCGGGGTAATCAGTCCGACAAATCCGATCGGCCCGGCGACGGCGACAGAACTGCCGGAGAGGAGGACGATAGCGATCCCGGTAAGCACTTTTACCAGCACGGTTCGTTGTCCCAGACCTTTTGCCACGTCGTCCCCCATCAGCAGGGTTTGCAGGGGACGGGCGAGGGCGAACGCCAGGAGCCACGCTGCGACCATATAAGGAAAGACCGCTCCAAGAAACTCCAACTTTCGCCCCCCGACCGAACCGGAGAGCCAGAACAGCACTTCGTCCAGGGCCGACTCATGCACTACAAGCATTCCGTGCCGTACGGAAGCGGCCAAGGCGGTAATCGCGGCCCCCGCGAGGGTGAGTTTAATCGGCGAAAGTCCGTCTCGCCCGAAAGAACCAAGTATGTAGACGAGAAGACCGCTTGCGGCAGAACCCAAAAAAGCGATCCAGGTAAATTCGGTTAAGGAGTTGATGCTGAAAAACGTCACCGCAAATACGACGGCCAGGGCGGCGCCGGCATTTAGTCCAAACAGTTCTGCGTCTGCCACCGGGTTTCTTGTCAACGCCTGCAGCAGCGCACCGGCAATGCCCAGGCAGGCCCCGACCGACAAAGCGTTGAGGACGCGGGGAACCCGAACTTCCTTAATCACGATGTGTTCATTGGAGCCGTTGAAGTGGGTATAAGCGTCGATGGCTGTTTGCCAGCCGGTCTCGACGACGCCGAAGACCAGACTGGCGTAACTGAGATACATAATAAGAAGAAATCCCAGAAGCAATCCCAGAACCTTGGTTAATGTGTTGGATAACAAAGCATTCATAATGTTCTTCATCCCCGGATGTTAATCAAAAGTTCAGATGGTTTTCGATTCAAGTGTAGAGGTTGGGCCGTTCCCATGTCAATGATTTTAATTCTCATTATCAATTTCTTGTTGACTTCCTGAATCGACGGTTGTAGGATAATCCATGTAAATGATTTTAATTCTCATTATCAATTAAAGGGGGATACTGTACGATGTTTTTGCGTACATATCAAACAGGGCGAGTAAAACCGTTTCTCGCACTGGTGATGGCCGTATTGTTGCTTCTGACCGGTTGCGGCGGACAACAAACCAGCCAGCAAACACCGGAAAAACCGGAAAATAAGACGGAGCAGTCGGCAGGGGAAGGACAATCGTACACCGTGAAACACGCCATGGGCGAAACCACGATTAAAGGCACGCCGCAGCGCGTGGTCGTACTTACCACCCAAGGTGTGGAGACACTGGTGGCGCTCGGTGTAAAACCTGTTGGCGCCGTTGGTTCCTGGACGAATCCGACTACCTTTTATGATTTCGTAAAACCGCAACTGGAAGGCACCAAAACAGTGGGAGACGAGTCTCAGCCAAACCTGGAAGCGATCGCCGCGTTGAAACCGGACTTGATTCTCGGGATGAAATTCCGTCATGAAAAGATCTATCAGCAACTGTCCGCGATTGCGCCGACCGTCTTTGCGGAACAGCCGCGCGGCGACTGGAAAGAAAACTTCAAGCTGTACGCTGAAGCCGTGAACAAGAAGGCGGAGGGAGAAAAAATCCTTGCCGATTGGGATAAACGCGTCGCCGAATTCAAGCAAAAAGCAGGGGACAAATTACAAACCAAAGTTTCCATCGTCCGCTTCATGCCTGGCCGTGTCCGCATCTATTATAAAGACACGTTTGCCGGCGCGATCCTGAAAGATCTGGGAGTGGCCCGTCCGGCTTCCCAAGACAAAGAAGAGTTCGCCGCCGAAGTAACGAAAGAACGCATTCCGGAAATGGACGGCGATATCATGTTCTACTTCTCCTATGAAACAGGGGACGGCAAAGCGACCAAGCTGGAGCAAGAGTGGACGAACGATCCGCTCTGGAAAAACCTCAATGTGGTGAAGAACAAAAAGGCGTTCAAAGTGGATGACGTCATCTGGAACACATCCGGCGGCGTGATTGCTGCGAACAAAGTGCTTGATGAACTGGAACAATACCTGATTGAAGGCAAGCAATAAACAAGCAGGCGAAAAGCTGTCCTCACCGAAAGGAGAGGGCAGCTTTTCGCAGTAATCGGCTCTCGCGTAAACAAAATGAGAAAAACACCGGAGCTTCTCCGGTGTTTGTTCACAATACGCGCTTATGTAATCACTTCTTCTCGGATAGCCATTTCGCCACGGCTTTGCGCTGGGCTTCGTCCGGAATCAGGCCGGCTGGCATTCCGCCTTTTCCGTTTTTCAGGATTTCATCGATTTGATCAGCGCTGTACTTGCTGCCGATGTTGGCCAGTTTCGGTCCGACACTTCCCTCAAGGTTGGCTCCATGGCAGGACGTACAGGTGCCCTTGACGAATTCCTCCGGATTGAAGTTGGCTGAAGCGGCTGGAGGCGCACCGGCTCCCTCTTTTGCCTGTTCACCGTGTTTGGGGGGCCAGATCAGGGAAGCGACGAGAGCGATCAAAAAGATAAGAAACAGGATACCGAATGAAGTAAAAAAGGCCCTTGCCGAATCAATTACGTCATTTTGATTCATATCCTTCTTAAAGTTTGAACCAGCCATGAATGAAGCCCTCCTAGTAAAAAATAAACGGTACAACTGCAATTTTACGGCAAAATCGTGACGCATGCAAGGCGAGCGGCCCAGCAGTCAAAGAAAGTACACAATTTCTGCCATCGCCTGGTTGCGTCTTTTGGCATGACAAATCTAGTATGCGCTCCCATTCGTATCCTTGATTCATCGCTGCCCGTCCGGGGAAAAGGTTGCCCTTCTGTAGCTTCTGTGATACATTTATTCTGAGGTTTTCTGCTTGCTTCGGGGCTTTTTGCCAATCTAAACAGTTTGGGGTGACACATCTCATGGTTCTCGCAGCCAAAATTTTTCTGGTGATCGCAAGTATCGGCCTTATCGCCGTAGTATTGCTTCAGTCTGGAAAAAGCGCCGGCCTCTCCGGGTCCATCGCCGGCGGTGCCGAGCAATTGATCGGGAAACAAAAAGCGCGCGGCATCGACGCCGTGCTGGGGAAATTGACCGTCGTTTTCGCGGTTTTGTTCATGGTCTCCGCCATCGTTCTCGGATTCGTGCTAAAAACAATCTGATCCATCGTGAAGGAAAAGACAGCAGATGCGCCTGCTGTCTTTTTCCGTATTTCCGTTTACCATGACTGCAGAGAGAGAATACTATTTAGAAAACTGTAAGGAGCCTGCCTATGAAAGAACAAGACATTCTTTCGTTTATGCGCGAACAAGCGTACCATCCGATGACCGTGGCAGAGTTGGAGGAAGCCTTCGGACTCAAGGATGCGGATGCGTTTAAAGAATTGGTAAAAACGCTCAATTCACTCGAGGAGCGGGGCGAGATCGTTCGCACGCGGACCAACCGCTACGGTGTACCGGAAAAAATGAATCTCGTCAAGGGACGGCTGCAAAGCCACGCCAAGGGGTTCGGCTTCGTCATCCCGGAAACGCCGGGCGAGCCGGATCTGTACATTCACGCCAACGATATGCACGGCGCGCTGCACGGCGACATCGTGCTCGCGCGCGTGGAACGGCAGACCGGGGGTGCACGCCGCGAAGGGCGGATCGTCCGCATCGTCGAGCGGGGGATCAAAGAGGTGGTCGGCACGTTCCAGGACGAGACGCATTACGCCTTCGTCATCCCGGACGACAAGCGGATCGGCAAAGACATCTTCATTCCCAGGAACGCCAGCAATGGGGCCGTCGACGGACACAAAGTAGTGGTTAAGATCGTCCGTTACCCGGAAGGCCGCTCCAACCCGGAGGGCGAGGTGATCGAAATCCTCGGCCACAAAAACGATCCCGGTGTGGACATCCTGTCGATCATCCGCAAATACGGTCTGCCCGAGGCGTTCCCGGAGGATGTGCTGGTTGAAGCCGAGGCCGTTCCGGACGAGATTCATCCGGAAGAGATCAAGGGCCGCCGCGACCTGCGCGACCGGATGATGGTGACCATTGACGGCGCGGACGCGAAGGATCTGGACGACGCCGTCTCGCTGGAGCGGCTGCCCAACGGCAATTATCTTCTCGGCGTCCACATCGCCGACGTCAGCTATTACGTAAAGGAGAATTCGGCGCTCGACCGCGAAGCCTACAACCGCGGCACCAGCGTTTACCTGGTGGACCGGGTGATCCCGATGTTGCCGCACCGGCTCTCCAACGGGATTTGCAGTCTCAATCCCAAGGTGGACCGATTGACCGTCACCTGCGACATGGAGTTTGACAACGACGCGAATCTGGTCAAATACGACATCTACCTCAGCGTGATCCGAACCAATGAACGCATGACCTACGCCGACGTGCGCAGCATTCTGGAAGACAAGGACGAGTCCCTGATCGAGAAGTACCGCGACTTGGTGCCGATGTTCCAGTTGATGGAGGAGCTTTGTCGCAAACTGCGCCGCAAGCGCATGAACCGGGGGGCGATCGACTTCGACTTCCGCGAGGCGAAAATCTACGTCAACGAACAAGGAGTTCCGACTGACATCGGTTTCCGCGTCCGCTCGATCGCCGAACAGATTATCGAGGAGTTCATGCTCGCCGCCAACGAAACGGTGGCTGAACACTTCCATTGGATGAAAAAACCGTTTATCTACCGGGTGCACGAAGACCCGGATCAGGAAAAACTGCAGGCCTTTATGGAGTTTGTCACCAACTTCGGCTACGCCATCCGAGGCAAAGGCAACAGCGTTCATCCCCGCGCCCTGCAACAACTGCTGGAACAGGTAAAAGGCACCCCGGAAGAAGTGATCATCAGCACCGTGATGCTTCGTTCGATGAAGCAGGCCCGCTACGACGCGGAGAGCCTCGGCCACTTCGGCCTGTCCACCCAGTTTTACACCCACTTCACCTCGCCGATTCGCCGGTACCCCGACCTGATCGTCCACCGGCTGATTCGCGAGTGGATCGAGCGCGGCGACATGAGTAAAGAGCGGGAAGCCCACTGGGCGGCCCACCTGCCGGTCATCGCCGACCACGCCTCGCAACGCGAGCGGCTGGCCGTCGACGCCGAACGCGAGACCGACGATCTGAAAAAAGCGGAGTACATGCTGGAGCGCATCGGCGAGGAGTTCGAAGGCGTCATCTCCGGTGTCACCTCGTTCGGTATTTTTGTCGAACTGCCCAATACCATTGAGGGGCTGGTACACATCAGCTACCTCACCGACGATTACTATCACTATCATGAAAAGGCGTATGCCCTCGTCGGCGAACGTACCGGCAAGCAGTTCCGCATCGGCGACGTCGTCCAGGTGCGTGTCTCCAACGTCAACGTGGACGAGCGGACTATTGACTTCGAAATCGTTGGCATGAAAAAGGCCAACCAGTTCCGCCCGCGCGACCGCAAGCCCAAGGTAATCGAAGGCCGCGGCACTCCGGTCACCCGCGGCAAAAAGGGCAAGGCCGCCCGCGACGCGGAATCCGCCGCGCTGAAGCGCAAGCGGGCCAAGGAGCGAGGGGGCAAAGCAAAATCAGCCGCCAAAGCGGATTCGGCCGTCAGCCCGCACTCCACAGCTGACGTCATCCCGCTCGGGGACGAGCCGACCGAGTCCGCCGTGCGCAAAAAAGCCTTTTGGGAAGACATCGTCCAGGCGAAGAAGCGGAAAAAGCACACGGTAGCCGCATCGGCCAAGCGGAAGCGGAGGTAACCTGCGTTCCTCCGCCCGGCCAGCTCCTCCTCGACGGCTGCCTGTTGACGGCACGTGCCGACCAGCCCCTCAGCCTTGTCATGCGAACGTTTTTTTGGTAAACTGTCTTGTACGATTCTGGCAAGCGAGGTGGTCGACATGTCCAAGGCGAAGGCCGGCACCAAAACCGTCGCACAAAACAAGAAAGCACGGCACGATTACCATATCGAAGACGTCTACGAAGCAGGGATCGCCTTGACGGGCACGGAGATCAAATCGGTCCGCGCCGGACGGGTGCAGTTGAAGGACAGCTTCGCCCGGATCGAAAACGGAAACGTCATGCTTCACAATGTCCATATCAGCCCGTATGCCCAGGGCAACCGGTTCAATCACGAGCCGGAGCGCACGCGCCAACTGCTGTTGCACCGCCACGAAATCCTCAAGCTGATCGGCCTCACGCGGGAAAAAGGCTATGCGCTGGTGCCGCTCAGCATGTACCTGAAGGGCGGCTGGGCCAAAGTGGAGCTGGCATTGGCCAAAGGGAAGAAGAATTACGACAAGCGCGAAGACATCAAAAAACGTGACGCCCAGCGCGAAGTGGAGCGCGCCCTGCGCGAACGGCAAAAGGTGTGACACCGTCCCGGACACGCCTGCCAAAACTGGCGTCAACCCACCGTTGCATCACGTATATACGGTATGCTATATTGTTGATACTACCTCCATCAGCAGGTAACAACCTTTTCATACCTTATGGGTCGTGCACATGACTATTTGTGATATACTGGTGTCTAGGTGGTCGCAGGGTTTACGTGCTCTGTTCCGCCTAGACCGTTTTTTCCTGTTTTCCACAGTCTGGATTCCGTCACGATCCATGAGCATTTTCGACCATGGGGGCGTTTTGGATTCGACGGGGATGGTTGAGCATAAGAAGCGAGCCGGGGGGCTGCGGCCTCGTTACCAACGCGGAAAGCCATAACTGGCAACAAACAACTTTCTCTCGCTGCCTAATAACCAGCGAGGCTCTAACACTCCATCGGCCCGTGTGGCGTGATTAGGGCTCACTTCTAACGGGCTACGCCGGAGGCCTCCGCCTGGGGCCAAAGGAAGAAGACCAATCAGGCTAGGCAGCAAACTAGCGTGTCACTCCGCAGGTTTGCCGCCGAATTTCCAATAGAGTGACTGCGCTCGGAGACGCTTATGTGGTCGCCGTTTTCGGACGGGGGTTCGAATCCCCCCGCCTCCACCATACATACAAAAAAATGCACCCCTTGTGGGTGCTTTTTTGTATGTACATGAGGTGCGGGATTTGACCTCACAAGTCCGAACGGACGGGGTTCGAAGGCCGACCGGAGCGAAGCGGAGGAAGGCCGCTCGGAATCCGACCGCAATGGAGCTGAGCGAAGCGAAGCAATAGGGATGGGAAGGATTCCGATTATCCCCCCGCCTCCACCA
>JBHGXV010000027.1:0-16951 GCA_041920505.1 Paenibacillaceae bacterium
GTCAAAAAGTCCCCACCTATGTATCCGATGGGGACTCTGCTACTCTATGATTGGATCATCCGACAGGTTGACGGGAGCGAATTGGACCAAGGGAGCAGGTTGTCCAAGGCCCCGGGATCTGTGGGGTCTGCAAGTTGAGGCAGTTCTTCAAACAACCAGGTGAGATAGGCAAACGGGTTCAAGCCGTTCTCCTTGGCCGTTTCAATAATACTGTAGATCGTCGCGCTCGCTTTGGCACCGCGAGGGGTGTTGCTGAACAGCCAGTTCTTTCGACCGATCACAAACGGCTTGATGGAGCGTTCGCTCCGGTTATTGTCCAATTCCAGCCGGCCGTCCTTCAAAAACGCCTCAAGCTTCTCCCACTGGTTCAGGCAATAGGCAGTCGCTATTCCCAGTGTGCTTTTGGGCAGGACGCGAGGCCGCTGGGTACGAAGCCATGCCAAAAAAGCATCCACAACGGGGCGACTTTGCTCCGTTCGGACTTTCAGACGTTCTTCAGGCGTATTCTCTTTGATTTCGCGCTCGATGGCAAACAGGCGGTTGCAGAAGGCAAGGCCCTCGCGGGCGGTGACGGCTGCCTTCTGGTTGGCGTCCGGCAGCGCCTTCAGGGCTTCGTCGAACTTGCGCCGGGCGTGCGCCCAGCATCCGACAAGCGTCACCCCGGTTACTTTGTGATAACCCGGGTAGCCATCGACGTGCAAATACCCGCGAAATCCGGACAGGAAGTTGCGCGGATGTTCGCCGCCCCGTGTTTTCCGGTAGTCATACAAAATGATGGGCGGCCCTTCCCGTCCGGTGCGGTACAGCCACATATACGATGTCGTCTCTGCCGACCGGTCCGGTTCCCGCAGCACCTGCAAGGGCGTTTCATCGGCGTGCAGGATGTCCTGGGTCAGCAGATGCGCACGCATCCGGTCGTAGAGAAGCTGAAGCCAACGGCTTGCGCCATGGATCATCCAGTTGGCCAGCGTCTGCCGGGATAACGTGACTCCCAGACGGGCAAACTGCTGCTCCTGACGATACAGCGGCATGGCCTCCACATATTTCTGACTCATGATATAGGCGAGCATCGAAGGAGAAGCCAGGCTCCCCGGAGCTGCCGACTTTGGCATCGAAGCGGTGATCACCGGCGTTTCCGTCGCTTCCCACTCACACCGGCGGCAACTGTAGACGTGGCGCACATGCTTCACCACTTTGATTTCGGCCGGAATGATCTTCAGTTCCTGGCGAATCTCCGTGCTCATGGCATGCAAAGCGCCATGGCAGCACGGACAGACCTGCTCTTCTTCGGATAGATGGTATTCGATGGTCTCCACGGGAAGCTCTTCGATCATGGCCTCCCGCTGTCCGCGCTGTTTCTTTCGCTGGTAGGTCACGGTCTCCATCGTCGGCTCTGCGTGCGCTGGATCGGCCCCGGCCTCCGCTTCTGCTTCGTTAAACAGCTCCAACTGATCCGGATGCGTGCGTTCGCTGGATCGGCCGAATTTTTTCTGCTGGCTGAGGCGGAACTGCTCTTCGTACCATTTCACTTTCGCTGCGAGTTCCGCAACTTGCTGCTCCAACGTAAGGCACCGCTCCTGCAGATGTTCGATTGTATTGGGGGTCTGGGTTTCCGCTGTTTTGTCCATGCCTCATTGATTCCACAAACCAGGCTGGAACTCCTCTATTTTCCTTCCGTCAATCGGTTCAAATGATCGTACGGGCGGTCACCTCTGGATGTGCCTGGTGTTGTTTCAGAGACAACCCATCAAGCAGCCAGCGCAGCTCGCGCCGGGTGATCCTGACTGGGGCCGTGCTTTCATCTGTCGGCCACCGGAACGTACCACGCTCCAACCGGCGGTAGTAGAGCCAGAATCCGTTATGCTCCCAATACAGGATTTTCAGTTTGTCCCGTTGCCGGTTGCAAAAAACAAACAGGGCCGGGGAAAATGGATCGAGATCAAATCCCTCCTTCACCAGGACAGCGAGTCCGTCAATGGACTTTCGCATATCTGTGCTGCCGCAGGCCAAGTATACGCGATCCGCCTGAATATCACTCAGCATAGGGCTTTCAGCGCCCGGACGACATCGGCAAGCAGGGACGGATCGAAGCCGGGTCTGACCTCAATGGTGGCCGAACCGACTTTGACAAGTAAGGGCGAGGTGCCGTCGGGTGACGTTTCGTCCAGATGGATGGGAATCCACTTTGGTTGACGGGTTGCTTGTTTTGACTCATCAGTCCGTTTCAGTTTTTGCATCCAATACCAGAGTTGGCGCGGTGTCACCCCGTGTCGTTCACACCAGGTTGCCGCGCGCTCTCCGCTAGACCGATAGTCTTTGATTCGGGCGATCCACACCTCTCTTCGCTCTTCCTGCGTCATAAAAAACCTCCTCAAATCGTTCTGAGGAAGATTATCTTACAGGGCAAAGCTACTTCATAGGTGTGCAGGATTTGACGCTTACCGCCCTTTGAACGGTTGAATCATCTCAACCAGAAGCCTTACCACACTGGTCGGCGTGTAGAATTCACCACCGTTTTTGCCTTCCGCACTGGCGAACTTGCTGAGGAAATATTCATATACGCGCCCTAACACGTCTTTGGTGCGGCTCTCTTTGTCCCCCACTTTAAATGAGAAAAGGTCAATCACTTCCCCCAGACGGGTCTTGTCCAGCGCCGGGCGAGCGTAATCCTTGGGCAGCACGCCTTTCAGGGACGGGTTTTCCCTTTCTATGGCAACCATCGCATTATCGATGATTTGGCCGATTTCCGGCTTTTTTGCATTGTCCTTGATAAAGCTCCAACGCGCTTCTTTCGGCACCCAGAAAATATTTTCGGCTATGTATTCATCCCGGTCTTCCGGATCTGCGTATGGTTCGTTTTTCAGCGCCTCATATTTTTCCTCAAAGGCATCGGACACGTATTTTAAAAACAACAGCCCCAAGACCACGTGTTTGTATTCCGCCGCATCCATACTTCCGCGAAGCTTGTCCGCCATCAACCACAGTTTCTCTTCAAATCCGATATTTGCTGTAGCCACTACTCTATTCCTCCTTCGTACAGTTCCCTGTAGATTTGTTCTTTTTCCTGTTTCCACCGGTTCGTAGCAGCCCGGATCGAGTTTACATACGCCTCTTTTTCCCGTTTGTATCGGTTCACCAAATCCAATTGCTTCGCTTCCTCAAGCAAGGGCAACTCCAACTCCGCAATATCACTTGGGTTTAAATTCATCACAGTTGTTCCCCTCTGGTAACTTTGAATCAACGACATGCCGACAGGGCTTTCCAAAAATATCTTGGCATAGTAACTATGGATCAATCTGTGGAACCGGATCACCAGGATATTCGCAGATGCAATGACGAATTCATGATACTCTGGAAAGACCGCCAGTTTGGTTACGGTTCCCCTGCAGGTCATCACCAGATCCCCGGGCAGGATTTCGTAACGTTTCACTTTCCGCTCTTCTTCGTCAATCGTATCCAACTGCCCCAACTGGACCTCCCCACCTTCCAGATTGGAGATATTTAACACCCTGATCCGCCCAGGCTTGACATCTTGTTTTAAAATGGACTTCCCCCGGAAAATGTCGGCAACCTCTTTCAATTTTATTTTTGGAATCTTCGTCGCCTGAAATTGCTGCAGGATATCCTTCTTCTCATCCAGAAGCAGATCAACACGCCAATCCTCTAATGAATCAAAAGATTCCCTGGAGATCTCCACCTCTTTATCGCGCAGGAGGCGATCATTCTCCAAACGAAGCTGAACAATTCGAACAGGATCGGTTTCCCCTTTTTGAAAATCGATCTGATACGTCTTCACAGAAGTGTAGGGACGGAACATTCCATCTGGCAGGACGTGAATGGAACGGACAGGTGCCTCTGCATTGACACGCCCCCTCCAGTTTCCGACCTCACCGGATTGAAACATCAGTTTGGCTGGCAGAACGGCGCGAAGTGTTCCCCCATCCTTCAGCAAAGACAACAGATGAGTAACGGCCACTCCTTCCATTTCCCGTAATGGTTGCTGCTCCTGATCATCCCGTTTCAATCCAAAGTGGGGGACAGACAAGACCGAGTCATACTCTTGGTCCAATGGTAGCGACAGATAAATCGACCCTTGCATGACTCGAACCGTTGGATTGGCCTCAAAGTGAGTTTTCAGTAGTGCCCCGATCACGTAATTTTCTGTGAGTAACGTGATGCTCTCTACTGCGGGTAGCTTCTCGATGAGATGCAGCCCGGGCAAGAATTTTTCCGCTTCGGTGATCAAGAGAGAATGATACTGGTTGGTTTTTACCATCTCCAGATAATGCTCCAACAAGCTAGCGTGGACAAGCAGGGTACCAGTAACCCGATCATTCTTTATGGTTTCATGAGCATAATCCAGTAAATCTAGATCCTTCCCGGTATGGTAGAGTTGATAAAACAGCTCCCGATCCCCTGGAAAGTGACCCAGCTCTCGATCCCCGAACCGTTCTTTCATCCAACGGAACAATCGCTCCGGGTCGGATGTCATTTCTTCCTGATTCACCGATGCCTTTTCAATCGTGAGCTTTGTTTTCACGACTCGTAGGGCTTCCCTCAAAAGCTGGTCGCGAGAGGTGATGTCATGAAGTAAACACATGTTCCAAAAGCGTTCCAAATCATCACCAGCTTTCTGCATGTATCTGCACAAAAATAATACCATATCGTATTATAGTATTTCGATACTAAATAACGAACGAACCAGTGTGGCTCACCAAAATTGAAGATTTCCCTATGCACCGTTATTCGAAGCATTTTCTCTCGGTTGATTTGGCAAGCTTTCAAAATTTTGGTTGATATATTCTTTAAAGTCTCTATAATCAAACTAGAAGGAAAAATACGGTTTGTGTCGCATGGAGGATTCCTTAGCCGATGACCTATCAGAAAGTAAATATCTCGTCAGAAGACGATATATATTTTGCGTTAAGTACCGTTCGCCATTTCATGAAGCAACTCCCCTTTTCCGAGTCAGAACAACAGAAGATTTTTGTGAGTGTTTCGGAGTTAACCCGAAACATTTTGGATCATGCCTGCAGCAAGGGGCTCTTTTATTGTGAATTAATTGATCAGGGAATACGTCTTACAGTAACAGACGAAGGGCCAGGAATCCTCCATATTGATGATGTTTTAAACGGCAAAAAGAGAGCGTCGTCGCGTGGATTGGGACTGGGATTATCCGGTGTGAAGAGATTGATGGATGAATTTCAGATTGAGACTTCGACGAGAGGAACGAAAGTTGTTGCAATTAAATGGGCAGGAAAAAAATAAAAAAGGCACCCAGACGGATCATACATTAAGCCGTCTTGCTTCCATAGGTCAAATAGCGGCGGGAATCGCTCACGAAGTGAGAAACCCCTTAACGGCAGTGAAGGGATTTCTCCAATTGCTGCAGGAAGAGTTTTCCCACAATTATTTGGATATTGCCTGCTCAGAACTGGATCAGGCAATCTCTACGTTGCAGGATTTGCTACAGGTTTCCAAACCTGACTTGGAAGATGAGTCTTATATTGCGATAAATCTTTGTTCGGAATTAGAGTCGTTGCTTTATTTGTTTCAGGATCAAATTTATCGGATTCAGATTGTAAGGAATTTTCGCAATAGCGACGAGATCATCTATGGTAAAAGAAATCAGTTGAAAAAAGCGTTTTTTAATCTGTTGAAAAATGCATTTGAAGCCATCCCAAAAAAAGGAACCATTACAATCGAACATTACCGCATGGGTGACTCCGTTTATGTCAACATTTCCGACACAGGGGTCGGTGTGCCGAAAGAACAGCTTCAACTGTTGGGAACCCCTTTCTTCACAACGAAAGATGAAGGAACGGGAATGGGGTTAACCCAGGTGTTTTCGACCATCTACCAACATGGAGGCACCATCGAAGTAAAAAGTAAAGAAGGAATGGGAACCACGTTTACCATTCAGTTTCCAACCGAAGTGATCGAACAAATTGGAGTGATGAATTTGAATTTACAATATGTGAGCGGCCAAACGTTTAAAGATTATCTTTTTCTGAATCAGGATCGTTTTAATGAGTTGTTCGCCGCAGAAACGAAAGATATTAATCAACTCATTGAAGACTCCATGCACGAAATCAATCCGCATGAAATTTTTGACAAATTGGCGAAACTCATCGTTGAAGATCGACAGCATGAACTGGTTATGCTCGCCAAGGAACTTGGCCAGATTGGTGCAAAGAACGATGTGCCTCTCGTGATAAAACTGGAATTGCTGCAAGCGTTTCGTAAAGTGTATTGGAATTTTTTACATAACTATTACAAGAATGTTGGACTTGACATGGAGGGTGTTTTTCAACTTGGAATAAAAACCAATTTTATTTTGGACCATTATATCTTCCATTATTTTTCGAGTTATATCGAGTACAAGGATGAATTACTTCGTTCCCACCGTGAAACGATTGATGATTTGTCAGTTCCCATTATTCCATTATCCGCTTCCATGGCGGTGTTACCCATTGTTGGCACATTAGATACCTATCGGGCTAAAAAAGTTCAGGAACGGACATTAAATCAAATCGCGACCCTGAAAATACAGAAAATTATTATCGATTTGTCAGGTGTCGCGTTTATGGATACGGCTGTGGTGGGACATTTGTTTCGCATTGTAGAAGGAATTGGTTTACTCGGATGTAAAGCGATTATAACAGGTATTCGCCCGGAAATCGCGAACACAATGATCGAATTAGGGATCACATTTACTGAAAGGGTTGACACCAAAGCAACTTTACAACAAGCCTTGGAGGAATATCAATAAGCGAATTTTGATGTCTCGAAAACCTTGACGGTAAACCCACATTAAGACAATTTTTCAGTAGGCGACATCGAATCGTTGCCTACTTTTTGTGTCTTCCCAATCGCCCAGTTGTCACAGCCGGACTATACTGCAAGAGAAACCGGCATCTCCGGCATCTCCGGCATCTCCCTCAACACCCTTCGCCACTATCTGCGCTCCAAAGGGATACCGGGACGTAAAAAGTGTGCCAAACCCAGCTCTAAGCTCGACCCGTTAAAACCGGACCTAGTCCGGCGAGCAAGCGCAAGTTGACTGGGGAATCGCCGAGTATCGAGTATATCGATCCGCAAGAGGCTGTCCATAAAATCCCTGTGGGCCCTTGAAAAATCAGCACTTTTCCCTTGCGTAAAAGAAAAAGCCGAGCAGAAAGCAGGACAAATGCCTGGATCTGCATCGGCTTTTGCACATGATCTCCTTACTCCACCGTCACGCTCTTCGCCAGGTTGCGCGGCTTGTCGACGTCGAGGCCGCGAGCGACGGAAGCGTAGTAGGCGAGCAGTTGCAACGGAATGACGGTTAAGACTGGTGTCAGGAACGGCAGGGTGGACGGGACGTAAATCACCTGGTCCACGGTTTTGATCAGTTCGCTGTCACCTTCGAGCGCGAAGCCGAGCACGCGGGCGCCGCGGGCTTTGACTTCGACGATGTTGCTGATCATTTTTTCATAGATGTCGGGTTGAGTGGCGAGCGCGATCACCGGCACGTTGTCTTCGATCAGGGCGAGGGTGCCGTGCTTCAGCTCGCCGGCCGCGTAGGCTTCGGAGTGGATGTAGGAAATCTCCTTTATCTTGAGCGAGCCTTCAAGCGAGACGGCGTAGTCCAGGCTGCGGCCGATGAAGAACAGGCTGGTGACATCCTTGATGCTGTTGGCGAATTCGCGCAAGCCGCTGGATTCGGCGAGGATCGCCGCGATCTTGTCCGGCAGCTCTTGCAGGTGGCTGACCACTTCGGCGATTTGTTCGGCCGTCTGGGTGCCTTTCACCTGCGCGAAGTACAGGGCAAACAGGTAGAGTGCGATCACCTGGCAGGTGTACGCCTTGGTGGAAGCGACCGCCACTTCCGGGCCGGCCCAGGTGAAGATCACTTCGTCGGCTTCGCGCGCCACCGAGCTGCCCACCACGTTGGTGATGGCCAATACTTTTACACCCAGCTTCTTCGCTTCGCGCAGCGCCGCCAGCGTGTCCGCCGTTTCACCGGACTGGCTGATGACGATCATCAGGGTTTTGTCGGTAAAGATCGGGTCGCGATAACGGAACTCGGACGCGATAGCCACTTCGACCGGCACGCGAGTGATTTTTTCGATTACCTCTTTGCCGACCAGGCCGGCGTGCATCGAGGTGCCGCAGGCGACGATGTAGATTCGGTCAAACGCGGCCAGTTCGGCATCGCTCATGGTCAATTCCGGCAGGAGGACGCGTTTTTTGTCAGCGTCGATCCGGCCGCGCATCGTGTCGCGCACCGCTTGCGGCTGTTCGTGAATCTCTTTGAGCATGAACGAGTCGTAGCCGCCTTTTTCCGCCTGCACGAGATCCCACTCGACGTGGAACAGTTCGCGCTCCAGTTTTTCGCCCGTTTCGGCGACGAGCAGTTCCACCCCTTCGCGGGTGAGAACAGCCATTTCCCCTTCGTTGAGGATGTAGACGTCGCGGGTGTGCTCCAGGATCGCCGGGATGTCGGAGCCGATGAAGCTCTCGCCTTCACCCACACCGACGACCAGCGGGCTGGCCAGTCGCACTGCCACCAGTTTGTCCGGCTCGTGCTCGGTCATGATGCCCAGCGCGTAGGCCCCTTTCATCTTGCCGACGGCCTTGCGCACCGTCGAGACGAGATCGCCGTCGTAGATGTCAGCCAACAGGTGGGCGATGACCTCCGTGTCGGTTTCCGAGGTGAACGTGTATCCCTTGGCGAGCAGTTCTTCCTTGATGGCGAGGAAGTTTTCAATTATGCCGTTGTGCACCACCGCAAACTTGGTCTGCTCGTCCGTATGCGGGTGGGAGTTTACGTCGGACGGCTTGCCGTGCGTCGCCCAACGCGTATGTCCGATCCCGATCGTGCCTTTGAGCGGGTTGTCGGCCAGACGTTCTTCGAGTACAGCCAGACGGCCTTTCGCCTTTTCCACGGAAAGGCCTTGCTCGGTCAGCACGGCGACGCCTGCCGAGTCATACCCGCGGTATTCCAGTTTACGCAGTCCGCCAACAACGATCTCCTGCGCATTTTTGTTTCCGATGTATCCAACGATTCCGCACATTGTGTGTAATCCCCTTTCACGACGGGGACACATCCCAAAAGCGTGTGTAACGGGGTGCGCCCCCGTCATTCCTGTTATGAGTGGCTGGTGTTACGTGTCGTATCACGCACAGGTTTTGTGCAGAGGGTTGCCCCTCTGTTTTGTGCCTGGGCTTGACGGTAGTGATACGCTACCGGGAGGCATCCGCCGAAACTTCGATAAACCTCCACCTCGTCCACTGCGCTCCACGCCGGGCTAACGCAGTGCTGGCGCTTGAAAAAAACGTTTCACTTGACCGAATCTTCGATACGCGTCCCCCCTTTCAAACAGATTGTGTCATCGACACATGAACTACTTTACCACAGCTATGACGGAAGTCAATACGTCTTCCTGAACGGTTCATGGTATGCAGACAGGGGCGGCAACGTGCCGCCCCCATGGGAATTCCCGCTTATGCCAGCTCTTGTTTGACCACTTCGACGATTTTGTGAACCAGCTCATGCAACTGCGCTTCGTCCGGTCCCTCAGCCATGACGCGCACGATCGGCTCGGTGCCGGACGGACGCACCAGCACGCGTCCATTGCCGGCCAGCTCGTTTTCCACGTCCCGGATGGCCTGCCCGATCGCTTCATTGCCGGCCAGTTTGGACTTGTCGGCGACCGGCACGTTGACCAACAACTGCGGATATTTGGTCATGATCTGTTTCAGCTCGGACAGCGGTCTGCCCGACTCCTTGATGATGTTGAGCAGTTGCAGGCCCGTGAGCAAACCGTCCCCGGTGGTGTTGTAGTCGAGGAAAATGATGTGGCCGGACTGCTCGCCGCCGAGGTTGTAGCCGCCACGGATCATCTCCTCCACCACGTAACGGTCGCCTACGGCCGTCTTGGTGGTGTTGATGCCCAGCTCCTCCATCGCTTTGAAGAAGCCCAAGTTGGCCATCACGGTGGTCACCACCGTATTGTTGTTCAGTTTGCCTTTGGCCTTGAGCGCACGGGCGCAAATCGCCATGATGTAGTCGCCGTCGACAATCGCGCCGGTATCGTCGACCGCGATGCAACGGTCGGCGTCTCCGTCAAACGACAGGCCGAGATGCGCCTGGTGTTTCAACACTTCTTCCTGCAGCTTTTCCGGATGCGTCGAGCCGCAGTGATCGTTGATGTTCACCCCGTTTGGATTGGCCCCGATCGTAATGACCTCAGCCTCGACGTCGGCGAACAGACGGGCAGCCAGCGAGGACACCGCCCCGTTGGCGCAATCGAGCACCACCTTGAAGCCCTCAAACCGCTCCTGCACGGTGTTTTTCAGGTGGGAGAGGTATTTCTGCCCCCCCTCCAGATATTCAAGCACAGAGCCGATATGTTCGCCGGTCGGCCGCGGCAAGTTGTCTTCTGCGGCGTCAAGATACTGCTCGATCTCCAGTTCCACCTCGTCGGAGAGTTTGAACCCGTCGCTACCGAAGAACTTGATCCCGTTGTCCGGGAACGGATTGTGCGAAGCGGAAATCATCACGCCGGCGTCAGCACCGAGCGCACGTGTCAGGTAGGCGACACCCGAAGTCGGAATGACGCCCAGCCGAACCACTTCCGCCCCGACGGACAGAAGACCGGCGAGCAGGGCGCTCTCCAGCATTTGCCCGGAAATGCGCGTGTCGCGTCCAATCACCACTTTCGGTTTGCCTTCCTGTTTGTGCCGGGTCAGCACATACCCTCCGACCCGGCCGATTCTAAAGGCCAACTCAGGCGTTAGTTGCGTATTGGCAACGCCACGTACACCATCAGTTCCGAAATACTTCCCCATCCTTGTCCCTCTTTTCTGTGCGTCTGCAGTAAATTAGCCTATGTCTATCGTTGTTTGGGTGTGATTTCCACAGTGACCTGCTTGATCGACGAAGGCGCTGCCTTCAGATAGTTGGGCAGGTTGTACACGATCGGCACCTCATGCACGCCTGGCGGCAAGCTGCTGATGTCAGCGACGACCTGGATGTCGTCCACGGACAAATCGCGCAGGTTTTGCGGAGCGCCGATAACGTCGAAGTCGATCGTCGAAACCTCTTGTCCCTCAGGCGTCAGGACCTTTGCCTGCATGTCTTCCCGAAGCCCTGTGACGCGAAGCGGAATCCGCTCCAGGTGCCGCGTTTCGGAGGGCACCACTTTCAGCGTGATCTCCAGGTACTCCGGCTCCACTTTGACCACTTTGTCCAGCACCGGCATCTTCAGTTGGAGGACGCGGTCCGACGTCATGTCGGAAAGGTCGATTTGCGGCCCAGGGTAGGTGCCGGTTTTCTGGATGGCGTTGATCACGTCCTGCGGCCCGTACACCGTCACTTTTTCGGCATTCGGATGCACACTAGCCAAACTATAGCCATCCGGCAACTCATTCGTCAAGTTCAATTTGATTGGTACTTCCACAAACGGACTGGTGACGGGCACGTTGACTTCCACAGTCAGCGGATTCACTTCCGCACCCTGTATAATATTCCCCGACTTGTCAAAAACCTTTAGCGACACAGTGGTGTCGATGGGAGCCGTGGCTCCGTCCAGGTTGACCGAAGCCTTGACCACCGCGATATCATCCACTTGGCTCTCCGGCACTCTCACGTGAACGCGGAACGGCTTGACGATCGCCTTGCCGGGCGTGTACCCCGGCGCGACCTGACCAAGCAGCTCCACTTCCACCTGCCGTTCGACCGTCCGTTTTTCCTCCAGGGTGATCTCAATCGTATTGGGAATGATGCCGACCCGCGCATCTTCGGGGAATCCGCGATACTGCACGTGGACGCGGTGCGTCCCTTTCCCCAGGCCGCGCGCATCGACAAACACCTCGTACTGGTCAGGCGAGACGAAATTGTACCGGTAAAACGGATTGTTGCTCTCCAGCGCGACCTTTACCGTTTTCAACGACTGTTTGACAATCTCGTACCGGTCGGAGTCGTAGTAGACGTTCAACTTGACCCCGTCGATAAACGTCGGTGTACTGGTCTCTGTCGGCGTTCCCGGGTCATGCTCCAGATTGACGACCATCCACAGCATCATGGCCATCAAAAGCGCGACCCCTTTTACGAACCAGTGACTGTTCAACCATTTATCCATGTTTTCGCCTCCATTGCCAACGAGTTGCCATGGACCTGTTCTTCGCCGGAGGACTCAACTGTTCCAACAACAATTCCGTCAACTGATCTTCCGCCACATTGCGCCGCATTTGGCCGTTGACAGCCAGCGAAATCTGCCCGGTTTCTTCGGAGACGACGACGGACAAGCCGTCCGACACCTCGCTCATCCCGATGGCCGCGCGGTGGCGGGTACCCAATTCTTTGGAAATGGAGGAGTTTTCCGATAGCGGCAGATAACATCCCGCCGCCAGCACGCTGTCTTTGCGAATGATCACGGCACCGTCGTGCAAGGGCGTATTGGGGATAAAGATGTTGATCAACAGTTCGGAGCTGACTTTTCCGCCGATTTGCACGCCCGTTTCGACGTAATCGTTCAAACCGGTGTCCCGTTCGATGACGATCAAGGCGCCGATACGCCGCTTCGCCATGTAGACGACCGATTTGGCCACCTCCTGCACCATCCGCTTGACTGTCTCCTCCGCTTGCACCGAATAGGTGCGGGAAAACAGTTTGCCGCGGCCCAATTGCTCCAGCGCGCGCCGCAACTCCGGCTGAAAGATGATCACCAGCGCCAGCACCCCGAAGGTAAAGGCTTGCGACATCAGCCAGTGGAGGGTGGTCAACTGGAAATACTTGCTCAACAGCCAGGTCACGACGATGACCATGATTCCCTTTAAGAGCTGCACCGCGCGCGTGCCGCGAATCAGCATGATTAATTTATAGATGACGTACGTGACCAGCAAAATATCGATCACGTAGCGGAGTAAATTTCCGTAGTCGACAAAACCCATAGCGACCCCCACATTCTCGCTCCATTTCAATCCAGCCCCTGCATCTGTGCGCAGTTGCGGAAAAAAGCACGGCTGCCTCTGCCGTGCTACTTTACTCTATTTTCCCCTAAGGGGCGATTGGAAGCAAGTCATTTCCGATATTTTTCAACTCATACCAGATCCAATCAAAAATCGCTTCGATCGACTCGGCGTCCCCGGCCACCTGTGCTGTCGACGCCAGGAACACTTTTCCCTCGATGGCCACGACATCCCCCTTGACCGCTCCCTGCACCTCGACGCTGCCGTTATGAACGATCAGGTCGCCGTCAACGGTAATGCCTTTGGGGACGACCACGACATTGCGCTCACGGTCGATCTTCAGCTGATCCAGGCTGTTGGACGACACCTGCAGCGTGTGATCCCGTTCAAACCACGAGGCCACCAGGCTGCCCGCCATCAGGAACAAGAAGACAGCCGCAGCAGTGAGGAACGGATGCTGACGCAGCCAGTTGGAGAAGCGGTTCATCCGTTTGGGCGCAGGCAGTTGGGCCATGACGCGCGCCGTAAAGTCGGGCGGAGCGTAGATGTGAGACGTGCTTTGGACAAGCGCGATCACCTTTTGCAGCTCGTGCAAATACCGGCGGCAGTCTGCACACATCCTGAGATGTTCTTGCAGACGTTGGTTGGAGAGTTCGTCGATATCCCCGTCCAAAAACTCATGAACAAGGACCCGTTGTTCTCTGCATTCCATCTTAGGCAGGGCTCCTTTCTGTTACATGAATCGCAGCTTGCCGCGAAGGGCTTCCCGTCCGCGATGAATTCTCGTCTTGATGGTGGTAACCGGCAACTTCAGCACGTCGCTGATCTCCTGCAACGACAAATCTTCGATGTAGCGAAGAATGATGATCGACCGGTATTTGGGCGACAGTTTGGAAATTGCTTCCTGTACCGTGTCCTGCAATTCCTGCGTGACCACCTGTTCCTCCGGCGTCTGCTCCTTGGATGGCAACCGGGAGTACCAGTCAAGCCCCTCGTTGCCTTCCACTTCTTCGTCCAGCGAAAAGTCGGGCCGTTTTTTCCGCCCACGGTCGATACACAGATTGGTGGCGATACGATAGATCCAGGTGGAGAACTTGTAGCTTTCATCGTACGTGTGCAGATTGGCGTACACGCGCAAAAATGTCTCCTGTGCAATGTCTTCCGCTTCCTGGCGGTTCCCAACCATGCGAAAGGCCAGTTGGTATATTTTGTCTTTATATATTTCCACTAACTCGGCAAATGCGTCGCGGTCGCCTCGCTTGGCCCGCTCCGTCAGCCGTTTTTCCACGAATTCCATGCCATCCTCCCCGGCCTTCCCGTACCTTTTCTTACGATTTCGTCCGCGTCTGGTTGCAACTTTTTCGATTCTGTGCGCAGAAGCAATTATATCCCAAATACAGGTATATCGCTCACATTTTATTATATAGTAATAATGGGTCATGGATGGTAAGTTGATGAAAGGAGAGTGGACACGGATGTGCAAAGAATTTGTGCTGTCACAAATCGAGGAACTGCGCAAAGAGCTAAACGACAAGTACAAGCTTTACTCCGTCATCACCCCTGAACTTGTCGAGTTGAGCACGAAGTTGGACCAACTCCTGAACAAACTACACTCCCTGTCATTCGAGGCGACCTGTTGACTCGCCACCTGAATCGCGAACCAAAGACGATGTGAAAAAGAGAGGGGCTCCCCTCTCTTTTTGTGTCGGATGTTACAGCAGTTTGTCGCCAAACGCGGAACTGATGAGCGCGACCGCGACGCGGGCGGTGACGTTTTCTCGATCGAGAATCGGGTTGACCTCGACAAATTCGGCGGAGGTGAGAATATCCGCCTCGGCCAGAATTTCCATGGCCAAATGCCCTTCGCGATAGGAGATGCCGCCGATGACCGGCGTGCCCACTCCCGGTGCGTGCAGCGGGTCCAGCCCGTCCAGATCCAGACTGAGATGGACGCCGTCGGTGTTTTTACTCACGTGAGCCACCGCTTCCTCCATCACGCGTGTCATGCCCAACCGGTCGATTTCGTGCATCGTGTACACCTTGATTCCGATCCGTTTGATCAGTTCGCGCTCACCCGGATCGAGATCGCGCGCACCGATGATGACCACGTTTTCCGGTTTCACTTTCGGCGCAAAGCCGGCGATATTCACCAGGCGCGCATGTCCCAGCCCGAGACTGGCGGCCAGCGGCATTCCGTGAATGTTGCCGGACGGCGAGGTCTCCCCGGTGTTCAGATCGCCGTGCGCGTCAAACCAGATCACGCCCAGGTTTTTTTTGTGCTTGGCGACACCGGCAATCGTGCCTATGGCAATGCTGTGGTCGCCGCCCAGAACCAGAGGAAAGCGGCCTGCTGCCATCTCTCTGTCCACGGCTTCGGCCAATCGTTCGTTTGCTTCGACAACTTGATCCAGGTATTTGTGGTTCTCCGTTTCCGTAAACGTATCCGGACGAACAACCGGGATATCCCCGCTGTCTTTCACGGAAAAGCCCATGCCTTCCAGGCGTTTGGTCAGTCCGGCGTACCGGATCGCACTCGGCCCCATGTCCACTCCCCGCCGGTCGGCGCCCAAATCCATCGGCACTCCAATAATCGTTACGTTTTTGTTCATCGTCGCGTCTCCTTCTCCGTTGGTTGACTGCTTATATTGTAGCCCCCAAAAGAGAAATGACTCAACTCGACACGATTTTGTATAGATATAAGCTGATGAGAGCGGTTTCAGGAAAACAAGGGCAAGAAAAGGAAAAACGAGCAACCCGTATGGATCACTCGTTGTTCATGAAGGAATGGAGCGGGTGATGGGAATCGAACCCACGCGACCAGCTTGGAAGGCTGGGGTTCTACCACTGAACTACACCCGCATGTATCGTGGTCGGGAAGACAGGATTCGAACCTGCGACCCCTTGGTCCCAAGCCAAGTACTCTACCAAGCTGAGCTACTTCCCGACACAAACCCGCTCAACGAAGCGAGTCTTCTCGTTGAGCGGGACGATTTCAAACAAATGGCGTGCCCTGAGAGATTCGAACTCCCGACCTTTTGATTCGTAGTCAAACGCTCTATCCGACTGAGCTAAGGGCACATCATCATAGATGGAGCGGACGACGGGTCTCGAACCCGCGACCTTCGCCTTGGCAAGGCGACGCTCTACCAATTGAGCTACGTCCGCATAAACTGGTGAGCCATGAAGGACTCGAACCTTCGACCCTCTGATTAAAAGTCAGATGCTCTACCAACTGAGCTAATGGCTCCCATCGTATGTGATGAAAATGGCTGGGGTACTAGGATTCGAACCTAGGAATGACGGAGTCAAAGTCCGTTGCCTTACCGCTTGGCTATACCCCAATCACCTGAAATGGGATGTACTGGTGGGGAGAGACGGATTCGAACCGCCGAACCCAGAGGGAGCAGATTTACAGTCTGCCGCGTTTAGCCACTTCGCTATCTCCCCAATTTTGCCTCTTGGAAAGAGGGAAAATCGCTTGCGGTGGTGGAGGCTGACGGGATCGAACCGCCGACCCTCTGCTTGTAAGGCAGATGCTCTCCCAGCTGAGCTAAGCCTCCAGGATGGTGACCCGTAGGGGATTCGAACCCCTGTATGACAGCGTGAAAGGCTGCTGTGTTAAACCACTTCACCAACGGGCCGTATGAAATGGTGCTCCCGACAGGAATCGAACCTGCGACCTCTTCCTTACCATGGAAACGCTCTACCGACTGAGCTACAGGAGCATGGTGGCTCCTCAGGACGGACTCGAACCGCCAACCTACCGGTTAACAGCCGGTTGCTCCACCATTGAGCTACTGAGGAATGGTCATAACAAAGGATTTGTTCCTTCAAAACCGGATACGCAAACGAGGAAGCGAAGGAATGAGTGGATAAGTCCTCGACCGATTAGTATTCGTCAGCTCCACGCCTTGCGGCGCTTCCACACCGAACCTATCAACCTCATCGTCTATGAGGGGTCTTACCAGCTTGACGCTGTGGGAAGTCTCATCTT
>JBHGXV010000041.1:0-63326 GCA_041920505.1 Paenibacillaceae bacterium
AAGACCCCTCATAGACGATGAGGTTGATAGGTTCGGTGTGGAAGCGCCGCAAGGCGTGGAGCTGACGAATACTAATCGGTCGAGGACTTATCCACTCATTCCTTCGCTTCTTTGTTTGCGTATCCGGTTTTGAAGGAACAAGCAAAACAGGCAACGTTACGACTTTTTTGCTGTAAATACATACCGCATAGGCTCCTCAACTTGTCGAAGTTGAGGTTTTTTTGTTTACTGTATGTGGGAGGCTTGCGAGCCAACCGCGCGTAGACTAACATGGAAGAAGCGGTGTTTGGATGATTCTGGGAGAAAGCAAGGACGGGACAAGCGAAGGAGAATGGAAATGAAAAAAATCCTGATCTTTTCCGCCTCAATAGGGAACGGGCATAACCAGGCGGCAAGAGCGATGCAGGAGTGTCTTGCGGAAAACGGCTACTCCTCCATGATTATCGATACGCTGGAGTACATCAGCCCCACGTTTCACAAAATCTTGCTTGAGGGTTATACCAATTTGCTGAAGCTGTCTCCCAAGATGTGGGGGCGTATTTACCACAACACGGAGAAGAGCCGTTTGTTTGACATGAATGTGATTATGAACAAACTGCTCGCCAATAAGCTGAAGAAATTGATCAACAGCGTGAATCCGGACGCGTTTATCGCCACCCATCCGTTTGCCAGTTGCATGCTTTCCGTATTGAAAGGCAGAAACGAGTGGAAGGAACCGATCTACACCATCATTACCGACTATACCATCCACCCGTCATGGATCAACCATCATATCAATTATTATTTCATTGCGCATGAACAACTGTTCTACCTGGTGGATATCTACCGCCAGGATTACAAAAAATTTAAGCCGATGGGAATCCCCATCATGAAAAAGTTCCGCGAACCGCTCGATACAGACGAGCTTAAACGCAAGTTTGGGATTCGTCCTGACGAGAAAACCATCATCCTGTCCGGCGGCGGACTGGGGTTGGGGCCGATGGAACAGATGCTCATGGGGTTGGAAGAGATCTCTCAGCCGTTTAAGGCATTTGTGCTCACCGGTTTGAACGAAAAGCTGTACAAACGGGTCACCAGCCGAACCTATCGCCATGAAGTGATTCCATTGCGCTATATCGACAATTTCCATGAGTATTTGCAAGTCGCCGACCTGATCGTCACCAAGTCCGGTGGCCTGACGACAGCGGAGGTGCTGAGCAAGCAGGTGCCGATGATCATTTACAACCCCTTGCCGGGACAAGAAGAAAGAAACAGTCACTTTTTGCTCAACAATGGCTGTGCCGTGCACGCAAACGTAATCGAACAGTTGGTGTACTTCATCGAAGAACTGCTCGACAACCCGAAAAAAGTGGAGTACATGAAACAGATGGCGCAGACGGTCGCCAAACCGGACGCGGCCGAGCGCATCACCCGATTCATCATGGAAGACATGGAAGGGTGCCACGCGGAACGCCTGTGACTCCAAGCGAGGTGGAAAGAGATGACGATTTCACACGCCGTCCTGTTTGACATGGACGGCACGCTTTTGCAAACAGAAAAATTGGCCACACCAGCGTTTCGACGCACCTTTGAGGAATTGCGCGCACGCGGCCTGTGGGACGGCCCGATTCCGGACGAAGACCAGTTGACCAATGTGCTGGGCATGACGTTAACCCACCTGTGGAACACGCTTTTGCCCGGTGCCAGCCAAGAGACCAAGGCGATTGCCGATCAACTGCTGCTGGAGCATGAGGTGAAATTGTTGGCTGAAGGCGTAACCGATCTGTATCCGGGTGTAAAAGAGACGCTGCATCACCTCCACGACAAGGGGATCGCTCTGTTTGTCGCCAGTAACGGACTGGAAGGATACATTGACGCCGTCTGCGGACAGTTTGGCATCAAACAACTGTTTACTGACCTCTATTCAGCCGGCCGGTTTCAGACCAGATCCAAGAACGACCTGGTGGCCAAACTGTTGTCCGACTACCAGGTTCAGCACGCGATCATGGTCGGGGATCGGCATTCTGACGTGGAAGCGGGCAGGACGAACGGCCTGTTTACGATCGGATGTGATTTCGGTTTCGCCAAACCGGGCGAACTGGATGGGGCCGACGCGATCATCCGCCAGTTTTCCGATCTGCTTGCCCATGTGCCGTTTCCGCACATCAGCCAACCAACGACTTGACCATTCCTGCCGGGGAATGGTTTTTTTCGTGGGATGACTTACGGGCGGCCGTTCCGCAAAAACTAACGAAAAGGGGCGGCAAGTGACCTCTTGTCAAGGCCAGAAAAAAGGCTTATAATTAAAGTCAAAGATAGTCAAAGTCAATGAACAAACGTTTGCTGACTGTCCGGACAGCGAATGGGTAAGGATGGTAAGAAGGAGGGGACGTCTTGCGTAACATTTCGGACATCATTGAACAACATCTCAAGCAAATTCTGCAGGATAGTCCGACGGGAACAATCGAGATCCAGCGAAGCGAGATTGCCGAATTGTTTCAATGTGTGCCTTCCCAGATCAATTATGTGATTAATACCCGTTTTACCGTGGAGAAAGGATATATCGTGGAAAGCAAACGCGGGGGAGGTGGCTACATTCGGATTCGCAAGGCACAGATCGTCAACATGGCGAAACTGCAGGAACTGCTGACGGAAGAATGGATCGGCGAATCCATCTCCCAGAGTGTCGGTCACTCCATCATCGACCGATTGTACGAAGAAGGTCTGATCACTGCGCGTGAAGCATCCCTGATGAAAGCGGCCACTTCGCGAAGCGTCCTCCAGGTGGAGACGCACGTTCGCGACCGCCTCAGAGCCAGCATATTGAAACAGATGATTACATCTATATTGTTAAGGTAGGTGGGAGAACATGAACTGTGAGGAATGCGGCAAACGGCCGGCGACGCTTCACCTGACGAAAATCGTCAACGGCGAGAAAACGGAATATCATATCTGTGAGCACTGTGCCAAAGAAAAGGGCGACGTGATTTCCGACTTCAGCAATTTCAGCATTCACAATCTCCTGTCCGGCTTGCTTGATTTTGACCCGATGAACAAAAGTTCGGCAGGAAGTTCGCAAGCAACGCACACCCCACCGCAAGCCAAGCCGCTGCGTTGCGAAACCTGCGGATTGACGTACGCCCAGTTCAGCAAAAGCGGACGCTTCGGCTGCAGCGACTGTTACCAGTATTTCGGCGCTCGTCTGGATCCGTTGTTTCGGCGCATACACGGCAATACTCACCACATCGGAAAAGTGCCGGAGCGGACCGGCGGCCAGTTGAAAATCCGCAAAGAACTGGAGCAACTGAAGGCGACGCTCCAGCAGTACATCGCCACCGAGGAGTTTGAAAAGGCAGCGGAAATTCGCGACCGCATCCGCGCGTTGGAACAAAAGATCGGTCAGTCGCAATGACGAGGAGGTGAGCAGTCATGTCGCTTCAACGTTTCATGCAACATCCGTGGAGCAACTGGATGAGAGGAGAAGGGCCCGACGCGGACATTGTTGTCAGTACCCGCATCCGGATCGCCCGCAATCTGCGGCAGCATCCGTTCCCGCTCTTGGCCACCGACTCCCAGGCGGAGGAAGTTGTGCGCAAGGTGGCGGAGGTGGGGAAGTCGGAGGCGATGAGGCAAAAAGGGCCGTTCGAGCTCATCAAGATGGAGGAACTGAATTCTCTCGAAAAACGCGCCCTGGTGGAAAAGCACCTGATTAGCCCCAACCTGGCGGAGGAATCGCGCAAAGGGGCGGTGTTGCTCAACGAAGACGAATCCATCAGCATTATGATCAATGAAGAAGACCACATCCGCATTCAGGTGCTGCTCCCCGGCTTCCAGCTGACAGAGGCGTGGGAGATCGGCACCCGGATCGACGACATATTCGAAAAACATCTCAACTACGCGTTTGACGAAAAACGCGGGTATCTGACCAGTTGCCCGACCAACGTCGGCACCGGGATCAGGGCATCCGTGATGCTGCATTTGCCCGCACTGGTAATGACGCAGCAAATCAACCGCATCCTGCAGGCGATCAACCAGGTGGGTCTGGTGGTACGCGGGTTGTACGGCGAAGGCAGCGAGGCCCAGGGGAATCTGTTCCAGCTGTCCAACCAGGTAACCCTGGGGATGTCGGAAACCGATATCCTCTCCAACCTGTACAGCGTGGCCAAACAGATCGTCGAGCAGGAACGTGTGGCCCGCCGCTATTTGCTGGAAAACTCCCGGATCGCGCTGGAAGACCGGATCTGCCGCTCCTACGGCATCCTGCTGCACGCGCGGACCATCGAATCCAAAGAGGCCGCCCAGCGTCTTTCCGACATTCGCCTGGGGATCGATCTGGGCATCATCCCGAACGTTTCCAGCGTTGTTCTGAACGAACTGCTGGTCATGACCCAACCCGGATTTTTGCAGCAATACGCCGGTCAGAAGTTGACTCCGGAGCAGCGGGACGAACGGCGTGCCCGGCTGATCCGCGAGCGGCTGGCCACCCGGAATTGACATACACAAGAAAGTGTTTGGAGGTGCATTCATCATGATGTTTGGTCGATTCACAGAACGCGCACAAAAAGTATTGGCGCTCGCGCAAGAAGAAGCTGTCCGTCTCGGCCACAAGGACATTGGCACGGAGCACGTGCTCTTGGGCCTGATTCGCGAGGGCGAAGGGATCGCGGCCAAAGCGCTGCAGGCGCTCGGTCTGGGACTGGATAAAATCCAGAGCGAAGTGGAATCGCTGATCGGCCGGGGTGCCGAGCAGCCCACCAACATCAACTACACCCCGCGGGCGAAAAAAGTGATTGAACTGTCGATGGACGAAGCCCGCAAACTGGGTCACACCTACGTGGGCACGGAGCATATCCTGCTTGGCCTGATTCGCGAAGGCGAGGGCGTGGCTGCCCGCATTCTGAACAATCTGGGCGTCAGCCTGAACAAGGCCCGTCAGCAAGTGCTGCAACTGTTGGGCAGCTCCGAAATGATGGCCTCCCATCAGCCGAGCGGCAACAACACCGTCGCCAACACGCCGACGCTGGACAGCCTGGCCCGCGACCTGACGGCTATCGCCCGGGAAGGCGGCCTCGATCCGGTCATCGGGCGGCAAAAAGAGATTGAGCGCGTGATCCAGGTGTTGAGCCGCCGGACGAAGAACAACCCGGTGCTGATCGGGGAGCCCGGTGTCGGGAAAACGGCGATCGCCGAAGGCCTTGCCCAGAAGATCGTCAATAACGAGATTCCGGAGACGCTGCGCGACAAACGGGTGATGACGCTCGACATGGGCACCGTGGTCGCGGGAACGAAGTACCGCGGCGAATTTGAGGATCGCCTGAAAAAGATCATGGATGAGATCCGTCAGGCCGGCAACATCATCCTGTTCATCGACGAGTTGCACACATTGATCGGTGCGGGCGGCGCGGAAGGAGCGATCGACGCTTCCAACATCCTGAAGCCGGCTCTCGCTCGCGGCGAATTGCAGTGCGTCGGCGCCACCACACTGGACGAATACCGCAAGTACATCGAAAAGGACGCCGCCTTGGAGCGCCGCTTCCAGCCGATCCAGGTAGACGAACCGTCCGTCGAAGACGCGATCAAGATTTTGCACGGGCTGCGCGACCGCTATGAAGCGCACCACCGCGTAAAAATCACCGATGAGGCGATCGAGCAGGCGGTGCGCCTGTCCGACCGCTACATCACCGACCGCTTCCTTCCAGACAAGGCGATCGACCTGATCGACGAGGCCGCCTCCAAAGTGCGCCTGCAGTCGTTCACCGTCCCCCCGAATCTGAAAGAACTGGAAGCGCGTCTGGAGCAAGTGCGCAAGGAGAAAGACGCCGCCGTGCAGTCGCAGGAATTTGAAGAAGCGGCCGCGCTGCGCGATCAGGAACAAAAACTGCGCGAAGAGCTGGAGCAAACCAAAAAAGACTGGAAAGAGCGCCAAGGCAAGCTGAACATGGAAGTGACGCCGGAGGACATCGCTCACGTCGTCGCCAACTGGACCGGCATTCCTGTCGTCAAACTGAAAGAAGAAGAGACCGAACGGCTGTTGAAGATGGAGGAAATCCTTCACGACCGCGTCATTGGTCAGGACGAGGCGGTCAAGTCAATCTCCCGCGCCATCCGCCGCGCCCGTGCCGGGCTCAAAGATCCGAAACGTCCGATCGGCTCGTTCATCTTCCTCGGCCCGACCGGCGTAGGGAAAACCGAGTTGGCCCGCGCCGTTGCCGAAGCGTTGTTCGGTGACGAAGACGCGATGATTCGCATCGATATGTCCGAGTACATGGAGAAACACTCCACCGCCCGTCTCGTCGGCGCGCCGCCGGGATACGTGGGATACGACGAAGGCGGCCAGTTGACGGAAAAAGTGCGGCGCAAACCGTATTCGGTCATCCTGCTTGACGAGATCGAGAAGGCGCATCCGGACGTGTTCAACATCCTGTTGCAAGTCCTCGATGACGGACGCCTGACCGACTCCAAGGGGCGCACCGTGGACTTCCGCAACACGGTCGTAATCATGACCTCAAACGTCGGGGCCAACCTGATCAAGAAGAACACGTCGCTCGGTTTCACCGTCGGCGATACCGAGAAGAAGTATCAGGATATGAAGGACAAGGTGATGGACGAACTGAAGCGCAGCTTCCGTCCGGAGTTCCTCAACCGGATTGACGAAGTGATCGTCTTCCACTCGCTGGAGCAGGAGCACATCGAGAAGATTGTAACCCTGATGACCGAAGAGCTGCGCAAGCGCCTCAAAGAGCAAAACATCGACTTCCAACTGACGGAAGAAGCGAAAAAAGTGCTGGCAAAAGAAGGTTTCGACCCGGCATACGGCGCCCGTCCGTTGCGCCGCGCCATTCAGCGCAACATCGAAGACCGCCTGTCGGAGGAACTGCTCAAGGGCACGATCCAAAAAGGCATGACGGTCACAATCGACGCCGAAGACGGCAAGCTTATCGTCAAGGGCCTGGAGCCGAGCACCACATCCTGATGGCGAAATCCCCGCGTCTGTGCGGGGATTTTTTCAGGCAGGAGATCGCCGGCTTGTACCGAAGTATCTATGAATGAAATAGGACTGACGGGAGTATACGTATGTCAAAGTATAAATCAAAATACGCTTGTCAAGAATGTGGCTATGAAACCGCGAAGTGGCTGGGCAAGTGCCCGGGTTGCAACAGTTGGAATACAATGGTGGAGGAAGTGGTCGCAAAAACAGCGCCTGGCCGTCGGGAGAAAAGCTTTCACGCGAAACAGGCGGCCCAGCCGTTGATTCACGTGGTGGGCGAGGAAGAACCTCGGCTCGACACCACCATTGGCGAACTGAATCGCGTGCTCGGCGGCGGACTGGTACCGGGATCGCTGGTGCTGGTCGGCGGCGATCCGGGCATCGGCAAATCCACGCTGCTGTTGCAGACATCGTTTGCCTTGGCGCATCAAGGCCATAAAGTGTTGTACATTTCAGGCGAAGAATCCGTCAAACAAATCAAACTGCGGGCCGACCGGCTCGGCGTGCAGACACCCCATCTGTACGTCGTCACCGAGAACGACCTGGAACTGATCGAGGAACAGATCAACGAAGTAGAGCCGCAGGTGATGATCGTCGACTCGATTCAGACCGTCTTCCATCCGTCGATTACGTCGGCCGCCGGCAGTGTGGCCCAAGTGCGGGAGACGACCGCCCATCTGCTGCGGATCGCGAAAGGCAAGGGCATCGCCACGTTTATTGTCGGTCACGTGACCAAAGAGGGGGCCATCGCCGGCCCGAGAATGCTGGAACACATGGTGGATTCGGTTCTGTATTTCGAAGGGGAGCGGCACAATACCTTCCGCATCTTGCGCGCGGTCAAAAACCGCTTCGGCTCCACCAACGAAATCGGGATTTTTGAGATGAAGGAGCGCGGATTGGAGGAAGTGGCCAATCCGTCAGAAATTTTTCTGGCCGAGCGTCCCGTCGGTGTCGCCGGTTCGACGGTCGTCGCCAGTATCGAAGGAACGCGGCCGGTGCTGGTCGAACTGCAGGCGCTTGTTTCGCCCACCAGTTTTGTCACGCCCCGGCGCATGGCCACTGGCGTCGATCACCAGCGGGTGGCGATGATTATGGCCGTTCTGGAAAAACGGGTCGGGATGATGTTGCAAAACCAGGACGCCTACGTCAATGTGGCGGGCGGCGTACGTCTTGACGAACCGGCCGTCGACCTGGCGATTGCCGTCAGCATCGCCAGCAGTTTTCGCGATCAGGCGACGCATCCGCACGATGTGCTCATCGGCGAGGTGGGCCTGACCGGGGAGGTGCGCGGCGTTTCCCGCATCGAACAACGCGTGCGCGAAGCCGAAAAACTGGGGTTTAAGCGTGTCATCCTGCCCGAAAAAAACATGCGCAACCTGGAAGTCCCGGGCGGCATCGAGATCGTCGGCGTGCGGACGATCGAAGAAGCCTTGCGGGAAGCGCTGAGGGGGTAAAGTATGCTGGACACATTGAAAAGAGAGACATATGGCAGCGAAGTCTTGCGTTTCGTCGCCCCCGGGACGCAATTTCGTGAAGGACTGGAAAGCGTGTTGCGCGCCAAGACCGGTGCCTTGATCGTCGTCGGTTACGGTCCGGAGATGAAAAACATCGTCGACGGCGGCTTTTCCATCAATTGCGAATTTACCCCCGCCCATTTGTATGAATTGGCGAAGATGGACGGGGCTATTATATTGAGTGAAGACGCCAAACGGATCTTGTACGCCAACACGCAGTTGAACCCCTCTCCGCACATCCCGACGACCGAGACGGGAACGCGTCACCGCACGGCCGAGCGAACCGCCAAGCAGACCAATCACCTGGTGATTGCCATCTCGCAGCGGCGGAACGTCATCACCCTGTATCAGGGAAACTTCCGGTACGTGCTCAAAGACATCGGGGTCATCCTGAGCAAGGCGAACCAGGCGGTGCAGACGCTGGAGAAATACAAATCGGTGCTGGACCAGGCTCTCACCAACCTGGGGGCGCTCGAATTTGAAGAATTGGTCACCATCCATGAGATCGTCCAGGTGATGCAGCGGATCGAAATGGTGCTTCGGATCAAGACGGAAATCATCAAATACATTCATGAATTGGGCACGGAAGGCCGTTTGATCAGCATGCAACTGGAAGAGTTGGTCGCCAATGTGGAAGAAGAGGCGTATATGCTGATTCGCGATTACAGCAGGGACCCGGAGGTGGATCCGTATCGCGTTCTGGCGGAGATGAAAAAGTTGACGCCGGAAGAACTCCTGGAAATGGACGGATTTTTGCGTTTGCTCGGATTTCCGGCCAACACCAATCCGCAGGAAGAGACCGTTTCGCCGCGCGGCTACCGGATTCTGAACAAGATTCCGCGCCTGCCGTCGCCGATCATCAACAACCTGGTCCATCATTTTCACTATTTGCCAAGAGTGATGATGGCAACGATTGAAGAACTGGACGAAGTGGACGGCATTGGGGAGGTCCGTGCCCGCGCGATCAAGGATGGCCTGAAGCGGATTCAAGAACAAGTGTTCATTGACAGGCATATTTGAAGTACAATAGTATAAAGGCGGTTATCGTTTTATGCTCACCATTTTTCCAGGAGGTACCCTATGTTCGTAAAAGCGTTGCCGAGCATGTTGACTGTTGGCAATCTGTTTTTGGGGATCGTAGCCATCATCCTCGCCTTTCAAGGCAATCAATACGTCGATTTAGCGGCGATCACCGTCATCATCGGCATGCTTCTGGACGGACTGGACGGGCGGGTGGCGCGGCTCTTGAACGCACAGAGCGAATTCGGCAAGGAGCTGGACTCACTGTCCGACGTGATTACCTTCGGGGTAGCTCCGGCGTTTATCATGTATGTGGTGGCTCTGCAAGAATTGTCTCTGGCAGGCATTTTGATTACCGCTGTATTCCCGATTTGCGGCGCGCTTCGCCTCGCTCGTTTCAATGTGCAGACAGGGGTTCCCGGTTATTTTATCGGGTTGCCGATCACGGCGGCTGGAGGCGTGCTGGCGACGCTGGCCCTGTATCATGAAGTGTTCCCGATCGGGCTGCTCTCGTTCAGCATGGTGTTGCTGGCCTTTCTGATGATCTCCAAAATCAAGTACCCGAACTTCAAAAAAGTCGGGATTCCCAAAGCGGCATACTGGATCACGCCGTTGATCGTGGCCTTGGTCGTCGTCGCGGCGCTGAAATTTCCCAACCAGTTTCCGCGCATCGTCTTCTTGCCGCTGGCCCTGTATGCGCTCTACGGGTTAAAAAAAAACGTTGACCTGTTGGTGCGCAAATGGAAAAATCGACAGGCAGGCGAAGAAAAGACTCTGCCGTTTGACTAATGGAATCCGCACAAGACACAACCCCGTTGAGTCGGCATCGATTCAACGGGGTTGTGTCATCGGGGTGGCTGCAACCTTTTCGGGGTTTGATTCGTAGGTAAAGATGACAGGTGTCCATTCATGAGAGATTGAAAACTCCCAGCGTGTTCAGACGCTCCGATTCGCTTTTCAGCACCTCGGACAGCTTGATGTCCGCGATGTTGCACAAAGCGGTCAAGTAAAACAGGTTCTTGCCCAGTTCGGCGGTCAGTACGTCCCGGCAGTGCTCGCACAGATGGCCCGAAAAATGGGTGTCAAGCAGTTCCCGATTTTCCGACAGGCTTTTACTTGCGTCATACGGTTGTTTTTTCGCGACGATCTGGACGCAGCCGCATTCCGTTATGGCTTTTGTCAGCGCGCGATTGACGCGGGCCGTGGTTTCCTGGGTTTTCGAGATGACGTCGAGAATGCTCCGGTGGCGGATGAGCAATTGTGACACTTGATCCTGGAAGTCGTCTAATGTGTTCTTACCCAACGCGATTCACCTCTGTTCCAAATCGGGGTGTCGTCAGAATTTTTTCACCTTTCCCTTGTTATTATACGGACCGTTCACAGGCGATGTCAAACAAAGAAAGTAAGAAATCACGGTTGTCTGTTGACTGAAATTTAGGTCATATGTTAAAATTTTTGGCTATTTGACACTGCGAAAAAAATTTTGTTATAGTGAGGGGTAAGCCGGATGAAAACCTGCAACACTCTTTCTTGGCATACAGGGTTTTTCTTGCCCGCTTCTGTCTATATTAATAAAAGGAGGTGAACCCATGTTAAAACGTATCTTTCGTGCATTCTTCGTCATCGTTGGCGGTATTCTCGGGTATCAGTACGGTGACGCCATGTTTCGGCTCCTGAACGATTTGCTCAACTTCGGCGATTTCTCCGGAAAGCAGTATATCGGGGCCGTACTTGGCGCGGTGGTGTTTTACCTAATCGCCAAATGGCTGGTGGATTACATCGTCAAGGCCATCCATTGGGGCGAAGAAATGCTTGTCAAGCTGCCGATTACCGACGTGATGTTCGGAGCGATGGGATTGATTAGTGGCCTTATTGTTGCGTTTTTATTATTCCTGCCCATCAATAGCATCCCGATTCCGGTCATAGGGGATTTCTTGCCGCTGCTCGTCTCCGGCTTGCTGGGCTATCTTGGCTTTCAGGTGGGCATCCGCAAGCGGGATGAGATCATGGCGGTGTTCGCGATCGGACGCAAGGACAAGTCCAAGAAGGAAAACAGCGGGATCGCGGCAAACGTGGAACACAAGATTCTCGACACCAGCGTGATCATAGATGGCAGGATCGCCGATATATGCCGGACCGGCTTTATCGAAGGCGCCCTGGTCATTCCGGGGTTCGTGCTGGAGGAATTGCAGCACATCGCCGACTCGTCCGATGTGCTGAAGCGAAACCGCGGCCGGCGGGGTCTGGACATTTTGAACAAGATCCAAAAAGAACTGAAAGTAAAAGTGCAGATCTGGGAAGGCGATTTTGAGGACGTCCACGAGGTGGACAGCAAGCTGATCAAGCTGGCCAAAGTGCTTAACGGCAAAGTGGTCACCAACGACTTCAACCTGAACAAGGTGTGTGAACTGCAAGGCGTGCCGGTGCTCAACATCAACGATTTGGCCAACGCGGTCAAGCCGGTGGTGCTGCCGGGCGAGGAACTGAACGTACAGGTGATCAAGGACGGGAAGGAATACGGTCAGGGCGTCGCTTATCTGGATGACGGCACGATGATTGTCGTCGAGGGCGGCCGCGACTATATCGGCACTGATGTTGACGTGTTGGTGACCAGTGTGTTGCAAACCTCGGCAGGGCGGATGATTTTCGCCAAGCCGAAACTGTTGGAAAAAGCCTTGTAGGCATCGTGGAGAGGATGGACGTGGATACTGGCGTGGTGATCGTGGCGGCAGGTTCCGGAAAACGGATGGGAGCGGGCCGCAACAAGTTGTGGCTGACGCTTGCGGGCAAGCCGATTCTGGTCCATACGGTGGAGCGGTTTGCCGCTCATCCGGGCATTGCCGAGGTGGTGCTGGTGATCAGCGAGCGGGATGAAACGGAAACGCTTGACTGGTTGCGGACGACACCGTACGCGGACCGGGTGAAACTCGCCTACGGCGGAGCGGAACGGCAGGACAGCGTGCGGCAGGGACTGGCCGCTCTCTGTGGAACGTGTGAGTATGTGTTGGTGCACGACGCCGCCAGACCATTTGTCACCAGCGAACAGATTGACGCGATCATCGACCGGGTCCGCCGGGACGACGCCGTGATTATGGCGGTTCCCGTGAAGGATACGATCAAAGTGGTCAATCCGGCGGGCATCGTGGAAGCAACGCCGGCGCGGGAGAGCTTGTGGGCGGTTCAAACCCCACAAGCTTTTCGTCTTTCTCTGTTGCGCCGCGCCCATGAAGCGGCCCGCGAGCAGGGGAAAACGGGCACGGATGACGCGATGCTGGTGGAGTGGCTGGGGCAGCCGGTGGCAGTCGTGCCCGGGAGTTATGAAAACATCAAGATTACGACGCCGGACGATTTGTGGTTCGGCGAGGAGATTTTGCGCAGGCGAAAGGAGCGTACGTGACAGAATATGCGAATTGGACAAGGGTTTGACGTGCATCAGTTGGTGGAGGGGCGCCCGTTGATCGTCGGCGGTGTCACCATTCCGTACGAAAAGGGATTGCTTGGGCATTCGGATGCCGACGTGCTGTTGCACGCGATTGCGGACGCCCTGCTCGGCGCGATCGGCGAAGGGGATATCGGCCGGCACTTTCCCGACACCGATCCGGCGTTTCAAGACGCGGACAGCCGGAAACTCTTGGAGCATGTCTGGGGATTGGTGAAGCGGCGCGGGTATGTCTTGGGAAACGTGGACGCGACCATCATCGCCCAGGCGCCAAAGATGGCCCCCTACATCGAACAGATGCGAAAGATCATCGCCCAAACCCTGGAGGCCCGGGATTTGTCCCAGGTAAACGTAAAGGCGACGACGACGGAAAAGTTGGGATTCACCGGCCGCGGCGAAGGGATCGCGGCGCAGGCGGTCTGTCTGCTTGTCAGCGCACAAGCGGAGTAGTATCATAACGGGGAAGAGACGAATAAGGATGGTGTGACGATGACTCGCGAGTTTCGTTTGCGATATGCACCCAGCCCGACCGGCCACCTCCACATCGGCGGGGCACGCACGGCGCTGTTCAACTATTTGTACGCCCGCCGCAACGGCGGCAAATTCATCGTACGGATTGAAGACACCGACCAGACCCGCAACGTCGAAAACGCGGCCGAAAAGCAGATGGAGAACCTGAAGTGGCTCGGCGTCGAGTGGGACGAAGGCGTGGACATCGGCGGTCCCTACGGCCCGTACCGTCAGATGGAGCGGCTCGACATCTACCGCACGTACATTGACCAACTGCTCGCCGAAGGCAAGGCGTACTACTGTTACGCCACCAAGGAAGAACTGGATGCCGAGCGGGAAGAGCAGTTGGCGCGTGGCGAAACGCCGAAGATTTCGGAAAAGCACCGCAACGTGACGCCCGAGCAGCGCGAGCAGTACGAGCGCGAAGGGCGGGTGCCGTCCATCCACTTCCGCGTGCCGGACGACCGCGTCTACGTGGTCAACGACCTGATTCGCGGACAGGTGACGTTTGAGTCCAACGGCATCGGCGACTTTGTCATCTGCCGTCCGGACGGCATTCCGACGTACAATTTCGCCGTCGTCATCGACGATTATCTGATGAAGATCAGCCACGTGGTGCGCGGGGAAGAGCACTTGTCCAACACCCCCCGCCAATTGATGATCTACGAAGCGTTCGGCTGGGAACCGCCGCAATTTGCCCATCTGGCCCTGATCCTCAATCAGGATGGCAAAAAGATGAGCAAGCGGGACGAGAGCATTATCCAGTTTATCGAGCAATACCGCGACCTCGGATTTTTGCCGGAGGCGATTGTCAACTTCCTCGTCCTGCTCGGCTGGTCGCCGGGCGGCGAAGAGGAGATTTTCTCCAAAGAGCAACTGATCGACATTTTCTCGCTGGATCGCGTCAGCAAGTCCCCGGCTGTGTTTGATTCGACCAAGATGAACTGGATGAACAACTACTACATCAAGCGTCAGCCGCTCGACAAGATCGTGGAAATGTGTCTGCCGCACCTGCAAAAGGCCGGCTTTATCGACGAGTACCTGACGGATGAGCAAAAAGAATGGGTGCGGGGGATTGTGGCGCTGTATCAGGAGCAGATGTCCTACTGTGCCCAGATCGTGCCGATGGCCGCTCTTTTCTTCCTCGACGAAGTAGTGTACGATGAAGAAGCGAAAGGCGTCTTGCTGGAGCCGCAGGTGCCCGATGTGCTGACCGCATTCAAGCGGCAATTGGAAACGACGGAACCGTTCGATCTGGATACGATTGGCGCGGCGCTGAAGGCCGTGCAAAAAGAAACCGGCCAGAAAGGCAAGGCGTTGTTCATGCCGATTCGTGTGGCGATCACCGGCCAGGTGCACGGACGCGACTTGAACCAGACACTGTACCTGATCGGCCGCGAAAAAGTGCTGCAACGTCTGGAGCGCGTCATCGCCCGGCGGGATGAATTGGTGAGCTAAGCGAATAACCGAACAGCGTTGAACAGGAGAAGTACAGGATGGAGGCGTCTGACAGAGAGGGCGGACATGGTGGAAACGCCTGGCACCAAGTCTTGGAAATGCACCTGGAAGCTGTCGTCCGAACCCGGCGCCACCGCCGTGCAGTAGGATGGACCGGTTTCCCCCGTTACAGGGAACAAAAGCGGGGTTTCGCATGACGACGGTGAACGTTTGTGCCGCGCGGCGGGACCCAAGCAGAGTGGAACCGCGGTACACACCGTCTCTGCGCCTGTTTGCCAGGCGGGGAGGCGGTGTTTTTGCATCTGTGTTTTTCATTTTACAGAAAGAGGGGGGCACGAATCGAATGTGGAAGACCATCAAAGAAGATATCCAGGCCGTATTTGAGCGGGATCCGGCGGCACGCAGCACATTGGAAGTCGTGCTCACGTACGCTGGGTTGCACGCCATCTGGGGGCACCGGATCGCCCACCGGTTGTGGAAGGCCGGTTGGTACACGACAGCCCGTGTCATCTCCCAACTGACACGCTTTTTTACCGGGATCGAGATTCATCCGGGCGCGAAGATTGGCAAGGGGCTGTTTATCGACCACGGTGCCGGTGTGGTGATCGGCGAGACCTGTGAAATCGGGGACAATGTGACGATTTACCAGGGGGTGACGCTGGGCGGGACCGGTAAAGAAAAAGGCAAGCGCCACCCCACGATCGGCAATAATGTGATTATCGCTTCGGGAGCAAAGGTGCTGGGATCGTTCAAGATCGGCGACAACTCCAAGATCGGCGCCGGTTCGGTCGTCTTGCAGGAAGTGCCGCCCAACTCGACCGTCGTCGGCATCCCCGGCAAGATCGTGGTGCAGGACGGCAAACGGGTGACGTGCGATCTGGACCATGCCAACTTGCCCGACCCGATCGCTGACATGATTCGCCAGATGCAGCGCGAGATTGAGCTGTTGCGCAAGGAAGTCAACGCCTTGAAGGAGGAAAGACGAATCAATGAGCATTCGCCTATATAATACGCTGACCAGGCAAAAAGAAGAATTGATTCCGCTGGAACCGGGCAAAGTGAAAATGTATGTGTGCGGTCCGACCGTTTACAATTACATTCACATCGGCAACGCCCGACCGGCGATTGTGTTTGACACGGTTCGCCGCTACCTGCAATACCGCGGATACGAGGTTACGTTTGTGCAAAACATTACCGATGTGGACGACAAACTGATCCGCGCCGCCAACGAGCAGGGCACGACCGTCAAGGAGTTGGCCGACCGCTACACCGAAGCGTACAACCGCGACCTCACCGCTCTCAACGTGTTGCCGCCGGATATTCAGCCGCGCGTGATGCAGACGATTCCGGACATCATCCGGTTTGTCAGCGGGCTGATCGAAAAAGGGTACGCCTACGAGAGTGAAGGGGACGTCTACTTTCGCACCGGACGTTTCAGTGAATACGGAAAACTGTCGCACCAGCCGCTTGAGGAACTGCAGGCAGGCGCGCGCATCGAAGTGAGCGAGAAAAAGGAGAATCCGCTCGACTTCGCCCTGTGGAAAGCGGCCAAACCGGGCGAGATCTGCTGGGAGAGCCCGTGGGGCATGGGTCGTCCCGGCTGGCACATCGAGTGCTCGGCCATGGTGCTCAAGTTTCTCGGCGAGTCGATCGACATTCACGCCGGCGGTTCCGACCTGGTGTTTCCGCACCATGAAAACGAGATCGCCCAGTCGGAGTGCCTGACCGGTCGTCCTTTTGCCCGTTACTGGATTCACAACGGGATGTTGAACATCAACAATGAAAAGATGTCCAAGTCGCTGGGCAACTTCCTGTTGTTGCGCGACCTGCTGGATAAGCACGGCGGCCAGTTGATTCGCTTTTTCATGCTGACCGGCCACTATCGCGGGCCGATCAACTTCAGCGAAGATTTGCTGGAACAGGCGGCCAACGGGCTGGAGCGGATCAAAAACGCTTACGCCAACGTGACACATCGCCTCGACACAGCGCGGCCCGAGGAGCCGAACGGTCTAGCCGAGGAGCAGGCAGCGATCATCCGGGACTTGCGCGAACGCTTTATCCGCGAGATGGACGACGACTTCAACACCGCCAACGCGATCACCGTCCTGTTCGATGTCGTCAAGGAAGCCAATCTCTACCTGCGCCACAACAATGTCGGCCGTTCGCAGGTGGAGGCGTACCGCGACCTCTTCAAGGAAATCGCCGGGGTGCTCGGACTGGTGCTTAAGGAGGCAACCGAACTGTTGGACGAAGAGGTGGAGGCGTTGATTGCGAAGCGGACGGAGGCTCGCAAAGCCCGTCAGTTTGACCGCGCGGACGAGATTCGCGACCTGCTCGCGGCCAAAGGAATCATCCTCGAAGACACGCCGCAGGGCGTTCGCTGGCGCCGCAAGTAAGGAGCGCGTGCCGGTCATGCAAAAAGAACACCTCTCCCGCGACGTCAAACAGCTCAATCCGCTGGTGCTGGCGTTCCTCGGCGACGCCACCTACTCTCACTGCGTGCGCTACCATCTGATCGCCCGCGGATTGGTGAAACCAAACGATCTGCACAAGGAATCGAAGCGCTACGTGTCGGCCAAGGCGCAGGCTCGCATCCTGCGCGCCATCATGCCGGAATTGCCGGAGGAGGAGCAGGCTGTGGTACGGCGCGGGCGCAACGCCAAATCCGGTTCCGTCGCCAAAAACGCCGACATGATCGACTACCGGCACGCAACCGCGTTTGAAGCGCTGGTCGGCTATCTCTATCTTTCGGAAAAAGAAGAACGGCTGGCGGAGCTGATGCAACAGGCATTTGCCATCGTGGAAGGAGAACAGGATGTATGAGGGAAGAGTGGATTGTCGGCAAAAATCCGGTGATCGAGGCGCTTCGTTCGGGGCGGGCGATCAACAAAATCTGGGTGGCCGAGGGCGTCAATAAAAACCAGATGGGTCCGGTGCTCGCCCTCGCCAAAGAACAAGGCGTGGTGGTTACCACCGCCAACCGCAAGAAACTGGATCAGCTCTGCGGCACGGATCATCACCAGGGCGTGATCGCTTCGGTTGCGGCGTACGAGTACACCGAGGTGGAGGATTTGCTCTCGCGGGCCGAGGAGCGGAACGAGCCCGCGTTTCTGCTGATTCTCGATGAACTGGAAGACCCGCACAATCTCGGCTCCATCCTGCGCACCGCCGATGCCGTCGGCGCCCACGGCGTGATCATTCCGAAGCGGCGTTCGGTCGGGTTAACCGCCACGGTGGCCAAAGCCTCCGCCGGCGCGATCGAATACGTGCCGGTCGCCCGTGTCACCAACATCGTCCGCACGATCGAGGAACTGAAAGAGCGAGGGGTGTGGATCGCCGGGACAGATGCGTCCGCGCCGCAGGATTTTCGCGAGGGGGATTTCTCCATACCGCTCGCGCTGGTCATCGGCAGCGAGGGCAGGGGGATGAGTCGGCTCGTGCGGGAACATTGCGACTTCCTTTACCGGTTGCCGATGGCGGGGCACGTCACCTCGCTCAACGCCTCTGTCGCCGCCGCCCTGTTGATGTACGAGGTATACCGCGCGAGGAGCCCGTTGCCGTCGCGGGTGAAGTGAGATGGCCAAAAAGAAGACAAGCCAGTTGTTGATCGTGGACGGTTACAACATTATCGGAGCCTGGCCCGAACTGCGCGACCTCAAAGACCGGGGATTGATGGATGAGGCGCGCGATCTGCTCATTTCCAGGCTGGCCGATTACCAGGGTTTTTCCGGCGTCAAGGTGATTGTCGTCTTTGACGCCTACACCGTTCCCGGCATGGGGCGCAAGCAGCAGCAGTACCAGATCGAGATTTTCTACACCAAGCAAAAAGAGACGGCAGACGAAAAGATCGAGAAACTGGTGCAGGAATACTATGAAAAAAATCGACAAATTTATGTAGCCACGTCGGATTATACGTCGCAGAGCGTGATTTTCGGCCAGGGCGCTCTGCGGAAATCGGCGCGGGAGTTGTTGTTAGACATAGAAAATGCAGGCAGGGAGATTGGCGCCAAGGTGAAACAGACCCGGGAAAACACCCAGTCGGCCCGCATTCCGTTGCGCCGGGAAGTCGAAGAAATATTCGAAAAATGGCGAAGAGAATAGACGCCGTTTCATTGACGCTTTTTTACGGCATCATGTATAATGACTATATCTCGTGGAAGTCAGTTGGCGGAGGGATGATGGTGGGTGTTGAGCTCAAGGAACTGAAACATACTCAGTTTGACCTGATGTCCGATGAAGAAGTGGTGGATCTCGTACGCGAAAACGATGCCGACGCCTTGGAATATTTGATCAACAAGTACAAAAACTTTGTGCGGGCCAAAGCTCGTTCTTATTTTTTGATCGGAGCGGATCGCGAGGATATTGTGCAGGAGGGCATGATTGGACTGTACAAGTCGATTCGCGACTTTCGGGGGGACAAGCTCACGTCGTTCAAAGCGTTTGCCGAACTGTGCATCACTCGCCAGATTATTACCGCGATCAAGACAGCGACCCGTCAAAAGCACATCCCTTTGAACTCGTACGTGTCTTTGGACAAGCCCATCTACGACGAGGACTCCGATCGTACCTTGCTGGACGTTATCTGCGGAACCAAAGTGACCGATCCGGAAGAATTGTTTATCAACCGTGAAGAATTTGACGACATTGAGGGAAAGATGAGCGAGATTTTAAGCGACCTCGAACGCCAGGTTCTGATGCTGTATCTGGACGGGCGCTCCTATCAGCAAATTGCCGTCGACCTCAAGCGGCATGTCAAATCGATCGACAACGCCCTGCAACGGGTCAAGCGAAAACTGGAACGGTACCTGGAAGGAAGAGAGATTCATCTGTAAGGCAATCTCTCTTTTTTCTGTGACCTTTGCCTATGGTAAATTCGCCACAGGCGCGAAATCCCCTTTTTTTGTCGAATTTTTTTCAGGCTAGCAAGGCGGCGTTGCTTTGTCAAGGTGTTTTATTGACATGGGGCGCTTGGTATGCTAAAGTTGTTTAGGTAGCCATAGATGTGTTCTATGGTTACTTCTTTGAGTTGCGACAGGAAAAAAGTAGCGGTTTTTTCCTATGTTGTTATTTTTGAAGATTCTACGTGTATGAGACGAGATGGAGGTGGCAATGATGCGAGTAAACGTGACGCTGGCGTGCACCGAGTGCGGTGAACGTAACTATATCACCACCAAAAACAAGCGTACCAACCCGGAACGCATCGAGCTGAAGAAGTATTGCTCCCGTGACAAAAAGCATACGCTTCATCGCGAGACGAAGTAACGATGGACGCAACCAAGTCTGGGGGTGGCACTGTGGGGTTCCTTTCGAGAATTGGAGCCGGATTTCGCCGGACGGGCGAATTCTTTGGCGACGTTCGATCTGAATTGAAGAAAGTGCGTTGGCCAAACCGCAAGGAGCTGACAAGCTACACGGTTGTCGTGCTCGTTACGGTGTTTTTGCTCGCGGTTTTCTTCTTTCTGATTGACCTGGGCATCTCGCATTTGATCGAACTGATTTTGGGCAAGTAATCATCGAAACCTGGGAGGGACGGACGGTTTATCGTCCTCGTGGATATGGAAAAAGCGTGGTATGTGGTTCACACTTACTCTGGGTACGAAAACAAGGTAAAGACCAATCTGGAAAAACGCGTCGAATCCATGGGCATGGAAGACAAGATCTTTCGCGTGCTCGTTCCTACCGAAGAGGAGATTGAGACGAAAGACGGTAAGAAACGGACCGTTACCAAAAAAGTGTTTCCGGGTTACGTCCTTGTTGAGATGGTGATGACGGACGATTCGTGGTACGTCGTGCGCAACACGCCCGGAGTGACCGGATTTGTCGGATCCACGGGTGCCGGTTCCAAACCGACGCCGTTGCTCCCGCAAGAAGCCGAGGCGATTCTTCGGCAAATGGGTTTCGAGACGCCGAAAGTCAGGGTCGATTTCGCTCTGCACGATATGGTGCGCGTGAAGGAAGGCCCTTTCGCGAACCGTACGGGCGAGATTATCGAGATTCAGCCCGACAAGCAGAAGGTGCGGGTGCTCGTCGACATTTTCGGACGCGAAACACCGGTCGAGTTGGATTTTACGCAAGTCGACAAAATGGATTAGGATTCATCTTGAAAAGTGCCGCTTGATGTGGTACATTTCAACTTGTTTCTGGAATCTGCATGGACAATGCGGTTTCCTGACTCTCACTGCAGTTTGGAAGTCTTACATAAAGACTTTCGCATTCTGGTGGGAGGGGTATATCCCCGCATTACCACAATGGAAGAAGGAGGTGTCCTTACGTGGCTAAAAAGGTTATCCGCGTAATTAAATTACAAATCCCGGCAGGTAAAGCGAACCCTGCGCCTCCAGTAGGTCCGGCTCTCGGTCAAGCTGGTGTGAACATCATGGGCTTCTGCAAAGAGTTCAACGCCCGCACGGAAAGCGAAGCAGGAATGATCATCCCGGTAGAGATTACCGTTTACGAAGACCGTTCCTTCACTTTCATCACCAAGACTCCGCCGGCGGCTGTCCTGCTGAAAAAAGCGGCTGGCATCGAGTCTGGTTCCGGCGTGCCGAACAAGACGAAAGTGGCGAAGCTGAAACGGGACAAAGTACGCGAAATCGCCGAACTGAAGCGCCCGGACTTGAACGCGGCTTCCGTCGAAGCAGCGATGCGCATGATCGAAGGTACTGCCCGTTCGATGGGTATCGTGATCGAAGACTGATCGTCTGAAGATCGTTGTTGCATGGGGTACGATTCGTACCCCTGTCTTGTGGGAGGATTAAACCGCTACGACCACAATGAAGGGAGATTGTCAACATGCCGAAACACGGTAAAAAGTATCAAGAAGCGCTCAAGCTGATTGATAAAAACAAAGTATACGACGTAACCGAAGCGATCGAACTGGTGAAGAAAACTTCTACCACCAAGTTTGACGCCACCGTCGAAGCCGCGTTCCGCTTGGGCGTAGACCCGAAACGCGCGGACCAGCAAATCCGCGGCGCCGTTGTACTGCCGCACGGTACCGGTAAAGTGCAACGCGTTCTCGTGTTTGCCAAAGGTGAAAAAGCGAAAGAAGCAGAAGCTGCAGGTGCCGACTACGTAGGCGAGGCAGACCTGATCGCCAAAATCCAGGGCGGCTGGTTCGACTTTGACGTCGTCGTCGCTACCCCTGACATGATGGGTGAAGTAGGGAAACTGGGTCGCGTGCTCGGTCCGAAAGGCCTCATGCCGAACCCGAAAACCGGCACGGTTACGTTCGATGTGGCCAAAGCCGTCAACGAAATCAAAGCCGGTAAGATCGAATACCGCGTTGACAAAGCGGGTAACATTCACGCGCCGATCGGCAAAGTGTCCTTCGACACCGAGAAGCTGGCCGAAAACCTGGCGGCTCTCACCGACGCGCTGAACCGCGCGAAACCGGCTGCCGCAAAAGGCGTTTACATGCGCAACGTAACGCTCAGCTCCACCATGGGTCCTGGCGTGCGCGTCTCTGTTAAATAATAGGGTTTGACTTCCGATCCGGAAGTTGATAATATAGTTCCTGTTGATGAAAAATGAATGATGCCATGCCGTAGACAGAAGGTGCGAACCTTTGATCCGTTCGCTTAATATCCCTCCGAGGCGTGTAATGGATACAAAGAGAGGAGACTCTCTTGCGGATACATTATGCCCTCGTATGTCTGCGAGGGCGTTTTTCATTGGCAGGGAAATGATGTGCGGGAGGTGTAACCATGGCAGAAATTCGTCCAACCGTTATTCGTGAAGAGAAAGTGCAAACGGTCAACGAAATCGCGACCAAACTGCGCGAGAGCCAAACCACTGTCGTAGCAGATTACCGCGGTCTCTCCGTTGCGCAGGTAACCGAACTGCGGAAACAACTGCGTGAAGCAGGCGTTGAGTTCAAAGTGTACAAAAACACCCTGACTCGTCTGGCGACCAAGCAAGAAGGTTTGAGCGAACTGGATCAATACCTGCTGGGTCCGAACGCGATCGCGTTCTCCAAAGACGACGTTGTTGCTCCGGCGAAAATCCTCGTCGATTTTGCGAAAAAGAACGAGCAACTGGAAATCAAGGGCGGCGTTATCGAAGGGAAAGTCGTAGGTGCGGCTGAGATCCAGGCACTGGCTTCCTTGCCGTCCCGCGAAGGTCTGTTGTCCATGCTGCTTAGCGTTCTGCAAGCGCCGATCCGCAACTTCGCGCTCGCAGTCAAGGCTGTTGCCGAACAAAAAGAAGGCCAAGGCGCCTAATCTTTATCAAAGAATAGGAGGAAGTACACATGAGCAAAGAGCAAATCTTGGAAGCCATTAAAGGTATGTCCGTTCTCGAACTGAACGATCTGGTGAAAGCGATCGAAGAAGAATTCGGCGTAACCGCTGCTGCACCGGTAGCTGTTGTTGCCGGCGGTGCTGCTGCTGAAGCTGCTGCTGAACAAACCGAATTCACCGTAAACCTGGTAAGCGGCGGCGCTTCCAAAATCAACGTTATCAAAGTTGTTCGCGAGCTGACCGGTCTGGGTCTGAAAGAAGCGAAAGACCTGGTGGACAACGCTCCGAAAACGCTCAAAGAAGGCGTGTCCAAAGAAGAAGCAGAAAGCATCAAAGCAAAACTGGAAGAAGCAGGCGCTACCGTCGAAATCAAGTAATCGCCCATCTTCCATAGCGGATATCCCCTTGCCGCCGGCAGGGGGATTTCTGTCTTCCTCCCGCTCACTCTCGTGTAACGAAAGGTGTGTAAGCCTTGGCCGATCATTACTACACCAACCGCCCGGATGCTCCTCACGACGAACAGACCTTTTCCTTCCAACTGCGTGGCTTTTCCCTTCGCTTCACCACGGATTCCGGTGTGTTTTCCCGCGATCGCGTTGACTTTGGCAGCGTGCTTTTGATTGAAACGATGCAGATTCCGCGAACGGCTAGCGTGCTTGATGTCGGCTGCGGGTACGGACCGATCGGGCTGGTCGCCGCCAGGCTGGCCGATCAGGGGCATGTTACGATGATTGACATCAATGAGCGAGCGGTCGATTTGGCCCGGCGCAACGCCAAGGCCAACGGCATCAGCAATGTCGAGATTTTGGTCAGCGATCTGTACGAACAGGTAAGCGGTCGCCAGTTTGACGTCATTCTCACCAATCCGCCGATTCGTGCCGGCAAGGAGACGGTGCACCGCATTTTTTCGGAAGGGTACGAACGATTGTCGCCTGGAGGAGAGATGTGGGTGGTCATTCAAAAGAAACAGGGAGCGCCGTCCGCCCGCAAAAAACTGGCGGAGATTTTCGGGGACGTAGAGGAAGTGGAACGAAGCAAGGGGTACTCGATTTTTCGCGCAAGAAGGTCCGAAAGTCAATCTTGACTGTGAAAATTCGCTGTGATAGTATTATAAAATGTCAATATGGGTTCACTGTATCATTTGAGAACTTCCTGTTTTGTCAACCGTTTTTTCTTCTTTTTGACGTGTTGAGAGTGTCTTCTCGCAGGAGGAATGCAGGAGTAAAAAGATGGGAATTCTTCTACAATAGAGGTACTTTGGTTAAAAATGAGGTTACTTGGATTAACCCATTTTTATTTTTGTGTGCAAACACAAACATGAGGGGTGAATGAGTTGGCAGGTAAAGTGATTCAGAGCGGCCGACATCGCCAGCGTCGCACGTATTCTCGCATTAACGAAGTGCTGGGGCTTCCGAATTTGATTGAGATCCAGCAAAAGTCCTACCAATGGTTCTTGGACGAAGGATTGCGCGAGATGTTTCAGGATATTTCGCCGATCCAGGACTTCACCGGGAATCTGGTGCTGGAGTTTATCGACTACAGTTTGGGCGAACCCAAGTACGATGTGGATGAATCCAAAGAACGCGACGTTACATACGCGGCTCCTCTGCGCGTAAAAGTCCGTCTGCTTAACAAGGAGACCGGCGAGGTGAAGGAACAGGAAGTCTTCATGGGGGACTTCCCCCTCATGACCGAAACCGGCACCTTCATCATTAACGGAGCGGAGCGTGTCATCGTCAGTCAGCTTGTTCGTTCCCCAAGTGTTTACTATAACACGAAAGTAGACAAAAACGGCAAGCAAACCTTTACCGCGACCGTCATTCCCAATCGCGGCGCTTGGCTGGAGCTGGAGACAGACGCGAAGGACATCATCTATGTCCGCATCGACCGCACGCGCAAGATTCCGGTAACGGTGCTGTTGCGCGCGCTCGGTTTCGGCTCCGACATCGATATCCTCAATCTGCTCGGCGAGGACGAGTACATCAAGAACACCCTGGAGAAAGACAACACCGACTCCACGGAAAAGGCGTTGATCGAGATCTATGAACGCCTGCGTCCGGGCGAACCGCCGACGATTGAAAACGCCAAGAGTTTGCTTGTTTCCCGTTTCTTTGATCCGAAACGTTACGACCTGGCTTCGGTCGGTCGTTACAAGATGAATAAAAAGCTGCACATCAAAAACCGTTTGTACAACCAGCGGCTGGCCGAAACGCTGGTCGACACCAGAACGGGCGAGATTATCGCCGAAGCGGGTCAGATCATCGACCGCCGTCTGCTCGACCGGATTCTGCCGATGCTGGAGGAGAGCGTCGGATTCATCGACGTCCGCACGCACGGCGGCGTACTGGAAGAAGATACGATTCGCCTCCAGTCTATCAACATCTTTTCGCCGACAGAAGACGGCAAAATCATCAAGGTCATCGGCAACGGCAACGTCGACAAGTCGGTGAAGCACATCACGCCGGCTGACATCGTCGCCGCGATCAACTACTTCATCAACCTGCTGCACGGCGTGGGCAACACGGACGACATCGACCATTTGGGCAACCGTCGTCTGCGCTCCGTCGGGGAACTGTTGCAAAACCAGTTCCGCATCGGGTTGTCGCGGATGGAACGCGTCGTGCGCGAGCGCATGTCGATCCAGGATCAGAACCAGATTACGCCGCAGGCCTTGATCAACATCCGTCCGGTCATTGCGGCGATCAAGGAGTTCTTCGGCAGCTCTCAGCTGTCCCAGTTCATGGATCAGACCAACCCGCTCGCCGAATTGACGCACAAACGGCGTCTGTCTGCGCTGGGGCCCGGCGGTCTGACGAGGGAACGCGCGGGCTTCGAGGTGCGCGACGTTCACCACTCCCACTATGGCCGGATGTGTCCGATCGAGACGCCGGAGGGTCCGAACATCGGGTTGATCAACTCGCTGTCCACCTACGCGCGGATCAACGACTACGGCTTCATCGAGACGCCGCGCCGCAAGGTAGATCCGGAAACCGGCCGGGTGCTGGACGAGATCGTCTATCTGACCGCTGACGAAGAAGACGTGTACAACGTCGCCCAGGCCAACCAGCCGCTCGATGAGAACGGCTACTTCGTCAACGAAACGGTGATTTGCCGCCGCAAGGGCGAGATTTTGAGCGTGCCGCGCGACAAGGTCGACTTCATGGACGTGTCGCCGAAACAGGTCGTGTCTGTGGCGACTGCGCTGATCCCGTTCTTGGAAAACGACGACGCCAACCGCGCGTTGATGGGTTCCAACATGCAGCGTCAGGCGGTTCCGCTGCTCGTTCCGGAAGCGCCGTTCGTCGGTACCGGGATGGAGCACAAGGCGGCTCAGGACTCCGGCGTCACCGTGGTCGCGAAGTGGCCGGGTCAGGTTGAACGCGTCACGGCCCGCGAAATTTGGGTGCGCCGTTACAAAGAGATCGACGGCAAAAAAGTGGCCGGCGATCTGGACCGCTACAAACTGCAGAAATTTGTCCGTTCCAACCAGGGAACGTGCATCAACCAGCGGCCGATCGTGAAAAAAGGCGACTGGGTGGAGCCGGGCGACATCATCGGTGACGGCCCGTCCACGGAAAAGGGCGAATTGGCGCTCGGACGCAACGTGCTTGTCGCGTTCATGACCTGGGAAGGGTACAACTACGAGGACGCCATTTTGCTCAGCGAAAAGCTGGTAAAAGACGATGTCTATACATCGATTCACATCGAAGAATACGAATCGGAGGCGCGCGACACCAAACTGGGTCCGGAAGAGATCACCCGCGACATTCCGAACGTCGGTGAGGATGCGCTCAAGAACCTCGACGAACGCGGGATTGTCCGCGTCGGTGCCGAGATTCGCGACGGCGACATTCTCGTCGGGAAAGTAACGCCGAAGGGCGTGACCGAACTGACGGCGGAAGAGCGTCTCTTGCACGCGATCTTTGGTGAGAAGGCGCGCGAAGTACGCGATACCTCCCTGCGCGTGCCGCACGGCGGATCGGGGATTGTCGTTGACGTCAAAGTGTTTACGCGCGACAACGGCGACGAACTGCCGCCGGGTGTGAACCAGTTGGTTCGCGTCTACATTGCGCAAAAACGGAAAATCTCCGTCGGCGACAAGATGGCCGGTCGCCACGGGAACAAAGGGGTTATTGCCCGGATCATGCCGGAAGAAGACATGCCGTTTTTGCCGGATGGTACGCCGGTTGAGATCGTCCTCAACCCGCTGGGCGTGCCGTCCCGGATGAACATCGGGCAGGTGCTGGAGACCCACCTGGGGATGGCGGCCAAGATGCTGGGGATTCACGTCGCCACACCGGTCTTCGACGGCGCTCGTCAGGACGACGTGTTCAAGACGTTGGAAGAAGCCGGACTGGACCGCGACGGAAAGACGATCCTGTACGACGGCCGCACCGGCGAACCGTTCGACCGCCGCGTTACCGTCGGTTGCGTGTACATGCTGAAGCTGGCGCACCTGGTTGACGACAAGATCCACGCCCGCTCCACCGGTCCGTACTCACTCGTTACGCAGCAGCCGCTGGGCGGTAAGGCGCAGTTCGGCGGCCAGCGTTTCGGGGAGATGGAGGTATGGGCCCTGGAGGCGTACGGTGCCGCGTACACCTTGCAGGAAATCCTCACAGTCAAATCGGACGACGTGGTGGGCCGCGTGAAGACCTACGAAGCGATCGTCAAAGGGGAAAACGTACCGGAGCCCGGAGTTCCCGAGTCGTTCAAGGTATTGATCAAGGAACTGCAAAGCTTGGGGATGGACGTCAAGATCCTCTCGGAAGACGAACAAGAGATCGAGATGCGCGAGGTCGACGACGAGGAAGAAGGAACTGGCGAGAAGTTGAATCTCGTTCTCGAAAGCGGAAGCTTGGAAGAAGAGTAAGATTCCGGTGCAAAGGGAGGTAACGCCCTGTGATTGACGTTAACAATTTTGAATACATGAAGATCGGTCTGGCTTCTCCAGACAAAATCCGTTCCTGGTCGTACGGCGAAGTGAAGAAGCCGGAGACGATCAACTACCGGACCTTAAAACCCGAGAAAGACGGCTTGTTCTGCGAACGCATCTTCGGACCGACCAAGGACTGGGAGTGCCATTGCGGCAAGTACAAGCGCGTGCGTTACAAGGGCGTCGTCTGCGACCGCTGCGGCGTCGAAGTGACCAGGGCGAAAGTGCGCCGCGAGCGGATGGGGCACATCGAACTCGCGGCTCCCGTCTCCCACATCTGGTATTTCAAAGGGATTCCCAGCCGGATGGGTCTCGTGCTGGACATGTCGCCGCGTTCGCTGGAAGAGGTCATCTACTTCGCGTCTTACGTGGTGACCGATCCGGGCGATACGCCGCTCGACAAGAAACAGTTGCTCTCTGAAAAGGAATACCGCAACTACCGTGAGAAGTACGGCTACTCCTTCCAGGCGATGATGGGCGCAGAGGCGATCAAGCGCCTGCTGGCCGAGATCGATCTGGACAAGGAAGTGGAGGCGCTCAAGGAAGAGCTGAAAACGGCTCAGGGCCAGCGCCGCAACCGTGCGATCAAGCGTCTGGAAGTGCTGGAGGCGTTCCGCAACTCCGGCAACCGTCCGGAATGGATGGTGCTGGACGTGCTGCCGGTCATCCCGCCGGAGTTGCGTCCGATGGTGCAACTGGACGGCGGCCGCTTCGCTACTTCCGACCTGAACGACCTGTACCGCCGCGTCATCAACCGGAACAACCGGCTGAAGCGTCTGCTTGAGCTGGGCGCGCCGGACATCATCGTCCAAAACGAGAAACGCATGTTGCAGGAAGCGGTTGACGCCCTGATCGACAACGGCCGCCGCGGCCGTCCGGTCACCGGTCCGGGCAACCGCCCGCTGAAATCCTTAAGCCACATGCTGAAGGGCAAGCAAGGGCGTTTCCGTCAAAACCTGCTCGGCAAGCGCGTGGATTACTCCGGCCGTTCCGTTATCGTCGTCGGACCGAACCTGAAGATGTATCAGTGCGGTCTGCCGAAAGAAATGGCGCTGGAGCTGTTCAAACCGTTCGTGATGAAAGAGCTGGTGGCCAAGGGATTGGCCCACAACATCAAGAGCGCCAAGCGGAAAGTGGAGCGCGTCCAGCCTGAGGTCTGGGACGTGCTCGAAGAAGTGATCCGCGAGCACCCGGTTCTGCTCAACCGCGCGCCCACCCTGCACCGTCTGGGGATTCAGGCGTTCGAGCCGGTACTCGTGGAAGGCCGCGCCATCCGTCTGCATCCGCTCGTATGTACGGCGTACAACGCCGACTTCGACGGCGACCAGATGGCCGTGCACGTTCCGCTGTCCGCCGAGGCGCAGGCCGAAGCGCGCATCCTGATGCTGGCGGCGCAAAACATTCTCAACCCGAAAGACGGGAAACCGGTTGTGACGCCGTCCCAGGACATGGTGCTCGGTTCGTATTACCTCACCCTGGAGCGCGAAGGCGACAAAGGGGAGGGCAATGTCTACCGCGATCCGGCTGACGCCATCGCCGCGTATCAAAACGGTTACATCAGCCTGCATACGCGGATCGCGATTCCGGCCAAGAGCCTGAACAAAACGTCGTTTACCGAAGAGCAGAAGAACGCTCTGTTGTTTACCACCGTCGGGAAAATCATTTTTAACGAAATCTTCCCGCCGGAGCTTCCGTACATCAACACGCCGACCAAAGAAAACCTGCAAAACAAGGTGCCGGACGAGTATTTTGTCTTTGACAAAGGCGTGGATCTGCGCGAGTTTGCGAAAAAGCTGCCGGACAACGGCGCGGTCAAAAAAGGCTTCCTCGGCACCATCATCGCCGAGTGCTTCCGCCGCTTCGGCACGACGCAAACCTCGATCATCCTCGACAAGATCAAGGAATTGGGCTTCACCTACTCCACCAAGGCGGGGATTACCATCGCCGTCGCCGACATCGTCGTGCCGGAGAAGAAGAAAGACATTCTCGCTGCCGCCGAGGAGAAGGTGGCAACCGTCATGGCGCAGTATCGCCGCGGGTTGATCACCGAGGACGAGCGCTACGACCGCGTCATCTCCATCTGGTCCAAGGCCAAGGATGAAGTGACCGACGTTCTGATGAAGTCGATGGATAAGTTCAACGCCATCTTCATGATGGCCAACTCCGGTGCGCGCGGTAACGTGTCGCAGATCACCCAGTTGGCGGGGATGCGCGGTCTGATGGCCAACCCGTCCGGCCGCATCATCGAGCTGCCGATCAAGTCCAACTTCCGCGAAGGTCTGACCGTATTGGAGTACTTCATCTCCACGCACGGCGCGCGGAAGGGTCTTGCCGACACGGCGCTGCGTACCGCTGACTCCGGTTACCTGACTCGCCGTCTCGTCGACGTCGCCCAGGACGTGATCGTTCGCGAAGAAGACTGCGGCACGGACAAAGGGATTCGCGTCAGCGCCATCACCGACGGCAAGGAAGAGATCGAAAAACTGTCTGACCGCCTGATCGGCCGCACCTGCTTTGAAACGGTCCGCCATCCGGAGACCGGCGAGATCATCGTCGGCCGCAACCAGGAGATCACCGAAGAAATCGCCGACAAGATCGTCAAGGCCGGCATCAAGGATGTCTACATCCGCAACGTGCTCGCGTGCCGCACCAGCCACGGCGTGTGCAAGCGCTGCTACGGCCGCAACCTGGCCACAGGCTCCGAGGTGGAAATCGGCGAAGCGGTCGGCATCATCGCCGCCCAGTCGATCGGCGAACCGGGTACGCAGTTGACGATGCGTACGTTCCACACCGGCGGGGTTGCCGGCGACGACATCACCCAAGGTTTGCCGCGGATTCAGGAGCTGTTTGAAGCCCGCAATCCGAAAGGGCAGGCCGTCATCACCGAGATCGACGGGGAAGTCATCGACATCCGCGAAGGCAAAGACCGCCGCGAGATCGAAGTGCGCGGCGAGGCGGAGAACAAGGTCTACTACGCTCCGTACGGCGCCCGGATCAAAGTGTCGGTCGGCACCAAGCTGACGGCCGGCGACGAGTTGACAGAGGGCTCCGTTGACCCGAAAGAGATGCTCAAGGTTCGCGGTCTGCGCGGCGTGTCCAACTACATCCTGCAAGAGGTGCAAAAGGTATACCGGATGCAGGGGGTAGAAATCAACGACAAACACATCGAGGTTATGATCAGGCAGATGCTGCGCAAACTGCGTGTCATCGACAGCGGCGACACCGACCTGTTGCCGGGCTCGTTTGTCGAGGTGCATGAGTTTGAGCAGGCGAACGCCAAGGTGCTGATGGAAGGCCGCAATCCTGCGGTCGGCCGTCCGGTGCTTCTGGGGATCACCAAAGCGTCGCTGGAGACCGACTCCTTCCTTTCCGCCGCTTCCTTCCAAGAGACGACCCGCGTCTTGACCGATGCGGCGATCAAAGGAAAAGTGGATCGTCTGCTTGGCCTCAAAGAGAACGTCATTATCGGGAAACTCGTGCCGGCCGGTACCGGTATGGCTCGCTACCGCAACACCAGAGTGTTTACCGTCGCGGAAAAAGAAGCGATGGCCGAAAGCCAGGCGGCGGGTGAACGCGAGACTGTCCCGTTGGCTGAATAACCAATCCGTGCCCATCCGTGTGATGGGCACTTCCCTGGTTTTTTTGTTGACATTGCTACATGTACCTGATATTATATTCAAGTGTGCCTGATACTCTATGCTTTGGAGGATATGCAAGCATGTCTTATGAAAAAGTAGAGCGGGCCAAGGAGCTGTCGATTGGCATCAACCAAACGACAAAAGCGATTGAGCAAGGACTGGCGGAAGAGGTGTACATCGCCAAGGACGCCGACAAACGTCTGACGCAGAAAGTCGCGCTCCTGTGTAAAGAGAAGGGTGTAGCGGTCATCTACGTAGATTCCATGCGCCGCCTCGGCAAGGCGTGCGGGATCGAAGTGGGCGCGGCTGCGGCCGCGATCAAAAAAAGCGGTTAACGATGTTTTTGTTGACAGGTTGCGAATGTGGCTTGTCCGACAAGAACTTTCTATTTGACCCATTTATGACTCACCTGGATCTGTGGTCTTAACAAGGGAAAGGAAGGGAGGTACAACCATGCCTACAATCAACCAATTGGTGCGCAAAGGGCGCCAAGAAAAAATCGTGAAGTCGAAGTCCCCAGCTTTGCAAAAGGGGTACAACAGCTTCAAAAAGGTTCAAACGAACCAAAGCTCCCCGCAAAAACGCGGCGTATGTACTCGTGTAGGTACCATGACACCGAAAAAACCGAACTCCGCTCTGCGTAAATACGCGCGTGTTCGCTTGACCAACGGTATCGAGGTTACGGCGTACATCGGCGGTATCGGTCACAATCTGCAAGAACACAGCGTTGTGCTGGTTCGCGGCGGCCGTGTAAAGGACCTGCCGGGGGTACGCTACCACATCGTTCGCGGTGCGCTTGACACTGCCGGCGTGAACAACCGGATGCAAGGCCGTTCCAAATACGGCACGAAACGTCCGAAAGCCGGCAAAGACGCGAAAAAGTAAGATCGTCTAGGTGACAGGGTTACTGCTGATTTTTGAACAGAAGGAGGGGAATTCGATGCCACGTAAAGGTCCAGTTCCGCGTCGGGACGTACTGCCCGATCCGATTTACAACAGCAAACTGGTTACCCGTTTGATCAACCGCATGATGCTGGATGGCAAACGCGGTGTTGCTCAAAATATCCTGTACAACGCATTCAACATCATCCAGGAACGCACAGGTCGCAATCCGATGGAAGTGTTCGAAGAGGCACTGAAAAACATCATGCCTGTGCTTGAGGTGAAAGCTCGCCGCGTGGGTGGTGCCAACTACCAAGTACCGGTGGAAGTAAAACCTGAGCGCCGTACCACTCTCGGTCTGCGCTGGCTCGTCAACTACGCTCGCATGCGCAGCGAAAAGACGATGGAACAGCGTTTGGCCAACGAGATCATCGATGCAGCTAACAACACGGGTGGCGCTGTCAAAAAACGCGAAGACACCCACAAAATGGCAGAAGCAAACAAAGCGTTTGCTCACTATCGCTGGTAAGAATCCAAAGCGGGTGCGTCCGCTTTGGACACCCGCATATTCTCACATATGAGTATGGAAGGAGCATTCCTAAATGGCTCGCGAGTTCTCACTGGCGAATACGCGTAATATCGGGATCATGGCGCACATCGATGCCGGTAAGACTACCACGACGGAGCGTATTCTCTTTTACACCGGTCGCGTTCACAAGATTGGTGAGGTGCACGAAGGTGCAGCTACCATGGACTGGATGGAACAAGAACAAGAGCGCGGTATCACCATTACCTCTGCTGCGACCACTGCTCAATGGAAGGGCCACCGCATCAACATCATCGACACACCGGGCCACGTAGACTTCACCGTGGAAGTGGAACGCTCTCTTCGCGTTCTCGATGGTACGGTTGCAGTATTCGATGCCAAAGGCGGCGTGGAACCTCAATCCGAGACTGTATGGCGCCAAGCAGACCGCTACGGCGTACCGCGTATCTGCTACGTGAACAAAATGGACATCATCGGTGCCGACTTCGACATGTGCGTGGAACAAATCCGCACCCGTCTCGGCGCCAACCCGGTGCCGATTCAATACCCGATCGGTGCCGAGGATTCCTTCGTCGGCATGGTTGACCTGGTCAACATGCAAGCGATCATCTACACCGACGACCTTGGCAAAACGTCCAGCGCTACCGAAATTCCGGACCACCTGAAAGAGAAGTGCGAAGAGTTGCACCTGAAACTGGTGGAAGCAGCGGCTGAACAAGACGAAGAACTGATGATGAAGTACCTCGAAGGCGAAGAGCTGACGGTTGAGGAAATCAAACGCGCTCTGCGCAAAGGTACCATCGAGTGCAAACTCGTTCCGGTTCTCTGCGGTTCTTCCTACCGCAACAAAGGCGTACAGCCGATGCTGGACGCGGTCGTTGACTACCTGCCGTCTCCGATCGACATTCCGGCGATCAAAGGTACGCTGCCGGATACGGACGAAGAAGTGACTCGCGAATCTGACGACAACGCACCGTTCTCTGCGCTGGCGTTCAAGATCATGACCGACCCGTACGTCGGCAAGCTGACCTTCTTCCGCGTGTACTCCGGTACGCTGTCCTCCGGTTCCTACGTGCTGAACTCCACCAAAGGCAAGCGCGAACGGATTGGTCGGATTCTGCAAATGCACGCGAACCATCGCGAAGAGATTCCGATGGTTTACGCCGGTGACATTGCAGCGGCAGTCGGTTTGAAAGACACCACCACCGGTGACACCCTGTGCGACGAGAAAGCTCCGGTTATCCTTGAATCCATGCAGTTCCCGGAACCGGTTATCTCTGTTGCGATCGAACCGAAGTCCAAGGCAGACCAGGACAAAATGGGTATGGCACTGTCCAAGCTGGCAGAAGAAGACCCGACGTTCAAAACCTGGACGAACGAAGAAACCGGTCAAACGATTATCGCGGGTATGGGTGAGCTGCACCTGGAGATCATCGTTGACCGTCTGAAACGCGAATTCAAAGTGGATGCGAACGTAGGTGCTCCGCAAGTTGCCTACCGCGAAACGTTCCGTGGTTCCGCAAAAGTGGAAGGGAAATTCGTTCGTCAGTCCGGTGGTCGTGGTCAATACGGTCACGTATGGGTGGAGTTCTCTCCGCTCGAGCCGGGTAAAGGCTTTGAATTCGAGAACAAAATCGTCGGTGGCGTAGTCCCGAAAGAGTACGTACCGGCAGTTCAAGCTGGTATCGAAGAAGCGATGAAGAACGGTGTGTTGGCCGGCTATCCGCTGGTTGACGTGAAAGCTGTTCTCGTCGACGGTAGCTACCACGATGTCGACTCCTCCGAGATGGCGTTCAAAGTGGCGGGTTCGTTGGCGCTGAAAGAAGCGGCGAAAAAATGTAACCCGGTTCTGCTCGAGCCGATCATGAAGGTCGAAGTTACCGTTCCGGAAGAGTACATGGGTGACGTCATGGGTGACCTGAACTCTCGCCGCGGTCGCATCGAAGGGATGGAAGCTCGTGCAAACGCACAAGTCATCCGCGCGATGGTGCCGCTCTCCGAAATGTTCGGTTACTCCACTGTTCTGCGTTCCCGTACACAAGGCCGCGGTAACTACTCGATGCAAATCGACCACTACGAAGAAGTACCGAAGAACATCGCGGAAGAGATCATCAAGAAGTCCAAAGGCGAGTAATATCCGCCTGGCAGCCCCTTTATCTTGAAACGAGAAAGGTTTACAATATAATTTGGACAGCCAATCCGGATTGTGGTAAACCTTTCTTCTCATACTTAACCCTTAATTTTTAAGGAGGATTACACTCTCATGGCAAAAGAAAAATTTGAGCGGACGAAACCGCACGTAAACATTGGTACCATTGGTCACGTTGACCACGGCAAAACCACTCTGACTGCTGCGATCACCACCGTTCTGGCTCAACAAGGGAAAGCAAAAGCAATGGCGTACGATGCAATCGACGCTGCTCCGGAAGAAAAAGAACGCGGTATCACTATCAACACTGCACACGTTGAATACGAAACCGAAAAACGCCACTATGCACACGTTGACTGCCCGGGCCACGCTGACTACGTGAAAAACATGATCACCGGTGCTGCTCAAATGGACGGTGCGATCCTGGTAGTATCCGCTGCTGACGGTCCGATGCCGCAAACCCGCGAGCACATCCTGCTGTCCCGCCAAGTAGGCGTTCCGTACATCGTCGTTTTCATGAACAAATGCGACATGGTTGACGACGAAGAGCTGCTGGAACTGGTTGAAATGGAAATTCGCGACCTCTTGTCCCAATACGAGTTCCCGGGCGACGAAATTCCGGTTATCAAAGGTTCCGCAAAAGAAGCTCTGGACAATCCGTCCGGCGAGTGGGCTAAGAAAATCATCGAACTGATGGACGCTGTTGACAGCTACATCCCGACTCCGGAACGCGCAACCGACAAACCGTTCCTGATGCCTGTAGAGGACGTATTCACGATCACTGGTCGTGGTACCGTTGCTACCGGCCGCGTAGAGCGCGGTACTGTTAAAGTTGGTGACGCTGTTGAAATCGTGGGTCTGGCTGAAGAAACCAAATCCACGACCGTAACCGGCGTTGAGATGTTCCGTAAGCTGCTCGACCAAGCAGAAGCTGGTGATAACATCGGTGCCCTGCTGCGCGGTATCGACCGCAAAGAAATCGAGCGCGGTCAAGTTCTGGCAAAACCGGGTTCCGTAAAACCGTACAGCAAATTCAAAGCGGAAGTTTACGTTCTGTCCAAAGAAGAGGGCGGCCGTCACACCCCGTTCTTCTCCAACTACCGTCCGCAATTCTACTTCCGCACCACTGACGTTACCGGTATCATCCAACTGCCGGAAGGCGTTGAGATGGTAATGCCTGGCGACAACACCGAGTTCACCGTTGAGCTGATCGCTCCGGTTGCGATGGAACAAGGTACTCGCTTCGCTATCCGTGAAGGCGGCCGTACCGTTGGTGCAGGCGTAGTATCCCAAATCATCGAATAGTCTTCTGACTGAACACGACGACCTGACGGCATCTGCCGTCAGGTCGTTTCTAATTGGTACCCTTTTGCCGCAGAACCGCTACAAGCGAAAAAGCGTAGCCGGGTGGCTACGCTTTTTCTGCGGGATCCTCCCGTTGGTTGACCATGTGATGCGCGGTCAAGGTCAAACGCTCAAACACCGCCTGGCGTACGTCGCCGTGCAGTCCGATCTGATCCATCGCTTCGTTCATGCAGGCCAGCCAGGCCTTTGCCCGTTTTGGCGTAATCGGAAAACGCGCGTGCCGCGCGCGAAGCATCGGGTGGCCGAAGCGCTCGCTGTACAGGGGAGGGCCGCCGAGAAATTGCGTCAGGAAGAGGTACTGCTTGTTGCGCACTTCCGTCAGATCGTCGGGGAAGAGCGGAGACAAATCCGGGTGCTTTTTGACCAGGCCGTAAAACGTGTCGACCAGTCGGGCCACGGTCTCGGCGCCGCCCAAGAGCTCGTAGGGATTGCCGGTCAACGACATTCGCTTGTGCCTCCTTTCTTCATTGTTTATTGTCTTACCACAAGACAGGGGCACATGTAAACAAACAGACTCGCCGTGGGAGCCACTTCCACTTGCAAACCTGGTCACGAATCGATACCATAGTCGAAGCGGGTCTGACGGGATGGAGAGAAGCCTTGATCTGCCTGACCGACAACGCGTTGGCGAGGCAAAAAAAACTTGCATCGCCTATTCTATTTTAGTACAATAGTGAATGTTGGTCATGGACTTGCGATGAAGTGGGAGGTTGCTGACACACCCGGCCCCTTTGCCATGGCTGGGGTGCAGGATATTTCCACGGAGAAATGTCCGTTAGAAAATGGGCGAAAAAGGAGGGACTAAAATGGCAAAACAAAAGATTCGTATCCGTTTAAAGGCGTATGATCACAAAATCCTCGATCAATCCGCTGAGAAAATCGTGGAGACAGCGAAACGTTCCGGCGCCAACGTATCCGGTCCGATTCCGCTTCCTACGGAAAAAGCTGTGTACACCATTCTGCGTGCGGTTCACAAGTACAAAGATTCCCGCGAGCAATTTGAAATGCGTACACACAAGCGTCTGATCGACATCCTCAATCCGACGCCGCAAACGGTGGATGCGCTGATGAGACTCGATCTGCCGTCTGGCGTTGACATCGAGATCAAACTGTAAGTCCAAAATGTGATACACACGTCGGCGTTGTCTTTATAACGTTGCGCTGACAAGGTTTTGGCACCGCAATCTCTACAAAAAAGCACCCCTGCGCATCGGCAGGGACTTGATACAACAAACGGTCATTGCAAAGCACGTAAGTGACGAAACATGTACAGGAGGTGGCACAAATGACCAAAGGAATCTTAGGGAAGAAACTGGGCATGACCCAAGTGTTCGGTCCGAACGGTGCAGCAATCGCTGTAACGGTGATCGAAGCCGGTCCGTGCGTGGTTCTGCAAAAGAAAGATGTGGACAACGACGGTTACGAAGCAATCCAACTCGGTTTCGAGGACAAAAAAGAACATCGTGCAAACAAGCCCGAAAAAGGCCATGTTGCGAAAGCAAACACGGCACCTAAGCGCTTCATCCGCGAAATCCGCGGGGTAAACCTCGCTGACTACGAGGTAGGTCAAGAGTTGAAAGCTGATTTGTTCGCCGAAGGAGACATCGTTGACGTTTCCGGCGTAACCAAAGGGAAAGGGTTCCAAGGTGCGATCAAACGCCACAACCAATCCCGTGGACCGATGGCGCACGGTTCCCGTTACCATCGCGGCCCTGGTTCGCTCGGTTCGATCGCTGCGAACCGCGTGTTCAAAGGCCAAACCCTGCCGGGTCAAATGGGCGGCGACAACGTGACCATCCAAAACCTGGAAGTCATCAAAGTTGACGCTGACCGCAACCTGATTCTCGTGAAAGGTTCCGTACCTGGACCGAAAAACAGCTACGTAGTCGTTCGGACGGCTGTCAAGAACAAGTAAGGAAAGGAGGAACTGACATGCCAAAAGTAGCTCTGTACAATCAAACCGGCGCACAAGTAGGCGAAATCGAACTGGCTGACAGCGTGTTCGGTATCGAGCCTAACAACGCCGTACTCTTCGACGCGATTGTGATGCAACAAGCTTCCCAGCGCCAAGGTACGCACGACGTCAAAAACCGTTCGGAAGTGAGCGGCGGCGGTCGTAAACCGTGGCGTCAAAAAGGTACCGGTCGTGCCCGTCAAGGTTCGATCCGCGCACCGCAATGGAAAGGTGGCGGCGTCGTCTTCGGTCCGACTCCGCGCAAATACGGCTACAAGCTGAACCGCAAAGTTCGTCGCTTGGCCCTGAAATCCGCGCTTTCTTCCAAAGTGCAAAACAACGAACTGCTCGTGCTTGACGCGTTGAACATTTCCGCTCCGAAGACCAAGGAAATGGTAAGCGTACTGAAAAACCTGAACGTGGACCGCAAAGTGCTGATCGTGACTTCCGAGTTCGATCAAAACGTGGCGCTGTCTTCCCGCAACATCCCGGGCGCGAAATTCGTAGATGCTGCCGGCATCAACGTCCTCGACCTGGTTGCGCATGACAAAGTGATCGTAACGAAAGATGCGGTTGCGAAAGTAGAGGAGGTGCTCGCCTAATGAAGAGCATGTACGATATCATCAAGCGCCCTATCATTACCGAGCGCACCACCGATATGATGGCTGAGAAGAAGTACGTGTTCGAAGTACCGCTCAAGGCCAACAAAACCGAGATCAAGCAAGCGGTTGAGAAAGTATTCGGCGTGAAAGTGGAAGCAGTCAACACCATGCGTGTTCCTGCAAAACCGAAACGCTACGGCAAATACGCTGGTTACACCTCCGAGTGGAAAAAGGCAATCGTCAAACTGACGGCAGACAGCAAAGAGCTGGAATTCTACGAAGGCGTGTAGCCCCGACGACTTACGATAAGGAGGGAATCTAGATGGGTATCAAAAAGTTTAAACCGACTTCTCCTGGTCGTCGCCAAATGACGGTTTCTACCTTTGAAGAGATCACCACCTCCAAACCGGAGAAATCTCTCTTAGCGCCGCTGAACAAAAAAGCCGGCCGCAACAACCAAGGTAAAATTACCGTTCGTCATCAAGGTGGCGGTCACAAACGGAAATACCGCATCATCGACTTCAAACGCAACAAGGATGGCATCCCAGGCCGCGTTGCTACGATCGAATACGATCCGAACCGTTCTGCCAACATCGCGCTGATCAACTACGCAGACGGGGAGAAGCGTTACATCATCGCTCCGCTTGGACTGAAAGTGGGCGACACGATCATCTCCGGTCCGGACGCCGACATCAAGGTGGGGAACGCTCTGCCGCTGGAAAACATTCCGGTTGGTACGACAATCCACAACATCGAGCTGAAGCCGGGCAAAGGCGGCCAGTTGGCTCGCGCAGCCGGTGCGGAAGCGCAACTGCTCGGTCGCGACGGCGACTTCGTCATCGTTCGTCTGGGCTCCGGTGAAATCCGCCGCATCCACAACGAATGCCGCGCAACCATCGGTCAAGTGGGCAACCTGGATCACGAACTGATCAACATCGGTAAAGCAGGCCGCTCCCGTTGGCTGGGCATTCGTCCGACTGTTCGCGGTAGCGTCATGAACCCGAACGATCACCCGCACGGTGGTGGTGAAGGCCGCGCTCCGATCGGTCGCAAAGCTCCGGTTACTCCGTGGGGGAAACCAGCGCTTGGCCTGAAAACCCGCAAGAAGAAAAACAAGAGCGACAAATACATCATCCGCCGCCGCAAGAAGTAAGGCGGGATGACACTATAACCGAACGCCTTTGGCGAAGGGAGGTTCACAAATGGGACGCAGCTTGAAGAAAGGTCCTTTCGTGGATGACCACTTGATGAAAAAAGTAGTTGAGCTGAACGAGAAAAACGAAAAGCGTGTGATCAAAACCTGGTCGCGCCGTTCCACCATCTTCCCGGAATTCGTCGGTCACACGTTCGCTGTATACGATGGCCGCAAACACGTTCCGGTGTACGTGACCGAGGACATGGTTGGTCACAAGCTGGGTGAGTTCGCGCCGACTCGTACCTTCAAGGGTCACGTCGACAACGACAAGAAATCCAAGAAGCGCTAATTTTTTTCTCTTCACAGAGAGGAGGTACTACAGTGGAAGCTAAAGCAGTTGCTCGCTATATTCGCATCGCTCCGCGCAAGGTTCGCCTGGTGGTTGACCTGATCCGGGGCAAGCAAGTTGGTGAAGCACTGGCAATCCTGAAGCACACGCCGAAAGCAGCTTCGCCGGTTGTGGAAAAACTCCTCAAGTCGGCCATTGCCAACGCTGAACACAACTACGAGATGGATCCGAACAACCTCGTAGTCGGCAAGATTTTCGTGGACCAAGGTCCGACCTTGAAACGTTTCCGTCCGCGCGCAATGGGACGTGCCAGCCGCATTCATAAACGCACCAGCCACATCACCGTGGTATTAAACGAGAAATAAGGAGGGAATACGTGTGGGTCAAAAGGTAAGCCCGGTAGGTCTTCGGATCGGCATTATCCGCGACTGGGAATCCAAGTGGTACGCTGACAAGGATTTCGCGACTCTGCTGCATGAAGACCTTCGTATCCGCAAGTATCTGAAAGGCCGTCTGAAAGACGCTGCCGTTTCCACGATTGAAATCGAGCGCGCGGCAAACCGCGTGAACGTAACGATTCATACCGCGAAGCCCGGCATGGTGATCGGAAAAGGCGGAGCTGAAGTCGAAGTGCTTCGCAAAACGCTGAGTGACATGACCGGCAAACGCGTTCACATCAACATCAACGAAGTCAAGAAACCGGATCTGGATGCTACCCTGGTGGCGGAAAGCATCGCTCGCCAACTGGAAAACCGCATTTCCTTCCGCCGCGCACAAAAGCAAGCCATCGCTCGTACGATGCGTGCAGGCGCAAAAGGGATCAAAACGCTGGTTAGCGGTCGTTTGGGCGGAGCAGATATCGCTCGTTCCGAAGGGTACAGCGAAGGCACGGTTCCGCTTCACACCCTGCGTGCCGACATCGACTACGGTACGGCAGAAGCGCACACCACTTACGGCCGTATCGGCGTAAAAGTGTGGATCTACCGTGGCGAAGTCCTTCCGGCCAGAAAGAACGTTGCCAATGAGGAAGGAGGCAAGTAAACATGTTGACGCCAAAACGCGTAAAACACCGTAAACAACACCGCGGTCGCCTGACCGGTAACGCAAAAGGCGGTACCACCGTCGCGTTCGGTGAATACGGTTTGCAAGCTCTCGAACCTGCGTGGGTAACCAACCGTCAAATCGAAGCAGCGCGTATCGCGATGACTCGTTATATCCGCCGCGGCGGTAAAGTATGGATCAAAATCTTCCCGGACAAACCGGTAACGCAAAAGCCGTTGGAAGTGCGGATGGGTTCCGGTAAAGGTTCGCCTGAGCACTGGGTTGCCGTGGTAAAACCGGGCAAGATCATGTTTGAACTTGCAGGGGTATCTGAAGAAGTAGCGCGCGAAGCAATGCGTCTTGCTATGCACAAACTGCCGATCAAATGCAAGTTTGTGAAGCGCGAAGAAGTGGGTGGTGACGCACATGAAGGCTAATGAATTCCGCAATCTGACCACTGCCGAAATCGAACAAAACATTTCTTCCCTGAAAGAAGAGTTGTTCAACCTTCGTTTCCAATTGGCGACCGGTCAACTGGAGAATACGGCTCGTATCAAGCAAGTACGTAAGGACATCGCTCGTGCGAAAACCATCCTGCGCCAGAGAGAACTGGGAATCGGCTAATTTAGGAAGGAGGTTTGAACAATGACGGCAGCACGCAATATGCGCAGAACGTTGCAAGGCCGCGTCGTTTCCGATAAGATGGACAAAACCATCGTTGTACTGGTGGAAACCTACAAAAAGCATCCGCTGTACGGCAAGCGCGTGAAATACTCCAAAAAATTTAAGGCTCACGACGAAAACAACACGGCGAAAATCGGCGACATCGTCGAGATCATGGAAACCCGTCCGCTCTCGAAAGACAAGCGGTTCCGCCTGGTGAAAATCGTCCAAGAGGCTGTTATCGTATAACGCCATAACGCAAAGTTTCGGATGAAAAAATCCGAAGGGAGGGACTATCAGTGATCCAAACTCAAACAAGACTGGCTGTTGCTGACAACTCCGGTGCGAAAGAACTGATGTGCATCAAGGTGCTGGGTGGTTCCGGCCGCAAAACCGCGAACATCGGCGATATCATTGTTTGCTCGGTTAAATCCGCTACACCCGGCGGCGTTGTTAAGAAAGGCCAAGTGGTAAAAGCGGTTATCGTTCGTAGCAAACGCGGTGTCCGCCGCAACGACGGTTCCTACATCCGTTTCGACGAAAACGCAGCCGTCATCATTCGTGAAGACAAGTCTCCGCGCGGCACCCGTATCTTCGGACCGGTAGCTCGCGAGCTGCGCGACAAAGACTTTATGAAAATTATCTCCCTCGCTCCCGAGGTTCTCTAATCGGCGAGAATTACGCTACGCAGTTTGTTCGATAGGAGGTGCACCAAGCGATGCACGTGAAAAAAGGCGATACGGTTATCGTAATTGCGGGCAAGGACAAAGGGAAAAAAGGTCGTGTCCTGGCTGCTTATCCGAAAAAAGAACGCGTATTGGTTGAAGGTATCAACCTCGTGAAAAAACACACTCGCCCGTCCCAAGCGAATCCGCAAGGCGGCATTGTGACTCAAGAGGCGCCGATCCATGTATCCAACGTCTCTTTGATCGATCCGAAGTCCGGTAAACCGACTCGTATCGGTTACAAAGTATTGGAGAACGGCCAAAAAGTACGGTACGCAAAAAAATCTGGCGAAGTAATCGACAAGTAGTCAGGTCGGAAGGGAGGTTGTCCTAGGTGGCAGCAAGATTGAAAGAGAAGTATCTGAAAGAGATCGTGCCTAATTTGATGGCGAAGTTCAACTACAAGTCTGTCATGCAGGTTCCGAAAGTGGAAAAAATCATTATCAACATGGGTGTCGGTGAAGCGGTAGGCAACGCCAAAGCACTGGACTCCGCTGTTGAGGATCTGCAACTGATTTCCGGTCAAAAACCGGTTGTGACTCGTGCGAAAAAATCCATCGCTGGCTTCAAACTGCGCGAAGGGATGCCGATCGGTGCGAAAGTGACCCTGCGCGGCGAGCGTATGTACCACTTCCTCGACAAACTGATGAACGTGTCCCTGCCGCGTGTCCGCGACTTCCGCGGGGTTTCGTCCAAAGCGTTTGACGGTCGTGGAAACTACACTCTCGGTCTGAAGGAACAACTCATCTTCCCGGAGATCGAGTACGACAAGATTGACAAGGTTCGCGGGATGGACATCGTCATCGTCACCTCCGCGAAAACGGACGAAGAAGCGCGTGAACTGTTGACCCAAATGGGTATGCCATTCCGGAAATAAACCCTATCGTAAGGAGGGACACATGTGGCAAAGAAATCAATGATTGTTAAGCAACAGCGGAAACCGAAATTCGCTGTGCGTGCTTATACTCGTTGCGAACGTTGCGGCCGCCCGCACTCTGTGCTGCGCAAATTCAAACTGTGCCGTATTTGCTTCCGTGAATTGGCTTACAAAGGCCAGATTCCAGGCGTGAAAAAAGCCAGTTGGTAATATAGACGGGAAGGAGGTTTTTCTCTCATGGTTATGACTGACCCAATTGCAGATATGCTGACTCGCATCCGCAACGCGAACATGGTTCGCCACGAGAAAGTGGAGATTCCTGCGTCCAACCTGAAGAAAGAGATTGCTCGCATCCTCAAGGAAGAGGGCTTCATCCGCGATGCGGAGTTCATCGACGATAACAAACAGGGCATCATCCGCCTGTTCCTGAAGTACGGTCCGAACAACGAGCGCGTGATTTCCGGCCTGAAACGCATCAGCAAGCCTGGCCTCCGCGTCTACGCGCAAACGAACGAAATCCCGCGCGTACTCGGCGGTCTGGGTATCGCGATCCTCTCCACGTCCGCCGGCGTGATGACGGACAAACAAGCGCGTCAAGCGCATGTGGGCGGCGAAGTGCTCGCTTACGTTTGGTAATCCCTAGATTTACGCACAGGAGGTGCAAGACATGTCTCGTGTCGGTAGAAAACCGATTACGGTTCCTGCAGGCGTTACCCTCAGCCTGAACGGTACGGAGCTGACGGTAAAGGGCCCTAAGGGTACTCTCGTACGTAACTTTCATCCGGACATCACCATCAACATCAACGAAAACGAAGTAGTGGTGGAACGTCCGAGCGACAATAAATTGCATCGTGCCCTGCACGGTACGACTCGTGCGATTATCGCGAACATGGTAACTGGCGTGTCGGAAGGCTTCAGCCGTACGCTGGAGTTGGTGGGTGTCGGTTATCGTGCAGCGAAAGCCGGCAAAGGAGTAACGCTCTCTCTTGGTTTCTCCCATCCGGTTGAAATCACTCCGGAAGAAGGCATCGAGATCGACGTTCCGAACGCAACCACGCTGGTTGTCAAAGGGATCGACAAAGAGCGCGTCGGTCAAGTCGCCGCTGAAATCCGCTCGATCCGCAAACCTGAGCCGTACAAAGGCAAAGGGATCAAGTACAGCGACGAAGTGGTACGCCGCAAGGAAGGTAAAAAAGGTAAATAAGCTTCGTAGTACCATAGGAAGGGAGGCCGCGTAATGTTTACGAAAGGCGATAAAAACAAAGCACGGAAAAAGCGTCACCTGCGGATTCGCAAACGCGTGTTCGGATCTGCGGCACGTCCGCGTCTGAACGTTTTCCGTTCTTCCAAGCACATCTACGCTCAACTGATCGACGATGTAGCGGGCCACACACTGGCAGCCGCATCCTCGTTGGATAAAGAACTCGGACTGACCAATGGCGGTAACATCGAAGCTGCTACCGCTGTGGGTACCCTGATCGCGAAACGCGCACAAGAGAAAGGTATCACCGAAGTGGTGTTTGACCGCGGGGGTTACCTGTATCACGGTCGCGTCAAAGCACTTGCAGAAGCCGCACGTGAAGCCGGTCTTCAATTCTAACCGCAACAACAAGGAGGGTAAGGAATGCGTATCGACCCTAGCAAATTGGAGCTAGAAGAGAAAGTGGTCTCCGTTAACCGCGTGGCGAAAGTGGTTAAAGGTGGTCGCCGTTTCAGTTTTAGCGCACTGGTCGTTGTGGGCGACAGAAACGGCCATGTAGGCGCCGGCATGGGGAAAGCCCAGGAAGTGCCGGACGCGATCCGCAAAGCAATTGAGGACGCAAAGAAAAACCTGATTCGCGTACCGTTGAGAGGAACTACGATTCCGCATGAAGTGCTGTGCCACTTCGGCTCCGGCCGTGTTCTGATCAAACCGGCTTCCGAAGGTACCGGTGTCATCGCGGGCGGCCCGGTTCGTGCCGTGCTTGAATTGGCCGGTGTGGGCGACGTATTGAGCAAATCCCTTGGTTCCAACAACCCGATTAACATGGTCAACGCCACGCTGGAAGGCCTGAAACGCCTGAAAACAGCGGAAGAAGTCGCGAAGCTGCGCGGTAAGACTGTTGACGAACTGTTAGGGTAAAAAGGAGGGAATCCGACATGGCGAAATCATTGCAAATCACCCTCAAGCGCAGCCTGATCGGTCGCACCGTCGACCAACAGGAAACGGTAAAAGCCCTGGGTCTCCGCAAGATTCACCAAACCGTCGTAAAACCAGACAATCCGGCGATCCGCGGGATGGTCTTTAAAGTAAAACACCTGGTCGAAGTAAAAGAAATCGAAGCATAATCAGTCTTTGCAGGCAGGAGGTGCAAACGTATGAAATTGCATGAACTGAAACCGGCAGAAGGTTCCCGTCACACTCGCAAGCGCGTGGGTCGCGGTATCGGTAGCGGTACGGGCAAAACGGCTGGTAAAGGTCACAAAGGTCAAAACGCACGTTCAGGCGGCGGTGTACGCCCTGGTTTCGAGGGTGGTCAAAACCCGCTGTACCGTCGTTTGCCGAAGCGCGGCTTCCACAACATCAACCGTAAAGAGTACGCGATTGTCAGCCTGGACGCGCTGAACCGTTTTGCCGAAGGAACTGTGGTAACGCCTGAGCTTCTGAAAGAAACCGGCGTCATCAGCTCCCTGCGCGACGGCGTAAAGGTTCTGGCCAACGGGGAACTGAACGTAAAATTGACAGTAAAAGCGCACAAGTTTTCGAGTGCGGCTGCTGAGAAGATTGCACAAGTCGGTGGAACTGCCGAGGTGATCTAATGTTAGGGAGCCTCTCCAACATTTTTAAAATAGGCGACTTGCGTCGGAAGGTGTTGTTTACCCTGATGATGCTTGTCGTCTTCCGAATTGGCAGCTTCGTTCCAGTGCCGAACATCAACGTGGAGATGCTGGAATCAGCAGCGAACAACAACCTGCTTGGTCTGCTCAACACATTCTCTGGTGGGGCGCTCAAGAAGTTTTCGATTTTTGCCATGGGGATCATGCCCTACATTACGGCATCGATCATCATGCAACTGCTCTCAATGGACGTCGTGCCGAAGTTCACCCAGTGGGCGAAAGAAGGGGAAGTGGGGCGGCGCAAGATCGCCCAGTTCACCCGCTACGGCACGATCGTGTTGGGACTGATCCAATCGGTGGGGATGACGATCGGGTTTAACCGGTTGTATCCCGGGTTGCTGGTGGACACCTCGCCTGGCAGCTATGCACTGATTGCCTTGACCTTGACGGCAGGAACCGCGTTGTTGATGTGGATGGGTGAACAGATCACGGAAAAAGGAATCGGCAACGGCATCTCCATCCTGATCATGGCCGGGATCGTCGCGGCGATTCCGGGCGGGATCGTCACCATCTACCAGACGCAGTTCCAGAACGCTACCGGGAACCTCTTCTTCGCGATCATGAAGATGGTTCTGGTCTTCCTCGTGATTGTCGCGATTATCGTCGGGGTTATTTTCATGCAGCAGGGCGTCCGCAAAATTCCGGTACAATACGCGAAACGTGTTGTCGGTCGGAAAATGTACGGTGGTCAATCCACTCACATTCCGTTGAAAGTGAACTCCGCAGGGGTTATTCCAGTCATTTTCGCAATCTCGCTGGTCATCTTCCCGGCGACGGTTGCCAGCTTCTGGGCGGACGCGAGCGGTCAAGGCGTCGCCAACTGGATTTACCACAACTTCCAGGTAAACGCGCCGCTTGGGATGACCCTGTATGCGTTCCTGATTATCGGGTTCACCTACTTCTATACGTTTGTGCAGATTAATCCCGTACAAATGGCGGAAAATATGAAGAAAAACGGTGGCTACATTCCCGGAATCCGTCCTGGCAAAAACACTGAGGTATACATCACACGCACGCTGAACCGCCTGACATTGGCTGGAGCACTGTTCCTGACAGTGATTTCCGTTCTGCCATTCTTTTTCAGTAACTTGGCTGGACTGCCGCAGCAGATTTACATCGGGGGTACATCACTCCTGATCCTGATCGGGGTTACGCTGGACACGATGAAGCAGATTGAAAGCCAGATGATTAAACGCCACTACAAGGGGTTCATCAAGTAAACCGAGGTTGTTTTCATTCGGACGGAGGGGGATGAACGTGAATATTATTCTGATGGGTCTTCCCGGTGCGGGCAAAGGCACGCAGGCCGAACGCATCGTGGAAGAGTTCAAGATTCCGCACATTTCGACCGGTGACATGTTCCGTGCTGCTGTGAAGAATGAGACGCCGCTTGGTCTGGAAGCGAAGTCCTACATGGATAAGGGGCTGTTGGTTCCGGACGAAGTCGTGATAGGTATTGTGCGGGAGAGGCTCGGGAAAGACGATTGCGAAAAAGGGTTTCTCCTCGATGGGTTTCCGCGCACGGTTGCGCAGGCGGAAGCGCTGACCGCAACCCTCAAAGAGTTGGGACGCGAGCTGGATCACGTCATCAATATTGAGGTTCGCCGCGATGTGCTGATTGAGCGGCTGACCGGCCGATGGATTTGCCCGATCTGCGGAGCGAGTTACCACACGGTCTTCCATCCTCCCAAAGTCGAAGGTGTCTGCGACAAGGACGGCGGAAAGCTGTATCAGCGGGACGACGACAAGGTCGAAGTGGTTACACAACGTCTTGACGTCAACATCGCACAAACCCAACCACTGATTGAATACTACTCGGCTCAGGGTCTGCTTCGCAATGTGAACGGTGAACAAGACATTCAGGTAGTATTCAACGATATTGCGACTTTATTGCGAGGGTAAGCGGTAATGATCATTCTAAAATCGAGAATGGAACTTGAGATAATGCGCGAAGCGGGTCGCATCGTCGCCTTAACTCATCAGGAGCTAGCCAAAGCGATAAAGCCGGGTGTTACTACGAAACAGCTGGACGAACTAGCCGAGACCTTTATCCGTAGTAAAGGAGCGGTCCCATCGTTTAAAGGCTATGGTGGCTTTCCGGGCAGTATCTGTGCTTCAGTCAACGAGGAACTCGTACATGGGATCCCAGGGAAACGGACGTTGCAAGAGGGAGACATTATCAGCATCGACATTGGTGCCCAGTTCCAAGGGTACCACGGCGACTCCGCTTGGACGTACGCGGTCGGCAAGATATCCGAAGAAGATCGGCGCTTGATGCAAGTGACGGAAGAGTCGCTGTACAAAGGGTTGGAAAAGGCCCTCCCCGGTGCGCGCCTCTCCGACATCTCACATGCGATCCAGATCCATGCCGAAGCAGCCGGCTTTACGATCGTTCGCGAATACGTGGGCCATGGCGTCGGCCGAGATTTGCACGAAGACCCGCAAATCCCTAACTTTGGTCCCCCCGGACGAGGACCCAGGTTAAAACCGGGCATGGTTTTGGCGATCGAACCGATGGTGAATGCTGGCGAACGTTATGTCCGCACATTGGAGGACAATTGGACGGTCGTGACAGTGGACGGGAAAAAGTGTGCGCACTATGAACACACCATCGCGATTACGGAAGATGGCTATGAGATCTTGACGAGGCCATAGACAACGGTGGCAGTTGCAGGAGGAAAGTTCGGGATTGTCGTTCAACGTGTTGACGATAAGTTCGTTCTGAATCTGACTCCGTCTTGCCGTACCAGGGTTGCCTGAGACTCATGGTCCGACTGAAGAACAGATGAAAGGAGAGAAGCGAATGGCCAAGGACGATGTTATCGAAGTGGAAGGTACAGTGATTGAGCCTTTGCCGAACGCGATGTTCCGTGTCGAGCTGGAGAACGGACACAAGGTTCTGGCTCATGTATCCGGCAAGATCCGCATGCACTTTATCCGCATCTTGCCCGGTGACAAAGTGACGGTAGAGTTGTCGCCATATGACCTGACTCGCGGTCGTATCACGTACCGCTATAAATAAGCGCAATGCTTAAACCCTAGAAAAGGGAGGCAAAAACCATGAAAGTGAGACCGTCGGTGAAACCGATTTGCGAAAAATGCAAGGTCATTCGTCGCAAAGGCAACGTAATGGTTATTTGTGAAAATCCTAAGCATAAACAAAAACAAGGGTAATCCAAGGAGGTGCTTTTGAAGCATGGCACGTATTGCAGGCGTTGACTTGCCTCGCGAAAAACGCGTGGAAATCGCGTTGACCTACATCTACGGTATTGGTCGCCCTACGTCCCAACGTATTCTTGCGGCAACCGGGATTCATCCTGATACCCGCGTTCGCGATCTGACTGAAGACGAAGTGAGCAAGCTTCGTGACTACATCGATAAAAACCTGAAGGTGGAAGGGGATCTTCGCCGTGAAGTGTCCCTCAACATCAAGCGCCTGATGGAAATCGGCTGCTATCGCGGTCTCCGTCACCGCCGCGGTCTGCCGGTTCGCGGCCAACGTACCAAAACCAATGCTCGTACGCGCAAAGGTCCTCGCCGTACGGTAGCGAACAAGAAGAAGTAAAGGGGGGTAATCTGACATGGCTAAAATAAAACAAGCGACTGATACTCGTACCAGTCGTCTTGACCGCAAGAAAGTTGAAAGCGGCGTAGAACTTATCCGTTCCAAGTTCAACAACTCCATCGTAACCATCACCGACCCGCACGGTAACGCAATCTCTTGGTCCAGTGCCGGTGCCCTCGGTTTCAAAGGTTCCCGCAAAAGCACTCCGTTTGCCGCGCAAATGGCTGCGGAAACGGCTGCAAAAGCGGCTATGGAACACGGTATGCGTTCCTGCGAAGTGCTGGTGAAAGGGCCGGGAGCAGGTCGGGAAGCAGCGATTCGTTCTCTGCAAGCTGCCGGTCTCGAAGTCAGCATGATCAAAGACGTAACGCCAATTCCGCATAACGGCTGCCGTCCGCCAAAACGTCGCCGCGTGTAATCGGGTTTATAAAGTTCAGAACATGTCCATACTAGAATGGTAGTTTCTGCTTTTTTCGGCTTGACATGCACGCAACGGTAAACCGCCGAAGGAAATTCCGCTGGTGGGCTTCGTCATGAGCCCATCGGGAATTTCGACGTTTTGAAGGAGGGTTTGTTTAATGATAGAAATAGAAAAACCAAGAATCGAGGTTGTGGAAGTAAACGACGACAACACGTACGGCAAGTTCGTCGTTGAACCCCTTGAGCGTGGTTACGGTACAACCCTTGGCAACTCACTCAGACGTATTCTCCTGTCCTCGCTGCCGGGCGCTGCCGTCACAACTGTCCAGATTGACGGCGTTCTGCACGAATTCTCGACCGTCGAGGGTGTGGTAGAGGACGTAACCGAAATCATCCTCAACATCAAAGGTCTGGCTCTGAAGATCCATTCTGATGAAGAGAAGATACTTGAGATCGATGCGGAAGGCGAAGGCGTTGTAAAGGCGGGAGACATTCGTGCTGACAGCGACGTGGAGATCTTGAACCCGGATCTGCACATCGCTACTTTGGCAAGCGGCGGTCGTCTGCACATTCGCATGACAGCTGGACGCGGTCGTGGATATGTTCAAGCGGACGGAAACAAGTCAGAGGATCAACCAATCGGGGTCATTCCGATTGACTCGATCTATACACCGATCAAGCGTGTCAACTATCAAGTCGAAAACACCCGTGTCGGGCAAATGACCAACTACGACAAGTTGACCCTTGAAGTATGGACGAACGGCAGTATCCGCCCGGAAGAGGCTGTTAGCCTTGGCGCGAAAATCATGACCGAGCATCTCAACCTGTTTGTCAGCCTGACAGACGAGGCGAAAGATGCGGAGATCATGGTGGAGAAGGAAGAGGACAAGAAAGAGAAAGTGCTCGAAATGACCATCGAAGAGCTGGATCTTTCGGTTCGCTCCTACAACTGCTTGAAACGCGCGGGCATCAATACGGTTCACGAGTTGACCCAGAAGACCGAAGAAGACATGATGAAAGTTCGCAACCTGGGGCGCAAATCCTTGGAGGAAGTTCAGGAAAAACTGCACGAACTGGGCCTTTCGCTCAGAAGCGACGACTAAGGCGCGGACGGCCGACAGCCAGCCTGATCCTGGCTTTTCGACAAGGCAACGATGTACTGTTCTTGCAATCAAATTCGTTAGGACGCTGTTTTGCCAGTAAACAGTGAGAAGGAGGTAAGAAAATGGCATACCGTAAATTGGGTCGTAGAAGCGCGGCTCGCAAAGCGCTTTTCCGCGACTTGGTAACGGACCTGATCATCAACGAACGCATCGAGACTACCGAACTGAAGGCAAAAGAAGTTCGCTCGATCGCTGAAAAGATGATTACGCTCGCGAAACGCGGTGACTTGCACGCTCGTCGTCAGGTAGCTGCTTTCGTTCGTAAAGAGGTGGCAACACCGGAAGGCCGCGACGCCGTTCAAAAACTGTTCGATGTCATTGCCCCGCGCTTCCAGGAGCGTAACGGCGGATACACGCGTATCCTCAAACTGGGTCCTCGCCGTGGCGACGCTGCACCAATGGCGTATCTCGAATTAGTTGAATAATACGTTTTCGTTTGAAGAAAGGGTGAGGACGGATTCTGGATGAACCGGATTCTGATTCGTGCCCTTTTTTTCTTTTTGGGTTTGTACTCTCACACGCAGGGATGTGAGTGCCGATGACGCTGCCAGAAGTGATTATCAGCGCGCGGAACGTGGCGTTTCGTTACGAATCCGCGCAGGAAGAAGCGCCGTTTGTCGTCAGGCAACTGGATCTTTCCATTGAGAAAGGTTCGTTCGTGTCGGTCATCGGCCATAACGGCTCGGGCAAGTCGACGCTGGCCAAATTGTGCAACGCGTTGCTTGCTCCGAGCGAAGGCGTGCTGACGGTCTGCGGCTTCGACACACGCGACGGGCACGTCGTCTGGGAGATCCGCAGCCGGGTCGGCATGGTATTTCAAAATCCGGACAACCAAATTGTCGGAACCACGGTGGAAGAGGACGTCGCTTTCGGGCTGGAAAATCTGGGGGTGGCGCCGGAAGAGATGCGCGGGCGCATCGACGAATCGCTGCGTGCGGTCAAGATGGAGTCGTTTGCCGATCGCCAGCCGCATCGCCTCTCCGGCGGCCAAAAGCAGCGGGTGGCGATCGCCGGCATCATTGCCATGCGTCCATCCGTCATCATTCTCGATGAAGCCACGGCGATGCTTGATCCGCAAGGGCGCAAAGAAGTGCTCGCGCTCGTGCGCCGGTTAAACCGGGAAGAAGGGATCACGATCCTCAACATTACCCATTTCCCCGAGGAGACGGTTGATTCCGACCGGGTGATTGTGATGCACGCAGGCGCCGTCCTGCTGGATGGCCCCCCTTCGGTCGTCTATCGGGAAGTGGAACGCTTGCAGGCAGTCGGGCTTGATGTTCCGCTCGCTTCCCGGCTGCGTCACAAACTGGCGGCACAAGGAGTACAGATCGCCCCGGTACTGCATCAGGAGGAGTTGGTGGACGAGTTATGCAGATTACTCTCGAACGAGTGACACACGTCTACGGCAAAGGGACGCCGTTCGAAAAAGCGGCGTTGTCCGACGTCTCCCTCACCATTCCTTCCGGTGCCTACGTGGGGATCATCGGGCATACCGGCTCCGGTAAATCGACGTTGATCCAGCATTTGAACGGACTGTTGAAGCCGACATCCGGCGTTTTGCGGATCGGCGAGTGGACGATCACCCCCGCCACCAAACCGATTCCGGAATGGCGGCGGACGGTCGGCCTGGTGTTTCAGTATCCGGAGCACCAACTGTTTGAAGAAACCGTGTGGAAAGACGTGGCGTTTGGCCCGTTGAACTTCGGTCTGCCGGAGGACTTGGCGAGGCTTAGGGCCAAGGAGGCGTTGGAGACGGTCGGGTTGCCGTTTGAGGAAATCAAGGACCGTTCGCCGTTTCAATTGAGCGGCGGCCAGATGCGCCGGGTGGCGATCGCCGGGGTGTTGGCCATGCAGCCGCGCGTGCTCGTGCTGGACGAACCGACGGCAGGACTGGACCCGGCAGGACGGAGGACGATTCTGGAGGCGATTCACCGGATTCACCGGGAGCAAAACCTGACGACGATACTGGTGACGCACAGCATGGAAGAAGTGGCGACATACGCTGACTGGCTGATCGTCATGGCAGACGGACGGGTCGCTCTGCAGGGGAAGCCGACAGCGGTATTTTCCGAAGCTGACCGATTGCGTCAACTGGGACTGGACGTGCCGCAGACCGTGGCGATCATCGAACAGCTCAACCGGCGTCTGCCCCCCGACCGGCGGATTCCGCCCGATCTGTATCGCGAAGAGGAACTGGAGGCCTATCTTCTCCAGATGCTGGCCGGGCGAAAGGAGGCGGCGCGATGAGCGTATTGCAAAACTTCGCGATCGGCCAGTACGTGCCCGGGCAGTCGTTTGTGCATCGTCTGGACCCGCGCAGCAAATTGCTGTTCGTGCTGGTATTCGCCGTTCTCGTCTTTTTGGCCGACAACCCGCAGACGTACGCTTTTCTTGTCGTCTTTCTCGCGCTGGTCATGCTCGTCTCCGGACTGTCGTTTGCCTATATCGCCAAAGGATTGAAACCCGTCTGGTGGCTGATTCTGTTTACGGTTGTGATGCACTTGCTGACGACCAAAGGCGGGGCCGTCTATCTGCAATGGGGGTGGCTGACCATCGAAGAAGAGGGCGTGCGGCAGGCCGTGTACATGTCACTTCGACTGGGGCTCTTGGTCGTGGCCAGTTCGCTGTTGACCCTGACGACGTCGCCGATCGACCTGACGGACGGCATGGAACGGCTGCTTGCTCCGCTCAAGCGGCTGGGCGTTCCCGTCCATGAAATCTCGCTGATGCTGTCCATCGCGCTTCGTTTCATTCCCACGTTGCTTGAAGAGACGGACAAGATCATCAAGGCGCAGATGGCGCGGGGGGTTGATTTCGAATCCGGCTCACTGGTCAAACGGGTGAAGCACATGGTGCCGATCGTGGTTCCGCTGTTTATCGGCGCGTTTCGCCGGGCGGAGGAGATGGCCCTGGCGATGGAGGCGCGGGCGTATCGCGGCGGTGTGGGCCGTACCCGCTTGCGTCAGTTGCGCCTGACCTGGCGGGATGCGGTGATTGCCGTCGTGCTGCTTTTGGCGATCGGCGTGATCGGGTGGTGGCGGACATGAAGCGGTTGAAATGCGTGGTCGCTTACGACGGGACCGATTACAGCGGCTTTCAGGTCCAGCCTGATCAAATCACCGTCCAGGGAGAGATCGAGGCAGCTTTGAAGCGGATTACCGGGGAGACGATCCAGATCGCCGGTTCGGGCCGCACCGATGCCGGTGTGCATGCGCGCGGGCAGGTCTTTCACTTTGACACCAACAGTCACATCCCGTTGAAAAAATGGCGATTTGTGCTCAACAATCAACTGCCCGACGCCATTGTCATCCGCTCGGTGGAGGAAGCGCCCGCCGATTTTCATGCCCGGTTTGACGTGAAGGCCAAAGAGTACCGCTACTGCGTCGACAATGGCGAAGTGCCCGATCTGTTTCGCCACCGCTACGCCGATCACATCCGTCATCCGCTGGATGTCGCCCGGATGAACGCGGCCGCCCGCCATTTGATCGGGGAGCACGACTTTACCTCGTTTTGCTCCGCCAAGACCTTTGTCGAAGACAAGGTGCGGACGATTTACGATCTGCGGGTGGAGCGGGAAGGCCCCTTTATCTGGATCATCTGCCGCGGCAACGGCTTTTTGTACAACATGGTACGCATCATCGCCGGAACGCTTGTCGAAGTGGGGCAGGGCAAGCGCGATCCAGAGGAGATTCCGGCGATTCTCGCCGCCAGGGATCGGGAAAAGGCGGGCAAGACTGCGCCGGCCAAGGGGCTTACCATGTGGGAAGTGTTCTACTAACGCTGTTTTCGCAGAATGCACTTGACTATGGGTTTTCCGTATAGTACGATATTCCTTGGTATTTTCATACCCCGCTAGCCCCACTCTAGCCCCGGGATTGAAAATTGGATATGTACGTGTTTTGACACACGAGGAGAAGTTGCTACCGTTACAACTTCGTCCTGTTTTTTTGGAACGGCAACATATTTAGGAGGGACAACACAATGCGTACCACATATATGGCGAAGCCGCTGGAAGTTGAACGCAAATGGTACATCGTTGATGCGGAAGGTCAAACGCTGGGCCGCATCGCGAGCGAAGTCGCTACCATCCTGCGCGGCAAACACAAACCGGAATTCACTCCTCACGTTGACACCGGCGATTTCGTCATCGTTATCAACGCTGACAAAATCAAGCTGACCGGCAAAAAATTGACCGACAAAATCTATTACACCCACTCCCTGTATCCGGGCGGTCTGAAAGCGACTGCTGCCGGGGACATGTTGAAAAACCGTCCAGAGCGCATGTTCGAGATTGCCGTAAAAGGTATGCTCCCGAAAAACAGCCTGGGACGCAAAATGTTCACCAAGCTGAAAGTGTACAAAGGCAGCGAACATCCGCATCAAGCGCAAAAGCCAGAAGTATGGCAAATCCGCGGTTAATTCAATAAGGGAGGAAAAGACTCGTGGCACAAGTACAATACTACGGTACAGGTCGTCGTAAGCACTCCGTGGCACGCGTTCGCTTGGTTCCGGGCGAAGGCCGCATCGTGATCAACAAGCGTGACATGGATAACTACTTTGGTTTGGAAACTCTGAAACTGATCGTGAAACAACCGCTCATTCTGACCGAAACCCTCGGTCGTTACGATGTGCTGGTCAATGTGTCCGGCGGCGGTACGTCCGGTCAGGCGGGCGCAATCCGTCACGGAATTTCCCGCGCGCTGCTGAAAGCTGATCCGGAACTGCGCGGTGTGCTGAAGCGCGCCGGCTTCCTGACTCGCGATCCGCGCATGAAAGAGCGTAAAAAATACGGTCTCAAAGCTGCTCGTCGCGCTCCGCAATTCTCCAAACGCTAATCGCGCAACGACACAACCCCTTGGTTCCTTTTGGAATACAAGGGGTTTTTTTGCTTTTCTTTGGTTCGTCATAATTTGTTCGGCTCGCCCATAAGATGAAAGGGAATGATGGGACAAAGGAGCGGTCGAAGTGGCGAGAAAAGCGATCGGATGGCTATTGGCTTTTTTCTTGCTCGTCGTCATCTTTACTTACGAGACCCCCGATCACTCGTCGTGGTCAACCTGGACGCTGCCCCTGGCGGGAACGGTGATCGCGATTGATCCCGGTCATGGCGGGGCGGACGGCGGCGCGGTCAGCAGGGACGGCCAGGTGGTGGAGAAAACCGTGACGTTGCCGATCAGCCTGTACCTGCGCGATTTTTTGCAACAGTCGGGAGCGTTTGTCGTCATGACGCGGGAGGAAGACAAGGACCTCGCTTCGCCGGACGAGTACCGTCTGCGCAAGCGGAAATCGGAAGACATACGCAGCCGGGTCAAATTTGTCAACGAAAACGCTCCGGATTTCCTGATCAGCATCCATCTCAACGCGTTCCCGTCCCCGAAATGGTCGGGTGCCCAAACGTTTTACTATCCGGCGTTTAAAGAAAGCGGCGAGATGGCGTACCTGATCCAGGACGAGATCAAGCGCGTGCTGGGAAATACCACCCGGTTGCCGAAAAAGACGGACGACGTTTACCTGATCCGAGAGGTGGAGTGTCCGGCCGTACTGGTCGAAGTCGGATTTTTGTCCAATTCCGAGGAAGCCCGCAAACTTCAGACAACCGAGTACCAAAAAGCAATGGCCAATGCCATCTATCAGGGAATTTTGCGCCACTACGCCGGCGAAAAAGGGAAGGGCACGCCGTGACAAGCGGGTTTGTGCCCTTTTTCCCGGGTGTGCTATAATGAACGCGGCGTTACGGTACGTGCATGCGGATATTTCAACCAACCGAGGTGATTCAGATGGTAACCAAAGAGCAAGTGCTTGAAGCGTTGCGGGATGTGAAAGACCCTGAGATCAACCGCAGCCTGGTCGAATTGAACATGATTCGCAATATCCGGATTGAGGACAATCGTGTCAGTCTTGAAGTCGTTCTCACCATCACCGGGTGTCCGCTGAAGGCCAAGATCGAGGAGGACGTCATTCGCGCGATCAAGGCTCTCGGTGTTGAGGACGTGGATCTGCGCTTCGGCGCGATGACCGACGAGGAGCGGGTGGCTCTGTCGGCAGAGTTGCGCGGCGGACAAGGGCAAGCGGAGCCAGGACAAGCCCAGCCGCTCAATCCGATCCTGGACAAGGATTCGAAAACGGTGTTTATCGCGGTCACATCCGGCAAAGGCGGAGTGGGCAAGTCCACGGTCACCGTCAACCTGGCCGTTTGCCTGGCTCGTCTGGGCAAAAAGGTGGGGATTATCGATGCCGACATCTACGGGTTCAGCGTGCCTGACATGATGAATATCGAACAACGGCCGACCGTGATCGGCGAATTGATCTTGCCGGTGGAGAAGTTCGGCGTGAAAGTGATGTCGATGGGCTTCTTCGTTGAAGACAACTCGCCGATTATCTGGCGCGGCCCGATGCTCGGCAAGATGTTGCGCAACTTCTTTACCGAGGTTCATTGGGGCGAGCTAGATTATCTGATTCTCGACCTGCCGCCGGGGACGGGCGATATGGCTCTCGATGTTCACCAGATGATTCCGCAAAGCAAGGAAATCGTCGTCACCACTCCGCACGGCACGGCCGCGTTCGTCGCCGCCCGCGCCGGAGCGATGGCGTTGCGCACCGGTCACGAGATTCTCGGCGTGGTGGAAAACATGTCCTGGTACGAAGCCAAGGACGGGTCGAAAGAATACCTGTTCGGTCGCGGCGGCGGCGCCAAGCTGGCGGAACAGTTGGCGACCGAACTGCTAGCGCAGATTCCGCTGGGCCAGCCGGACAACCATCCCGCCGAGCCGGATTACTCGCCGTCCATTTACAAGGCGGATACGCCGATTGGCAAGCTGTACATGGAGTTGGCGGAACGGGTCCATCAAAAATGTGCGGCGACCCCAACCGCGTAAACGATTTGATCATCATCAAAACGGAAGGTGCCTGCGCATGCGCGCGCAGGCACCTCTTTTTGTTTTGCTGCGGCGGTTTGACAAATGATGGTGTATATCATAAACTTCTAATTAGATGAATATCTTATTAGGTAGAGGAGGTGTACCTGTGATGCAACTTGATATTTTGGTGCGGTTTCACAAAGCGGTGGGGGATGTGAACCGGATTCGCATCCTGTCCATGCTGGCCAGGCAGCCGTTGAGCGGAAGCGAATTGGCCGAGCGGCTGGGACTGACGGCAGCAACCATTACCCACCATATGCACAAGTTAAAAAACGTGGGAATCGTCAGGGAAAAGAGGGAGAAAAACACGATCACGTTTTATCTCGCCCCCCGGGAGTTGAGCCGGCTTGCCGCCGGAATCGTCACAACCGTATTGCCGCCCGGCATGGACGTGCTCGAAGAGTGGGAAGTGCTTCGCGGCGATCAACATGCAGCAAAAGGAGGGTATCGGATGGATGCGGAAAAAGAGCGGATCATTGCGCCGTTTTTTACGCCAGAGGGAAAACTGAAGCAAATCCCGGCGCAGTGGAAAAAACGGCTGTACGTGCTGGAGAAGCTGGCGTCCGGTCTTGAGCAGGGACGTTCGTACAGCGAGCGGGAAATCAGCGAGTATTTGCGCGGGTTTCACGAAGATTACGCTACGTTGCGGCGGGAAATGATCATGAATCAGATCATGCATCGCGCGGACGGTATCTACACGCTGAATCCGCCTGAACTGTGGAAAAAAGACGCTTGAGGCACAAAAAGGTGAGCGCAGCGCACATCGCTCCCCTTTTTGGTTGGACCGCGACGGTTACTTGCCATCGTCGCCGCCCCCCTTTTTCTTTTTGCCTTTGCCCGCTTCCAGCGCTTTTGGTTTGGTCATTTCCTCGTTTGCCTTGGTCATCAGTTTTACCATGTCGGCCTGAAACAGCGGGCTTTGTAGCGCTTCCTTCATGATCTGCATCGTTTGTTGCCGATAGGCGGAACTCTTCATCAATTGCATCAGGCGTTTTTCAAATTCGGGGTCTTGCATCACGCTGATCAGCATTTTTTGGTATTCCGGATCCTTCATCAGATCCTTGAGCAATTTCTTGTTTTCGTCTTTCATCGACTTCGCCAGCGTGCTGGTGAATTTGGGGTCGTGGAACGCTTCCTTGATCTGCGGGCTTTTCGGATCGGCGAGACTTTTCAGCAGAGTGGTGCGGACAGCGGCGGTGTCCAAAACCATCTCTTTTTTGAACCTCTCGTCCTTCATCATGCGCGCGATGGAGTCCTTCGCTTCTTCTGTTTGCATGATGTCGAGAACCATGGTTTTCATCGTTTTATAGTCGGGTTGGGATTGCTGGCGCGATTGATTTCCGCCAAATCCGCAACTGGACAAAAGTAAGGTTGCCGCCAACAGTGATGATACCCAGAGATAGCGACGAGTGTCCATGGGATGGGTGCCTCCTTTTCCCTCACTACTTATAACCTGCTCACTTGTTCCGGTTCTTACGCTAGTATTTTCTTGCTTGGGTTGGTACAATCATAAGCGACGTGGAAAAGGAGGGGGCACATCGTGAATTTGCGCAAATACGCCTGGTTGTTCGGCACCACCCTGCTGGTGGGAGGGGTGGGCGGCATTCTGTACGGTCTGATCATCGCCTGGCGGGAGTTGTTCACCGGATCGTTCAGCAATTTCTTTTTCGGCATCACGATGAGCCTGTTGTTCGGGTTGACGATCAGCGTCCTGTCGCAAATGGGATTTTTTGCGTATCTGACCCTCAACTACCTGGCCCTTGGCTTTCTGCGTAGCGCTCCGCTGTGGCGGCGCATCCAGGTGTTGCTGATTTTGTTTGCCATGTTTGACATGGTGTACTTGCGGTACAGTTTGTTTGGAAGCGGAGGATCGATCTGGCCGTTTTTCCTTGAACCGCTGGCGCTGTTTGCGGCTGCCGTGGTCGTCGCCTACTGGAAGGTCAGGGAGACGAACGGAAGCGCCTGGATTCCCACGCTCTTTTTTCTGTTTGCCGTAACGGCTGTCGAATGGGTTCCGGGACTTCGTCAACAGAGTACGGAATCCAGCTTTTTTATGATTGTCCCGCTGTTTCTCTGCAATGCGTGGCAAGTGATGAATCTGCACAAGTTGACCAAACAAGAAAGCTGATCCATCGGGACCAGCTTTTTTTTGCTTACTTGACTTCCTGGGTTTTTACTTCCGAACCGGCCAACAGTTCGGAGACGGTGACGAACTCGTATCCTTCGGCGCGCAGCTTGTCGATGATCTGCGGCAGAGCCAGATGGGTCTGTTTGCAGGAGTCGCTGGCGTGCATCAGGATGATATCGCCGGGATGGGCTTTGGAGACGACGTTTTGCACGATCTGGTCAACCCCGGGATTGATCCAGTCCTTCGAATCTGTATCCCACTGAATCACGGTGTACCCCATCTCCGCCGCCACGCGCAGCACGCGTTTGTCGAAATCGCCGTTCGGCATGCGGATCAAGGTCGGTTTTTTTCCGGTCAGCTCAGTCAGGATCGTGTGAGCTTTTCCGATTTGCTTGCGTATTTCCTCTTCGGAATACTTGCTGTAGTTCTCGTGCTTGTGGCCGTGAGAGCCGATCTCGTAACCGGCGTCGACGATCTGCTTCACGATCTCCGGGTGAAGCTGGCTCCACGGAGACGAGAGGAAAAACGTCACTTTCCCCACATGTTTGTCTTTGAGAATGTCCAAAATGGGTTTGGCCCGTGTCTCCCCCCAACTGATGTCAAACGTCAGCGCCACTTTCTTTTCCTTGGTGTCTACCTTGTAGACAGCCTGGGGTTCTTTCCCGTAGTCTCCCTGCATAAACACGGCGATATGGTTCCGTTCCGCATAGACGATGCCGATCGCCAGCAGCAGGGCTGTGAAGATGATAAATGACTGTTTCAATTTTCTTGCGCTCACCACATAGATGAATCTCACGCCCGTTCCCCCCCTTGTTTACACTTGTCCCCGATACGATTGTATGCGGACGAGACAAGGATATTCTCCGAACGCAGCGTATAGAAACAGGGGGATACATATGCTGTTACTAACACGTGTAAAGGAGCGAGGTCATGCTCAAGCGATTGCAGTTATTATGGTCGGATAACAAGTGGTATGTGGTGTTCGGCGGCTTTCTCATGGCGGCGGGGATCGCGTTCGGTTTTGTTCAGGCTGATCTGGTCGGCTCCATGGTGAAAAAAATGCTTGCGCAGGTGGAACAGTTGGCCAAAACGATTCAACACAGCAAAAACAGCACGGTGACCGCGTTTTGGGTGATTTTGTTCAACAACGTCTTCAGCTCGGTGTCGATGATGGTGCTGGGTCTTTTGTTCGCGTTCTTTCCGATCTATGGCCTTTGGACCAACGGGGTGTTGCTCGGGTTCATGCTGAAGAAAGCGGCGGTTGCCGGTATTCATCCGGTTCAACTGTTTTTGGCGGGAATTCTGCCTCACGGTCTGTTCGAATTGCCCGCCGTCGTCTTCGCGGCGTCGATCGGGATTCGTTATGGCGTATTGGTTCTTCGATCCCTGGGGATGGTCTGGCGTTCGGACGGCCGTGAACGAGTGAAACAGGATTGGTCGCGCTGCCTCAAGCAATTTCCGTTGGCGGTTCTGACGGTGGTGGGCCTATTGGTGATTGCTGCATTTGTGGAGAGCGTAATCACGCCGATCCTGCTTCAAAAGACGATCAGTTCCCACTTGCCATTGATTCAGATGAAATAGCGGCTCCCGGTGTGTCGGGGCCGCTTTTTTTGTAAGGGAAGGGATCAGAGGGATCGCCTCGCCGTGCTGAATATGCCCATCAGGGGATGGACAAGATAGGGGTAAAACTCGTCAGTAAGCGAGGGAGATATCGTTGCTGGGATTTCTGTTCACGACAAAGGAATGTCAAGAGTTGGAGTTTCTGCTGAAACGGGAGTTGGAAGAGATGCTGCTTGATTTTGGCGACAAGCGGATCGATTACTTGGTGAAGCGGGCGATGGAAGAGCGGTATGCGATCCTTTTTCGCATGTATACACGCGTTGCGTCGCCCAGTGAGTTGTCCAAGTATGTCCGCAGAAAAAAAGTGGAGGAGGAAAAACTGACATAATGAAAAAACCTATTGACTTATGGGCTTCAGCGTGATAGATTATTTCTTGTCCAAAGCGACCGCAACACAAAAACATCGAAACGAACAAAAAAGCATTGACAAAATGATGTTTAGTGTTGTATAATATAAGAGTTGACTTTTGGTCAAATCATCGCCGATGCTCTTTGAAAACTGAACAGCGAAGCGTGATGAGAAGCCAATGTTTTTGAACCTTGATCAATTCTTTTCAACTTTATTGGAGAGTTTGATCCTGGCTCAGGACGAACGCTGGCGGCGTGCCTAATCCATGCAAGTCGA
>JBHGXV010000031.1:0-25182 GCA_041920505.1 Paenibacillaceae bacterium
CAACAGCTACATTCCCACAACTACAAGCTGACGCCGCAACGGGAAGCGACGGTTCGCGTTTTGCTGGAGCATGAACAGGATCATCTGAGCGCGGAGGACGTGTATTTGCTCGTCAAGGAGAAAGCCCCTGAAATCGGCCTCGCCACTGTGTATCGCACACTTGAGTTGTTGAGCGAACTGCGCATCATCCACAAGATGAACTTCGGTGATGGAGTGGCCCGCTACGATTTGCGCGACGACAACGCGGAGCATCATCACCACCATCTGGTGTGCCTCAATTGCGGAACGGTGGATGAAATTTTCGAAGACCTGCTGACCGGGGCGGAAGAACGGGTACAAACCGTCTACAACTTTGCCATTCTCGACCATCGCCTGACGTTTTACGGCATTTGCCACCGTTGCATCGACAAGGTAAACATCGAAGACTTCAAATAAGCGGACTTCTCTCTGTGGAGAGAAGTTTTTTCATGCCTGTGTCTCCGTTTGTAACCTCTGTGTCCGAATCGGCCATACTACGGGTGAAACGCCATTCGATCAGGAGGGAACTTCGGTGACTGCAGCCAATGTGATGACAATCGGCGTGCCCAAGGAAATCAAGAACAACGAAAACCGCGTCGGCTTGACGCCGGCTGGTGTAGCCGCCTACACCCAGGCGGGCCATCAGGTGATCGTCGAGACCCAGGCCGGCCTCGGCAGCGGGTTTACCGACGAAGACTACGCGGCGGCAGGTGCGCGCATCGCGCCGACGGCCAAACAGGTTTGGGAAACGGCGGACATGATCTGCAAGGTAAAGGAACCGTTGCCAGCCGAGTACCCGTACTTTCGCGAGAATCTGATTCTGTTTACGTATCTGCACCTGGCTCCGGAAAAAGAGTTGACCGAACGGCTGCGCGCAAGCGGGGTGGCGGCGATCGCCTACGAGACAATCCAGACGGACGACGGCGCCCTGCCGCTCTTGATGCCGATGAGCGAAGTGGCTGGCCGTATGTCCGTACAGATTGGCGCTCAGTTCCTGGAGAAGCCCCACGGCGGCAAAGGGGTGCTGTTGGGCGGAGTGCCGGGTGTGTTGCCCGGCAAGGTGGTGATCATCGGCGGCGGGGTCGTCGGGACGAACGCGGCCAAGATGGCGGTCGGGATGGGGGCGGACGTGTGCATCATCGACATCAACGCCAATCGCCTGCGCGAGCTGGACGACATGTACCAAGGGTGTTTGCGCACGCTGATGTCCAACAGCTACAATATCGCCCAAGCGGTCAAGGAAGCGGATTTGCTGATTGGCGCGGTGCTGATTCCGGGAGCGCGGGCGCCGCGACTGGTGACGGAAGACATGGTCAAAACGATGGCGCCAGGATCGGTCATCGTCGACGTGGCGATCGATCAGGGCGGTTCGATCGAAACGATCGATCGGGTCACCACCCACAGCGACCCGACTTATGTGAAGCACGGTGTCGTGCATTACGCCGTCGCCAACATGCCGGGGGCGGTGCCGAGAACGTCCACCATCGCCCTGACCAACGTAACGCTTCCCTTTGGCCTGCAACTGGCCAACAAGGGGTGCCGCCGCGCCATTCAGGAAAATCGCGCGCTGGCCAGAGGCGTCAACGTCATCAAGGGGCACATCGTTTATGAGGCGGTGGCCAGATCGCTCGGCCTACCCTACACGCCGCTGGAAACCGTTCTCCAGGAAGGGCCGCTGTGAGCATGCAAATGCGGACAGGCGCATAAGATGGGATATAGCCTGGGGCAACGGAGGAGGGTGACGCCATGCGAACGACCATTCGCCGCCTGCTGGAATTGATCCGCTTCTTCCTCGTGTTTGTCACGTGTTCCCTGCTCTGTTACTTCGTCGTCACGCTGTTGTCCGAAAGGTTCTTGCCGGCCAATCCGTACCGGGAGCCGCACGGCAACGCGGTCAAGGTGGTCAAGCTGATCCAGGGAACGGCTTCGCATGACCTCGACTGGTACTACGACCGCTTGCAACTGTTCTACCTGGTGGGCGAGTGACGTCCTCTTTTTTTCCTCAGAAAAAAGAGGAGTTTTCTTGTTTGATGTGGAAGGAAGTACGGGATACATTCACCTGACATTGAAGGGATCGTCGTTCAATGGATACGCTCATCGACCACTTTACCCACTTTCTCGCCGTCGAAAAGGGGCTGGCCGCCAATACGCTGGAGTCGTACCAACGCGATCTGGTCGCGTACGCCGCCTACTTGCGCGAACAAGGCGTCACCGACATCCAGGAGACGACCCGCAGCCACATCGTCGGCTACCTGACGATGTTGCAGGAAAAGGGGCGGGCGACGGCTACCCTGTCGCGCAACATGGCTTCCATCCGGGCGTTTTACCAGTTTCTCGTCCGCGACAAGTACCTGGACAAGGACCCTTCGATCCATCTGGAGACACCCAAGATCGAAAAACGCCTGCCCAAGGTCTTGTCCGTCGAGGAAGTGGAGCGGCTCCTGGACGGACCGGCGATGAACCATCCCATCGGCATCCGGGACAAGGCGATGCTGGAGCTGTTGTACGCCACCGGCATCCGCGTCTCCGAACTGGTTCATCTCAACATCGGCGACGTCAATCTGGAGATGGGGTTCCTCAAATGCATGGGCAAGGGCTCCAAGGAGCGGATCATTCCGCTCGGCAAAATCGCGATTGACGTGGTCCGCCGGTACATAGAAGCGGGGCGCCCGCGCCTGCTCAAGGCCAAGGCAGAGCCCGCGATGTTCCTCAACCATCTGGGCCGGAGGATCACCCGCCAGGGGTTTTGGAAAATCATCAAAAAATACGCCGCATTGGCCAACATTCACGCGGTGATCACACCCCACACCCTGCGTCACTCGTTTGCCACCCATCTGTTGGAAAACGGCGCCGATCTGCGTTCCGTCCAGGAAATGCTGGGACACGCAGACATCTCGACGACGCAAATCTATACCCACGTGACCCGCACGCGCATCAAGGACGTCTATGCGAAAACCCACCCGAGAGCATAGCGCTCTCTTTTTTCGCGTCAGTTGTCAGACGTCTGTCCACTAGCAGAGGAGGAAGGATTATGCCACGCTTTCCACGAGTTTTCTTGATTGTTTTGGACAGTGTCGGGATCGGCGAACTGCCCGACGCTGACCGTTTTGACGACCAAGGGGCCAACACGCTCGGACACATCGCCGAACGGGTAAACGACTTCGCCCTGCCCAACCTGGCAAACCTTGGCCTTGGTCGCATCGCGCCGTTGCGCAACGTTTTGGCAGTGGCGGAGCCGAAGGCGCACTGGGGGAAAATGAAGGAAATCTCCATGGGCAAGGACACCACCACCGGCCATTGGGAGATCATGGGATTGCACGTCTCCACCCCGTTTCGCACGTATCCCGACGGGTTTCCGGCCGAACTGATCCGCGAATTCGAGCAGCGGATCGGCCGCAAGGTGCTGGGCAACAAGGTGGCCTCCGGCACACAGATCATCGAGGAACTGGGCGAAGAGCACATGCGCACCGGGGCGGTGATCGTCTACACGTCGGCCGACAGCGTGTTCCAGATCGCCGCGCACGAAGAGATCGTTCCGCTTGAGGAGCTGTACGACATCTGCAAGGTGGCCCGCGAGTTGACGCTAAGAGACGAGTTTGCCGTTACCCGCGTGATCGCTCGGCCGTTCGTCGGACAGCCGGGGGCGTTTGTGCGCACGCCCAACCGGCATGACTATTCTGTCAAGCCGTTTGCGCCGACCGTGATGAACCGGCTGGTGGACAATGGCTGGGAGTCGATCGCCATCGGCAAGATCGCCGACATCTACGCCGACGAAGGGATTACCCGCTCGATCCGCACCAGGGACAACATGGACGGAGTGGACCAGTTGCTCAAGACGATGGGCGAGTCGTTCTCGGGGCTTAGTTTCGTCAACCTGGTCGATTTTGACGCCAAGTACGGCCATCGCCGCGATCCCGAAGGCTACGGCCGCGCCCTGATGGAATTCGACGCCCGGGTGCCGGAGATTTTGGCAGGCTTGCGCGACGACGATCTGTTGATCATCACCGCTGACCACGGCAACGATCCGGTGCACCACGGCACCGACCACACGCGCGAATACGTGCCGCTTCTGGTCTATCACAAGCGGCTCGCCAAAGGGGAATCCCTCGGCGTCCGCGAGACGTTTGCCGACCTCGGCGCCACCATCGCCGACAATTTCGGCGTGCCGATGCCGACTATCGGCCGCAGTTTTCTTGCGCAGTTGTAAGGAGGAGAAAAAGAGATGCTGAAAGAGAAGATCGCAGAAGCCAAAGCGCTGATTGAAAGCAAAATCGACGGCAAACCGGACATTGGCCTTGTGCTCGGTTCCGGGCTCGGGGTGATGGCCGACGAAATCGAGGACGCGGTGGTGATCCCGTACCAAGAAATCCCCCACTTCACCACCTCCACCGTCGTCGGACACAAGGGCCAACTCGTCGTCGGCCGTCTGGAAGGCAAACGGGTGGTGGCGATGCAGGGGCGGTTCCACTATTATGAAGGGCACAGCCTGGACGCCGTCACTTTCCCGATCCGGGTGATGAAAGCGATCGGGGTCGAGACGATCATCGTCACCAACGCCGCCGGAGGGATCAACACCGGATACCGTCCGGGGGATCTGATGCTGATTCGCGACCATTTGAACATGACGTTTCGCAATCCGTTGATCGGCCCCAACGACGACGAACTGGGTCCGCGTTTCCCTGACATGTCGGAGGCGTACTCGGCCCGTTTGCGCGAGGTGGCCAAACAGGCGGCCGCCGAGCTGGGAATTGACGTCCGCGAAGGGGTTTACGTTGGTCTGCTCGGTCCAAGCTACGAGACCCCTGCCGAGATCCGCATGCTGCGCATTCTGGGCGGGGACGCCGTCGGCATGTCCACCGTACCGGAAGTGATCGTCGCCCGCCACATGGGCGTCGAAGTGCTGGGGATTTCCTGCATCAGCAACATGGCCGCCGGGATTTTGCCGCAACCGCTCAGTCACGAAGAAGTGATGGAAACCACGGAAAAGGTGAAAACCCAGTTTATCGGACTGATTCACGGCATCCTGAGAAAGCTGTAGGAGGATGGGTATGGAAAACAAAGCAGCCAAGATCAAAGCGGCGGCCGCCTATATCGCGGAGCGGATCGGCGGTTCTGTGCAGCCGCGCGTCGGGCTGATCCTCGGTTCGGGGCTGGGCGTGCTCGCCGAGGAAATCGAGCAGCCGGTCGTCATCCCGTACGAAGAGATTCCTCATTTCCCCGTCTCGACGGTGGCCGGGCACGCGGGCCGGCTCGTCATCGGCCGACTGAACGGCACGCCGGTGGTGTCGATGCAGGGCCGGTTCCACTACTACGAAGGGTACGGCATGGACGTGGTTACGTTCCCGGTGTATGTGATGAAACAGCTCGGCGTTGACACGCTGATTGTCACCAACGCCGCCGGGGGGATGAACCGCGCGTTTCAGCCCGGCGATCTGATGATCATTACCGACCACATCAACCTGACCGGCGACAATCCGTTGATCGGCCCCAACCTGGACGAGTTCGGCCCGCGCTTTCCCGACATGTCCCGGGCGTACACGCCCGAGTTGGTGCGGCTGGCGGAGGCGAAGGCGGCCGAATTGGGCATTCGCGTGCAAAAAGGGGTGTATTGCGCCATCAGCGGGCCGACGTACATGACCCCGTCGGAGTTGATCATGCTGGCCCGCGTAGGCGGTGACGCCGTCGGCATGTCCACGGCGCCTGAGGTGATTGCGGCCTGCCACGCTGGACTTCGCGTGCTGGGCATCTCCTGCATCACGGACATGGCGATCGGCGAGGAGTTGGAACCGCTGACCCACGAGCAGGTCATGGAAGTGGCCAACAGCACCCGACCACGCTTCATCGCACTGGTGAAACAAATCGCAGCGGAGGTGTAAAGGGATGCGCATGGTGGATTTGATTGCCAAAAAGCGGGATGGTGGCGAACACACCAGCGAGGAGATTCAGTTTATTGTGAGCGGATACACAGAGGGAACGATCCCCGACTACCAGATGTCGGCTTGGGCGATGGCCGTGCTGTTTCGCGGCATGACGCCCCGTGAGACGGCAGACCTGACGCTTGCCATGGCCGCGTCCGGCGAACAGTTGGACCTCTTTGGCATCCCCGGAATCAAGGTGGACAAACACAGTACCGGCGGCGTCGGCGACAAGACCACGCTGGTCGTGGCTCCGCTGGTGGCGGCGGCCGGTATTCCCGTGGCCAAGATGTCCGGCCGCGGACTGGGACATTCCGGCGGTACCCTCGACAAGCTGGAGTCGATCCCCGGCTTTCGGGTGGAACGGACGCGGGAGCAGTTTCTTCGCCAGGTACGGGACGTCGGCGTGGCGATTATCGGACAGAGCGGCAATCTCACTCCTGCCGACAAAAAACTGTACGCGTTGCGCGACGTGACCGCGACCGTGGAAGCCGTTCCATTGATTGCCAGCTCGATCATGTCCAAGAAAATTGCGGCCGGGGCGGACGCGATTATTCTTGACGTCAAGGTGGGCAAAGGAGCCTTCATGAAAACGCTGGAAGAGGCAGAGATCCTGGCGAAAGCGATGGTGGAGATCGGCCGCCAGGTGGGGCGTGAGACGGTGGCTGTCATCAGCGACATGAACCAACCGCTCGGCCGCGCCGTCGGCAATGCCCTGGAAGTGAAAGAGGCGGTACAGACGCTTCGCGGCCAGGGGCCGGCCGATTTGACAGAGCTTGCCTTGACCATTGGCGCCCACATGCTGGTTCTCGCCAAGAAGTCGGATGATGTTTCCGCCGCCCGCAGCCATTTGGAAGAGCTGCTGCGCTCCGGCCGGGCCTTCGAGAAGTTTTGTGAGATGGTGGCCGCGCAAGAAGGAGATCCCGATGCCGTGCGCGATCTGAGCCGTCTGCCCCAGGCCAGCCTGCAGGTTGAAGTCAAGGCGAAGAGCGACGGGTTCGTGTCGGCGATTGACGCCGAGAGGATCGGTCACGCCTCCGTTCTCTTGGGAGCCGGCCGGTTGACCAAGGAGATGCCGATCGATCTTTCCGTCGGGATCGTCTTGCAAAAAAAGGTGGGAGACCCCATTTCTTCCGGAGAAACGCTCGCGGTGATTCACGCCAACGACCGTGATCTGGCCGAAGCGGCATCCCAGGAAGTGGATGAGGCCTTTGCCATCCAGGCGTCGGCGGTTTCCGCAGGCACGCTCATTTATAAAATTTTGTGAGATCAGAAGGCAAGGAGAAAACCCGCTTTTCTCCTTGCCTTTTCGCAAAATGGGAATGGTCTGATTTATAAAAATTTATTTTTTGTTCGAACCTGATTTACAATGTTTTATTTTTCTCTCAGTCAAATTCCGTTGACACCGCTAGTGATTCCGTTTATGTTTAATGTGACAGCGGAAATGTTAAAGTTTTGCGAATTTCGTAAAAAGCGCATGAAAACCATTTTACATACCAGAGAGGCTTCGCCGTTGCCATCACATCCGATGCGGCGAAGCCCATTCAATCGACAGAGTTGACTGATTCTTCAAAGAAGACGGTACTCATCTTCGCCGACGAACGCTTTGGCGGTTCCTGTCGGCGAAGTGGCGATAGAGGGAAAGGGGTTGATGAACAGAAAGGGATCCGTCGATTTGTTCATTCGCTTTTTTCTGAAAACACAAACAGGGGGTATCATTTTGAAAAAGAGTGTATTTGTTCTCGTAAGTTCCGCTCTGGCTCTGAGTGCTGCGCTGGCGGGTTGCGCCGGTAGCCAAAACGCTGGCAACAGCAATAACTCCAACAGCCAACAGGCTGGCGGCGAGAAAAAAGAGATGGTCATGCACTACAACTTCGCGGGCGAAATTCCGTCGGCTGACCCGGGTCTGGGCACCGACAACCAGTCGCTGACCTTCGCGCTCAACACCTTCGAAGGTCTGACCCGCCTCGACAAGGATGGCAAATACCAGCCGGCCGGCGCCGAAAGCTGGGACATTTCTCCGGACGGCCTGACCTACACCTTCAAGCTGCGTAAAGACGCGAAGTGGAGCAACGGCGATCCGGTAACCGCCCACGACTACGAATTCGAGTGGAAGCGCGTGCTCAACCCGAAAACCGCAGCCGAGTATGCGTACCAACTCTACTACATCAAAGGTGCCGAAGCCTACAACAAAGGCAAAGGCAAAGTGGAGGACGTAGGCGTAAAAGCGCTGGATGACTACACCCTGCAAGTCACGTTGGCCAACAAAACGCCGTTCTTTATCGAGCTGACTTCCTTCCCAACCTACTATCCGGTTCACAAGGCGACCGCCGAGAAGAACGAAAACTGGGCTGCCGACGCGAAAACGTTCGTTTCCAACGGCCCGTTCACAATGGAAAGCTGGGAGCACAAAAACAAGCTGGTTCTGAAGAAGAACCCGTACTACTTCGATGCAGCGAAAGTCAAGCTGGACAGGATCGAGTGCACGCTCATCGACGACGACAACACGGCACAAGCGAAATTCGACAATGGCGAACTGGATTTTGGCGGTTACCCGTCTTACAGTCTGCCGGTTGACCTGATTCCGAAGCTCAAACAGGAGGGCAAACTGAGCGTAGAGCCGGAGCCGGGCACCAACGCCGTCATCTTCAACACGCAAAAACCACCGTTCAACAACAAGAAAATCCGCAGAGCGTTTGCGTTGGCGATGAACCGCCAAGACATCACCGACAACGTTATCCAGGTAGGTCAAACCCCGGCATTCGGCTGGGTGCCGCCGAGCATGGCGCTCAAACCGGAAGGCTACTTCCAGGAAAACGTCGAAGAAGCGAAAAAGCTGCTGGCTGAAGGGATGAAAGAACTGGGTCTGACCAAGTTCCCGGAAGTTACCTACAAGTACAACACCGGCGACCAGAACAAGAAAATTGCGGAAGCGCTGCAAGACCAATGGAAGAAAAACCTTGGCATCGACGTGAAACTGGAGAACGAAGAGTGGAAAGTGTTCCTGAAAGACCGGACGTCCGGTAACTACCAACTGGGCCGTTACGCATGGGGTGCTGACTTCAACGACCCGATCAACTTCCTGGAGTTGTTCAAAGACAAGGACGGCGGCAACAACGACGCTGACTACGACAACCCGCAATTCCGCGATCTGCTGAACAAATCCTATGCCGAGTCTGATCCGGCGAAACGGAAAGAACTGTTGCTGCAAGCGGAAACCATCCTGATGGACGACATGCCGCTGGCTCCGCTCAGCTTCCGTGCGAACGGGTATATCAATAATGAGAAGTTGAAAGGCTGGCACTTCAACCCGGTTGGCGGTGTCCTCGATCTGAAAGAGGCGTACCTCGAACAGTAATACGCCACGTGAGGATGTTCAAGCAGTATTGATAGTTTTTCTGGCGGAAGGTATATGGTCCCCCATATACCTTCCCTTATGTAAAACCTTCTTGTCCGCGTCTTCTACGATCAAGTCACAGAGAAGTAGGGAAGTGGGATACGAACCAACAACAGAAGGAGGGCATTCGATTGATCCGTTATCTCGCGAAGCGTATCTTGTTCATGATCATCACGTTGTTTCTCATCACGACGGCTACGTTTTTTCTGATGCATGCCGTGCCGGGCGGTCCGTTCACGCAGGAAAAAGCCGTCCCGCCGGAAATCCTCCAGGCTCTTGAAGAACACTACGGAATCAACAAACCGCTGTTCCAGCAATATCTGGATTACTTGAAACAAGTGATTACCTGGGATTTGGGCCCGTCGTTTAAAGAACGAGCCGTAACTGTCAACGATATCATCAATCGCGGCTTCCCTGTCTCTGCCGCACTGGGGATCCAGGCTGCCCTGATGGCCGTCTTTGGCGGCATCACGCTGGGCACGATCGCTGCCCTGCGGCACAACAAGTGGCCGGACCAGACAGCGATGCTGATTGCCGTGTTGGGTCTGTCGGTACCGAGCTTTATCCTGGCTTCTTTTTATCAGTATATTTTTGGGGTCGAATTGAAATGGCTCCCGATTGCGGGTTGGGATTCATTTAAGCATACAATCCTTCCTTCCATGGCTCTGGCCGCCCTTCCGCTGGCGTTCGTGGCACGTCTGACGCGTTCCAACCTGCTTGAGGTCATGGGACAAGACTATATCAAGACGGCGAAGGCAAAAGGGTTGAGCGTGGTGACCACGACCGTCAAACACGCGATTCGCAATGCCCTCCTGCCCGTTGTCACGTACATGGGTCCACTGCTTGCAAACGTTATCACCGGTTCGTTTGTTATTGAAAAGATTTTCAACATTCCAGGAATGGGTCGGGAATTCGTTACGTCGATTTCCAACCGTGACTATACGGTGATCATGGGGACTACGGTGTTTTACGCGATTATTCTGGTCGTGCTGGTACTGCTGGTCGACATCGCCTACACGCTGATTGACCCGCGCATCAAGCTGACGGATCTCGGAAAGGAGTAACGATCTGATGCAATTAAGCCAAGAGCATTTTCAGCCGATTGCCATCAACCTGCAACAGGCGGAACAGATCAAGCGCCCGAGCCTGTCCTTCTGGGCCGATGTCTGGCGCCGTTTGAAAATGAATAAAATCGCCATGATTTCATTGGTGATCATTATTTTGCTGATCCTCGGGGCGATTTTTATCCCGGTCTTCAGCCAGTACAACTACTACTCCCAGGAGTTGCACAACAAGAACCAGCCGCCGTCTGCTGCACACTGGTTCGGCACGGACGATTTGGGCCGCGACATGTTTGTCCGCGTCTGGCACGGTGCGCGCATCTCGCTGGAAGTCGGGTTTGCCGCAGCCTTCATCGACTTGGTGATCGGGGTGATCTACGGCGGGATTGCCGGCTACTACGGGGGCAAAGTGGATGAAATCATGATGCGGATCGCCGACATCCTGTTTGCCGTACCGTATCTCTTGGTCGTGATCCTGCTGATGGTCGTGCTCGACCCGGGTGTGCTCACCATCATTCTGGCGATGTCGATTACCGGATGGATCAACATGGCCCGGATCGTTCGCGGTCAGGTCATGCAACTGAAAGCGCAGGAGTTCGTCCTGGCGGCGATTTCGCTCGGCGCTGATTCCAAGCGCATCATTTTCAAACACCTGATCCCCAATGCGCTGGGTCCGATTATCGTTACGCTCAGCTTGACCGTTCCGTCGGCGATCTTTACCGAATCGTTCCTCTCCTTCATCGGCCTGGGGGTATCGGCACCGGTTGCCTCCTGGGGAACGATGGCTTCAGACGGGCTGCCGGCGATGCGGTACTTCCCGTGGCGTCTGTTGTTCCCGGCGGCGCTGATCAGCGTGACAATGCTGGCATTCAACCTGCTCGGCGACGGTTTGCGCGATGCCGTAGACCCGCGCCTTCGTAAATAGGAGGGAGATTCGATGGAACGCATCCTTGAAGTCAAAGACCTGCATGTTTCCTTCCACACCTATGCGGGCGAAGTCAAAGCGGTTCGCGGCGTCAATTTCCATGTGAATCGCGGGGAAGCCGTCGCGATTGTGGGAGAATCCGGTTGCGGCAAATCCGTTACCGCTCAATCGTTGATGAAGCTGATCCCGATGCCGCCGGGACAGATCAAAAAAGGACAAATCCTGTTTAACGGCCAGGATATCGTCAAGAAAACCAACAAGGAAATGGAATCGATTCGCGGGAAAGAAATCGGGATGATCTTCCAGGACCCGATGACCTCGCTCAACCCGACCATGACTGTGGGCAAGCAGATCATGGAGGGGCTGATCAAGCACCAGCGGATGAGCACAACAGCCGCCCGCCAGCGCGCGGTCGAACTGCTGGAGCTCGTCGGCATTCCGCAGCCGGAGCGCCGCGTCAACCAGTACCCGCATGAATTCTCCGGCGGGATGCGGCAACGGGCCATGATCGCGATCGCGCTCGCCTGTTCGCCGAAGCTCTTGATCGCCGACGAACCGACCACCGCGCTGGACGTGACGATCCAGGCGCAAATCCTCGAACTGATGAAGGATTTGCAGAAAAAAATGAACACGTCGATCATCCTGATCACGCACGACCTGGGCGTCGTGGCCGAGATGTGCGACCGCGTCATCGTCATGTACGCCGGCAAAGTGGTGGAAACCGGCACGGTGGACGAAATTTTCTACAATCCGCAACATCCGTATACGCGCGGGCTATTGCGCTCCGTTCCGCGTCTTGACCTGAACCGCAACGAGCCGCTGATCCCGATTTTCGGCACCCCGCCGGATCTGCTTGCTCCGCCGGTCGGTTGCGGCTTTACCGCACGCTGCGAGTGCGCGATGCGCGTGTGTCAGGAGTACGATCCCGAGTTGACGCAGATCAGCCAGACACAACAAGCCGCTTGTTGGCTGCAACATCCGCTCGCCAAAAGCCGCGTTGGATCGTAGGAAGGAGGAGTAGCTTTGGATAAGCGCGATACACTGATTGAAGTACGCAACCTGAAAAAATTCTTCACCATCGGCGAAAATACACTGAAAGCCGTCAACGACATTTCCTTTGAGATCAAGCGCGGCGAAACACTGGGCGTCGTCGGCGAATCCGGCTGCGGCAAATCGACGGCCGGACGGACGATCCTCCGCCTGTACGAGCCGACTGGCGGACAAGTGTTGTTCGAGGGCAAAGACATCAGCAAGCTGAACGCGCAGGAAATGAAAGCGATGCGGCGCAACATGCAGATGATCTTCCAGGACCCGTACGCGTCGCTCAACCCGCGGATGACGGTCGGGGACATCATCGGCGAAGCTTTGGACATTCACGGATTGGCTACCGGCCAAAAGCGGAAGGAGCGCATCCAGGAGCTGCTGTCGCTGGTCAGCCTCAACCCGGAACACATCAACCGCTTCCCGCACGAATTCTCCGGCGGTCAGCGCCAGCGTATCGGGATTGCCCGCGCGCTTGCGGTCGAGCCGAAGTTTATCGTCTGCGACGAGCCGATCTCCGCGCTGGACGTGTCCGTTCAGGCGCAAGTGGTCAATCTGCTGGAGCAACTTCAGGAAAAAATGGGACTTACTTACATGTTCATCGCGCACGACCTGTCGATGGTGAAATACATCTCCGACCGTGTGGCGGTCATGTACCTCGGAAAAATGGTGGAGCTCGCGGACAGCGACACGCTGTATGAAAAGCCGCTCCATCCCTACACGCAAGCCCTGCTGTCCGCCATCCCGATCCCGGACCCGAAAATTGAGCGTCAGCGGGAGCGGATCGTGCTGGAAGGCGACGTGCCCAGCCCGATGAATCCGCCAAGCGGCTGCCATTTCCGTACGCGCTGCCCGAAGGCGATGCCGGAGTGCGCCGCGATGGAGCCGGTCTGGAAAGAGGTCGAACCCGGACACTTCGCCGCCTGCCATCTGTACAGCTAAATGATCCATGAAGAAGATGCCCTCGCTTGTCGGGAGGGATCTTCTTTCCTTTGCCTCTGCGAAAAAGACGGGAGCCTGGCTTCTCGCCTCCGTTTTGGCTGAGGCTTTTTTCTACAGGGAATTGCCAGTTTTTTTATGAACCAGCAAGATTATCCGCTATGTGGCATCGGGAAAGGAGGGCACGATTGTGCGAAAAAAAGGGTGGAAGAAGACCGGAAGCGGCAATTGGAAAGCGCTCGTCCAACAGACATGGAAGCGGTTGCGCCTTGATCGGTTGACGATGGATGGACATTCCCGAGGCTCCATTGCCCGGAAGATGATCGGATTTGGAATTGCACTTGTTCTGATTATTGTGGTTTCTTTACAATTCATCGCGCTCTCGTACGCGAAGCGCACATTGATCTCCATTACGACCGAACAAGCCGGCATGCTGGCGGAACAACACAGCGCCAGTATCGACGAGTGGATGAACGGGCTGGTCTTGGCGGCCAAAACGGCCGCGTCCAAACGGGTGATGGGAAGCACCATTGATCCGTTGATCATGGAGCAGTTCCGCCTGCTTCACCAAAGTTACAGCGACATCGTCAAGGTGTACCTCGCCGACGGCCGCAGCGGCCAGGAACTGTACTCGTTGACCGGCCTCAATCACATTGATTTTTCCCAAAAAGGCTATTTCAAAAAAGCGGTCGAAACCAAATCGGCGGTGATCTCGGACGAAGAGCTGACACCGGGCGCCGACAGCAAAACGGTCTACATCGCCACGCCGATTGGCGACACCAACACAAACACGGATCGCATCCTGATCGTCGGGGTTTCCATCCGGAACCTGCTGAAAAAGATGGAGACGATCACGTTCATGCAGCACGGCTACGCCTTCGTCGTCAACAGCGACGGCCTGGTGGTGGCGCACAGGGACAAGGAAAACAACAACAAGCTGGAGCTTGGCAAAGATCCGGACTACGCAGATTTGCTGAATCAGTTGAAAACCAAAACCACTGGCAGCGTCGTCTATGAGGATCGCGGCACGAACTCGTTTGCGGCGTTCGCGCCGATCAAATCGCTTGACTGGATGCTGGTGCTCACCACCTCAACCGACGAAATCTACGGAGAATTAAATGGCATGGGCTGGTTCTTCCTCTTGTTCAGCATTCCCGTCACGGCGGTCGCCGTCGCGTTGATCTGGTGGTTCGCCAAGGGAATCCGCACCTCCCTGTTCGCCATCGCCGGCGACATGCAGCGGATCGGAAACGGCGACTTCAACGTGCGAGTGGAGGTGCGCGGCAACGATGAGTTGGCGTTGGTGGGCCGGCAGATGAACCAGATGGCGGATCAGTTGCGCCAACTGGTGGCGCTGGTTCAGGAACAGGCGCTGCAGTTGAACCGGGCCGCCGACGAGCTGAATACATACGCCCAGGGCAACCGGCAGGCGATCAACGACATCTCCGCCAACGTCGCCGCCATCTCCGAAAAAGTGGCGCAGCAGACCACAGAGGTGCAGGCGACCACCCAGACGGTCTCGGAAATCGCCCAAGGCGTGGAGCAAGTCGCTATCGCCGCAGAGGCAACCAGCCAGGCGACCGCCCGGACTCTGGAGCGGGCGCAGGGAGGCGTGTCGCTGGTTCAGACCGTCATCGGCAACGTGCGTCACGCCTCCGGCGAAGTGAGCGAAACCGCGAAACGGATGCACAGCCTGCGTGACCGGGCAAAACAGATCACCAGCATCGTCGAGATGATCAGCACGATCGCCTCGCAGACCAATTTGCTGGCGCTGAACGCGGCGATCGAGGCGGCGCGCGCCGGCGAAGCGGGCAGAGGATTTTCCGTGGTGGCGAGCGAAGTGCGCAAATTGGCGGAAGAAAGCAGCGCGTTCTCCGAAAAAATCGCCAACATTGCCCACTCCATCAACGACGAAGCGATGGAGATGAGCGCCAACATGGACGAGATCGCTTCCATGGTGATCGAGGGACTGGCGTCTGTCGAGTCCGTCGGGGAGGCTTTCCAGGCGATTCTGACTGACATTCGCTCCGCCACCGAACAGAGCGAGGCGATGTCGTCGACGTCGGAAGAGATGGCGGCCGGCAACCAGATCGTCACCACTTCGATGCAGCGGTTGTCCAGCATGTCGGAAGAGATCAACGACTCGATTGGCGGCGTCGTACAAACGGTCGACATGCAACTGGAATCGATCGCGCGAATCAACGAAAATGTCGAAAGCTTGAAAAAGCTGGCCGACGACCTTACCGAAAGCGTACAGCGCTTCGTCATCTGATCCGGCACGGATGTCGCCCGAAATCCCTTCCCTTACGAGAACACGGGGAGGGATTTCGGTTTTTTTGTGAATATTTTCCTTGGGGTCGGGAGAGACTAGTGACATGAAATGGAGGGAAGAGAACGATATGAAAAGAACGATTCGCACATGGTGTAGTTTTCTCATCTGTTTCGGATTCTTTTCCCAGGCAGCGAACGCCGCCTCCGAACCCGGCCTCAACATGGCGCCGCACGCCCGTTCCGCCATCTTGATGGAAGCCGATTCGGGGACGATTCTGTATGAGAAAAACCCCAACGAGAAGCTGCCGCCCGCGAGCATCACCAAAGTGATGACGTTGCTGTTGACGATGGAAGCGATTGAGCGGGGCGAGTTGAAACTGACCGATAAAGTGCGCACCAGCGAACGGGCCGCTTCGATGGGCGGATCGCAAATCTTTCTCCAGCCGGGGGAAGAGATGACCGTGGAAGATATGATCAAAGGCATTGCGATCGCCTCCGGCAACGACGCGTCTGTCGCCATCGCCGAGCACATCGGCGGAACAGAAGAAGCGTTTGTGGCCAAGATGAACGAGCGGGCCAAGCAGTTGGGCATGAAGAACACTCATTTTGTCAACTCCAACGGGCTGCCGTCGCCCGATCACTATTCCACCGCCTACGACATTGCGATCATGTCACGGGAGTTATTGAAACACGAGGCCATTACCAAATACACGGGCATCTATCAGGATTATCTGCGCAAGGATACCGCCAACCCGTTCTGGTTGGTCAACACCAACCGGCTGGTGCGGTTTTACGAGGGCGTCGACGGTTTGAAAACAGGCTACACCACGGAAGCCAAGTATTGCCTGACCGCCACGGCGAAACGGAACAACATGAGGATCATCGCCGTCGTTCTGGGCGAACCGGACACGAAGACGCGCAACAGCGAAGTGGCATCGATGTTTACCTATGCGTTTAACCATTACCAGGTGTACCCGGTGTACAAAAAAGGAGATGTCGTCCGCACGATCACCGTGGACAAGGGAAAACAGACCGCCCTTAACGTCGTGACGCCGCAATCGGTCTCTCTGTTGACCCGAAAAGGGGAGTCACCCGAAACGTACCAGAAGGAAGTGATCCTCACATCCACTGTGAAGGCTCCGATCAAGAAAACGGACATCGTCGGTCATCTTTTCATCAAGAAGGACGGAAAAGAAGTGACCCGCATCGATCTGTATCCGGAAAAAACGGTCGAACAAGCAAGCCTGTGGGAGATTCTGAAGCGAACATCCAGAAAAATCCTGATCAGTTACCAGTAAGCACCCGGACAACAGCGCGAAAAGAATCGAGATGTCCCGAAACTGACACGGCTTCTCGATTTTTTTGTTCTTTTGTCGACTGGGAGGATTTTCCTTCCGAAGTGGAGAAAGAGAGGAGTAACACGGGAAGAAGGAGTGTGCCAACGATGAGTCTTCGCATCGATATGGAAACGAAACACGACGTGCTGGTCGTCCGTCTGCAGGGAGAATTGGACCACCATACCGCGGAGGAGTTGCGGAGCAGGGTGGACGAGGTCTTGCGCCAAACGGAGATTCGCCACATCGTGCTCAGTCTGGCCGATCTGGCATTCATGGATAGTTCGGGGATCGGCGTGATTCTCGGCAGGTACAAGCAAATCGCCGCCCGTTCCGGGGAGATGGTCGTCTGCTCGATCAATCCGACGATTCGCCGGATCTTCGAGATGTCCGGACTGTTCAAGGTGATCAAGATCCGCGAGAACGAAGCGGAAGCGTTGCACGTATTGGGGGTGGCGTAACATGGCGAAGCGCAATTTCATGAGCCTGGAATTTGCCGCCCAAAGCCAGAACGAGTCGTTCGCCCGGATCGCCGTGGCCGCGTTTGTTTCGCAACTGGACGTGACGATGGAAGAGTTGGAAGAACTGAAAACCGTGGTCTCCGAGGCGGTCACCAATGCCATCATCCACGGCTACGAAGAAAACCCGGAGGGGATCGTTCGCATCCGTGTCAGCATCGAGGATGGGCTGGTGGAGCTGATCATCGAAGATGAGGGCAAAGGGATCGAGGACGTGGATCAGGCGATGCAGCCGTTGTTTACGACCAAGCCTGAGCTGGAGCGCTCCGGAATGGGCTTCACCATCATGGAAAACTTTATGGATTCGATCGAAGTCGCCACCGGTCTCGGCAAAGGGACGAAAATCCGTTTGACCAAACGCCTCTCTTTCGCGAAAGCCATGCAAAATTAGGGGTAGTGCCATGGGAGCCGATATTAAAAATGCGAGTCAACCATTTTTGACAAATGACCAAGTGAAAGAATTGATTGCCAGAAGCCAACAAGGCGACGCAAAAGCGCGGGAGCTTCTGGTGAACAGCAACATTCGCCTGGTGTGGTCAGTCGTGCAGCGGTTTATCAACCGAGGGTACGAAGCTGACGACTTGTTTCAAATCGGGTGTATCGGCTTGTTGAAAGCGGTTGACAAGTTTGACCTGGAGTACGACGTCAAGTTCTCCACCTATGCCGTGCCGATGATTATCGGCGAGATTCAGCGGTTTTTGCGGGATGACGGAACGGTCAAGGTAAGCCGCTCCCTAAAAGAGATGGCCAACAAGGTGCGCCGGACCAAAGATGAACTGTACAAACAGTTCGGCCGTTCCCCGACAGTCGGCGAAGTGGCGGACGCGCTTAAGATCAGCCCGGAAGAGGTGGTGTTTGCCCAGGAGGCGGGCCGTGCTCCTTCTTCCATTCACGAGACCGTGTTCGAAAACGACGGAGACCCGATTACCCTGATAGACCAGATCGCCGACGACAGCGTGGGCAAGTGGTTTGAGAAGATCGCGCTGAAGGACGCGATCAGCAAATTGAGCGAGCGGGAACAATTGATCGTCTACCTGCGCTATTACAAAGATCATACGCAGTCGGAAGTGGCGGAGCGCCTGGGCATCTCGCAGGTGCAGGTCTCCCGCCTGGAAAAACGGATCTTGCAGACGATTCGCGACCAGATCGAGCAGTAGCTCGGCTGGTCTTTTTTTTACATCTAGGTCCGTGCTTAGGCGCATACTAGGATGTAAGCGGGAACTGGAAGGAGGAGAGGGGTGTGGAAGAACCGCTTTACCTGCGTTTGCGCAAACGCCTGTCCGTGAAACCGGACGCGGTGATCACACTGGGCGACATCTGTCAGTTGTACTGGGATGGCGTGCGGGAACAGACACTGGCCACGTTGCCCGTGCATCAGGTGAGACCGGATGACGGGGACTTGCTGGTAATCGACATTATGCAGGTGATCCGCAAACTGCGCGCGATGTACCCGGAAGTGCCGCTGGAAGTCCAGGGGGCGCCGCAGATCATCGTGGAAGTCAACCGGCCGCGCAAACAGCCCAACCGCTTTCTAGTGGCCCTGGTCTGGTTGATCCTGTTTATCGGGTCGGGCCTGGCGATCATGAATTTTCACGCCGACGTGAGCATGTTGCAAGTGCACCAGCGCCTCTTTTACCTGATCACCGGCAAGACGGAGCGGCAGCCGCTTTTTTTGCAAATCCCCTACTCGTTTGGGGTCGGATTGGGGATGATTCTGTTTTTGAATCACCTGTTCAAAAAACGCATCAACGAAGAGCCCAGTCCGCTTGAAGTGGAACTGTTTTTGTACCAGCAAAACCTGGATCAATACTATCTCCAAAACGAGAACAAGGAGAATCAGAAGACCAAGCGATGACGACCGTGCGGGAGTTGTTTGCCGTGCTGGTCGGACTGGGCGGGGGATTGGCTGTAGGCAGCGGCCTGGTCGCCTTTATCGTCGTTCTTGACATCATTCCGCGCCTGGCCCAATTGACCAACTCGCGCGCGTACATCCAAAGCTACCAGTGGGCGTTGGTCAGCGGTGCCGTCTTTTTTACGGTCTGCGACTTCTTTTCCATCGGGGTTCGGCTGCCGCCGCTGGTCACGTCGGCGGTCGGCATGCTTGCCGGGATCTTCGTCGGGACGCTGGCCGCCGGTCTGACGGAGGTGTTGAACGTCTTTCCGATTCTTGCCAAGCGTCTGCGCATGGAAGCCTATCTGATCGGGTTTCTGATGGCGATGGTGTTTGGAAAAGTGATTGGTTCGCTGACCCAGTGGCTGCTTAGGCTCTGATGGAAAAATTTGCTACTCATAGTGCTCATAGAAGGATCGCGAAATTGAAAAGATATACCTACAAACTTGTTTGCAGCATGCGGTAAAAAGGAAGTGATTCTCGCAATGGCGACAAAAGCGAAACAATCGTCAAGCATGCAGATGACCAAGGAACTTTACCAACAACGCGCGGCCAAATACCAGCCGAAGCGCAACGTGGCGCTCAACTCGATGCGGGCATTCTGGGTGGGCGGCACGATTTGTCTGATGGGCCAGGCGATCCAAAACTTCTACATTCACGTCTTTCATTTTTCCAAGCAGGATGCCGGCAACCCGACGGTAGCGACGCTGATCTTTCTCTCCGTCCTTTTGACCGGGCTTGGCGTCTACGACAACATCGGACAGTACGCGGGGGCAGGCTCGGCGGTCCCCGTCACCGGGTTCGCCAACTCGATTGCGTCGGCGGCCATTGAGCACCGCAGCGAAGGGTACGTGCTCGGTGTCAGCGGCAACATGTTCAAACTGGCCGGTTCCGTCATCGTGTTTGGCGTGGTCAGCGCGTTTGTCGCAGGGTTGATCAAGAGTTTGCTAGGCTTGGTCTGAAACAGCTTCTGAAGTCAAGAGGGGGAATGACGCGTGGGCATGAGCGCAACAGCGGCCAAAAAAAGGATCAGCCGGCAGACGTGGCAGTTTGCCGAAGACGTGCGCATCCAGGCCTCGGCGGCGGTCGTCGGCCCCAAAGAAGGGGCGGGGCCGCTCGGCGCGCTGTATGACAAGGTGTACGACGATCTGTACGCGGGGCAGGACTCCTGGGAGGACGCGGAGCGCCAACTGATGGAAGACGCGATCAGGCTGGCGATCCAAAAGTCCGGGTTGAGCGAAGCGCAGATTGACCTGATTCTGGCTGGCGACCTGCTCAATCAGAACATCACCGCCAGCTTTACGGCCGAGTCGTTCCAGTTTCCGTTGATCGGGATGTACGGCGCCTGTTCCACCTCGATGCTGACGTTGGCCAACGCGGCCGCATTGGTCAACGCCGAATACGCGAACTACGTGATTGCCGCCTGCAGCAGCCACAATGCGACCGCAGAGCGGCAATACCGCTATCCGACCGAGTACGGCGGCCAAAAGCCGCCCAGCGCGCAATGGACGGTGACGGGCGCGGGAGCGGCGGTCGTCGGACGCGGCGGGGATGGGCCGAGGGTGACGCACGCCACCGTCGGCAAGGTGATTGACATGGGCATAAAAGATCCGTTCGACATGGGCGCGGCAATGGCTCCGGCGGCGGTCTCCACTCTGGTCACGCACTTTCGGGACCTGGATCGGCGGCCGCAGGACTACGATCTGATCGTAACCGGTGATTTGGCCGCCATCGGGTACGCGATCGCCAAGGAGTTGCTGGAAAGCGAAGGCTACGAGATGGACAGGGTGTACAACGACTGCGGCCTGATGATCTATTCCCCCGACCAGGACGTGTTCGCCGGGGCCAGCGGATGCGCGAGCAGCGCGGCTGTCACCTACAGCTACATCGTACAGCAGTTGCAGAGCGGCGCCCTTGGGCGGGTGCTGGTCTGCGCGACCGGGGCGTTGTTAAGTCCGGTCAGCTATCAGCAGGGCCACTCCATTCCCTGCATTGCCCATGCAGTCGTGTTGGAAGGGAGGCAGTAACCGATGGAATATCTGATTGCGTTTGTCGTGGGCGGACTGATTTGCGTCATCGGCCAGTTGTTGCTGGACGTGGGCAAACTGACCCCCGCCCACGTGATGAGCACACTGGTGGTGGCCGGTGTGGTGCTTGACTTTATCGGTGTGTACGACCGGTTTATCGAATTCGCCGGAGCGGGGGCCACCGTCCCGATCACCAGTTTCGGCCACGCGCTGTATCACGGCGCCATCCAGGAAGCGAAGACGGACGGGATCATCGGGGTGCTTACCGGGATATTTGAAGTGACCAGCGCCGGGATCTCGGCGGCGATTGTGTTCGGGTTTTTGGCGTCGCTGGTGTTCAAGGCAAAAGGGTAAAAGCGGGTGAGTGCCATGTCAACCACGGTCGGGCAAAAACAACCCATCGTCCGTCACATCGAGGAAAACAAGGCCTATTTGAACCAGACGCTCGGCCACGGTGTCAGTTTTGATGTCGGTCTGCACGAATTGACCATCGGCGGCAAACAAATGTTGCTGTACTATCTCAACGGGTTCGCCGACAGTCACATCATCACACAAGTGCTGCGCGACCTGAACGACCTGAAGGAGCGGGACATGGCGGGGGACGTTTTGGAGTTGCTCGCCAGCAAATACATCCCCTTTTTCCAGATTTCCCAGGTTTCTACTGCCGACGAGTTTATCGACAAACTGCTGGTCGGTCAGGTGGGGCTGATTGTGGACGGTGAAACCAAGGGACTTTTGCTGGATGTCAAAGTGTTCCCCGGCCGTCAGCCACAAGAGCCGGACACGGAGCGGGTGGTTCGCGGGGCGCACGATGGCTATACGGAGACGCTTGTCATCAATACGGTGCTGACCCGTCGGCGGATTCGCGACGAGCGGCTGCGCTTCGAGGTGATGCAGATCGGCGCCCGTTCCAAGACCGACGTGGCGATCGCTTATCTGAAGGACGTGGCGAACCCCGAACTGGTCGAGAAAATCAGGCAGCGGTTGCAGGAGATCAAGATCGACGGCATTCCCATGGCGGAAAAGACCGTGGAAGAGTTCATCATGGGCCACAACTGGAACCCCTACCCGATCGTCCGCTACACCGAGCGGCCGGACGTGGCGGCGATTCACCTGATGGAAGGGCATGTGTTGGTCTTTGTCGATACCTCACCGAGCGTGATGATCACCCCTACCACGTTTTTCCACCACGTTCAGCACGCCGAGGAGTACCGGCAGCGTCCGGTCGTGGGCGCATACCTGCGCTGGGTGCGTTTTTTCGGGATTCTCGCCTCGCTGCTTTTGCTTCCGCTGTGGCTATTGTTGGCGCTGCACAAGGAACTGATTCCGCCGCCGCTCAACTTTATCGGGATCAAACAGGGGGGCAGCATCCCGTTGATGGTGCAGTTCATCCTGGCGGAGATCGGACTGGATTTGATGCGGATGGCGGCCGTGCATACGCCGAGCCCCCTGGCTACGGCGATGGGGTTGATCGCCGCCGTCTTGATTGGCGAGGTGGCGATCAAGGTGGGGCTTTTTGCTCCGGAGGTGATTCTCTACCTCTCCGTCGCGGCCATCGGGACGTTTGCCACGCCGAGCTATGAGCTTAGCCTCGCCAATCGGCTGGTGCGCATGTTTCTCGTCGTCATGGTCGGGTTCTTTTCCGTTTCCGGCCTGATGATCGGGATCGCTGCCGTGCTGTTCATGCTTGCCTTGACCCGCTCGCTCGACACGCCGTACCTGTGGCCGTTCATCCCCTTTCATTACCAGGGTTTCAAAAACGTGCTGATCCGCATGGCGTTCCCGATCAAAAACACGCGGCCGAGCATCGTCAAGCCGCAAGACCCGATCCGGCAGTGAGCCAAAGAGTTTGGGGCCGCAGAGGGACAGCAACCCATTGTCAATGGCAAACACCCATGCTATAGTTAGGTCAAGATCGATTCTGGCCGTTCGTCACATAACGGTAACCGTCAGGGTTACGGTTTGATTGGCAGACTGAAGCAACTGGCGTTTTCGCGTCAGTTGCTTTGCTTTAGGAAAAGAGAGAAGGACAGAAAGCGACTTGGGGGAGAGCAAGGAGGAAACGGAATGATACTGCATGGCACAAGCCGGGTCAACGAAGCGGGACATCTGGAGATTGGCGGTTGTGACACGACGCGGCTGGCGGCGGAATTTGGCACGCCTTTGTTTGTCTACGACGAGCAATTGATTCGCGACAAGTGCCGCGCCTTTATGCGCGCCTTTCGCGAAAGCGGCTTCGCCTTTCAGGTGGCGTACGCCAGCAAGGCGTTTTGCACGATGGCGATGTGCAGGCTGGTGGAAGAGGAAGGGCTCAGCCTCGACGTGGTGTCGGGCGGGGAATTGTACACCGCGCTTCAGGCCGGATTCCCGGCGGAGCGGATTCACTTCCACGGCAACAACAAATCGCTGGACGAGATCAACATGGCGCTGGACGCCGGAATCGGTTGTTTCGTCGCCGACAATTTTTTTGAACTGGCCTTGTTGAACGAACAGGCAGGACTGCGCGGTCAACGGGTGAAGGTGTTGCTTCGGATCACGCCCGGCGTGGAAGCGCACACCCACGAGTACATCTCCACCGGGCAGCAGGACTCCAAATTCGGGTTTGACGTGATCAGCGGACAGGCTGCGGAAGCGGTCAGGACAGCGCTTGCATACGAGGCCCTGGAACTGATGGGGGTCCATTCCCACATCGGCTCCCAGATTTTTGAAACCCACGGGTTTGTGCTGGCGGTGGAGCGGATTGCCGCTTTTCTGGCCGATGTAAAACGACAGATCGGGTACACGGCCACGGTGGTCAACCTGGGCGGCGGCTTCGGCGTTCGCTACGTGGACGGCGATACGCCGCTTCATCCGGGCGAGTACGTCCAGGCGATCACCGACGCAGTGCGCCGTCAGTTCGCCGAGCGCGCCCTTTCGCTGCCGGAGTTGTGGATTGAGCCGGGCCGCAGCATCGTCGGCGAAGCCGGGACGACGCTGTACCGGGTCGGATCGCGCAAGGAGATTCCCGGCGTGCGCAAATACGTCGCGGTCGACGGCGGGATGACGGACAATCTGCGTCCCGCGCTGTACCAGGCGAAGTACGAAGCATGTGTCGCCAACAAAATGAACCAGCCCGCGACAGAGCTGGTGTCCATCGCCGGCAAGTGCTGCGAGACGGGCGACATGCTGATCTGGGACGTGAAGCTGCCGCCTGTCGTGGCGGGTGATCTTCTCGCCGTCTCCAGCACGGGCGCATACGGCTACGCGATGGCCAACAACTACAACCGGATCACCCGTCCGGCGGTGGTGTTCGTCAAGGACGGCCACGCCGAACTCGTCGTCGAGCGGGAGAGCCTGGCCGATCTGATCAGGCGGGACCGGCTGCCCAAGCGCGTGCAGGCGCAAAAGGTCTGAAGAGAAAACAGGACGAAGAGGAGCCCATTTGCTTGAAGCATGGGCTCTTTTTGTCTGTTTGACCCCGTTTTTCAGCCTTTATCAAACATTAACGAAACTTTCATCTTTCCTTTACGCTTCCCTGCGATAATCAACCTGGAAGAAAAGGAGGAAAGATTCCCCATGGTGACACCCTGGCTCTCTCTTTTTCGACGCAAACCCGTGCTGATCACTCAGAAGCGGCAGCGGCTGAGAACGCTCATCGCTCAAGAAATCAGCGGCGGCTTCTGTGTCCTGTTGTTCTATATCGACATCGTCAAGATGACGGAGATCGAAAATCGCTATGGGGATCTGGTCGCCAAACGCGTGCTGTACCGGTTTGAACACATCGTATTCTCCGTCTCCAAGTCGCTGTTTTCCATCAAGGGGCGGTTGTTGGGCGTGCAGAAATTGTGGGGAGACGACTTCGCCGT
>JBHGXV010000042.1:0-9635 GCA_041920505.1 Paenibacillaceae bacterium
AAGACCCCTCATAGACGATGAGGTTGATAGGTTCGGTGTGGAAGCGCCGCAAGGCGTGGAGCTGACGAATACTAATCGGTCGAGGACTTATCCACTCATTCCTTCGCTTCTTTGTTTGCGTATCCGGTTTTGAAGGAACAACGCAACCAACATAAGCAAAACGACACGACAAAAGTTAGCAGATCTGCTAACTTTTTTTGTTTGCGACAAAAAGAGGCATCGACAGACGGACAAGTTGTTTGGCTTCACATGATATACTAAGACCACACGGGAAGTGTCAAATGATTGCGAAGGGAGGAACCAGGTTTGCCGCGTTTGCGTACATGGCCGATAGCCGTCGGTCTCGTGATCTGTCTATGGGTGTTGGTTGGAATCGGCGGTTGTTCGCAAAGCACATTTTCCCCACAGCAAACCCTACATACACCGAAGCTGGCAAACAGCAACCAAGGCAACGGCAAACAGCAACCACTGTTGGCACAGGACTGGCAGGAAGCGTCCCTGGTGTTTTCTCCCGAGCAGGTGCGTCAGGAAAAAATACCGGTCAAAGCCAAGGGAATTTATGTCACCGGGTGGTCAGCCGGGAACAGTCGTTTTCAAAAGTTACTGAATCTGGTGAATGATACGGAATTAAATGCCATGGTCATTGACATGAAGGAAGACAACGGACGCGTAACCTATCTGTCAGCCGTTCCGTTGGTCAAAGAAACCAAGGCGGACGGAATAACGTTTATCCAGGATATTGACAAACTCGTGCAAACCTTGCGCGAAAACCACATATATCCGATTGCCCGAATCGTTTGCTTCAAAGATCCCTATCTGGCGGTCAAAAAACCGGAGTGGGCGATGCAGCAGAAAAACGGCGGGGTCTGGCGCGACAACAAGGGCATCATGTGGATCGATCCGTACCGCAAAGAAGTGTGGGACTATAATATCGCACTTGCCAAAGAGGCAGCGAAAAAAGGGTTCAAGGAGATCCAGTTTGATTATGTGCGCTTTCCCTCAAGCGGCAAAAAGGTGGATCAGGAGGTAGCCTTTTATCAGCAGAACGGGAAACCGAAGCAACAAGTCATCGCCGATTTCCTAGCCTATGCCAACAAAGAACTGGCCCCGTACCACGTGTACATCTCCGCCGACGTGTTCGGCCTGGTTCCCTCTGTACAGGACGACATGGGGATCGGCCAGAAATGGGAACTGGTCAGCCCGAACGTGGATTATATCAGCCCGATGATGTACCCGTCCCATTACGCCAACGGAACATACGGGTTGGCCGTGCCCGACGCGAGGCCGTATGAAACGATTGCAAACGGCTTGCGGGACGCCCAAACCAAAAACAAAGCGATTGCCGACCGCCATCTGAAACCGGCGATCATTCGTCCGTGGTATCAGGATTTTACCGCCGGCTGGGTGAAGGGACACATTCCCTACGGACCGCGCGAGGTGCTGGCTCAAATCAAGGCGGGCAATGATCTGGGAGTCGACCAGTATCTGATTTGGGATGCGGGCAATTCATACAGCGAAGATGCCTGGCGGAAAGTCAATCACAAATAACATCACAAGCCACCTCTATCAGGAGGTTTGTGTCTGCAGCCATTCCACAATCACAGCAGGAAATACCTCTTGGTGCACCGTCAGAAATCGGTCGACGAGGAAAATCTCCGCCATGGTGTGGGAGAGGACCAACTCCCCCCACCATTCGGTTTCGTAGCGGCACAGCATGCTGAACAGGTACAACAAGAGATAATGGCTGGCCCACACCGGAAGAGGCGGATCCGTGGATAATCGGTGCCAGAAGGCGTACGTTCCCTCCTCGCGGTTTTTAAAAAACAACGGGTGGGCATCCAAAGAGATTCCTTTGTGGAACTGAACGGCGATATGCCGTGAATCACTCGCATGTTCGGCTGAGGATGCCTTGTCGTCCAGATGAAAATGAATGCCGTCAGGAGCCAGGCGATTCAGATAATCAACGAATGTTTTCGGCGAATAGGCCAGCGCCTGTTTGCCGCTGTCAGGCAGCGCCAGTCTTCCGCTCCGGGTAAACGAAACCGGCGTCCAGTGCCGCTCTCCGGCAAGCAACGCATATTCCTGGTCGAGTTCCGGCAAAAACGAAAAAAGTTGCCCCACCTGATAGCGATCTTGCAGCGGAGAAAGGCCCAGCACGCTCACCAAATGCGCGAAAAACCCTTCCTTTTGCGGGCGAACCTCGTCAGCAAGCAACTGGTACGGAGTGCGTTTCAGCTTGCGGGTGGTGACGCCATGCTGGAGCATCCGACTGCTCTGCGGATAATCCGGGTCGATGCAAATAAACAAGCCCTTCAGCAAATGAACGCAACCATAAAACAACAAGAGCGGCCGGATGAGTAAATCGCTGCCCGATGCCGCATCATAATAGGCACGGGCCTGTTTCCAGGTGTACAGGAACCGCGTGCTTTGCTGGAAGGCCAAGCGTTGAGGATTCTCCTTTCCCGCTGCCTTGTACGCTTCGGCAAGAAAGCTGCGAGCGGTCGGTTCCGTTTCCAGATAGCGAAACCAATCCCAGGCGGAGCGCATACCCATACCCCTCTCCAAAAACAGAATATTCGGTAAAAAACAAGGCACTCGCTTGTAAATGACAGAATTACTCATATAATTTCCTTTATACCCGAACGTTATAAGCCTTTCTTGACAGTAAATTAAGTGGTTTGCTAAACTGGCGATAAAACATTTTTCGGGCGAAAGGGGCTAGATCGTTGTGTGGGAACAAAAATTTGGGAAGGAAGGCCTGACGTTTGACGACGTGCTGTTGATTCCGGCCAAGTCAGAAGTGCTTCCTCGCGACGTCGATGTTACAACGGTATTGAGCGATTCGGTGAAGCTGAACATCCCGCTGATCAGCGCCGGGATGGACACGGTAACAGAGTCTGCGCTGGCAATTGCCATGGCACGGCAAGGCGGCATCGGCGTCATTCACAAAAACATGACCATCGAGCAACAGGCCAGCGAGGTTGACCGGGTAAAGCGGTCCGAAAGCGGCGTCATCACCAATCCGTTTTCGTTGACGCCTGACCATAAGGTGTCGGACGCAGACGCCCTTATGGCTAAGTACCGGATTTCCGGCGTTCCCATCGTCGATCAAGAAAACCACCTGGTTGGCATCCTCACGAACCGTGATCTGCGCTTCGTTCACGATTTCTCTACACCCATCTCCCACGTGATGACAAGAGAAAACCTGGTAACGGCACCGGTTGGCACGACGTTGCAGCAAGCGGAAGAAATCCTGCAAAAACACAAAATCGAGAAATTGCCGTTAGTGGATGAAAACAATGTATTAAAAGGCCTGATTACCATCAAGGACATCGAGAAAGCGATCCAATATCCCAACGCGGCGAAGGACAAGCAGGGACGTCTGCTTTGCGGAGCGGCGGTCGGTGTTTCGGCTGACACGTTTGAACGGGCACAAGCACTGGTGGACGCTGGTGTCGATCTGTTGGTCGTCGATACGGCACACGGTCATTCCCGCGGCGTGATTGAGACGGTGAAAAAGCTGCGCGCCCTTTATCCCGACTTGACGATTGTCGCCGGCAATGTCGCCACCGGCGAGGCGACCCGGGATTTGATCGAAGCGGGGGCGTCCGTGGTCAAAGTGGGGATCGGACCGGGCTCGATCTGCACGACTCGTGTCGTAGCCGGTATCGGCGTGCCGCAAATCACCGCCATTTACGATTGCGCAACCGTCGCCCGCGAATACGGCATCCCGATCATCGCAGACGGCGGCATCAAATACTCCGGCGATTTGACCAAAGCGATCGGCGCGGGCGCTTCCGCCGTGATGATCGGCAGCCTGTTCGCCGGGACAGAAGAGAGCCCGGGTGAATTCGAGATTTATCAAGGACGCCGCTTCAAGGTATACCGCGGCATGGGTTCGATCGGCGCGATGAAAGCGGGCAGCAAAGACCGTTATTTCCAGGAAAACGAACAGAAGCTGGTGCCCGAAGGCATCGAGGGACGGGTGCCGTACAAAGGGCCGCTCGCCGATGTGGTGTATCAGTTGATCGGCGGTCTGCGCGCCGGCATGGGCTATTGCGGCACACGCACGATTGAGGAATTGAAAAACAACTCCCGCTTCATCCGCATTACCGGGGCGGGTTTGCGTGAAAGCCATCCGCACGACGTACAAATCACCAAGGAAGCTCCCAACTACTCGATTTCATAACCACACCCGCCGACTCTTTATCCGACGGCTTTGGATAAAGAGTCTTTTTTCATTTTTGGGAATACGTACCTATGCCGAAAAGTCTTCGTCTAGTGTCTCTTCTTGTGGTAGACTTAAGGTTGTGTCTACACATAGGGAACAGTACGAAAACAGGAGAGTGATAGAATGTTCAAGCACAGATGGACAAAGCGACTCGCCAGAATCTTTTGCTCTGTCGCGATCCTCAGTCTGTCGTTGCTCGGTGCTGGCGGCGCGTCGGCAGCCGAAGCGCAACCTGCCTTGAATCTGGCGGTGAAATCGGCCATTCTCGTAGAGGCGACTTCCGGGAAAATCTTGTATAAAACCAATGAAGATCAGCCGTTGCCTCCCGCGAGCATGACCAAGATGATGACGGAGTTCCTTGTGCTGGAGGCGCTGAAACAAAAGAAAATTTCCTGGGACGAAAAGGTTCCGGTCAGCGAGTACGCCTTCTTCATCGCACGGATGGACGATTCTGCCGGAGTTTACCTGAACATGGGGGAAGAACATCCGGTAAAGGAACTGTACAAGGCGATGGCGATCGCTTCCGCCAATGACGCCACGGTGTTGCTTGCGGAGAAGGTGGGCGGCAGCGAAGCCAATTTCGTTCAGATGATGAACCAGAAAGCAAAAGAACTGGGGATGAAAAACACGCACTTCGTCACGTGCACCGGATTGCCGGTGAACGAACTGGGACAGTATGCTCCGCCTTCTCCGGACGGTTCCGACAACGTGATGTCGGCTCGTGACGCGGCGATTCTGGCCCGGGCGTTGATCCGGACTTTCCCGGAAGCACTGGAATATTCCAAAATCCCGAGCTTTGTTTTCCGCGAAGGAAGCAAGAACCCGATCCCGAAAAAAAATTACAACTGGATGTTGCCTGGTCTCTTGAACGAATACCCCGGCGTTGACGGGTTGAAAACCGGCTACACGGCGGAAGCGAAATACTGTTTCACCGGAACGGCGGAACGTGACGGGATGCGCCTGATCAGTGTCGTCATGGGTGCGGACAGTGAAACCAAGCGCTTTGTCGAGACGAAAAAGCTGTTCGATTACGGTTTCAGCACGTACAAGCTGGTGAAAAAGGCGGAAAAAGGCGCACCCATCCAGGGATATGAGACCGCTCCGGTGAAAAAGGGTGTCGATTTGACGGTTCCGGCCGTGACCGGCGATACCGTGATGGTGTTGAGCAAAATCGGGGAGGACAACACGTTAAAACCGACCGTTACCTTCAACGATTTGACCGCACCGGTGAAGAAAGGCCAGGTAATCGGCAAGGTGATGTACAAGGCAGACAAAGATAGCGGCGCCGACTACCTGACGCCGGAAGACGCACAAAATGGCGGCTTTGATCTGGTGGCAGACCAGGATGTCGAAGAGGCCGGCTGGCTGCGCCTGTTCTTTAGAAGTATCATCCAGTTTATCGGCAATATGATTCACGGGATTATCGGCAAATAATAAGGATGCCGCTTGCATCGTCTATATCCTAGTAAGCTGGTTGTCATTTATTGATGGCATGGTTTACAATAGAAATGTTTAAAAGATTGTCAATCTACGTTTGGGCGAGAGTCAGAACAATCCGGTAGGAGGCTTGTGAACATGGTCGAAGTTGGAACAACCCGGGTAAAACGCGGGATGGCAGAGATGCAAAAAGGCGGCGTCATCATGGACGTCGTGAATGCGGAGCAGGCGAAAATCGCGGAAGCGGCTGGTGCTGTGGCGGTTATGGCGCTTGAGCGCGTACCTTCGGATATTCGTGCGGCCGGCGGGGTAGCCCGTATGGCTGATTTGAGCGTGGTAGAAGAAGTCATGAAGGCGGTCTCGATTCCGGTCATGGCCAAGGCGCGGATCGGTCACTTCGTGGAAGCGCGCGTGCTGGAGTCGATGGGCGTAGACTACATCGACGAAAGTGAAGTGCTGACGCCGGCCGACGACATGTACCACATCAACAAAAAAGACTTCACGGTTCCGTTTGTTTGCGGTGCCCGCGATCTGGGCGAGGCGCTCCGCCGCATCGGCGAAGGCGCATCGATGATCCGTACCAAAGGCGAGCCGGGTACGGGCAACATCGTGGAAGCAGTGCGCCACATGCGCACGATGCAGTCGCAAATCCGCAAAGTGCAAAGCATGTCGTACGATGAACTGATGGCGGAAGCCAAAGCGCTCGGCGCTCCGTACGAACTGCTTGAGTATGTGCACAAACACGGCAAGCTGCCGGTTGTCAACTTCGCCGCAGGCGGCGTTGCCACTCCGTCCGACGCAGCCTTGATGATGCAGCTCGGTGCGGACGGCGTGTTCGTCGGTTCCGGCATCTTCAAATCGGAGAATCCGGAAAAATACGCACGCGCCATCGTCGAAGCAACCACTCACTACACCGATTACGAACTGATCGCCCGCGTATCCAAAGGTTTGGGCGCAGCGATGACCGGTATTGAGATCTCCAAGCTGCGCGAATCCGAACGCATGCAAGAGCGCGGCTGGTAAGGTGACGCGAAGATGAAAATTGGCGTACTCGCCCTGCAAGGGGCTGTGGCAGAGCACATTCGCATGTTGGAGCAGGCGGGAGCGGAAGCCGTAGCGGTCAAACGGGTCGAAGAACTGGATGACCTGGACGGTTTGGTGATTCCCGGCGGCGAAAGCACGACGATCGGCAAGCTGATGAACAAATACGGCTTTATGGAAAAACTGCGCCAGTTCGGCGCAAAGAAGAAGCCGATCTTCGGAACCTGCGCAGGCGCGATTTTGTTGGCAAAAGAGATCAACGGCCAGGACGAGGCGCATCTCGGCCTGATGGACATCAAGGTGGAGCGAAACGCGTTTGGCCGGCAAAAGGAAAGCTTTGAAGTCACCCTGCCGGTGGCCGGTGTGGCGGAGGATTTTCCGGCCGTGTTTATCCGCGCTCCGTATATCATGGAAGTCCGCGGGAACGGGCAGGTGCTGGCGACCTACGATGACAAAATTGTGGCCGCCCGGCAAGATCACTACCTCGCCGCAGCCTTCCATCCGGAATTGACCGAGGACTGCCGGTTCCACAAATACTTCCTCGACATGGTCAAGGAATATCGTTCGGAAAAAGCACCTGCGTAAGGTGCTTTTTCGTATTTACACCGGTATAGATGTTGTAGTAAATTTAAATAATAGAAGTATGAACATGCAAGCCAAAGCGTTGACGGGAACAAGTACTCTGCTTTGCGTGGTCAAGAGAGTCGGTGGCAGGTGCGAACCGATCCAACAGGCAGACGAATCCATCTCGGAGCGGTAAGGGAAAAACTTTACCCGGTCACGCGCCGTTATCGCGTACGAAAGAGGGCAAACCACAGCGAATGAACGGTTTGTCAATGAGGGTGGCAACGCGGGTATCAACACTCGTCCCTTACAGGGGAGAGTGTTTTTTATTTGGCTGAGGATTTGTTTTGGGAGGGATTTGACCATGTTGGACGTAAAAGTGTTACGACAAGATCTGGACGGGGTGAGACGCCGCCTGGCCCATCGCAACGAGGACATCTCGGCGCTGGATCAGTTCGCCGAAGTGGACGAAAAGCGGCGCCAGGTGATCCAGGAAGCGGATACGTTGAAAAACAAGCGGAACACCGTTTCCGAGCAAGTGGCGGTGTTGAAGCGGAACAAGGAAAACGCCGACCATCTGATCGAAGAGATGCGGATTGTCAACGACCGGATCAAGGTGCTGGACGAGGAGTTGCGGCAGTTGGACGAGCAACTGGAGCAGATTTTGCTCAGCCTGCCGAATCTGCCGCACGAAAGCACCCCGATCGGCACATCGGAAGAAGATAACGTCGTCGTCCGGACCTGGGGCGAGCCGAGGACGTTCGAATTCCCGGCCAAGCCGCACTGGGAGCTGGCGCAACAACTCGGCATTCTCGACTTTGAGACGGCGGCGAAGGTGACCGGCAGCCGGTTCGTCTTTTACAAAGGCCTTGGCGCCCGTCTGGAACGCGCATTGATCAACTTCATGCTGGATTTGCATGTGGACAAACACGGTTACGAAGAGGTGTTGCCGCCGTATATCGTCAACCGGGCGAGCATGACCGGAACGGGGCAATTGCCGAAATTTGAGGAAGACGCATTCAAATTGGAAGGGCCGGATTACTTCCTGATCCCGACAGCGGAAGTGCCGGTGACCAACATGCATCGCGACGAGATTCTCGACGGTACGCAACTGCCGCTCTACTACGCGGCGTTCAGCGCTTGCTTCCGTTCCGAAGCCGGTTCGGCCGGCCGGGACACGCGCGGGTTGATCCGCCAGCACCAGTTTAACAAGGTGGAACTGGTCAAATTCGTCAAACCGGAAGATTCGTACGAGGAACTGGAAAAACTGGTGGCCGACGCGGAGAAGGTGTTGCAATTGCTCGGACTCCCCTATCGGGTGATGAGCATGTGCACGGGCGACCTCGGGTTTACCGCCGCCAAAAAGTACGACATCGAGGTCTGGATTCCCAGCTACGAAACCTATCGGGAAATCTCCTCCTGTTCCAACTTCGAGGACTTCCAGGCCCGCCGCGCCAACATCCGTTTCCGCCGTGACAGCAAATCCAAGCCGGAGTTCGTCCACACGCTCAACGGGTCCGGTCTGGCGATTGGCCGCACCGTCGCCGCGCTGCTGGAAAACTACCAGCAAGAGGACGGTAGCATCCTCATCCCCGAAGTGCTGCGTCCGTACATGGGCGGCATCGAACGCATCGCCGCGAAATAACCAAAAACGGCTCTTCAGGCGAAGGGCCGTTTTTTCATCGAGGTACCCCCTTCACGATTTGGCAGGCCGCTGCATTTGTCAAACAGGTCAAATCGCGTTATAATGGAAGGTGCGGCCCGGTTTCGGAAGCGGGTTCGGCATCTGCAATTTCATACGTCCCCGTAGCTCAGGTGGATAGAGCGACAGTTTCCTAAACCACTGTTCATCAACCGGGGAACCGAAGGTTCACCATACATATCGTAAATACAGCCCAAATACGCGCAATGACGCGATTCTCTGTATCTCAGAGGGTCGCGTTTTTTGATTGTATCAAAACCGGTGCCAGTCCCAAACTGGACCGTTGCACCCCACATTTGTATGTACAGGAGGCCACGTCATGGACAGACGCAAAGGAAAATCTCTGGTTCGCAGACGCCCCTCTGTAGACCTACAGGATCGGGACGTCAGCCTGGACCAACTCTTTGAGCGGTTCATCAACTTCAAGACCTCACAGGGTCTGCGTGAGCGCACTCTTAGCGAACACAGGAAGCTGTATGGGTACTTCCGCGACTGGTTGAAACAAAACATCCCTGACCCAACGGTCAGGGACATCACCCAAGAGACGGTACAAGCCTACATCACGTACATGGCCAAAGAGCGTGTACAGTACGACGACCACCCGTACAATCCCCACAAGTACAGCGACGAGAAGGTGGGGTTGAGCCCGATGACGATTAA
>JBHGXV010000034.1:0-16973 GCA_041920505.1 Paenibacillaceae bacterium
GGTTTAACACAGCAGCCTTTCACGCTGTCATACAGGGGTTCGAATCCCCTACGGGTCACCATTCTGGAGGCTTAGCTCAGCTGGGAGAGCATCTGCCTTACAAGCAGAGGGTCGGCGGTTCGATCCCGTCAGCCTCCACCACGCATCGCGTTCCGCAAAACAGCGGGATCTCACCGCAAGCGGTTCACGAATTTTCTTATCGTCGCGGGATGGAGCAGCTCGGTAGCTCGTCGGGCTCATAACCCGAAGGTCGCAGGTTCAAATCCTGCTCCCGCAACCAAATACGGAGCTGTGGTGAAGTTGGAGTTCACGCCGGTCTGTCACACCGGAGGTCGCGGGTTCGAGTCCCGTCAGCTCCGCCATTTTCAACAAGACACGTTCCTTGTAAAAGGTAGCGCGTCTGTTTTCCACGCAAGGTTCGGTAGCTCAGTCGGTAGAGCAGAGGACTGAAAATCCTCGTGTCGGCGGTTCGATTCCGTCCCGAACCACCACCCTTTTTACCCATACATGCAAATTAATGAATACAGGGGCATAGTTTAATGGTAGAACAAAGGTCTCCAAAACCTTCAGTGTGGGTTCGATTCCTACTGCCCCTGCCAACAACATGGCGGTCGTGGCGAAGTGGTTAACGCACCGGATTGTGGCTCCGGCATTCGTGGGTTCAAGTCCCATCGATCGCCCCATATTCTTCTGTGTTGGGGCATAGCCAAGCGGTAAGGCAACGGACTTTGACTCCGTCATTCCTAGGTTCGAATCCTAGTGCCCCAGCCATTTTTTGCGGACGTAGCTCAATTGGTAGAGCGTCGCCTTGCCAAGGCGAAGGTCGCGGGTTCGAGACCCGTCGTCCGCTCCATATGTTTCTGGAGGTATAGCCAAGTGGTAAGGCACGGGTCTGCAAAACCCTTATCCCCCGGTTCGAATCCGGGTACCTCCTCCATAGACGGTTGTACCGGAAAAGATTTTCCGGTTTTTTTATGCGCAGCCCCAGTAGAACACATATACAAGTCCCTGTTTTGAAAGATGGTCTTGACTGGACAGCTTCATGTATGCTAAAATAATTTCTGCAAGGTTGATAACGTGCCGGTATGGCGGAATTGGCAGACGCGCGCGACTCAAAATCGTGAGGGAAACCGTGGGGGTTCAAGTCCCTCTACCGGCACCATGTTTGCTTTCACATCGTCGACGGGAAGTGGCTCAGCTTGGTAGAGCGCTTGCTTCGGGAGCAAGAGGTCGCAGGTTCAAATCCTGTCTTCCCGACCATCCATCTTACATACTCCGACCGAATACGCGTTTTTTCGCTCACAGAGCGGGAAAACGCTTTTTTGCTACATATATGTTATGTTATGGTCATGGACGACAAGGAAGAGGGGAAAAGCGATGCGCACACCGGAAGAAGCGTTTCCCGATTTTTACCGGAGATTGACGGCGGACGGGTACAAAGACGAGGATGTCCGCAGAGCCATTGAAACCACCCGGCGGATCGTACAGTTGGAGCGGTTGCGACGCTACATTTTGCAGTGCACCGACTGCCCGCTGCATCAGAAGGTGACGCAACGGGTACCGGGGGTCGGCAACAGCAGTAGCCGGTTCATGATTGTGGGCGAAGGGCCGGGAGAAGACGAGGACGCCTGGGGACAGCCGCTGGTAGGGATCAGCGGAACGTTGCTGTCGCTGATACTGGAAAAAGCGGGAGTACGGCGGGAAGAATTGTACATTACCAACGTGATGAAGTGCCGTGTGTCCGATGAACAAGGGCGCAACAAGACGCCGACACCGGAGGAGACAGCGCCGTGCGGCAAGTTTTTGCGGCGGGAGTTTGCCTATATCCGCCCGCATGTCGTGTTGGCCTTGGGCAAGGTGGCGTTGCAACACTTTTTTCCCGAACAGCGCTCGATCGCGGCGGTGCGGGGAAAAGCGCTTCCGTATGAGGGAGCGGTGATCATACCCACCTGGCATCCGTCATACATATTACGGCAAAAAGGCGATGCATTGCAGCAGGCCAAGCGGGAAGCGTGGCACGACTTCACGTATGCTTTTGCTCTGTATCGGCAAGCACGCGATAAAGCGAACAGCGGGGCGTGAGCGAGATGAGATACGGATTGTATGAACGGCCGCCGTGGAGCGTGACGCTGTTGGCTGCGGCGCAGTGGCTGATTGTCACCTTGTCAAGCAGCGTGGTCGTACCGATCGCGATTGGGGAGGCGTATGGGTTGCGCCCTGACGAGATCGGCGCTTTCATGCAACAGACGATTTTCTTTGTCGGCCTTGCCTCCTTGTTGCAAGTGTGGATCGGGCATCGCTATCCGATGATGGATGGACCGGCGGGGCTGTGGTGGGGCATTTTTCTCATTCTCGCCCACATTGGCCAAAATCTCGGCCACGATCCGCGCGCCGTCGGGCAGTCGTTGCAGCTTGGGTTGATCGTGGCGGGAGGACTTTTTGTGATTCTCGGTGCCTACGGGTGGATCAGCCGTATCCAGAGGTGGTTTACGCCGATCGTGACCGGCACGTACATGACGTTGTTGTCCGTCTCCTTGTGCAGTACATTCGTCAGGGGGATGCTGGGGATCGGGTACCGTCAGGCGAATGCCGTCCAGCCGTCGATTGCAGTCGCCTCGCTTGCGATCGTCGTCCTGGTGCTTGTGATCATGCGGGTTCCGCGCTTGGCAAGTTTCGCCGTGTTGCTTGGAATGGTCGCGGGATGGACGGCGTACGCGTTGCTCGGATGGGCAGATCCGATAAAGCCGGCGGAACAGGCGGTAGTCTGGCCTCACCTGTTTTTCTGGGGACCGCCGCGATGGGATGCGGGGATTTTGCTGACCAGCGTGCTGACCGGATTCGTGCTGTTGACCAACCTGATTACCAGCATGGCCGTGGTGGGGATGGCCGCCAAACAACCAGCGGCAAGAAAAGCGTACAACCGCGCCGGCGTGTTTACCGGCGTCTCCCATATCCTGTCCGGGGCTTCCGGCGTGGTCGGGATGATTCCGCTGTCGCTTGCCGCCGCCGTGATCGAAACCACGAAAATCGCAGCCCGGCTGCCGTTCATACTGGCGATGACGGCCATGATGGCGATCGGCATCCTGCCCGGCGTCTCCCATTTTCTTGCGTCCATTCCCACACCAGTCGCCTATGCCGGGATGTTTGTCGCCTACACGCAACTGCTCGGCTTCGGGTTAAAAGACTTTGCCAAAGTGAAGCTGGACGAACGCGCTGTCACGATCATCGGCAGTTCGCTGTTGACCGGCATCGGGATCATGTTTGTTCCGGCGGGTGCGTGGCAGCATCTGCATCCGCTGGCGAGCTACCTGTTGGGGAACGGACTGTTGCTCGGCGTGCTGGTGGCACTTCTGTTGGAACACGTCGTCTTTTCGCGCCAAAGCGATGAAACGCAAACAAGCGGCTCTGCGTAAACAGCAAAGCCGCTTGTTTCGTGTTTTCGGGCAAAGCCGTCAGGTGACGATCCCCTGAGACCAAACCACTTCGCCGCCGTTCACCTCAGTCATCATCCGCGCGGTGGCGCCGAGAATCTGGTCACGTTCGGCAGGGGGCACCTGGGGATGGAAAAAAATGACCTGCAACAGATCGCGGGAGGTCTGTTTGACGCTTGTCCGGACAGAGTCCACAATCGGGCTGCCGAATGCGCCGAGATCGTCGGCCAACAGCAGCTTTCCGTCCATTTGCATCAGTCGGCCGTTGAGCCCGTCGTATCGATCTTCATCCGTCCCGAGACGGCAGACGATCGGCCCGCGCAGTTCCGTCCGGTCGTAAATGCCGTACGGCAAGGCATAGCGGACGGAGAGAAAGTTGTTCACATCGACGCAGGAGTTGACCCAAAAAAAGGGTTGTCCCTGCAACAGCCGACGCAAGAGCGCTTCCGAGGACGGACGGTAGCGGGACGGATCGATTCCTGCCCGTTTAAACGCGGCTCTCCATTCGCGCACGCCCTCGATTTCCGCAAGGCGCGACAGCTCGTGTTCGGCTCTGAGCGATTCGACAAACAGATTGATCCGGCCTTGCAACAGTTTCGGCGATTCGGCGACAGCAACGCCGTCATAGCAGATGACGCCAAGACCGAAACCAGGCAGCCGTTCTGCCAGCGAAGGATGAATGTGTACGTCCACCGTTGATGCTCCTTTCGTATCAAGTTTCGTATGACAACCAGTATAGCACAATCGGACAGATGAGGAAAAAAGCGGCAAGCTCCGGTCTTTGCCGCTGTTTTCTTTTTGTGAAAGGCGCTGTCCTCTTGTACAATAGACGTAACGAGACAGGAGGGAATCCCACCGATGAAAGAAGTGACCATCTACACCGACGGCGCCTGCTCCGGCAATCCCGGACCGGGCGGCTGGGGAGCGGTTTTGTTGTACGGCCAGCACAAGCGGGAAATGTCCGGTTCGGCGGAGAATACGACGAACAACCGGATGGAACTGCAGGCGGCGATCGAGGCGTTGCGCGTGCTGAAGGAGCCGTGCAAGGTGACGCTGTACAGCGACAGCGCCTATCTGGTCAACTGTTTTCAGCAGGGCTGGTACAGAAGCTGGCTTAAAAACGGCTGGAAAAACAGCAAGAATCAGCCGGTGGAGAACCAGGACTTGTGGAAAGAACTGCTCAAGGCGATGGAGCCGCACCAGGTCCAATATGTCAAAGTCAAGGGACACGCGGACAACGAGTGGAACAACCGCTGCGACGAGTTGGCGACAGGGGCGATCAGGCAGCCGTGACCAACAAGGAATATTGGGAACAGACGAAACAGGCGATCATCGACTATGCGAAAACGATCGGGATCGACAAGATCGGTTTCGCGTCCGCCGATCCGTTCACGGAATTGAAACAGCGCCTGATCGCGCATCGTGAAAAAGGATACGAGTCCGGCTTTGAAGAAAAGGATTTGGAGAAGCGGACACGGCCCGATCTGACACTGCCTGCCGCGCGGTCGCTGATCGCGATCGCGCTTGCCTACCCGGCGAAGATGGAGAATCCGCCGAAGTCCCAGCCGGGAGCGTACAGGGGGATTTTTTGCCGGGCGTCCTGGGGCGTCGACTATCACCACGTGCTGCGCGACAAACTGGAAAAGATGGGCCAGTTTATTCGCCAGCTTGAGCCGGGGGCGGAAATCGCGTCGATGGTGGACACCGGCGCGCTTTCGGACCGGGCGGTGGCTGAGCGGGCCGGTCTGGGCTGGGTCGGCAAGAACTGTGCGTTGATCACCCCCGAATTCGGATCGTGGGTATACCTGGGCGAGTTGATCACCAATCTGCCGCTGCCGCCCGACACGCCTGTGGAGGAAGGGTGCGGCGACTGCAATCTGTGCGTCGAGGCTTGTCCCACGGGTGCGCTGGTTCAGGGGGGGCAGTTGAATGCCCAAAAGTGCATCGCCTACCTCACGCAGGTAAAAGAGTTGATCCCCGAGCCGTACCGGGCGAAGATCGGCAACCGCCTGTACGGCTGTGACACCTGTCAGATGGTCTGTCCGAAGAACAGGGGAAAAAATGCGACCCATCACCGCGAGTTTGCGCCCGATCCAGAGGCAGCCAAGCCGCTTTTGCTCCCGCTTTTGACCATCGGAAACAAGGAATTCAAGGAGCGATTCGGCACAACCGCCGGGGCCTGGCGCGGCAAGAAGCCGATTCAGCGCAATGCGATCATCGCGCTGGCTCACTTTAAAGACAAAGACGCCGTGCCGTCGCTGATTCGCCTATTGGAAAACGATCCCAGGCCGGTGATTCGCGGCACAGCCGCATGGGCCCTGGGCAAAATCGGCGGCGAGGAGGCACGTGCGGCCCTGGAAAAGGCGAGATCGACCGAAAGCGATCAGAGCGTGCTGGAAGAGGTAAACAAAGGATTGGCGTTTTTTCGGGAAGAAGCGCTCTTTTGATGGCGAGAGGCGGCCCGTTTCTGTATCGTAAAGGAAAAACGGTTGACCGGAAAAAGGGAGGATGAGGAGCATGAGCGCAAACGTTAGCGAGACGGTTGGTTATACGATGATGGATTCGCCGATTGGCCCCTTGTTGCTGGCGTCCACGCGGAAAGGTCTCTGCCTGATCGAGTTTGGTGCGGAGGAGACCTCGCTGATTGCGCTGCAACGCTGGAGCCGCAAGTGGCTTCATGCCAAACCGGTGCGAGACGACGCGATCAACAGCGAGGCGAAGCGGCAATTGGACGAGTACTTCGCCGGTCGGCGCCGCTCGTTTGACCTGCCGCTCGATTTGTACGGAACCCCTTTTCAACATCGGGTGTGGCAGGAGTTGACCCGCATTCCGTACGGGGAGACGCGCACATACAAGGATCTTGCGGTGGCCATCGGCGCGCCCAAAGCGGTGCGGGCGATCGGCGGCGCGAACAACCGCAATCCCGTTCCAATCGTTGTTCCCTGCCATCGCGTGATCGGCTCCAACGGGGCGTTGGTCGGGTACGGCGGCGGTCTGCCGATCAAGGAATTCCTGCTGCGGCTGGAAGCGGAGGGAGACGGGCCATCGCTGCTTTCGCCCACGCAACAGCAGCCGAATACGACCTCCAAGTGAGCGGAGCACGCGTTCATTTCTTTTGCCGTCCGGCATATACTTGTTTGGAACCGACGGGAGCGAAAATCCCGGCCAAAACAGTTGGGCGATTGCCGGAGGTGGAATGTGGACACATCCTGGAAAGAGCGGATCAAGGAATACGTGGAGGAGATGAACAAGTCGTATCTCGACGGGAACGGTGAGCGGCTCTCCCGGTTTTACGCGGACGAGACGGTACGCCGCAAGGAGCTGGAACGGTGGCGGCGCGAACGGGAACAGTACCGGCGGCGGGGTGCGCATCCATTGGCCGTCAAGACCACGGCAGTGCCGCTGTTGACGGCGGTCTTCGCGGACAGTGAAGTGGAGGCGGCCCTTTCGCTCCACCAGCAGACGCGCTATATGTTGGGAGAGGCTGTGTTTGTACAGGAAAACCGGAGAATCCAGCGGGTGCGCATGCGGCGGACGGGCAACGAATGGACGTTTTTGACGCCGTGGGGCTGGTTTTTCGATCAGCGCGGGAAAGCGGTGCCGTCCGATGCAGCGGACCCCGATCCATCGACCCCCGATCCATCGGGCGAGGAGCCGGATCAGCCGATCCAGCCTGCCGTATACGGAGGCGGGTATGACAGGCTGCGGGCGGTCGCGTATGCGGAGCGGTACTGGAACTCCCCCAACCCGGCGTACCCGTACCTTGAGGTCGACTGCACCAATTTTGTCTCCCAGTGTCTGCACGCCGGCGGCATCCCGATGCTGTTTACCGGCAGCCGAAGCAGCGGCTGGTGGTATCGCGGGAGAAACGAAGGCTGGAGTTATAGTTGGATGGTGGCACACAGCCTGTATCTGCTGTTGCGGTCGGGAAAAGCGCCGATGTACGCGAAACAGGTTGCCCATCCCTCTCTGTTGGAGATCGGAGATGTGATCTGCTACGACTTTGACGGAGACGGACGTTGGCAGCACAACACCATCGTGGTGGCCAAAGACAGCCAAAACATGCCGCTCGTCAACGCCCACACCACCAACAGCCGGATGCGGTATTGGGAGTACCGGGATTCCAGCGCGTATACGAGCAAGATCCGGTACGCATTTTTTCATATCATGGGCGGTTCCGGGAGATGACAGCGAAGTCGCCCTGGCGCCGGTCGAGTTCTTTCAGGTTGTCCAGTTCCGTTCGCGGGACTGGTTTTTGTTGTGCCCTGTGCTCGCATTCCCGCCGGTCTGCTAGTATAATGAAGGAATGAGTAGTCGAGGTGACATACATACATGCCCATGCACATCGTTTTGCACGAACCGCTGATCCCGGCCAATACCGGCAATATTGCCCGCACGTGTGCGGCGACCGGGACTCATCTGCACCTGATCCACCCGCTGGGGTTTTCCACGGAAGACCGGTACCTGAAACGGGCCGGGCTGGATTACTGGCATGCCGTGACGATCCGCCACTACGACAGTTTCGACCATTTCGTCTCCGAGCACGCGGACAAGCAGGACCGGTTTTTTTTCGTCGAGACATGGGGCGGCAAGCTGTACACCGACGTGCGGTACCGGGACGGCGATTACCTGATTCTGGGCAAGGAGACGACCGGACTGCCGCCTAAGATCGTCGAGCCGTATCGGGAAAACGTGATTCGCATCCCGATGGGGGGAGCGACCCGTTCCATCAATCTGTCCAACTGTGCCGCCGTTGTTGTGTTCGAGGCGTTGCGGCAGATCGGATTTCCCGGATTGGAGTAGACCGGCCGAATGGCGGGTGGAAATAAACAAAAAGGAGAACGCCTGAATGACCAAGCCGACGACGATTCTGTTCGATCTGGACGGGACCTTGCTGGAAATGCACACGGAGCCGTTTGTTCACCAGTACCTGAAGGAGCTGGGCGCCTACATCGGCGACCGCTACGACGCGCAAAAGCTCCTGGCCCTGGTATGGGACGCGACCAGGGCGATGATCAAAAGCGACGATCCGGGCAAAACCAACGAAGAGGTGTTCACCGAGCACTTCCTGGCGAAGAGCGGGCTATCCAAAGAGGAAATCTGGCCGGTGTTCGACGCGTTTTACCGGGAGGTGTTTCCCGGCTTGTCGCATCTGACCTACCCCTCGTTGTGGGCGAAGAAACTGGTCGAGGCGGCAAAGGCACATGGCTTTCGGGTGGCGGTGGCGACCAATCCGGTGTTTCCGCGCGACGCAATTTACAGCCGGTTGGCCTGGATTGATTTGTCCGCCGATCACTTTGACCTGGTGACGGTGTACGAGGAATCGCACTACACCAAGCCGAATCCCGGCTATTTCCTGGAGATTTGCGGCAAGCTGGGCGTCCGTCCCGAGGAATGTGTGATGGTGGGCAACCACATGCAGGAGGACATGGTGGCCGGTACGCTGGGGATGAAGACCTTCCTCGTCACCAACTACCTGGAGGATCGCGGCGAACCGGTGTACGAGGTGGATCAGCGGGGGACGCTTGCGGAACTGTACGAGGCGATTGTCAATCGGACGGGGGTATTCGCCGGTTGACGACATGATGAATAGCGGCCAATGGCAGCGAGGTTGGCCGCTGCCGACGCGCCACCGGCACATCAGACATCCCGATCACAAACTGAAAGGCAGGTACCCGAAACGGGCCTGCCTTTTTTTGATGCAGGGAGTCAAGGTTCACCCCTTGCGTATATCAGAGATTCCAGGTTTTGTCCTCGTTGTATCCGGCGGTCAGAATCGCGAACAGAAACGCGCCAAATACCACTGCAACGATTACCGTGCCCATGCGGACAACTCCTTTCATTGCCATATTAACTCCCATTATACTGTAGTCTGCCCGTTTTGCCTATGATGGATTTGGCAACTTCTGTGAACGTTTTGTTGCCGGTTTTAGGGTCAACATGCATGTTCCCGCCGCATACAGATATGGAAGAGGAACCGTGCCGCCTGGCGCGTTGCCGGTGATTTCGACGAATGCAAGGCCGAAGCGGGACATATACATGAAAGTACACAATTGCAGGCAGAGATGGGCGGAATAGGGAGGAGTGACTACATGGATATCTTAAGACGGATCGCTGAGCACCGGGCCCGAGAAGAGAAATTGATGTGGAGAGGCACGTTCGCCGAATATCTGGAGTTGGTTCGAAAAAAACCGCAAATTGCGCAAACCGCGCATTCCCGCGTGTACAACATGATCAAAAGCGCCGGCATCGAGGAAAACGAGGACGGCAGCCGCACCTACAAATTTTTCAGCCACGAGATCTACGGCTTGGATCGCGCGATTGAGCGCCTCGTCGAGGAATACTTTCACTCGGCGGCCCGGCGGCTGGACGTGCGCAAACGCATCTTGCTGTTGATGGGCCCTGTCAGCGGCGGGAAATCGACGATCGTCACCATGTTGAAACGGGGGCTTGAAGCGTACAGCCGGACAGACGAAGGCGCGGTCTACGCGCTGGACGGCTGCCCGATGCAAGAGGAACCGCTGCACCTGATCCCGCGCGAGCTGAGGCCGGAGATTGAGAAAGAACTGGGGGTACGCATCGAAGGGGAACTGACCCCGTACAACCGGATGAGGCTGGAGACCGAATTCGGCGGGCGTATCGAGGATTTCCCCGTTCGGCGCATTCTGTTTTCGGAAGCCGACCGCGTCGGGATCGGGACGTTCAGTCCGTCCGATCCCAAGTCGCAGGACATCGCCGATCTGACCGGCAGCATCGACTTTTCCACGATCACCCGCTACGGTTCCGAGTCCGACCCGCGCGCCTACCGGTTCGACGGCGAACTGAACAAGGCCAATCGCGGCATTATGGAATTCCAGGAGATGCTCAAGTGCGACGAAAAATTCCTCTGGCACCTGCTGTCGCTGACGCAGGAGGGAAATTTCAAGGCAGGCCGCTTCGCGCTGATCTCCGCGGATGAACTGATTATCGCTCATACCAACGAAGCGGAGTACAAGGCGTTTATCGCCAACAAAAAGAACGAGGCCCTGCAGTCGCGGATTATCGTCATGCCCATCCCCTACAATCTGCGCGTAAGCGACGAGGAGAAAATCTACGCCAAGCTGATCAAGCAGTCAGACCTGGGACACGTGCATATCGCGCCGCACGCGCTGCGGGCGGCCGCCATCTTCTCGATCCTGACCCGGCTGAAGGAGTCGAAAAAGCAGGGGGCCGACCTGTTGAAAAAAATGCGCCTCTACGACGGAGAGTCGGTCGAAGGCTTCAAAGGCACCGATCTGGAAGAGTTGCGCAACGAACATCCGGATGAGGGAATGTCAGGAATCGACCCGCGCTACGTGATCAACCGCATCTCCAGCGCTCTTATCCGCCGCGACACCGAGTGCATCAACGCGCTTGACATCCTGCGGGCCTTGAAGGAAGGGCTGGATCAACACCCCTCGATTACCAAGGAACAGCGCGAGCGTTACCTGAATTTCATCTCCGTGGCCCGCAAGGAGTACGACGAACTGGCGAAAAAAGAGGTGCAAAAAGCGTTTGTCTACAGCTACGAAGAGTCGGCCAAGACGATGATGGACAATTACCTCGACAACGTGGAAGCGTATTGCAACATGAACAAAATCCGCGACCCCATCACCGGCGAGGAGATGGACCCGGACGAACGCCTGATGCGTTCCATCGAGGAGCAGATCGGCATCTCGGAAAACGCCAAGCGGGCCTTTCGCGAAGAGATTCTCATCCGCATCTCCGCCTACGCCCGCAAAGGCAAGCGCTTCGACTACAGCACGCATGACCGGCTGCGGGAGGCGATCGAGCGGAAGCTGTTCGCCGATCTCAAGGATGTTGTCAAGATCACGACGTCGTCAAAGACGCCGGATGAGCACCAACTGAAAAAGATTAACGAAGTCACCAAGCGGCTGATTGAAGAACACGGCTATTGCCCGGTGTGCGCGAACGAACTGCTTCGTTACGTAGGCAGTCTCTTAAACAGATAGAGAGGAGGGGCCTTATGGACGACTCGCCATCGTTCGTCGTCTCCAAGGAAGATTGGTCGCTGCATCGCAAAGGGTATCAGGATCAGAACCGCCATCAGGAAAAGGTAAAGGAAGCCATCAAGAAAAACTTGCCCGATCTGGTGAGCGAGGAGAGCATCATCATGTCGAACGGCCGGGAAGTGGTGAAAATCCCCATCCGTTCGCTGGACGAATACCGGTTCCGGTTTAACTTTCACAAAGGGCAACACGGCGGCCAGGGCAAAGGGAACTCCAAGGTGGGCGACGTGATCGCCAAAGACGGCGATCCGGCGCAAGGGCCCGGCAAAGGGCAGGGAGCCGGCGATCTGCCCGGTCTGGACTACTACGAAGCGGAAATCACCGTGGAGGAACTGGAGGAAATCCTGTTTGCCGAGTTGGAGTTGCCCCATTTAAAGCGCAAGGAAGAAGACGAGATCGTCATCGAGGATATTCGCTTCAACGACGTGCGCAAAAAAGGACTGATGGGCAACATCGACAAGAAACGGACGCTCTTGGCCGCCATCCGCCGCAACGCGCTGGCCGGGTACGATGATCTGGAGTTGGGCATCTCCAACGACGACCTGCGCTTCAAGACGTGGGAGGAGATCATCAAACCCCACTCCAACGCGGTGATCATCGCGATGATGGATACGTCGGGCTCGATGGGCGTCTTTGAAAAGTACATCGCGCGCAGCTTCTTTTTCTGGATGCTGCGCTTTCTTCGCACCAGGTACGAAAAGGTGGAAATGGTCTTCATCGCTCATCACACCGAGGCCAAGGAAGTGAGCGAAGACGCCTTCTTTTCCAAAGGGGAGAGCGGCGGGACGATCTGCTCGTCGGCCTACCGCAAGGCCTTGGAGATCATCGACGCCCGCTACCCGACGTCGCAGTACAACATCTACCCGTTTCACTTCTCCGACGGCGACAACCTCACCTCCGACAATGAACGCTGCGTCAAGCTGGTCAAGGAGTTGATGGACCGTTGCAACATGTTTGGCTATGGCGAAGTGAACCAGTACAACCGCCATTCCACCCTGATGTCCGCCTACCGGAACATCAAAGACCCGAAGTTTATACACTGCGTCATCCGCGAAAAAGGCGAGGTGTACAAGGCGCTCAGGACGTTTTTCGGGAAGAGGGAAGAGAGCATCAGTTAAACGGAAAGCCGTTGGCGAAAAAGTCAACGGCTTTTGATGTGAACAAGGCATGGGTGCAGTTTTCAAGTTTTCAATTCCTGCATGAATTGAAACGATATACCCGGTCAAATCGTAGGACAATATCAAAGATGAAAGATTACTTCATAGGTGATGCGAGATGTACTGGGTGCTGGGAACGATAAACTCTACATTAACGAGTCCAAAATTCATTCAAGAAAAAGACCGTGTCCGATTTCATAAGTGGATGGAAGCAAAAGGATGGAGATTTTCTGACTACTCATTAGATCCCATGAGTACAGACTATTCGGTCAACCACGTGGATGGACGAGATCGTTTGTTAGGATGGGACACAGATATTGCAGAATGGGAACGGACGGTGAACATCCCATACCATTTAATGAAAATGTATACAGAGCTCGGTGTTGTTTCGAATAACGCTCCTTTGCCTTTATGTGAAACCTGTAGCCATCATCAAGATTGCTGGCAGGGCCACGAACACAGAAAACCGTTGGATAAGGACATCATACACTGGTCCCATGTATGCCTTCCATGGATTGGAACAAAATACAATACATTTCGTATTGCCGTCATTGGAATTAACCCTTACGAATCTGGTGGGCTTGATTTTTTTTCAACACTCATTCCTCAAGCCAGGGAAGAGATGGCTAACGGAAAAATACGGGTCAACTTTAACAACCCGGAGTATGCAGGCACGGTATTGTGGCATCGAATCGGACAATATGCTTCTCAGACAATCCTGAAGTTTGTAGTTGAAGATGATCCGCTAACCTTTCCGGATCTGTCCCACATTGATGCCTATGATTGGATTGCTTTTACGAACCATGTGAAGTGTTCGCCAACAGGAGACCGAAGTCAGCCATCACTTGCCATGTGGGAGAACTGTCATTCCATTCTTAAGGAAGAATTGAAAATACTGGCCCCCAAAATTCTGATTGTATTAGGAACAGGGGATAACATTTATTACCTAAACAAAAATGTATTAGATGAAACCCCTACATTACTCGATGAAACAAAGCATGTTCGCCTGTATGTAGGGAAGCTGCATAGCAGAACGATTGGTATCATAAACGTTCCTCACCCTGCTGCCCCAGGGCTGGGTGCCTCCCGCCGTATAAGCGGAGAATTAGACACACTTTTATTTAAACATGCACCTAAATTACAGCGTTTGCTTCAATTACCTCGACCTAGATTCTTATAATAATAAGGAGCCATTGCCATTGAATACACGGCTACCCTCCAAAGTTTCGGGCCTTTTGATACAATCGATCCAGCCACTGTTGACGTCGCTTTGGGCTGCTGCGAGAGGCGCTGGTGAACATCATCCGCTTGACGCGGCGGATGCCGCAGAACCGCAGGACGGCATCGCGCATGACAGTCCACTCCGCGCTGTGGCGGAACCATCTGACGAACCAGCCGGGGGAGTCGATGGTGTAGACCACCCATGCGGATTTTCCTGTCAACAGCCCGCGCGGCAATCTGCCCTCATAGGTATAGGCAAATCCAGACACGAACACCTTGTCGAGGAAGCCTTTCAGAATGCCGGGAGGGCCGTACCACCAGATGGGATAGACGAATACGAGGTGGTCTGCCTCCCTGACCAACTCCCGGTACCGCCGGGTTTCCGGCAGATGGGCCAGATCTCGCCGTTTACGCTGGTCATCAAACACCAGGACGGGGTCAAACTGTTCCTCGTACAGATTGAGTACCGTGACAAAATGGGCACCGTCGCGAAACCCGCGTGTCAGTTGTTCGAGAATGGCGTGATTGAAACTGTGGGGATTGGGATGGGCGTAGATGATGAGCACATTCATCAAGGGGTCCTCCTCAACCGTGAGTGTCTGCGTTCAACCGGCGTGCGAACGGTCTAAGCCAAGGTGTACACGATGATACCGCATGATTCGGGTTCCGTCAATTTCCAATTGGGTGCTCCACAGCAAGAGAGCGGGCAGGTGCCATCGCCCATAAGATGACATTGTCCGCAAATGGCAGGGCCTCCTCGTAACCGGGGAGGCCCTTTTTCCTGCCGTGTTAATTTTTTATCATACATATATTTACATCAAAGGCAAAAAATTTTACGATTCAATTGAGGATCGCACGAGAAAGGAGGGAAAGCGGGATGAAGGGATGGAAAAGCTGGAAAGCGGCCGGCGTGAGCCTGTTGTGTTGCGCGGCTCTGCTCCCCGGGCAGGAGGTTTTTGAGGCGGACTTTGCAGAGAATCTCCAGCCCGAAGAAAGTGTCCATAAAATCGCCGCTCTTCCTGTCGGGAGCGGGAACGGGAAGATTGCCTATACGCCTGTGGTAGAAGAGATGGAATTACGTGGGCCGGAGAGTTTTGCGGTATCTGCCGACGGCAAGCTGTATATTCTGGACACCATTGACCATCAAATCGAAATTTTTGATCAGACGGGACGGGCGTTAGAGACGATTGATTTGCCGCATGGGGAATTTCATGACATCGAGCTTCAAGGAAATCAGACCATTTACACCTTAAAAACCGAGTTGGGAGAGGTCTGCGAGTTTTATCAAGGCCAATTAAAAAACGTTCACCAGATGCCGGTCAACCCGCTGCGAAGTGACATTGTCGGGTTATTCCATAATACAAATGACGAAGTGGTTGTCAGATACTTGGACGGTTCAGAGATTGCTCTTCCTTCAAAGGAAAAACGGTATACCTTTGATGGTCTGGAAGGAAAAAAGGTTGGGAAAAACATGGTTTTCCAATCGGCGGATGAAAGCATCACCGTGGAGTACACGTTTGAGGCTGGCGGGACGTATCCGTTGCAGCGTACAGAGGATGGAACGAGGTACGTGCTGGAAACGGAAGTGCTGATTGGCAAAGAATTGTATGTCGAAACCAGGGTAGAAAAGTTTAAGGGCGGCAAGAGCAAAGGAGTAGCGATTGCCCTTCCGACCGATGATCGCTATTATACCAAGGTACCGCAACGATTCATCTACGTAAACAAGAATGGTGATGCATACCAGATGGTGTCAACCGAGAAAGCGGTTGAAATCTACGCCCTGGATTTTCAGACGGCGAAAAAAACGAACATTACAAAATCCCTGATCGACAAGGTAAAGCCGCAACCGATTCAAGAGAAAGTGGAGACCCCGCCCGCCCCGCCCGGTTTCAACGATTCATGGAAATAAATGGTTGGTTACAGGCGTACGGCGGGGTGATCCCACAACATGCCACCATCACGGAGGTTATTCATCTACAGGGTACCTATATCATTTTCTGGAGCCTGCCAGCGGATTGCGCAAAGGGTTCTATCAGGATCGATGATGTCACAGGAGAGTACCTTGGCGGCAGTGCTGAGAAATGTTAGGAAAAGGGCGAGCGGGCAGGTGCCATCGCCCATAACATGACGTTGTCCGCAAATGGCAGGGCCTCCCCAGATCGGGGAGGCCCTTTCCTGCCGTGTTGTCACCATCGGATTTATTTTTTCGTATTCGCATTTCCGTAATTGAAATAAACGTAAGGATCTTTTGGTGCTTTTACCGGAGTAATCTCTTCCGCTTGCAACACCAACAGGTCATTGCCTGTCAACGCCGACTTATTTTTGACCCACTATCGCCGGTTTTAAATTGACCCACCCCGGCGATTTTTTGTTGATTATGAAGAGGAGGGAGAGCTGTAGGCTCCAGTCCTCATCTTTTCACGAAGTCGGTAACTGTTTCCTCGGATGTTGACAATGTGAGAGTGATGCAAAAGCCGATCCAATATCGCTGTAGCCAGGATGGAATCGCCCATCAACTCTCCCCATTCGCCAAAGCTCTTATTGCTTGTCAAAAGGATACTGCCTCTTTCGTAGCGGGCACTTACGATTTGAAAGAAAAGATTTGCTGCTAAGTTGTCGAATGGCAAATAACCGATTTCGTCAATGACCAGGAGTTTGGGGCGTGTATAGATACGGAGTCGTTTGTCCAGTCTGTTTTCGGTATAGGCTTTCCGCAGATCCTCGATCAGATGTGCAAGACTGACAAAGTAGACGGATATCCCTTGTGAGATGGCCTCGACGGCCAATGCCACCGCCAGGTGGCTTTTCCCCACTCCTGGAGGCCCCAAGAACAAGACGTTTTCATTCCTGCTGACAAATGCCAGAGTTGCCAATTCTCGAATCAATCTCTCATCAATGCTCGGCTGGAAGGCAAAGTCAAACTCGTGTAGCGTTTTCCGATAGGGCAAGTGGGCCAGTTTTGTACGTACCTCCACGTTTCGTTTTTGGCGTTCCGCCATCTCGGCTTCTAACAGTGTGTTGAGAAACGATAGGTACGTAACCTGTGTCCTCCCGGCTGCTTCCAAATGGGCATCCAGGAGTAAGGCAGCTTGATGGAGTCCCAACTCTTCCAAGCG
>JBHGXV010000037.1:0-20797 GCA_041920505.1 Paenibacillaceae bacterium
AGGACGCGCCTGCTCGTTTCGTTCCTGTACTTGGTTATCGTACCATAAATCGTTCAGACGCGCAAACCTTCAGGGCATGATCGGCGTACCTTCCCACTTCTTCGTCTCCACGATCCAGGCACGCACCGGCTCAAGCGCACAGCCGATCTGTCCCGCGACCAACAGGACGGTGAAACAGGCAATCAACCAGATCAATCCCTTTTCCGCACGCGCGGACAGACGGCAAAAACAGGCATCGTATTCCTCGGAACGTTTCATGGCATCCTCCAAGAAGCGAGCTTATTCGGTAGACCCTTTCTTGCGCATATCCAGTTGCCGTTCGTAACAGGCGCGAATCACTTTGGCCCGATCCGTCTCGGAAATGTTGGTAAACTTGACAGAGACCCACTGATGCTGCCCGCTCTCTTTCGGCGGCATGATCCGGATGATCTCCGCTTCGGCGACAGCGTGCCCCACCGTCCCCGCCTTGCTTGGCAACGCGATCCAGATGGTCAGTTTATCCTTTTCCATCAATTTGTATGTATCCGGACAACTGAATGCCATGCCACCGCCGCTCAAATCCAGCGTTTTCGCCAGAAAATGGTAGTTGCGAACCTTGTCTTTGGTTTTGACGGCGATCTCCACACTGGTTTGCACGCGCAAGAAATGCCGCCTCTGCGTCCGGCTGATCTGCTGCTTATCCGGTATCCTGATCAGCAAAAGCGGGATGTTTTCGGAACGACGGCCCAAAATCTCGGTGTGAAAATCGTAGCGGGCCCCGTCGGAACCGATGTACCAGGCCATCCACTTGGAACCGGGGACGAACGCTCCCGGCCGTCCCGTTTCGTCGCCCGTGGGCAGCTCGATCGCGACCACATCCCCATCCGTGTCGGCGATGCGGGATCTGAACACTTGCCGACTTTTCTCTTCCGACAGGCTGGCGGGACTCAGCCAAATCATTTGTCCTACTTGTGGCAGCACGAACACCCAGTTTTCCCCCTTCTTTGTTTCCCTTTCCATTATACACGTGCCTCCCCCCTGACGAAAATAGGGAAAGCCGCGTGATTGCGAACTTTCCCTCGTGACAGGAAATAACGGTATCATTGGTTGTCGCGGGCGGTGCCGTCGCGCGTGTCCATCTTCAGGACTTCTTCCTCATCGCCGGTCAGAGCGTTGATGTATACCTTGTACGCCTCCCCGTCCAGACGGCCGATAAATTCGTGGCAGAGCACCTCGTTGCCGTCCTGTTTGCCTTCGATCAACGCCAGGTGCTGCTCGCTCACCTTGATGTGCGGGTTGACCATCGTACGGGCTTGTTCCCTCGTGATCTTCGGTTTCGGAATGATTCGTTGCTTGTGGTTGAACAGGTATTCGGTGGCGTGGAACCCGTTCACGTCCCCGTTGTCCAGGGCGACTTTCACCGTCACCGCATCCGGATAGATGCGCACGCCATTCTGTTCCGGAATGAAGGTAAACACTCCCAGATTGTCGTATCGGTCCACTTCGGCGGCCACCATGTTCGGAAAACCGTGGTCCCGCAAGAATTTGACGGCGCTCGCATGAGCTTCGTCCAGCGACAGTTTCGCGTTGGGGATGGCCCGTTCGTTCAACAGCCAGACCACTTTGCCGCCGCGTTTGCTCACGTCCAGGTGAATCGTGTTTTTCGTCCGCTTGTCGTACAGGCGAACACTGTATGCGCTGTACTGCTCTGCCTTGCCGTTTTCATCCACTTCGACGGAGAGGTTTTTGCCGGTGACGCCGACGAAGCGTTGGGCCGTGTTGGCCGCTTCCTCTTTGGTAATTTTCTTGCCGTCAAGCCCCTTGATCCGCAACTGTTTTTTCTGCTCCCGGTTCTTGACGCTGGGTCCCCAGTCCAGATCCGAGAACTGTTCCACCTTGTGGTCGATCGTGCGGAAGCCGTCAATGATCGTGTTGTCGGTTTTCTTCTCGTCACCGGCGATCGCGATTTCCACATCCATCCAGCGAAGCCGCTTGTCCAGGACCTTGGTCTGGACATTGCGCAATTCCTTCTGGATGTCGCGTGAGTGGGCGTACAACTGCTTTAAGGTTTGGTACTCTTTTTGTGTCAGAGGCTGCTTGCTCAAGTCACGCACGGCCACCCGGTAGGAAAAGTCGGCCACATTGGCGAGAAACGCTTCCGTGTGGTGAAACGGGATCAGTGTCAACGGAAGCTGGCCGACATCCGACTGGGCGGCGTATGCCAGGCGCCACACGTTGGTCAGGCACGGAGTCATCTGTTTGCGCGAGTTGACCACCACCGACTTGCCCAGCTCGTCGTTCAGTTTGTCGATATGGTAGTTCAGATCGTGAAACGCCCGCTGATACTGGTTTTCTGTCTTGATCAGGATCGAGTTTTTCTCGTTGTGTTCCTGGTACCCCCACATCCCCGCACCGACGAGAGCAACGGCCGCTACGGGAAACAGAACGCGACTTATGGCTCCATATATCATGATCAGCTTGCCTCCTTTACGGTTTTACCGACAATCCATCTGCGTGCCGATGCGTTCTACCCGCGGTCTTTTCGGTCTCCATCCGATCCGGCGGTCATCTCCGGCTTGCGCGGTACGTCCCCCGCCGTTGAACCCCGGCGAAGAAGGTATGTATCCGACGCCAGGCGCACAACCGAGACCCGCCACGGGAGCTTGTGCCCGGTTGGTTCGTCGAGCTTTGACCACCCGCAACGCCTCCTTGAAATCAATGATTGGCTCTGGGCATAGTGTGAGTGACGGAATGGTCGATTATGCAAAAAAAGAAAGAACCGGCATGCACCAGTTCTTTCCGTTTCGCGTATTCATCTTTACAGGACAGGTCCGGATTCGTCGATGATGTGGAAATGCTTGTCGTTGTCGCACAGACACTGTTTGAACCCGGTTTCGATCCGGCCTCCCTGCCCCCGGCGACCTCGCAGGGTAAACCGCTCTCCGCATACGTTGCAACGAATCGTCACTTTCGCTCGTCGGTTTTTTGCCACGTGAAGTCTCCTCCTCGCTTCTATTGTGGGCGGTCACTCCATCTTTTAGAACCGAAATCGTGGGCGAGCCGCACTTTTTTCAGGCCGCGCCACCACAAGAGAAGCAAGAACGGCAGAATCGCCCACAACCAGTACGCCGAGGACAGAAAGATCAGATTGTAGATGCCGTGCAAACCGACCGGCAGCAAGAACGAGAGGCACAGTCGCCGTCCCTTCGTCCGGGAATCGGCGGAGAACTTGCCGAGCCCGAAGTAATACCCGCTCCACAATCCAAAAAGGGCGTGGCTGGACACGGGCAACAAGGCCCGCCAGAAAGCGATGTCCAGCCCGTTGATGATCAGATAGAAAAAGTTTTCCAATGTGGCGAAGCCGAGCGAGACGGACACAGCGTAGACAATCCCGTCGTACGGTTCGTCGAACTCGACGTGCTTGTAAGCGGTGTGGTAGACGACCATCCACTTGAAAAATTCCTCGACGAGCGCCGAGGCGACCAGGGCCTGAAACCACGGCTGGTTCAGGTGCCACTCCGCGTCGATGACGTGTTGCAGCATCATGATCGGAAACACCAGCAGTACGCCGAAGATGAACGTTCGCACCACCATCGAGATGGGTTCCGGCTGAAACGTGTCCCGCAAGTAAAAGTAACAGAGCAAGGCAATACCGGGCGCCAATGCCGCGCCAACCAAGGCAATCATTGACGGATTGCTCCTTTACATGGACTAACATTCATCGTACCATGAAGGATAGGTTGTTGAAAACCCGCAACAAGTGAGGGCTTTGCTATGAAAAATGTGCTTGTCATCAATACAGGCGGAACGATCGCCATGTCGGTCGACGCCACGACAGAGAGCGTCAAGCCGATGGACGAACAGGCAGTGGACCAGATCCGGCCATTCCTCAACCGGTACGCCAGCGTGACCATGTGCAACTATCTCAACCTGCCCAGCCCGCACATCACCCCTGCCGTGATGAACGACCTGCGGGTGCTGATCGAGCAACAAATCCGCACGGCGCACTACGACGGCATCGTGATTACCCACGGGACGGACACGCTGGAGGAGACCGCCTACTTCCTCGATCTCACCCTGCCGGTCACCGTACCTGTCGTCGTCACCGGCGCGATGCGCAGCAGCAACGAACTGGGAGCGGACGGACCGGTCAATCTGATTTCGTCCGTGCGCACCGCCATTGACCCGCTCAGCCGCAACAAAGGGGTGCTGGTGGTGTTCAACGATGAAATCCACGCCGCCCGCCACGTCACCAAGACCCATACCAGCAACGTGGCGACGTTCCAGTCCCCGCAGTATGGACCGATCGGCACGATCAGCAAAAAAGGGGTGCACTACCACCACGCGCCGCTGGACCGCGAGTATTATCCGATCACCCACGCCGACGCCAACGTGCCGCTGATCAAGGCGGTGGCCGGAATGGACCCGCAGTGGCTCATGTTTTTGCTGGAACAGCCGATTGACGGTCTGGTGGTGGAAGCGCTGGGGTTGGGCAACCTGCCGCCTGCGGTCGTGCCTCTGCTCAAGCGGGTGCTGGACAAAGGCGTCCCGATTGTCGTCGTCTCCCGCTGTTTTAACGGACAGGTGCAGGACGTGTACGACTACGAAGGCGGCGGCAAGCAACTGAAACAGATGGGCATGATTTTCTCCAACGGCCTCAACGGCCAAAAGGCACGGCTTAAATTGATGGTGGCGTTGCAGCAAACCCGCGATTTCGCCGAATTGCAGGGGATGTTTGACCATTGAACGCCGTGGCCGAAAACCTCTTTTGAGTCCTGTTCAAAAGAGGTTTTTTACTGATTGGGATCGGTATCCCACTCTGTGAGGGAACTTGCGCCGGAAAAGGCCAGCTTTTCTTTTCTCAAAAGATACACATCCTCGTCCGGATAGTAAACGATGTCTCCCTCTTCCACTGTGCCCACATCCAAAATCTCCAGCATCTCCTGCCCGGTGTTGATAAACTGATGCGCGATATTCCTGCCTGCCGGCTTGCCAAGAAACAGCGTGCTTGCGTGATCGCCGAAGCGATCGACGAATGCTTGCGGCAATGTGTTCACATTGAAAATCCGTTTTGTATTCGACACCCAGATCCCTCCAACTCCCAATAATGACTCATGATACCAAAAAAACGCCTTTGCATCAGGCAAAGGCGTGTGAGCCATGACTTCCGCCGCGCGGCGGCTGAAGCCGATTTTATACCCAGCCACGGAAACGGGACGCTTCCGCCATCTTGCGAACCCCCACCATGTAGGCGGCGAGACGCATGTCGACCTTGCGTGTCTGAGCGGTGGTATAGACGTTTTCGAACGCTTTGACCATCACTTGTTCCAGCTTGGCTTCGACTTCTTCTTCGGTCCAGTAGTAACCTTGGTTGTTTTGTACCCATTCGAAGTAGGAAACCGTTACGCCGCCCGCGCTGGCCAACACGTCGGGAACGAGCAGGATGCCGCGCTCGGTGAGAATCTTGGTCGCTTCCAAGGTGGTCGGGCCGTTCGCTGCCTCAACGACGATGGAGGCCTTGATATTGTGCGCGTTGGCTGCGGTGATCTGGTTTTCGATCGCCGCCGGCACGAGAATGTCGCACTCCAGCTCCAGCAGTTCCTTGTTGGTGATGGTGTTGGTGAACAGCTTGGTCACCGTACCGAACGAATCGCGGCGGTCCAGCAGGTAATCGATGTCCAGCCCGTTCGGATCGTACAGCGCGCCGTACGCGTCGGAGATGCCCACCACTTTCGCGCCGGCGTCGTGCATGAACTTGGACAGGTAGCTGCCCGCGTTGCCGAAGCCCTGCACGACCACGCGCGCGCCTTTCAGGTCGATGCCGCGGCGTTTCAGCGCTTCGCGGATGCAGATCGTCACCCCTTTGGCGGTGGCGGTTTCACGGCCGTGCGAACCGCCCAGGGCGATCGGTTTGCCGGTGATGAAGCCAGGCGAATCGAATTCGCGGATCCGGCTGTACTCGTCCATCATCCAGGCCATGATCTGCGAGTTGGTAAACACGTCGGGTGCAGGAATATCTTTAGTCGGACCGACCAGTTGGCTGATCGCCCGAACATAACCGCGACTCAAACGTTCCAGTTCGCGGAAGGACATCTCCCTCGGATCGCAAATGATGCCGCCCTTGCCGCCGCCGTACGGCAGATCGACGATCCCGGCTTTCAGGCTCATCCAGATGGAAAGCGCTTTCACTTCGTCCTCAGTAACTTCGGGATGGAAGCGTATGCCGCCTTTCGTTGGGCCTACGGCATCGTTATGCTGGGCGCGATACCCGGTAAACACTTTCACTTCGCCATTGTCCATGCGAACTGGGATGCGAACCGTGAGGACACGCAGCGGCTCCTTCAACAGTTCGTACATCGACTCTGGGTAACCTAGCTTTTCGAGCGCCTCTTTGATGACAGTCTGGGTAGAAACCAGCAAGTTCAGGCTCTCCTGCTGTTTCTCCTTCTCGTGAGCGTTTCCGGTTACCACTTCGTGATTTCCCATTCTTTACCACCTCAGAAAAGTATGTCGGTAATCCATCGTTTAGTATACACCCTTGTCTCAGGGATGAGAAGAAGAAAATTCCGCTTTTTCTTTGTGGAAGCACAACTTGACCGAACCGAGCGCTCCGTTGCGGTTTTTCAAAAGGGTAAGCGAGACTGTCTCCATCTGCTTGGCCGCGCAAGACGGATCACTTTCTGTTTGCAGGTGAAAGATCGTGTCGACCGCCGCTTCCACGAGCGCATGCAGTTGCACCGCATCCGCCGTCCGCTGCGGCACGGTCATCACGACCGGCGTGCTCCATTTGCGCGACCACTGATGCAGCATGAACGCCGCCATGGGTTCGTTGTTGTGCACCAGATTGCCGTTGTGGTCGCGGATCGCGGTCCGAAACAGATCGTCGATCACGATCACCGGCGCTTTGCCGACCGACTGGATAATGCGGGAAATCATCTCTTCGATGTCGTCCAAGGTGGTCTGGAAGGTTCCTTCGATCGTCCACATGTGCTTGGCAATCTCGGCGTACGCCTGGGTGGCCGCGCTGATTTTGTCCAGTTCCACCTTGCCGGCGAGCACGTCTTGCGGCGGCACTTGCAAAAGACGGGCGATGCTGCGGCACCACAGTTCGTATCCGGTCATCTCCCAGGAGACGTAGACGACCGGCGTGCCCGTTTTGGCGATCTGGTCGGAGATTTGGCGCAACAACATCGACTTGCCGCTGGACACGCTGCCCGCAAGCAGGTACAGTCCCGCCCTTAATCCCCCCGCCAGTTTCTCGTCCAGGGCGGCAAACCCGGTGGGGATCCCGTGCAACACGCCTTTTTGCCGTTTCGCGTATTCCTCGGTAAACACGGTTAAACTACGGGCGTCCGGGAACAATGGCAGCTTTAGGTTTTCCGAAACGGCATCGTTTAATAAGCTCATAAACAGTTCCATCGGTTGTTTGGCGCGGAGGAACAGATCGTTGACGTCGCGCACCCCTTCCGGCAGGTGAACCATGTACACTTCGGTGGCGACGCCTTCCAACAGGGCGGCGATGCGCAAGCTTTCGCGGCGGCCGGAGTCGTCATTGGGATAACAGACAAACACCCGCTTCCCCTTCAACTCCTGGGCGTGATGCTCCTTGAACACTGACATGTCGGGCAGCGAAACGGCGGGAAGCTGCACCTGCGCCAGCGACAGGACATCGAACACGTTGCGCACCAGAATGATGTCCTCGGCCACCGCGATCACCGGATGGTTGAAAAAGGTGTCCCCCCGACCGAGCAAACTGCGGTACTTGGGCTCCCGATCATCAATGGTTCGTCCCACCAGATCGACCACTTTGCCGTGAACGTCCACGACGGGAAAGATGATGCAGTTGCTGAAGTAACCGCCCAGCATCCCTTTGCCCGCGTGAAAGCCGATCTTCGGCGTTTCAAACCCGATGCGGAAAAGTTCCACGGTCTTTTCCTCGATTCCCCGCGACGCCAGATATCCGAGCGCGTCCGGGGTCATCTGTTTGGCGTAGTGCGTCGCCAACTCGTCCAAATCTTCCCAGGAGAACCGTTTGGTTACGCCTTGCGTCTCCTTGTTCTTTTCATCCATGTGCGTTTGGCTCCTTTCCGCTGGGAAACTGCAGAAGAAATGCTGCAGGGCCCCGCTCGGTATGCGATAATAGTCAAGCAAAAGAGCGAGTCGTGTCAAGGAGGTTGCATCATGTCCAACAACCGGATGCTGTTTGTGTTTGCGCATCCCGACGACGAGAGTTTCACGTCCGGGGTGACGATCGCCAAATACGCGCGCGAAGAAGGCGCGGACATTTCCCTGTTGTGCGCCACTCGCGGCCAGGCGGGAAAAGCCGGCGACCCGCCGCTCTGTTCGCCCGCCGAATTGCCGATGGTGCGTGAGCAGGAGTTGCGGGAAGCGGCCCGCATCCTCGGCATTTCCCACGTGGAGGTGCTTGAGCACGAGGACAAGCGCCTGTCGGCGGTTCCGCTAGAGACACTGGCCGGTCAGATTGCCGATGCCATCAGACGTCGCAAGCCGCAGGTCGTGGTAACGTTTGCGCCCCACGGCATCTCCGGCCATCCCGACCACCGCGCCATCTCGCAGGCCACTGACGCCGCCGTCACCCGCTACCCGCTGGACGAGCTGCCCGTGCAAAAACTGTACCATTGCACGCTTCCATCGACGTTTTCGTTCGGCAAGGGGATCTACACCGATCCGTACGAAGCCATTACCACGGAGATCCACGCTCCGGCCTATGTGGAGACAGCGGCGCAGGCGCTGTTGGCTCACCGCACCCAGCATCTCTCGGTGGAACGTGTCTTCCCCGGCATCACCCGAGGCGACTACAGCCATGTCCGTCCGGTCAATTTCTTTATCCTGCGCTGGCACCGCCTTCCTGGATACGCCTGGGAGGGCAAAGAGCGCGACCTGTTTGCGGGCGTTCTGTAAGCCCGGTAAGCCCGTACTCGTGCGTCCAAGCCGTTCCTGTAGCAAAAAAGCACCTGGCATGAGTTTTTCAAGCAGGTGCTTTTCCTATATGCATTATGCGAATCGACGGCAGATTTCCTTGACAGCGTCGTCAGCAAACACGACTTTGCCGTATTCCTCCAGCACATAAACAGTCGTCGGAGTCGCTTCACCGTATTCAGAGAGAATCGCGATCAGTTTTTGGTAGCGATCTTGATCGAGATCAACTTCCTCCAGGACGAGGAAGTATTTTCCTTGATAGAAGTAGGCGCTGCCGCCGTTGGTCAGCATCGCGTTGATCCGGTGGGCGGCTTCTACCATGTGTTCAAAGTCCCGGAACGAATAGATGATCAGGTCGCTTTCTTCAAGCGTCACTTCCATCTCGTAGACTTCTTCGTCGTACTCTTCTTCCTTCTCGACTTTGCTGTCTGTTTTTCCGCGTGTAACGATCACAACCATCCCCTGAGCTGGCAAGGCGAATACCTCGACGGCCACCGGACCGGACACTTCAAAACCCAGTTCCTGGTAGGCCTGTTCCATCATGTCGTTGAACAGTTCGTGCACTTTTGGAATGTCACGCCACATGTCTTCTTTTTCAATGCCTCGTTCCGACAGGTCGTCAAACGTTAAGAAGATCCGTATCTTGTCTTGACCAAGGCGCTCTACCCGCATGACTGTCCCCTCCTCGCCATCCAGTCGTACTACAAGGTATGAAGGTTTCCTTGTAATGGTTCTCCGCACTCCCGTGTTTCTCACAATTTGGGAACGGAACGACTCCTTTACCGTTGAGACGGGTAAAGGTGCCGATTTGCTTATCATATAATATAGCACAAATCGGGACAAGAATATAGCCAGGAGTGCGCTGGATGCCAAGGTCAGCAATCGACAAGATCTGATGAAATGGTGCGGAAAATGAAAAGGTGTGTCAGTTTCTGCGCTTTCCCAGGAAAACCGGGGCTGTCGGCTCTGAAAAGCGGGACAACACGCCAAACTTGCTCCTTTCCGCGTTCCGTCAACCCCGACACTAGAATATGCAGCACGAGAGAAAAATGCCAATCCGCTCTCGGTTTTCCCTCATTCCTGATTCGGCACGCCGGGGATGTACAGCACCTTGCCGACAGACAGCGGCTCGTTCAAGCCAATGCCGTTGTAGCGGGCGATCTGCTCGGCGCTGCGGTTGTGTCCGTAATAGCGGCGCGACAGGGAAAACAGCGTCTCGCCCGGTTTGACCACGTGGCGCACCACCTTTGTCTTCGGCGTCGGAAGCGCAGTCCCCTCGGTCTTGGCGTCGGTGCGGACAACGACCGCCGGGCTGTTGGCGGACACGGCAGTCGCCGGGGACGACATCGTCTTGCGAGCGTCTGCGGTCACAGGTTTGGACGCGGACGCCGAATCGGTGCCGGATGCGGGCGATGCCGTGGACGTGTCGTCCGGACGCGGCGCGGCGGCGCGATCCCGGGACGCGTCGACCGGCGGCGGTTCGCTTGAACGGCTATTGGACGGGCCTGCTTGCGGCGCGCTTTCCCGGTTTGCGGGAGACACGTCTGCTGGCGGGGCCGAATGGTCGTTTTGTCCGAACAACGCGTATACGAGCGTGCCGCAGGCCAACACGCCAATCACCGCGAGGACGAATTGTCGCCAGGCGCGCCCGCGACGCTCTTTGCGACGGCCTTGACGAGCAGAGCGCGGCGGCAATCCCCCATCCGTTTGGTATTGTGGCATGACAAACCGCCTCCTTTCGCACATCGGGTTACATCAGCCGTCTGTCTCACGGCGAGACCGCCGTTGGATCGACAGCGCGAGCAGAAAATCGATCAGGCTGTGGGCAAGAATCGGCGCAAGCAGATTGCCGCTTGCGTCAAACAAGAACCCCAGCACAAAACTGGTGGCAAAGACGGTAGCCGCGAGAACCGCCTTGCGCAGATAGCGGAAGTGAATCAGCGTAAACACGAGGCTGGTCCAGCCATTGCCGAGCATTGGCTGCAAAACGCCGCGAAACAGCCATTCCTCGCTTACGCCCACCAGCACGCACAGCAACGCGGTCCGGGCGAGCGACAACCCGTGAAACAAGCGACGGTTGATCTCACCGTCGTCCACCCACTGCTTGGGTAGCGCGCGATCCATCCACAGAGACAGCGAAACGAAGAAAAGGGCTACGGCGACGGCCCACGCCATCGGCTTCGCTCCGGGATAGGCGAACAAGGCGACGGTTCCGGCAAAGGAGTGGATGAAGAGACTGGCGACAACCGCGACGGCCAGCACGATCCCCTGCGTGAGCAGCAAATTGATGCGCAGCACGTATTCGTCCAGATGCCGCATCCTGTTCCTCACGAGACATCTTCCTCCTTTTGGACGCGAAGAGGCGGCAACAGGTTTCGCAAGGCTTGCCGCAAATCCCAGGGAGGCGCCTCGGATGACGCCGCCCGTACGCGCTCTGCCCGGTACCGCTCCAGGTTCAGTCCGCATCGGCAGCAACAATCGGCGAGCGACTCGCCAGGTTCGCTCTCGTCAAAATAGGCGGCCAGCCCCGCGCGCAAACAGCCGCTTCCTTCCGCCCACTCCTGCATCTGCCTCAGCTTGGCCAGCTTCGTCTGCCGGGTCTGATCCAGCTCGCGCAACATCCACGATCGCACAGCCGCGACTTCCTGCGCCTTGCGGGTGAAGCGAAAACCGTTCCTCGTCTGGACGACGTCGGCGACCAGACGGGCCTGTTCGGCGTAGAAAAACAGCGTGCGCGCCATCGTCTCCCCGACCCCGGCCCACTCGTGCAACTCCAGATAGGAAATCTCCGCGTCTGTCTGGCCGAACTGGCCAATCGTACGCAAGAAGCCCTCCACCTCGCTTGGTCCCGGAAATTCGTTCGCAAGCAGGCGGTGATGGATCGCCGCATCCTCCGGCGAGTAGAACAGGCAGGCGTAACCGGGCAGCCCGTCCCGCCCGATCCGCCCCACCTCCTGCACGTACGCCTCCACGCTGGAAGGCAGGTGATAGTGCAGGACAAACCGGATGTCGGCCTTGTCGATCCCCATGCCAAAGGCGTTGGTGGCGATGATCACGTCCAGTTCGCCGCGCAAAAACTGCTCCTGGATCAACACCCGCTCGACGCCGCTCATCCCGCCGTGATAGCCGTACACCCGCTCGACGCCGGACGCGAGGCACTCCGCCACCAGTTGCTCCACCGCCTGACGCGTGCCGCAGTAGACAATCCCCGGTCCTTGCAGGGTGTCAAGCATCTCCCGCAATCGTTGCCGTTTGTCCGATTCCGACGCGACCGGGATGAGATCGTACGCCAGATTGGGCCGGTTGAGCGGCTGGGCGACCACGTCTTGGGGCCGGATGGAAAAGAGCCGGCAGATTTCCTCGCGCACCGCGCGTGTCGCGGTGGCGGTCACGGCCAGCACCGGTGGCGAACCGAGCGCGGCGACGACGTCCGGCAACCGCAGGTAATCGGTGCGAAAATCGTGTCCCCACTGCGAGATGCAGTGGGCTTCGTCGACGGCAACGAGCGACACGCCGCGCTGCCTGATTAGGCGGCACACCTGCGGCTGCATCAGCTTTTCCGGCGAGATGTACAACAGCCTGTAGCGTCCCTGAACCAGTTCGTCCAGCACCTGCCTGGCCTCCGCGCCGCTCAACGCGCTGTTCAGGTAGGCCACGTCACGCCGGCCTTTTTGCCGAAGCTTTTGCACCTGATCGACCATCAGGGAAATCAGCGGCGAGACCACCAGCGTCACGCCGGGGAGCAACAGCGACGGCAGTTGGTACGCAAGCGACTTTCCCCCGCCGGTGGCGATGAGGCCGAGCACATTGCGGCCGACAAGCAACCGTTCGACGATCTCCCGCTGGCCAGGACGAAACGTCTGGTGGCCAAAATGACGCATCAGCGTCTGTTCCAGCGGCTCACGTAACGCGTTCAACAGCCATCTCCTCCTTTCGCGCCAGGGCCAGGCGGATTTGCAGGTAGCTGTACGCCTCACCCAGTTCGTCCTTGATCAGCCGAAGCCGCCTGGTGGCCAATCGGCGGCTCGCGGCGAGAATCGCCCGTTTGGCCTCGTCGCTCAGAAAGCGGGAATCGTCCCATTCCGGACAATGCAGCGCGATCTCCACCAAATGGTCTTCCACCGTGCCCAGCTTCAAGCCGCGCCGCTCGGCGATCTGCTGTGCGTCAAGCCCCATGCGGACAAGCCGGTACGTCTCGCTGGCGCTCGCGGTAAGCCGGGTATCGGCCCCGCTCTCGTCTGTAAGCAGCCGGGCGAGCAGCGGGAACCGCTCTGGCTGGGAGTCAAGCCGCTTGCCCATCGCCGTCAACGCCCACTGCTCCTTCACCTGCAACAAGGCGGGCGGCTCGTTCAGCCGGTAGGCGATCTGTTCTCGTGTCAGCCCCGCCTGTCCCGCACCGGACAACTGTTCGACCATCAGCCGCTGCACGTCTTGCGGAAAGTCCGCGAAAAGTTCGTACAGTTCGGCCGACAGCCCGTCCATCCAGCGTAGCCTCTGCTCTTTTGTCCGCAATTGCCGCTTCACCCAGGCCTGCACCGCTTTCTCTTGAACCACCGGGTAAAACGAGAGTTGATCCGACAACAGGTGGGATACGGTCTGGACGATCAGCCTAAGCCGCAACCAGCACTCCGTAAGCCGCCTCGCCCAGCGGATTCCGTCCAGCGGTTCGAGCCACCAATCCAACCGGTAGCGCGACCACCCCTCCTCCACGATTGCCTTCGCGTGCGGATGCACGTCATACGTCCGCTTCCCCGACTGGCCCAGAAGCGTTCGCATCCGGATCAGCCCGGCGTTCTCCAACGAACCGACGATTTCTTCCCAACGCTCTTTCGTCAACGAGGGAAACAGCCGATAATAGGAATGGAGCTTGTACATATGTACGTCTTGATAGGTCTGGTTGGCTTTTCTGCCTTTCAACACGTAGTAAAACGCCTGCGCGGTTCGCTCGCCAGCCAACGGCAAAAGCCCTGCGAGCGCGATGGTTTGCATAAACCGACGGTCTTCTGCTTGCAGTTCCTTCATGATTACCCCTTCTTGTTCACGGGACGAGTGGACTTGCGTTATACTGAGAGAAGCCCCGACACAGCGGATGATTTTTCCAAAAAAGAACGATCAACAGACGGAGGAAGAGGATGGCCAATCGATTAAGCAAATCAGATTACTTTGTCGCGTATATGATCATCATATCACTTGCCTGCTTCGTCGGCGGATTTTTTTTGGGAGCAAGTGTCATGAAGTCCAAGATTCAGCACGAGCAAGCGGTGATGGCGGAACAGGCGGAAAAGGAACGGCTGCAAAAAGAACTGAAGCCGTACCGGGAGCAGGACTTCGTCACCTTCTACTACTCGATTTACCAGCCGCTCAAGTCGTTTGAGGCCGAGCACTTCCGCTACCTGGCGTCGCTTCCCGGTAAAGCGAAGCGCGACCAGTTGGCCGCGAGCGAAGAGATGCAAAAGCTGGCCGAGGACAAGCGGGCCGAAGTGGAAAAACGGGCGGTTCCTACCACCTCCCCGCTGCTTCTGAACGCCAAACAAGAATACCTGGCCAGTTTGCAGGCGTATGAAGAAGGAATGGACCGCCTGTTGGGCGAAAAAGAGAGTGCCGCCAAGTTGACGGAGGCGGATGTCGAACAGCAGTTGCGGCCGTTTCGGACACGCTGGCTGCGGGCGCAGGCCGACCTGTACAAGGCGATCGCCCTGTGGGAAGAGATGCATGTGACCAAAAAACCCATGCCCCGCGAAGTGCCGGCGATCCTGCCGATCTCGCAGTGGCGCTCCTATCCGTTCCATTACCGCAACTACCTGTCAGCCGAGTACATGTACCGGCAAAACCAGTTGGCCGCGTTTCACCCGGAGGATTTGACCGCCCGACTCGACGCGGTCGTGTTGTCCAACCAGGCCGGCGCACTCGGTTGGAAAGACATCCCGTTCGCCGTCCGCGCCCTGTATGCCACCGACGCTGTGCGCGAGGGAGATTTTCGGCAACTTCGGGGCAAACTATATCCGGACCTGAAAGCACCGGAAATCCCGCTCTTCACAGAATAAGTTCATTTTTAGATGGGATTCATTCTTGAAATCTCTGTTAACAACGCATAAAATGAGTATGGGCAGTGGACGTACCATCATGTACGGGAGGTGAAACGACGATGACAACATGGGTAGATAAAGAGACCTGTATCGCATGCGGAGCTTGCGGCGCAACTGCTCCTGACGTATTTGACTACGACGATGAAGGGCTCGCTTACAACAAACTGGACGACAATACGAACACCGCTGAAATCCCGGACATCCTCTGGGACGATGTTCGTGATGCCGCAGACGGTTGCCCGACCGACTCCATCAAAGTTGAAGAGTAATCCGATTCGCAAAAAACCACTCATCGCTTCGGCGATTGAGCGGTTTTTTCACGTTTGTCATGGCGAAACCTGAACTTTCCTTCGCTCCGGGTTCTTGTTATAATGGAATAAGGTCTCATTTTCCAATCAATAGCAAGGAGGAATTTTCGCGATGGCATTCACCAACAAAGTCGTCGACGCCTTTATCGAAATCCCGCGCGGCAGCCAAAACAAATACGAATTCGACAAGGAAGCGGGCGTTTTCCGTCTCGACCGCGTTCTCTACTCCCCGATGCACTATCCGACCGAGTACGGCTATCTGGACAAAACGCTGGCGCTCGACGGCGATCCGCTTGACATCCTCGTGTTGACCACCTTCCCGACCTTCCCGGGGTGCGTCATCTCCACCCGCGTCATCGGTGTCCTGATCATGTCCGACGACAAAGGACAGGATGAAAAACTGCTCGGCGTGCCGGTAGACGATCCGCGCTTCGACAACGTTCATTCGTTGGACGATGTCGCGCCGCACGTCCTGAAAGAAATCGCTCACTTCTTCGAGCGCTACAAAGACCTGGAAAACAAAGCCACCAAGATCGAAGGCTGGGAAGGACCGGAAAAAGCGGCGTCCCTCATCGACGAGTGCATCGCCCGCTACAAGGAAAGCAAGTAAGCGCTTCTACATATTCTATTGCCCACGCGTCAACAAGCACGGACACCGTTCCGTGCTTGTTCGTGTTTTACGCGCTTTCATCCCCCTGTCCCCCACCTCTCGCCATAAACTGACACACGAACGGTCGGGAATACCGAAAATCAACCTGACCAAACCATCGAAAACGCTTTTAATCACGAACAAAAAGTAAAATTTTATCGATAACGTTCCTGTTTTTACTGTTTTCTCTCTTGACGCCGATTTTGGGCCGTGGTACAGTATTGACAAGTCATAGAAAAACATATGGTCGAATAACGATGATGAAGAGACGCTGTACGGCGCGGAAACCCTCAGAGAGCCGATGGTTGCTGCGAATCGGTGGTTCCCGGTACAGATAAGCACTTCGGAGTTGTCAGGCCGAACCCGGCGTTCGTGGCGGCAGTAGGTCTGTTCGGTTGATCCGTTATCTCACAGGTCACGTACCTGGCAAGGTTTTCTTTCGCGAGAGAGAAAACGAATGAGGGTGGTACCGCGAAGCATACCTTTCGTCCCTCACTACAGTCGTAGTGGGCGTTCGAAAGGTTTTTTCATTTTGACCCAATTTTTCAGGAGGTAGAGAAACCATGTTTGAAGACAAATTGATTCTGCGCATCCCCGGCCCCACTCCCATCCCGCCGCGCGTGCAACAAGCGATGAATCGCCCGATGATCGGCCACCGCAGCGGCCAGTTCTCCGCACTGTTGGCCCGCACGGCGGAAAAACTGAAGCCGATCTTCGGCACCGCCCAGGACGTCTACATCATCACCGGAAGCGGCACCAGCGCGCTGGAGATGAGCGTGGTCAACACGGTTCATCCGGGCGAGGAAGTAGCCGTGCTGGTGACCGGGGCGTTTGGCGACCGCTTCGCCAAAATTTGCGACCGCTACGGCATCAAGGTGAATCGTCTGGACGTCACCTGGGGCGACGCGGTGACGGCAGAAACGCTGCGGCCGTTTTTGAAGCAGCATCCGCAGGTGAAGGCCGTGTTCGCCACCTATTGCGAAACCTCCACCGGCGTACTGAACCCGATCCGCGAACTGGCCCGCGTGGTCCGTGAAGAGACCGACGCCCTGTTCATCGTGGATGCGGTCAGCTGCCTCGGCGCGGTGCCCTGCGAGATGGACGCGTGGGGCGTCGACATCGTCGTCACCGGTTCGCAGAAGGCGTTCATGCTGCCGACGGGCCTGGCCTTCCTCGCCGCGAGCGAACGCGCCTGGAAGGTGATGGAAACGGTGAAGCCGCTCGCCTTTTACCTGGATTTGAAGGCGTACCGCAAAAGCCTGGCGGAAAAAACCACGCCGTACACGCCGGCTGTCTCGCTGGTGTTCGGTCTTGAGGAAGTCTGCGCGATGATCGAGGAGGAAGGGCTCGAAAACATCTACAAGCGACATGAACGGATGCGTGACATGACCCGCGCGGCGATGCGGGCGTTGAACATCCCGTTGATGACCGCTGACGAATACGCGTCACCCACCGTCACCTCGCTTGATCCCAAAGGCGCGTTTGACGCGGAGGAGCTGCGCAAGGTATTGCGCACCAAACACAATGTCATCGTCGCCGGCGGCCAGCAACACCTGAAGGGCAAAATCTTCCGCATCGGCCACATGGGGTACTGCGAACCGCTCGACGTGATCACCGTCGTCTCGGCCATCGAAATGTCTCTCAAACAAATCGGCGCCGACGTGACGCTCGGCGCTGGCGTGAAAGCAGCGCAGGAGGTGCTCATCAACCATGTTTAAGGTACTCATCACAGATCCGCTCAGCGAATTCGGAATTCAGAAACTGCTCGACGCGCCGGACGTCGAAGTGGTGCAAAACACCAAACTCTCCCCGTCCGGCCTGTTGGAAGTGATCGGCGAATACGACGCGCTTCTGGTGCGCAGCCAGACGCAAGTGACGGCAGATGTGCTGGCCGCGGGCAAACGGCTGAAAGCGGTCGGCCGTGCCGGTGTCGGCGTCGACAACATTGACATCCAGGCGGCCACCCAGGCCGGGGTCGTCGTGCTGAACGCCCCGGACGGCAACACCATCTCCACGGCGGAGCACTCCTTCGCCATGCTGATGGCGGTGGCCCGCAACATCCCGCAGGCGCACAAAACGCTGAACGACGGCGTCTGGGACCGCAAAAGCTTCCAGGGCGTGGAACTGAACAACAAGACGCTCGGCGTGATCGGCATGGGCCGCATCGGCTCGGAAGTGGCGAAACGGGCCAAGGCATTCAATATGAAAGTGATCGGCTACGATCCGTACCTGACTGAAGAGCGGGCACAAAAACTGGGCATCATCAACGGCACGATCGACGACATCCTCGCCCAAGCCGACTTCATCACGGTGCATACGCCGTTGACCAAGGAAACCCGCCATCTGATCAGTTCGCGCGAGTTTGCCAAGATGAAAGACGGCGTGCGCATCATCAACTGCGCACGCGGCGGCATCATTGACGAAAAGGCGCTGTACGAGGCCATTCTCACCGGCAAGGTGGCCGGCGCGGCACTGGACGTGTTCGAGCAGGAGCCGCCGGTGGACAATCCGCTGATCGGACTGCCGCAGGTGGTGACGACGCCGCACCTCGGCGCCTCCACCGTGGAAGCGCAGGAAAACGTGGCGGTCGACGTGTCCGAGGAACTGCTCAAGGTGTTGCGCGGCGAACCGTTCAAAAACGCGGTCAACCTGCCGTCGATTCCGGCGCACGTGCTGGAAAAAGTGCAGCCCTACTTCATTCTTGGCGAAAAGGTGGGCAACTTCCTGGCACAGGTGACTGTCGGCGCCCTGCAGGAGATTACCATCACCTACAGCGGCGAACTGGCCGAGGTGGACACCTCGCCGCTCACCCGGACGATTCTCAAAGGGGTGCTCTCGTTCCGCCTGGGCGATGAAGTCAACTACGTCAACGCGCCGCATCTGGCAAAAGTGCGCGACATCGCGGTGGTCGAACAGAAGTCTTCGCAAAACAAAGGGTTTACCAACCTGCTCACGCTGACGCTCAAGACCAACCTGCAAACCCGCACGGTGGCCGGTACCCTTCTGAACGGCTACGGCGCGCGTATCGTCAAAATCGACAACTACTCGATTGACGTCGCCCCCGAAGGGCACCTGCTGTTCATCCACCACAACGACCGTCCCGGCGTCATCGGCCGCGTCGGTACCGTACTCGGCACCAACGATGTCAACATCGCCACGATGCAGGTGGGCCGTCGCGACATCGGCGGCGACGCGATCATGATGCTGACCGTTGACAAGCCGCTTTCTCCGGAACTCCTCGACACGTTGGGCGAACTCTCCGAAATCACCAGCGTGACACAAATCGAACTGTAACGATTGCCATGACGTCCCTGCTTGAGGCAGGGGCGTTTTTTCTTTTATGGTATAATGAAGCGGGAATATCATACGGAAGGGAGTTTGTCATGACCAGTCAAGCCTACATGGCCATCGCCCTGTTTCTCATTACCTATGCCTTCATTGTCAGCGAAAAGATTCACCGCACGATTGTGGCGATGGCTGGCGGCATTTTGATGGTGGCGCTCGGGGTGGTGACGCAGGAAGAGGCGATTGCCCACATTGATTTCAACACGCTGGGGCTTTTGATCGGAATGATGATGATCGTCTCCGTGACGGCCCAAACCGGGCTGTTCTCTTACCTGGCGATCCTTGCGGCCAAGGCGGCCAAGGGCGACCCGCTGAACATCCTGTTGGCGCTATCCTTGATCACCGCTGCGGCCTCGGCTCTTCTGGACAATGTCACGACCGTGCTGCTGATGGTGCCGGTCACGTTTGACATCGCCCGTCATCTTCGGGTCAATCCGGTTCCGTACCTGATCAGCGAAGTGATCGCCTCCAATGTCGGCGGTACCGCGACACTGATCGGCGACCCGCCCAACATCATGATCGGCAGCGCCGTTCCGGAACTGGATTTTCTCGCCTTTCTCGTCCATTTGGGACCGATCGCCGCGTTGATCCTCATCGTCACACTCGGCTGTCTGTACGCAGTCTACCGCAAGGATCTGGTGACAACCGCCGAACAGAAAGCCGAGCTGATGAACCTCTGTGAACATGAGGCGATCACGGACGTCGCCTTGCTAAAAAAGTCGCTCGTTGTCCTCGCCTTGACGCTCGCCGGATTTGCCTTGCACGGCGTGCTGCATCTGGAATCGGCGACCGTGGCGCTGGCGGGAGCGTTTCTCTTGCTCCTCTTCACCGGGGAGCGCCTGCTGGAAGAGGCGTTGCACCATGTGGAGTGGACGACGATCTTCTTTTTTGTCGGACTGTTCGCTCTCGTCTCCGGACTGATGGAGACCGGCGTCATCGCGCGGCTGGCGGAAGCGGCGATCGCCTGGACCGGCGGTGACACGATGCTCGCCTCGGTGCTCGTCTTGTGGCTGAGCGCGATCGCGTCCGCCTTCGTCGACAACATCCCGTTTGTCGCCACGATGATTCCGTTGATCAAGGAGATGGGCAGCCTGGGGATCGAGAATCTGCAACCGCTGTGGTGGAGTCTGGCGCTCGGCGCCTGCCTTGGCGGCAACGGCACGATTATCGGCGCAAGCGCCAACGTGATCGCGGCCGGAATGGCGGCCAAACAGGGCCATCCGATCTCCTTCCTCGGGTTCATGAAAGTGGCATTTCCATTGATGATCCTGTCGGTGATCATGGCGCACGCCTATGTCTACCTGCGCTATTTCGCCGGCTGACAGCAAAAAAAAACAACCCCCCGACGCACTGGTCAAGACCCCATTTTGTAGACACTGAAAAAAACCCTAAGCGGCAAGCTGACGTCGGTACTCAACTGGCGTCAGCTTCTTAAGTTTTCGTTGTGGTCGACTTTGATTGTAAAATTGGATATATTCCTCAATTCGCCT
>JBHGXV010000045.1:0-97474 GCA_041920505.1 Paenibacillaceae bacterium
TAATGATGGTCGTGTAGGCGCAACTGTTAGCAGTGACGATGCTTCTTCACATACCACTACCCCTGTAAAACAATCCACAGAAACAACTCCTGTGGACAACGCAACAGATGAAGCTGTGGACAATAGTTCCGACTATACCAAAAAAACACGAGCGGAACTTGCAGAACTCGACGACCTTGATATATAATTACCAACAGTTCAACACCACAGATACTTGAACTGCGAGATACAACAGCTCATGCGAGAGCAAATTCACCATTTGTTGAGAGCTTATGTGAGCAAAAAACCACTCTATTAAGAGTGGTTTTTTGTTTAAGAGGATAAAAAGAATTTTTAAAGATGAAGAGCCCACCAAAGGGCTCAAGCCAGTATTGGCGGGCTCTTCAATGGGCTTAGGCTATAGGTAGTTACTGGTTGCCTTAACCTTGTGATTGTTACTGCATCACCGAAATTTCTGGACGAACCAGTTATCTCGTAGTGAAAGCTGTATTAATCTGGTGTGAATGAGATTTCAGGTAGGTACGGACCTTCCAGTAATTCATCTCGTTCACCTGGATGGAGACGATGGGCGTGGTGTGCGATGAAGAGGCGGTAGCGGAAACCTGTTACCTCATGTCCAAAGGTTCGATAGAAGCCATTCTGAAAAAATGTTCGTCTTATCAGAAGAACGGCGACGTCTACCCGCTGACGGACGACGTCCGGGAACAGATCCTCCGCCAAAATGAACAGTACGCCGCGCAGGCTCTGCGGGTTCTTGGTTTCGCCTACCGTCCGCTGCCCAGGGCAGCCTCCTACTCGGATGCGATCGAACAGGAGCTGATCTACGTCGGCATGGCGGGAATGATGGACCCCCCAAAACCGGAAGTGGAGCAGGTCCTCGCCGAAGCGTTCCGCCTGGGGGTAAAGCCGGTGATGATTACCGGCGACCATCCTATTACCGCCATCGCCATCGGCAAGAAACTGGGAATGTTTCGCGAGGGAGATCGCGTCATCAGCGGGGTGGAATTGGATTGGATGGACGATCAACAATTGGTCAGCGTGGTGAATCAGGTCTCCATCTTCGCCAGGGTCACCCCGGAACACAAACTGCGAATCGTCCAGGCGTACCGGCGGGCAGGACACATCGTGGCCATGACGGGCGACGGTGTCAATGACGCGCCGGCGATCAAAGCGGCCCATGTCGGGATCGCCATGGGGAGGACAGGCACGGAAGTCACCAAACAATCGGCCGACATGGTGCTCAAGGAGGATCACTTCAACTCCATCCTCGACGGCGTCAAAGAAGGACGGACCATCATCAGCAATATCCGCAAGGCAATTGGCTGTCTGTTGACCGGCAATCTGGCCGAGATTTTGGTCAGCAGCCTGGCGGTCATCGCCGGATTGCCCATTCCGCTGTTGCCGATTCAGATCCTGTTGATGAATCTGTTGACAGACGCGTTGCCCGCCGCCGTGTTGGCGGTAAACCCCGGCAACAAGAAACTGGTCACGGAGAAACAGGAGATTGTCGACAGCCATTTGTACAAAAAAGTAGCGGTGCGCGGGCTGGTGCTTGGGCTGGGTTCGTTAGCGCTGTTTGCCTCCAGTATCGCCATGGGCGCTTCGTTGCCTGTTGCCCGGACGATGGCGTTTGCCTCCCTGGTGGCCGGACAACTGATACAAACCTTCTCCTGGCGGCAAGAAAACGGCCAACATTTCCGCCATTGGATCAAGGACAGATTTTTCCTTGGTTCGTTGGGGGTTTCTTGGCTGGCCCTGCTGTCGGTGATATACGTTCCGGCACTCGCCCGCCTGTTCCATACGGCCCCGCTGCATTTCCACCAGTTGGTGCAAGTCCTCGCCGTCGGGGGCATGGTCAGCCTCCTGTCAAGGCCGTTGATTGCGGTGTTGACAGGGGCTGCCGCTCCTGTTCCCGTTGGCCCAACTCCCAGATTGCAATCTGCCTAAAGGAGGAGCAAATCGATGAAAGTTGCGGAAAGGATCATTGTGGGAGCCGCCCTGGTTGTCGGCTCGACCGTCCTTTTGCCCATCGCCAAAGAAACGCTTGGCGCGGCCGCGCAGGCGGGGAAGCGGGCTTGGTCCGGGGTCCGCTTTGAATGGAAACGGATCCGAGAGGAAGTGGAAGACATCGTGGCAGAAGCGCAGTTTGAACGGATGAAACATCAGATCGACCGGGAGATCAGGTCGTCGTGACTGAGGGAGGCGAACCGCATGGATGGACAAAAAGTGGATTACCATCTGCAACAGGCGTTTGCCCATCTCAGGGAAGCGTTGCAGGTCAGTATTGGACTGGTGAGTCAAAACGCCGACTACAAAATCATAATCGGAAAAAAGTGGGAACGGTTTCTCCACGAATTTTTTGGAATGGTAAAGCGAAAGGGGAAGGAGTCTAACCTGAACCTGCTTTCTTTCGTTTCGTTTACAAAACTGTTTCGGTGAAGAAGGAAGAGCCGATGAAACCACCATCACTTGTGATTCCCGCTCACCTCGACGCCCCCCAGTATTTTATCAACCGGGAATTGAGTTGGCTGGCGTTTAACGAACGGGTGCTCGAAGAAGCCGCCGACCCTGACAATCCGTTGTTTGAACGGTTGAAATTCGCCGCGATTTTCGCTTCGAATCTGGACGAATTTTTCATGGTGCGGGTGGCCAATTTAAAAGATCGGGTCAATGAAAACCGGAGCAAGCCGGACAACAAAACCGGGATGACGCCCAAAGAGCAGCTCGCCGCCATTGGGCAGCGCACGCACGAACTGGTGCAAAGACTCTACCGCCATCTGTCCGCTTCGATTTTTCCGCTTTTGCGGGCCGAAGGGATCACATTCGTGCAGGGAAACGAACTGGACAACAAGCAGCGCGCGTATGCCGACACGTTCTTTCACGAACGTGTGTTTCCTGTGCTCACCCCGATGGCCATCGATTCCAGCCGTCCATTTCCGCTGTTGATGAACAAGAGCTTGAACCTGGCCGTGCAACTGAGCAAGAACGGGGAGTCAAGGAACGGCCGCTATTTCGCGGTGGTGCAGGTCCCGTCCGTGTTGCCGCGCTTCATCCAGTTGCCTTCCGGCGGCGATACATTGACCTCTATGTTGTTGGAAGAGTTGATCAAACGGAACTTGTCCTGGTTGTTCCCGGGATATGCCATTGCTTCCGTTCACTCGTTTCGCATCACGCGCGACGCCGATCTGCCGCTGAACGAAGAGGGAGCCGCCGATTTGCTTGAAGAGATCGAAAAGGAGTTGCTGATGCGACGCATGGGCCAGGCGGTGCGGCTGGAGATCGAAACATCGATGAAACCGGAGGTAAAGGCGTATTTGCAAGAAGCGCTCGAACTGGAAGAAGAGGATACATACGCGCTAGACGGTCCGCTGGACGTCACGTTTTTCCGGCAGTTTGCCGACCTGCCCGGCTACGATCATCTGCGCAACAAACCGCTTCCCCCGCAACTTTCGCAAGAATTTACCGGCGAAAACAACATCTTCACCGCCATATCGCGCAGAGATATCCTGCTGCATCATCCGTACGAGTCGTTCCAGCCGGTTGTCCACTTCGTCTCGGCAGCCGCCGAAGATCCCAACGTGCTGGCCATCAAACAAACCTTGTATCGGGTGAGCGCCAACTCCCCGATCGTCGCCGCTCTGGCCAAAGCGGCGGAAAACGGCAAACAAGTGATGGTGCTGGTGGAAGTAAAGGCCCGATTTGACGAAGAAAACAATATCGCCTGGGCGAAGCGGCTGGAAAAGGCGGGTTGCCACGTCATCTACGGGCTGGTCGGCGTGAAGACACACGGCAAAATTGCCATGGTCGTGCGCCAAGAAGGGGACGCCATCAAAAGGTACGTGCACCTTGGCACCGGAAATTACAACGAAAAAACGGCCAGGCTGTATACCGACCTCGGTTTGTTCACCTCGCGACAGGAAATCGGCGAGGATGCCACCGTGCTGTTTAACTTTTTGTCCGGGTATTCCGACACACCGGCGTTTCAGTGCCTGACGATCGCCCCCACCCAGTTGCGGGAACGTTTTTTGGACCTGATTGAAAACGAAATCGCCAAAACCACGCCGGAGAATCCCGGCAAAATCATCGCCAAAATGAACGCGCTGACCGACAAAGAGATGATCAAGGCGTTGTACGCGGCGTCGCAAAAAGGGGTTCACATCCATCTGTTTGTGCGGGGGATTTGCTGCCTGCGCCCGGGCATCCCCAAAATTAGCGAGAATATCCGGGTGGTGAGCATTGTCGACCGCTTCCTGGAGCACAGCCGGATTTACTATTTTCATAACGGCGGCGACGAGCAACTCTTCTTGTCAAGCGCGGATTGGATGACGCGCAATTTGGAGGAACGGGTGGAGATTTTGTTTCCCATCCTGGAGGAGAGGGGCAAACAACGTGTGAAGGACATCCTCTCCGTGCTGATGACGGACAACGTCAAGGCACGGGAGTTGCAACCCGACGGCACATACCGACGCATTCAACCGATCAATCAGCCGCCGGTGCGCAGCCAAATCCGCCTGTACGAACTCACACGCAAAGAAAGCAGAGAGACCGGACGCATCCGTGACGATTAAGGACGCTGTTGCGATCCGCGCCGGTTGCGTCCTCCCTCTTTACACAATTGGCGGTTCACGATAACGTTGAGGAAGGGATATTCCCATATCGCCATTGCGAGTCCCTGCCCAAATCAGATAAAAGGAGATGGTAGGGTGACAGGATCTATGGGTTGTGATGACACGCGGTTGCAAGACGGAACGCGTGTTCTTGTCATGACTTCGGTTTCGGCCGAGCGGGACGCGGTCTTACGGGGGCTTCGGGGCGATCCGAGATTTGACGTACGGGTGGGAGGAGTCGGCCCGGCAGCGGCGGCAGCGAGCACAGCGGCGGCGTTGGCAGAAAAGCCGTACGGGTTGACGGTGTGCGCCGGGATCGCGGGCGGCTTCGTCGGGAGGGCGGAGGTGGGCTCGCTCGTCGTGGCGAGCGAGATAGTCGCCGCCGACCTGGGTGTCCAGACTCCCGAGGGGTTCCGCAGTCTGGACGAGCTGGGGTTCGGCTCCACGCGCGTTCCGGTTGACGCACGCCTGGTAAACCGGGTGACCGAGGCGATGCGCGCAGCCGGACTGCCGGTCACGACCGGAACCGTGCTGACCGTATCCACCGTCACCGGCACCGTAGCAACCGCCACAGAGCTGGCCGCGCGGGTAGCGGGAGCGACCGCCGAGGCGATGGAGGGATATGGCGTGGCGATGGCTGCCCGTCTTCGCGGCGTACCTGTCCTGGAAATCCGCACTGTGTCCAATGCGGTCGGCCCGCGTGACCGGGCTGCGTGGCGAATCGAGGAAGCACTTCGTACGCTGGAGTTAGCGAGTTCAGTTTTACGGGAGGTATTGGTATGAGACTTGCGTTTTCCCCTTGCCCCAACGACACGTTCATTTTCCATGCCTGGGTGCACGGACTTGTTCCCGGTGCGCCAAAACTTGACGTGACCTACGCGGACATTGACATCACCAACGGTCTGGCCGTAACACCTGACGGGCCGGACGTGCTCAAGATCTCGTATGCGGCTCTGCCGTGGGTCCTGTCCGAATATGCGCTACTTCCGTGCGGGGGCGCGTTGGGCAGAGGCTGCGGCCCGCTCATCCTCACCAAAGGCGGCACATCCGGCACGCCTGATCCGTCGGTACTGTCAGGCAGACGGGTGGCCGTACCCAGCGAGCGTTCCACGGCCTATCTGTTGTTCCGGCTGTGGGCGGCGCGGCACGTGCCGGGGGGAGTGGGCGAGATCGTGGTGATGCCGTTTCACGAAATCATGCCGGCGGTGCGAGATGGCAAGGTGGATGCCGGTCTGGTGATCCACGAAGCGCGTTTCACCTATCCGTCTTATGGACTTGCCCTCCTGACCGACCTGGGAAGCTGGTGGGAAGCCGACACCAACCTGCCGATCCCGCTCGGGGCGATCATTGCCCGCCGGTCGTTGGATCTGGAGTCGATCGCAGGCTGGATTCGCGCGTCGGTGCAATACGCGTGGGAACACCCCGAGGCCTCGCGGGAGTACGTCCTGGGCCATGCTCAGGAGATGGACCCCGAGGTCGCCCAGGCGCATATCCGTCTGTACGTCAACGACTTCAGCTACAATCTGGGCGAGGAAGGGTATGCAGCCGTAACCGCCCTGCTCAACCGCGCCGCAGAAGAAGGGCTGGTGCCCAAGGTGGACCCGTCGGCATTGCGCTGAGATTTCATCTGGACATGTCAATATACATACTGGGCACTGACGCTTGCTTGTATCTGCAACATGCCCGGTTCAATCGGCGTGGCCGCGCTTCTTTCGGAAAAAACAATCGGAGAAGGGGGCGCAGGGGTACGGGTTGTTTCTGTTAGTTTTATCGGGATCACATGAAGGGGCACACCCAGGGAGCGGGCAATGGTTGCGGCCTTTTGTTGGCTGTTCTTTAGCGCCCGCTCTAACGCCTGGTTGTAGAAAAACGCGGGATGCGCCAGTGTGAATTGAATGGAAGAGACCGTCGTAGCCCCATTCGCCACCGCCGTGTCTACGATTCTGCCAGTTTGGGTGATTTGTTCGTTCGTAATTTGCAACAGATGGGTGGTTTGATATCCGCGAAGGATTGGTTTGCCGTCCACGTAGTCATATTGCGCCTGAATCCGGTATTCCACTGTCTGGATGTTCTCTCTGGGGATTCCAAGTTCTGTAAGAGAGCGGATTACGTTTGTGATGATGTGCGCATTTTCCCTCTGGGAACGGGAGAGATCTTGATTTTCTGTCAACACACCTACGGTAATCAGCGCTCTGTCCGGTTCTACAGACACGATCCCTTCACCTGTAACCATCAGAACACGTCGGCCGGACGGAGCGCATCCATCCTGGGGAGCATATCGGTGGGAAATGGGTTGAACACCGTACATGAATCGATCGCCTCTCAGCGCTTTTTCTCTTTGCTCGCGCAAGAATGTGTATCGTAGCATATGCTTACCAGGCCAAACAGGATACAGGTGCCCAATCGAACAATGCAATGGAGCGGTTTATCCCGCTCTATTTTTTTTGGCAAACCATCACGATAAAAACCAAATATGCATTTGAACCAGTCACCAAAGGCAATTGATGATTCATACATGTATTGTAGACTCGCCGAGAAACCTCTCCCGTTCGCGGTTACGATGCCGACCCAAAACCTGCTTAAGGCAAGTACCGGAGGTGATAAGGATGGATGAATTCAAGAAAGACCTGAAAAAGTTGAAAGCCGCTGAGTTCAAAGCCGGCGAAGTGACACCTTGGAACGATAAAAACAAGAACGACGCCCTTCTGGTTCAGTGGTCCCGCTGCAATTGCTCTAGTCGATGCAGCCGCTGCAACTGTTCTTGCAGTAGTTCATGTAGTTGTAGCTGTTCATGCAGTTGTAGCTGTTCATGCAGTTGTTTTTGTATTGGGTTCTGTTTCTTCCGTTGCGCTCGTTGTTCACGTTGAGCCTCGTTTCGTTATCAATCTGCCCCCCTGCTTCGTCAGAAACACAGACTGGCAGGGGGGTTGCCATTAAAAAGAGCTGGCATGAGGGACGAAGCGTCGTACATAAGATTACGTTGACAGTGATCGGTCGTAAGCGAGAAACGCTCAATGACAAGGAGGCGTGCCATGACCAAACTGATCCCTTCTATGCGGTTGAAAGTGAAAGGTGACACGTTTTTTCTCCCTGATCCAAAAGGCAACGTGTATTTTCGCAACAATATCGGCTCCTTTCGGATGGAAGGCAGTCAGATCGATCAGTGGGTTGAAAAACTGCTGCCGATGTTTAACGGAGAGTACACGTTGGCGGAATTGACCGAAGGATTGCCTGACGAATATCAGGCCAGGGTGTATGAAATTGCCGAAAGTTTGTACCAGAATGGCTTTGTCCGTGATGTAAGCCAAGATCGTCCGCATCAACTGTCTGATGACGTGCTGAACAAGTTTGCCCAACAGATTGAATTTCTGGATAATTTGTGTGATTCTGGCGCATACCGTTTTCAGACGTATCGTCAAGCGAACGTATTGGCGGTCGGCTCCGGCCCGTTCCTTGTTTCCCTGGTGCGGGCGTTGCTTGAGTCTGGATTGCCTGCCTTCCACATCCTGGTGACCGACTCGCAGGCAACCAATCGGCAACGGGTGGAGGAACTGGCGGCGCACATGCGCAAAACGGACCCTCACGTGGCCATTAACGAAGTCACGCGAGAGAAACAGGACGGATGGTCATGGAGGGAGGCGGTGCAGCCGTTTGATGCGGTTTTATACGTGTCAGCGGAAGGGAATGTGGAGGAACTGCGGGCGCTGCATGCGGCCTCTAGGGAGGAGGGCAAAGTGTTTCTTTCTGCCCTGTGTGTACACCAGGTGGGTCTGGCAGGTCCGTTGGTCCATCCGGACGCGGAAGGGTGTTGGGAATCGGCGTGGAGACGTTTGCACCAGGCCGCGCTCATCAAAGATCCACAGGCGCACACGTTCTCGGCCACGGCGGGCGCCATGTTGGCCAATGTGATCGTGTTTGAATTGTTCAAGTTCATGACCGGTGCGGTTGAATCCGATCTGAAACACACCTGTTTCTTGCTTGATCTGGAGACGATGGAAGGCAGTTGGCATTCATTCTTGCCCCATCCGCAAATTGCCCAGCATAAGGCGGTGGAGTGGGTTTATGATCTTGAACGGCGACTCCAACAACGCCCGGACAGAAGGGAATCAAACGGATTGTTTTCTTACTTCACTATGCTTACATCGGCGGAATCGGGAATTTTTCACACATGGGACGAAGGAGACTTGAAACAGCTTCCGTTGGCTCAGTGCCGTGTCCAAGTGGCCGATCCGCTGTCAGAGGGACCGGCGGAATTGTTGCCGGAGATTGTTTGTTCAGGTTTGACACATGAACAGGTCCGTCGCGAAGCGGGCCTGGCGGGGATTGAATCGTATGTGTCCCGATTGGTCGGTCCGCTCGTGCCGATTCCATCCCATGAATGGATCGGAGTGGGAGCGGGGGAAACCGTTGCTGAGTGCGTCCGGCGCGGGTTGCAAAATTGGCTGTCCAAAGAACTCGACAACAGACTGTTGGTTCACAAGCCGACTGTGCGGCGGTTGCGGGTACGCAACGCAGAAGATGAAGCATGCCAGTTTTATTTGCAGGCCTTAACCACGATGCAAGGAGAGGTGATCCTCGGGCTGGGCGAGGAAGTGACCGGCTTCCCGACGGTTTGGGTCGGTACGGGCGGCTCCTGGTTTGGCGGCGTAGGGCTCAATGTGACACTGGCATTGCGCACGGCGTTGCAACATGCGCTTCAGATGGCGCAAAACCAAACGGCATTCCGCTCGTCACAAGCATTCGCGGCCTCGTCTGTTTTGCTGGAAGACAAGGAGCAAATCGAGCTGGTGATTCCTGCGTGCGAGGAGGAACAGGCGGAGGTGTTGCAAGCCGCGCTGCAGACCTTGAAACAGAACGGCAAGCGGCTCCTGGTCCTGGATGTGGCGGTGGAATCCTTTTTGCGAGAAGAACTGGCCGGCGTGTTTGGCGTGTTGTTGCGAGAGGAGGGGTCTGATTGAGCGCTGGCGTGGCGATTGTTGGCGAAGGGCTGTTGGCGGACTACGTGTGCCAAGCATTATCCGCGCAATACCGGGTGATGCGCCAGGCCGATTGGAAGGCGAAAGTCCCAGAAGCAGAGTTGGTATTGGTGCTTCACGATGCGTGGCGACCCTCGGTTCATCTCGAAGCTGAAGAATGCTTGCAGTCAACAGGCACCCCCTGGCTGCGAGGGTTCGTCGCTTTTGGAGAGGCGGTGGTAGGCCCCCTGGTGCGTCCCGGCACACCAGGGTGCTCCCAATGCGCCGACTTTCGCCAGTTACTGGGAGGACGCGATCGCAGGGAGATGTGGGAACTCCAGCAATGGCTGGCGAAGGCGGGGGGCATCCCGCATGACGTCTGGGCGTCGCGGTCCGGACTGTTGCAGGCGGCACACCTGCTTGCGGAGGAAGCGAGCAGGGTGTTGCAAGGCGGAAAGACCCGCGTGGAAGCATCCGTGTTTTTCATCGAACTTAGAACGCTGAATTGCTCACGCCACTTCTTTCTGCCCGACCCGCTCTGTCCCATTTGCAGTCATTTGCCTGACGATTCACCCGATTTGGCACGGATTACACTACGACCCAATCCGAAACGTGACCCCGACAGTTACCGTAGCCGTTCCATGAACGAGTTGAAAGACGTCCTCGTGAAAGACTACCTGGATTACCGGACCGGCTTTTTAAACGGGAAAATGCGTGACCTGGTATCGCCGTTTGCCGATATGAGTGTCAATCTGCCGATGTTTACGGGCGATGAATCAACGGCAGGCCGCACCCACTCCTATGCCGAAAGCGAGTTGACGGCGATATTGGAGGGATTGGAACGGTACTGCGGGATGACGCCTCGCGGCAAACGGACAGTGGTTCACGACAGTTACCGCAATCTGGCGGATCGCGCCCTCGATCCCGTGCGGGTAGGGCTGCACACGCAGGAACAATACGAGCGTGCCGATTTTCCGCTAACGCCGTATGATCCTGATCGTTCGCTCGATTGGGTATGGGGGTATTCGTTTTTGCAGGAGCGTCCCATCCTGGTGCCAGAACTGCTCGCCTATTACAGCCTGGGCTGCGGTCACGGATTTGTTTACGAAACGTCCAACGGATGCGCATTAGGCGGAAGTTTAGAGGAAGCCATTTTTTATGGAATCCTGGAGGTCGTGGAGCGTGACGCCTTTTTGATGACGTGGTACGCGAAATTGCCTCTCCCGCGCCTTGACCCCTTTTCCGCCAACGACCGGGAAGTGCGGTTGATGGTGGAACGGATCAAGGCCGTGGCGGGTTTTGACATCTATTTGTTCAACGCGACCTTGGAACATGAGATTCCCAGCGTGTGGACGATTGCGAAAAACAGGAAACAAACCGGAGTGAATCTGATCTGCGCAGGCGGTGCACATCCCGACCCGATTCGGGCGGTAAAAAGCTCGCTACATGAAGTGGCGGCGATGCTGCTGACGCTTGACAATAAATTTGCTGCAAACCGTGAACAGTATCTGAGAATGCTGGACCATCCATTCCTGGTGCAGAAAATGGAGGATCATTCCATGCTCTATAGTTTGCCGGAAGCGGAAGAACGGCTGCATTTTTTGCTTGATGAACACCGCCCGTTGCGCACGTTTGACGAGGAATTCAGGCAGAAGGCAAAACACGCGGACCTGACCGAGGATTTGAAGGAGATGCTCCAGACATTCCGCCGACTGAACCTGGATGTGATTGTCGTTGACCAGTCGTCGCCGGAAATCCTGCGAAACGGACTGTATTGTGTAAAAGTCTTGATTCCGGGAATGTTGCCGATGACGTTCGGTCATCACATGACCCGCCTCACAGGGCTGGAAAGGGTGTTGCGAGTGCCGTTTGAACTTGGTTACGCCAAACGGCCGCTTACCCCAGAAGAGCTCAACCCACATCCGCATCCGTTTCCATAAGCATTTGACAAGGAGAGAGAAGGATGAGTCTGGATGCATTCTTGCACAATCTGCATTTTGACACGGAGAAAACGCGGCCTTTGGATTGGGAGGTAGATTGGCAAAACGCGCCGCTTGCATATAAGCTCTACCGTGGGTTGCCTGTGGTTCCGTTATCACCGGAAGTGCCCTTCCGTTTGGAAAGACGGGAGACAGCCGCAACCCCTGGCCTTGACGAAATCGGAAGTTTTCTTTGGTACGTCTACGGGCTTAATCAAGTCAGCCAAACGGTCCTCGACCCCAAGTCCCGGGAATATGAAACGGGCTCCCTGCAGTCGTACCGGCGCTTTGTTCCCTCCGGTGGAGCGTTGTATCCAAGCGAATTATACGTGTATCTGAAGATGGCCGACGTACCCGTCGGGGTGTACCATTATGATGTTGCCCACCACCGCCTGGTTTTGTTGCGGGAGGGCAATTTCGATTCCTATCTTGCGCGGGCTCTTGGCAATCGCTGTGACGTGCATTCGTGTTTCGGCGCCGTTTTTGTGTCGACGATGTTTTTGAAAAATTTTTTTAAATAAAATAATTTCGCCTACCGTCTGCAAGGGATGGATGCGGGCGTGTTGATTGGGCAATTGCTGGAAGTGGCCAAACGAATCGGATTCGCAACCGGGGTTTACTTTCAGTTTCTGGATCGTGCCGTCAACCATCTGTTGGGGGTATCCGAAGCGGAGGAAAGCGTGTACGCCGTGATTCCGCTTTCAGTAGATCCGTCAACGGTCTGGTTTGCTTGCCAACAGGACAGAGAGTTGCGTGTGTCAGCTGACGAATTGCGCCTGGAATTGCCGCCGGTTCACCATCGGCCCATCGCCCGATCGCACACAGGTAGTCGTTATCCACTGCTGATACACATGAACGAAGCTTCCATGCTTGAGTCGCCGCAAGCATTTCGACAGATCGGGAAAGAAAAGAGCGAAAAGGCCGCAAGCTGTGCGGACGATGCGGTGGTTTTCCCCCAAGTGAACCGCATACCGTATGATTTTTATGCCGCTTGCCGAAGACGGTATTCACCGGAGGGAGATTTTCTGTTGCGCAAGATCAGCCGAGAGCAACTTGCCGCTTTCTTGCGGGAAGCAACGACTTCCTTTTCTTATCGCAATGATCTGGATGAAGCGGATGAGAATCACGAGGCCCGCGTTTTCCTGTATGGTTGTGTGTATCACGTTGAAGGCGTCCCGGATGGAGCTTACCGTTATGACAGCGACGCCCACGCCTTGTATCCGATCCGTCCGGGAGATCATCGGCAGTGGTTGCAACAGGGGATGTCACTGGACAATGTCAATCTGTTTCAAGTGCCGCTGTGCCTGCATGTGGCTGGGGACAGGGATCATCTGAAAGCAGCGCTGGGGTACAGAGGGTATCGCATCCAACAGATGGAAGCCGGTATGCTCGTGCAACGAATACTGTTGGCAGCGTCAGCGATCGGGTGGGGAGGACACGCGCTCCTCGGATTTGATGCCAACTCGGCTGACGAGCTGTACCAGTTAGGTCCGCAACGAACGACCAGCCTCATCCAGATTCCAGTCGGTCCGCACCGTCCTCGTGCCCGGTTGGAGGGGAGTCTGCATGGCTAGCAGGATGATACGTTTCGGTTCAAACCTTGACATGCTGTTTAGGCGTGTGCAAGGTTTTTCTTTTTGGGAAGGAGCCCTACTATAAAATTGTCAACTAGCATTTTGACGATTATACCGGTATTTCTCAAGACTCAACACTGTTTGCATGCATCAGGCACCAAATGGATGAATTGCAAAAGTATAAGCAGGAAAGGGTAACGCCATGACGCGTTACCCTTGTTTTGTGACGTTGCCGATCCCTCGATCATTGGTTGTTGAAATAATTTCTTGAAAAGACAGACCATTCGGATAAAAATAAGGAATATGCACCACCAACAATACACATGCGGGGTGATCCGAATGGAAGTCAACACACCTGTTTCTTTGGACAACGATATGTACCTGATCGACTTGTTTGACCTTGGATGGCCGAAGCGAACGGGAAGTTATGTCATCATGGGGGAGCAACCAACCATTATTGAAACAGGCCCAAGCCCGTCCATCGGCCATTTGCTGAATGGAATCAGACAACTGGGGCTGCATCCTCATGACATTCGGAATGTGATTGTGACCCATATCCATCTTGATCACGCAGGCGGAGCCGGGCTGCTTTTGCGGGAATGCCCGAACGCCCAACTCATCGTCCACCCGAAAGGAGCCTACCATCTTGTCAATCCGGAGAAACTGATCCGGGGTGCCAGGGCGGTATACGGTGAACGTTTTGATGAACTGTTTGACCCGATCGTGCCGGTTCCGGAAGAGAGGGTACGAATCATGGCAGACGGGGAGACGTTGCCCATCGGCCCCAACCGGATCCTGCAATTTTTCGATACACCCGGCCATGCCAACCACCACTTCAGCATCTTTGACAGCCAAAGCCGCGGCGTGTTTACCGGAGATACGGCGGGCATCCAGTACGTCCAGACAGAAGATTGCGGATTTATTTTTTACCTTCCTACGACATCTCCAAATCAATTCCATCCAGACGCGATGAAACAATCGATAGAAAAGATTCGCGGGCTGAATCCCGACAAAATCTATTTCGGCCATTATGGAGGAACTGCGGAAATTGGTTGTTTGGACAGTATCGAATCGTGGCTGGAGACGTTTGTGGAATGCGGCCGGAAATGCTTTGACCAAGGCATGGGGATCACGCAATTGGCAGAAGCATTAATGGAACGCATCCAAAGCCACCTTTCCGAGCGTGACGTGCCGACGGATCATCCGGTATATCAAGTTCTTCAATTGGACCTGTACGTGTCTTCGATGGGGATCCTGGATTATTTTCAACGGATTTCGCAATCTCGCGCTTAGGGATCATATAGAAAGAGAAGAGGAGATGGAGCATGAACAAACGTGATCATGAAGAGCTGAATCTTGAAGGACTTCGGGACGAAACCTTAGCCATACACGCTGATGACTGGGTGACCAACGACGGGACGGTAGCTCCAGCGATTTATTACACGTCCACGTTCCGTGCGCAAAATGCGGCCGAATTCGCGGATATGGCTGGAACTCCCCGCCATCCCCGATATTACACGCGTTACGGCAATCCTGTTCATGAGCGCGTAAAGAAGATTATGGCTGAACTTGAAGGCACTGAAACCGCACTGGTAACCGGCTCCGGGATGGGGGCGATTGCTACGACCCTTCTCGCGCTGGTCAGCGCAGGCGACCATGTGATCGCACAGACGCGGCATTATATGAGTACCGCCAAGATCATGGACGAGATGCTTCCTCGATTTGGTGTCGAGGTGACCATCGTCGAACAAGCGGACGTTTCAGCCTTTGCAAAAGCCATCCGGCCTAATACCAAACTCATCATGGTGGAGACGCCCGCCAATCCGACTTTGGTGTTGACCGATCTGGCCGCCGTGGTGGCGTTGGCCCGCCCGCGCGGCATCATCGTCGTAGCCGACAACACGTTTGCGTCGCCGATCAATCAGCGTCCGCATGATCTGGGGGTGGATGTGGTTGTTCATAGCGCAACCAAATATTTAGGCGGACACCATGATTTGACTGCGGGCGTTATCTGCACCAGCGAGGAACTAGCCGAGCGTATTTGGCACACGCACATTTCCATCGGTTCGGTCCTTTCTCCGATGGACGCGTGGCTGCTGTTGCGCGGTCTGCGTACGCTTCCGATCCGGATCGAACGCATCAACGCCAACGCCCTTGCCCTGGCCGAGTTTCTGGAGGCACAGCCCCAGATCGAGCGGGTGTATTACCCGGGCCTTCCCAGCCATCCGCAACATGAATTGGCGAAACGCCAGATGCGCGGTTTCGGGGCAATGATCGCTTTTGCCATCAAGGGCGGTTATGAAGAGACGCAGCGCTTCGTTTCCGCGCTGAAACTGTCGCTAAACGCAGTCAGCCTGGGCGGGGTCGATTCACTGGTGGTGCACACAGCAGCGATGTGGGAAGGAGTGATGACCGAGGAGCAAATGCGGGTCGCCGGGATTCCGTCCAATTTCGTGCGCTTCTCGGTCGGCATTGAGCATATCGATGACTTGAAAGCGGATGTGCTGCAAGCACTGCAGGCGGTTTGAGCGAACCTGAAGGGCTTTTTCAGGCGGAATGGCCCTTGTTCATACCAAATCGACAGCCAATCCGGGTTGGATTTGGCTGTCGATTTCTTTTGATGCGTTTACGTTGGCGGCAATCAGCGATACCAGCAGTCAGTTATTGGTCAAACACGCCCTTTTTTAGTTAACATAATATATATTATCGGACTCAATATGGGCAAAGGGCACTGAAAACACCTCCTTCTGAAAAACAATACCGTCGAAGGTTTCAGGAAAACACTGGAAACCCCTTACGTTTATACCCTGTCGGCATCGTAGCTGCATGAGAAGTCACCCTTACTTTTACTTTCTAATAATAAATGAAGTAGTTATACCAATAGTTCTAACACTTACAGTATAATTACCATACTTCTTAGTAAGAGCTTTATCTTTACCTACATTAATATCATAAGCAACTGAATCAGAAGGCAACCCATAAAGCGCCACAACTTGTTGTACTAACATCGGTAATTCTGGATTTTTGTGTAGAGAACTCATATCAGCGCTAAACTGGGTAAACGAACCTTTAACAACTACAGTCAATGCGTGACTATTATTTTTATATACAATAAACCCGTTAGCCGTATTACCATCATCGGACACTTCATACCCCTGAATATCAAACACCGTTTTAATTTCTTCTATTGACGGAACCCTATACCCCGTTTGCGGTTGTTGCACCGGTGGTTTTGGTTGAGGGGTTTGGGTTTTATACTTCGAAACATTCGGGTTGGTTTGTTGACTTGGAGCGCGGTGACGCATTGATAAGTCAGCAACTTTATCGGCAATCGTTTTGAGGAATTGGACAGCTTCAGCGCGAGTCAACGGCGCTGTCGCGTCAAATCCAGCAGTAGTACCATTCATTCTGATTGGTCATGTCGGCAAAATCTGTTATTTTCCACATGGCTGCATTAGCTGGCGGAACATAACCTGTCGTTAAACCCGCACCCATCACCAACGACATGAAACCTGCCAGTATCTTAGGATCGTTCGTTATTTTCCTAGCCACAAATATACCTCTCCTTTTGGCATGGAATAACATGAAGCGATTCATTGTCGAAGATAGAGTTCCAAAAACAGTAAAATCGCTTTGAAGGCCAATTCTATCGTCCTCTGCGTCAACTGATCGTTGGATTTTGCCGAGATATACCGACTCAGCTCGGTTTGCCTTCGATCTACGGGGCAATGTTCATCAGGTTATGTATGATTCCATTCACATAAAACCAGGCAAGAAAGCCGATATGAAACCATAACAAAATAAGTGGCCGCTTTCTGTAAGAGTGCTTTATGAGTACATACTGCGGCAAAAACGTAATGATCGTGTAGAGTAGATAGTTCACGATAAAAACAGATAAAAAAGAAGGTAGTGGAGCATATTTATTAATAAACCATGTTAGTATGTAGCTTGCAATACTTGTGCTTAGAAAAAAACTGATATATATTTTCATAAACCTCACCACCCACTCCCCTTCTTTTAGACGGTTTCTTTATCCCTTCTTCCCCAGCAATTCATTATTCAATCTTCTTGTAAAATTAAAAAATGTCAAACAGAAGAAAACACCCGAACGGCCCCTCCCCCGGGCTGCAAAGACCAGAGGGGGGCCGTTCGGGTGTGAGATCAGACCGGCCTTTACGCCAAATCCATCAAAATCAGCTCGGCTCCATCGGCGGCGTGCACCGACAGTTGCGTCAGATCGGTAATGCGGGCGGTATCCCCTTTGCCCATCTGTTCGCCGCCATTCACGGTGATGGTGCCGTCGATCACAAACAGGTACATCCGTCGGCCGGGTGCCTGCTGGTAGGACAATTCTCTGTCGGCGTCCAGCCGGGACAGGTAAACCGTCACGTCCTGATGAATGCGGAGCGCGTCACCCGCGCCGTGACCGGAGACAACAGGCAACCATTGATTCCGTTGTTGTTCTTTGGAGAAATGCTTCTGTTCCCAGGACGGGGTCAGGCCTCGCTGATTGGGCAAGAACCAGATTTGCAACAGGTGCAGCGGCTCCTTGTCGGAAGCGTTGTACTCGGCGTGATATATCCCGGTACCTGCCGTCATTCGCTGCACTTCGCCAGCGCGGATCACTCCCCGGTTGCCGAGACTGTCGCGGTGCTCCAGTTCGCCTGCGATGACGTAGGTCATGATCTCCATATCAGCGTGCGGGTGCATGTCGAACCCTGTCCCCGGCTGGATGACGTCGTCGTTAAACACCCGCAGGGCGCCAAACTGGCGATTGTTCGGGTCGTAGTATTCGGCAAAGGAAAAACTGAAACGGCTGGTCAGCCAATCGTGGCGGGCCGTGTAACGTTCTTCTGAGCGGATGATCTGAAACATGGTGATGCCTCCTTTGAAGAGTGTTTCGTCTCTGACAGGTAGAGATGGTGCGAATATCATACGGCATCAACTTACTTTTGTCAAGTTGCTATAATTACATAAATAAACCGCGTCGCCCTGTGCAGGATGGACGCGGTTGTTCGGCAAAGATATGGGGCTGTGGCCGGGTCAGTCGAGCCGTTCGATGATCGTAGCGGTCGCCATCCCGTGTCCGATGCAGATGGTCATGAGACCGTAGCGGCCGCCTGTCCGCTCCAACTCGTGCAACAGTGTGGTCATCAGTTTGGCGCCGGTCGCTCCCAGCGGATGGCCGAGCGCGAAGGCGCCGCCGTTTACGTTGACTTTGTCCAGATCGACGCCCAGCGTCTTTTGCCAGGCGAGCACGACCGGGGCGAACGCTTCGTTTATTTCAAACAGGTCGATCTGCTCCAGCGTGAGGTCGGCTTTTCGCAACGCCTTGCGCGTCGCCGGGATCACGCCGTCCAGCATGTAGGTGGGGTCCGAACCGACCACCGCCTGACTGACGATGCGTGCGCGCGGTCTGATGCCGAGCCGTTCGGCGGTCTGGCGTTCCATCACCAGGACAGCGGCGGCGCCGTCGCTCATCTGGCTTGCGTTTCCGGCGGTAATCATCCCGTTTTCGCGGAACACGGGGGGCAGCGCCTCCAGCCGTTCTAAAGATGTGTCTTGGCGGGGGCCTTCGTCGCGGCTCACAAGGATATCGCCGCCCGCTTCGTCGTGTCCAGGGATCGGCACGATTTCGCGGTCGAAGCGTCCTTCCGCCTGGGCGCGAAGGGCACGGTGGTGACTCTCCAGCGAGTAGCGGTTGATCTCCTGCCGGGTGATTTTGTACTTTTCGGCGATCAGTTCGGCGGAGACGCCCTGGTGCACGAAGCGGTAGCGGGTGGCCAACTCTGGCGGAATCGTCTGTTCGTTGCCGTCGCTAAGCATCGGGACGCGGGTCATGCTCTCCACGCCAGCGGCGATCGCGATGTCCATGTCCCCCGATTTCACCTCCTGTACCGCGAAGTGGATGGCCTGCTGGCCGGAGCCGCACATGCGATTGATGGTGACTGCCGGCACCTCGACGGGAAAACCGGCCGCAAGCGCAGCGAGGCGACCGATGTTGTACCCTTGTTCCCCGACGGGGGTGACGCACCCCATCACAATGTCTTCCACCAGCGCCTTGTCCAGCCCGGCGCGCCGGACGACTTCGTCCAGCACAAAGGCCGCCAGCGTGACGGGATGGATCTGGCGAAACACGCCCTTGCGTTTGCCGACCGGCGTGCGGACGGCTGAGACGATGACAGCTTCTCGCATAGTCATTCCTCCTGGTTCTGTTCATCGGGTCGTATCGTATGTGTAAAACCCGCAGCCGGTTTTGCGTCCGTAGTGGCCCGCCTCCACCAGCTTGCAGAGGATCTGCGGCGGACGGAACCGGTCTCCGTACGCCTCCACCAGTCCGCGCGAAGCCAGAAGCATCGTGTCGAGCCCGACCAGATCGGCCAATTCCAGCGGTCCCATCGGGTAATTGAGCCCCAGCCGCACGGCCTTGTCGATGTCTTCGCGCGAGGCGATGCCTTCCTCGTAAATGCGCATCCCCTCCAGCATGTGCGCAGCCAGCGCGCGGGTGGTGACAAACCCCTGCGCGTCACGGACGATCACGGTTTCCTTGCCAATCGCGCGGGAGAACGCCTCAACTTTGCGAAGCGTTTCTTCCGACGTGTCGACAGCGCGCACCAGCTCGATCAGCCGCATCACCGGCGCCGGATTGAACCAGTGCATCCCCAGCACCTGCTGCGGCCGGGAAGTGGCCGAGGCGATGGCGGCCACGCTCAACTCCGACGTGTTGGTGGCGAGGATGGCCGAAGCGGAACTGGCTGCGTCCAACGCCCGGAACACGTCCTGCTTCAACGCCAGACTCTCCGGAACGGCCTCGATCACCAGGTGCGCGTCTCGGCAGGCGTCTGCCAGATCGCGGCAGACGGTGATACGGCCGATCGTCTCTTCAGCCTGTGCCTGTGTGAGATGGCCCGCCTTGACGAACCGGGCCAGGCTTTTTTGGATGGCTTGCATCGCGCCTGCGAGCGCTTGTTCGGAAATGTCGTACAGTGTGGTCACAACTCCGCTCTGGGCGATCGCCTGGGCGATGCCAGATCCCATCAGTCCAGCGCCGATTACGGCGGTGCGTTCGATTGTCATTCGTTGTTTCCTCCCCTCTTCTTACAAACCGAGTTGTTTGGCGATGATCGTTTTCATGATTTCGTTGGTGCCCGCATAAATCGCCGCCACGGGGATGTCGCGATAGCGCCTCGCGACCGGATACTCCTCCATGTATCCGTACCCGCCGTGCAACTGCATGCACTGACCGGCGACCCGTTTGGCCATCTCCGTCACCCACCACTTGGCCATCGACACTTGGCTGACCACATCTTCCCCGGCCATGTGCCGGACGATCAATTGATCGACAAACGCGCGGCCCAAGGCGATCTCCGTCGCCATCTCGGCCATGCAAAACTGGGTGTGCTGAAACGCGCCGATCGGTTTGCCGAACGCCTGGCGAGACTTGACGTAGTCAAGCGTTTGGGCAAACATCTCTTCAGCCGAGACCTGCGCCATGATCGCCACCATCAGCCGCTCCTGCTGGAGCTTTTCCATCAGGTAGCCAAAGCCCGCCCCCTCTTCGCCGATCAGGTTGGCGGCAGGAACACGGCAGTCGCTGAAAAACAACTCCGCCGTATCCTGGCTGTGCAAGCCGACTTTCTCCAGCTTGCGGCCTCGGGAAAAGCCGGGCGCATCCGCTTCCACGGCGATCAGGCTGATGCCTTTGTGGGCCGGGCGCGCCTGTGGATCGGTCTTGACGGCGACGATGATCAGGTCGGCGTGTATGCCGTTGGTGATAAACGTTTTCTGGCCGTTGAGCACGTATGTGTCGCCGTCGCGGACGGCCGTCGTTTGGATCGCGGCCAGGTCGGAACCGGTTCCCGGCTCGGTCATGGCAATGGCGGTGATGAGGTCGCCGCTGATGCAGCCGGGCAACCAGCGCCGCTTTTGCTCCTCGCTGCCGTATGCGGTGATGTACGGAACGACAATCTCGCTGTGCAAGGTGATGCCCAGCAGGCCGGACGCCACTTTTTCCAGCTCTTCGGCGATCACGACCGCGTAGCCGAAATCGGCGTTCAGCCCGCCGTACGACTCCGCCACTTCCGGGCACAGGTATCCCTGTTCGCCCATGCGCTTCCAGAACGAACGCGGGATAATCCGTTCACGCTCCCACTGGTCGATGTACGGCCGCGCTTCCTTGCCGAGAAATTTGCGAAGGGCCTCGCGCAGCATGTGGTGCTCTTGTTTCAGATAACCGGCAGTCATCCTGTCCCCTCCTTTTCCCGTCTGATTCTCACCAATATCTCCTGCAACAGGTGTGCCAGGTACGACTCCCGCCACCATCCGCTGTTTGTTCACTGCTTTCAGCCAGACTGTCAGACAAAGCAAACAAAAAAATGTCCGGAAAACCGGACATGTATCGGACTGGTCGGACAGTTATCCCATTCCGTATGTTTTCAATTTTTCGTATAAGGTAGATCGGCTGATCCCAAGAGCGCGCGCCGCTCTGCTCTTGTTGCCGTTCGCCTGCGCAAGCGCCTGGGCCAGTACCTCCCGTTCGCTCTCCCGTCTGGCCGTTGTCAAGGTGTGTGGCTGTGAAGGTGCGGGCGGTGACGGAAATCTGGTTGACGGGCTCGCCTCCATGGGGCCCAGCATGGAGGCGGGCAGATCGGCGGGCTGAATCAGAGCGGTGTCGGCGAACGCCATCGCCCGCTCCAGGACGTTGCGCAACTCGCGCACATTGCCCGGCCAGCGGTACCGCTCCAGGATCGCCCGCGCTTGCGGGGCGATGCCGGTGATGTTTGTCCCAAGCTGCCGATTAAACTCGTGGATGAAGTGTTCGGCCAGGGGCAGGATGTCGCCGGGCCGGTTGCGCAAGGGCGGGATGTCGAGCGAAATCACGTTCAATCGGTAAAACAGATCTTCGCGAAACGCGCCGTCGGCGACCAGACGTTCCAACGGGCGGTTGGTGGCGGCGATGATCCGGACGTCCACCTCGATCCGCTCGGTGCCGCCCACCCGATAAAACGCCTTCTCTTCCAGCACCCGCAACAGTTTCACCTGTAAACGGGGCGACATGTCGCCGATTTCGTCGAGAAACAACGTGCCGCCGCTGGCCAGTTCCAACTTTCCCGGCTTGCCGCGCCGTTCGGCTCCCGTAAACGCGCCGGGCGCATAGCCGAAAAATTCCGACTCCAGCAAGGATTCGGGAATGGCCGCACAGTTGACGGTGACCAACGGCCCGTGCCCGCGCGCGCTGGACGCGTGAATCGCGTGGGCGAACAGTTCCTTGCCGGTGCCCGAATCGCCGCGCAGCATGATCGTCGAACTGCCTTTGGCCGCTTGTCGGGCTGTTCGTTTCAACCGCTCCATCAGCGGATCTCGCGTAATGATGTCGTCCCAGGTGTATCTCACCGGATGATGGTTGCCCGTCGGCGGGCGGACATGTGCCACCTGCCGCCCGGCCGTGTCCAGCTTCTCGCGCAACCGTGCCGTCGTCCGCAACAGGTAGGAGATCATGTCTTTCTTGGTAAACAGGCCGCGCACCCGGTGCTCTTCGTCAACGACGATGCCGGTTCCGACATGGCTGGTTTGCACCAGCTTCACCGTCTCCTCAAACGGCGTGCTTTCCAAAATCCAGGTGACCTCTCGCTTGACGTGGCCGGTAATCGGGGTATCCAACGGACAGTCGGCGAGCAGCAGGCGATACAGCATGGTGCGGGTAAACACTCCGGTCAGCCTGCCCGCCTCGTCCACCACCGGCAAGGTCGCCCCCTTGGTGTCCAGCATACAGTGAATCACGGTGCGCAACGTGTCGGTCTCCTTTAGACAGATCGGGACATGGGTCATCAGTTCCTTTACCTGCATATGGCCGATCCCCTCTTTTCCTGTGTGTTCCTCTCTCTTATTCTACCTCGTCCCGGCAGGCAGCGGATGCGCGTTTTCGGATATCCGCGATTCGCGCAAGAAAAAAAGCCGCAGGATTGGCGGCTTTCAGTTCAGTTCGGAATGGGCCCGCTTGTGCAGGCGTTGCTCGCTGATACTGCGGCGTCTTGCCGTCTTCCGCACGGCAAAGCCGAGCAAAAACAGATTGAGCAACATCCAAAAAGCGAACAACCCGTAGCGGGCGGTCTGCACACCGACAGGCAAGCCGTTGCCGGAGCCGACGGAATCGATCGAGCCTGGCGCGGGCAGTTCTTTTCGTTTGAGCGCAAACGTCTGGATTGTGCCGGCCGGGCCGATGACGACCAGTTCTCCCTCCGGCGTCACTTTGCTGTAGATGACTTCCCCGAGCGGAACGGTGACGTACAGGTCGCGGTCGACGATGAGGCTGTCCTGCCGTTCACTGGTGCTGGCGGTCGCCAACGCAAACGTCTCCCCCGCCCTTGCCACCTGTCTGGTCTCGTAGTGGGCAAAGCCGTAATCCAGCATGCGCGTGCAATCCTGATAAGCGGTTTCCTTGGTCTTCGTCTTCATTGTCACGGCAATCAGTTCGGTGCCGCCTCGCTTGGCGGAGATCACCAGGGTGTGGCGGGCCTGATCGGTGTAGCCGTTCTTGATCCCGGTCGCTCCTTCGTAGCGCCACAGCATCTGATTGTGATTGACCAGCACGGTTTTCCATTCTTTTCCGTCCCACGGATACTGCTTGGTGGCGACAATTTGGCGGAAGATCGGATTGCGCATCGCATACTGCGCGATCTTCGCCATGTCGGCGGCTGTCGTGTAATGGTTGGGATCGTGCAGTCCGTGCGGATTGGTAAAATGGGTTTTCGTCACCCCGCACTTTTCTTTCAGAAAGGCGTTCAGTTTTTCCGCAAACGCCTCGTTGCTGCCGGCCAGGTGTTCGGCGATCGCCGTCGCGGCGTCATTGCCGGAGTTCATCAACAGGCCGTATTCCAGTTTGCGAAGCGGCACCTGCTCTCCCTCTGCCAGGTAGACGCGGGTTCCCTCCTCGTTGCGCGCCCGTTTGGAGACGGTCACGATGTCGTCGGGGTTGCCGTTCTCGATCGCATAGATCCCGGTGGCTATCTTGGTGATACTGGCCGGATACATGGGCACGTCGGGGTTTTTGGCAAACAGCACGGTACCGGTCGCTCCATCGATCAAGATCGCGGACTCGCCGTCAATGTTATCCTCGGTCAGCGTATCCTGCGGCTGCGCCCCGACAAAAGACGGAAACACGCAGGCGATCAGGCTCGCAAACAGAACGAATCGCAAGAAAAAACGTTGCATCGGCAAAAAATCCTTTCTGTGTAATCGTCAAGCGCGGCGTGTTCGTCCAACGGCGCGGCCGCCGGACATTCATGTACCACTTTACCAAGGGTTGATGGAAGAGGACAAGCTGCTAAAGATATGAAAAATAGCGGAAAAGATGGGAAGAAAGATGGAAACTCGTGTAAACGTGCCAATAGCCTTTTCCGTCCGGGGCGGAAAAGGCTTTTTACGTCAGTGGCATTCTCATTTGCTCAACCGTTTGCCCAGAAGTTCATGGATCATACGGAATTTGGGGTTGTCCTCGAAGGCGCCCTCATAATGCTGGAAGTGTTCACGGTAGAGGCTTGCAGCTGACTCGAAGTCCTGTTTGACGTACAGGGAAAAGATCTCTTCCAGCTTTTCTTCGAGAGAGGTGTCCACCTGGGTAGGCGTCAGGATTTCTTGCCGCAGGTTGTTCATCAATACGTCCAACTGGTGGGTGATGGTCGACGCTTCGTTCAGTTGCTGCAACACGTCCGGCGGAATCTTGCCGTCGTACTTGTAGCGCAACTCGTGTTCGTTGGTCGCCCAGAAGTTCATTCCCAACGTACGGATCTGGATTTCGCAAAACAGCGTGCGCTTCTCGCTGCCGTGGTAGACGGTGTAGGAAACGATCATGTGAATGCTGCGGTAACCTGACTCTTTCGGGTTGGCGATGTAGTCCTTCACATCGTGCACCACGATGTCCTCCCGCTCCTGCAGCAATTGCTGCACCTCGCGGACGTCGTCGATGTAACGGCAGACGACGCGCAGTCCGGCGATATCCGTAATCTCTTTGGCCAGTTCTTCCTGCCACGTGTCGCGGTGAAAGTCAATCCCCTTTTCCAGTGCTTTTTTCAGCAAACTGTCCGTCTTTTTTACGCGGCCGACGACGAATTCGATCGGGGAGTATCGTCCGCTTTTCTGGAAGCCGTACTTGATGCCTTTCAGCTTCAGTTTCAGTTCGTCCACGGCTTGCTCGTAGGGAGCCAGAAAACTGACCAGACTGTTCAGAACTTTTTTGGGGACGTTTGCCTTCATGACGGGATTCCTCCATTAGCTCTCGGAGCGATGACACCTTTTTCGTCAATCCGTGAATGTTTGTACGGATTCATCATACCACATTTCCACATCGCGGCCGCAAATTCCTGCAAGGCATCGTGATCTGAACGAAATCCCGGCGTGCCGGGGCCCTAACCCGTCCCCCACCAGGCGACGAGCACGCCCGCGACGACGAACAGGCAGGTGGTGGCGTACAAGAGCCGGATTGCGTCGCGGATGTGTCCGCATTGCAACGGGATGTCGGAATCTCCCATCCGCGCGCGGCGGGAGGCCACGCCCCGGTAGTAGTTGGTGCCGCCGAGTTGCACATGCAGGGCCCCGGCAACGGCCGATTCCGTCCAGCCGCTGTTCGGGCTGGGATGCTTGCGTGCGTCCCGCCAACCGATCCGCCATGCGTGCAAGGCGTCGAACCGCAAGAGCCATGCGGCGGCGACCAATGCGAAAAACGTCAGCCGCGCCGGCAGCCAGTTGCACGCGTCGTCCAGCCGGGCCGACGCCCAGCCGAGGTCGCGGTATCGCTCGTTCTTGTACCCGATCATCGAGTCCAGCGTGTTGACCGCACGGTACGCGAAGGCCAGTGGCGCCCCGCCCAGCAAGGCGAAAAAGACGGGCGCGGTGACGGCGTCGACAATGTTTTCCGCCACCGTTTCCACCGCGCCCCGGGTGATCTCCGCTTCGTCCAGCCGCTCGGTGTCGCGGCCGACGACGAACGACAGGCGGCGGCGCGCCTCCGTCAGGTCGCGTCGGATGAGCGCCCGGTAAATCTCCCGTCCGGCCTCGGCCAGTCCTTTGGTGGCGATCGTCGTGGCGATCAAGGCCACTTCTGTGATGGACGCGGCCAGCGGATGCGCCTGTGCGAACAGATGCAGCACAATCGCCGGAACGGCAAACGAGACGCCGACAACAATCACGGGAAAGGCGAGACCCAGGAGCCGTCCGGCGAGCACAGGTGCGATCCCCCGGCGAACCAACCATTGGTAAAGGGGACGCACCAGCCGCTCCACCCAGACGATCAGCTTGCCCATGCCCACGACCGGATGGGGCAACCAGCGCGGATCGCCGACGACAAGGTCCAGCAGGTAGGCCATGGCCGCTTTCCAGGCGATGAGACTCATTTGTCTCCCCCTTTCGGCCGTTTGCGGACGCGCTCCCGTTCGACAGCGAGCCGCGTCGCCTCGTACACTCCTCGCGCCAAGGCGTCCCCAAGCTGTGTCGCGCTGCCGGCGTAGCGGTGCACATGCGGGTAATCCGGCACGTTCGTGCAGGCGATCACCACCGCGTCTGTCGTCGTCCCGGTGGCGATCAGGCCCTGTTCATCGGTCACGCCCATATCCGATAGCGCCGCCGCCTTTGCCTCCGTCGCGGTGAGGACCGCGTTCACCAGCGCGGCCTCGGCCATTTTGGTATCGATGACCACAATCGTGTTGATCGTCCCCGGGGTGTACGCCGGATACGTGCGCAGGGCGCGGCCCGCCCGCACCGCGTTTCCCACACCGGCGGTGACGATGGCCCACAGCCGAAAGCATGGGCCCGACGCTTCCACGACGCCCGCCTCGCCCACCTGTGCGGCCGTGAGCAGGCCGACGGTCCGCTCCGGGTTCAATCCGTACGCTCGGATTGAACGCAACAGGTCGGCCTCCGGTTCTGAGGATGAGTAGGCCGCGTCCACCCGTTGGTTGAGGATGGCGGTCGCCTCGCAAACACCGCCGCGCCACAGCGCGCTGGAGACAACGCGCAGGCCGGGCGGATAGCGGACGATCAGCCGGGTTTCGGCTATGTCGATCTCGATGGGGTCATTCGCTGTCATACCGCCACCTCCCTTGCTGACTGTCGTAACGGGCTCGCAGAATTCCGGCGTACGGCAGGTGAAACCGGAACAGTCCCCCCGGGTCGTTTTCCAGCCAGACGGCCTGAAACAGGCGGATCGGCCCGGCGTGGCTGACGGCGGCGACGGTTTCACCCTCGGCGTGGCGCTCGCATAGGTGTCGCAAGAACCGGGCGAGCCGTTCTTTCAGATCGCTGACCGTCTCTCCGCCCGGGGGCGAAACGCGCCACGGATTGTCGTAGAAACGAAACAAGGCCGCCTCGTCGCAGGCGGCGATTTCCTCATAGGATCGTCCTTCCCATGCGCCAAAAGCAAGCTCGCGCAACTCGGCCGCAGGGACAGGCATAAGTCCGGGTTGGCCAGGATGGACGGAAGCAATCGCCATCGCCGTCTCGCGGGCCCGGATGAGATCGCTGGTGTACAAGGCAAGAAGCGGTTCGCATTTTAGCCGCTCCGCCAGTTGCCGGGCCTGCTTCCGCCCGAGGTCTGACAGGGCGGGATCGATCTGGCCGACATAGCGGTTTTGCATCTGTTTTGGTGTCGCCGCGTGGCGAATCCACAAAAGTGTTACCATCCAACGCTCCCTCCCCGATGCAGGTAAGCGACAGCGGCAAGCAAGAGGACGGTTTCGGTCACTTCAAGCAGTGCGCCGTACGTGTCGCCGGTAAGTCCGCCCAATCGGCGGCAGATGCTATAGTTACCCCGCCAGACGGTGAACAGGAACACGCCGGTGAGAAGGACAGCGAGCACCGGACCTGCCAGGGCGAGCGTAAGTGCGGCACAGGCGGTCAGCGCCACCGTCCGTCGTGCCGGAGTGAGCCCCTGTTTCAGCCCCTCGGCGATCCCTTTCCCGTCCCGCGTCAGGTACGGCCACCAGGCGATCGACAAAAGCAAGGCGGCCCGGCCGAGCACCGGGGGCAATACAGACAGCGCAAGCAGCGTCTGTGTGTCGGCTGACGCGAGCAGATTGCCGACGGCCGCCCCTTTTACCGCAAGCACCAGAACGGCGGCCAGCACTCCCATCGCGCCCACACGGCTGTCCTTCATGATCTCCAGCATGCGTTCGCGCGAGCGCGACGAACCCAGTCCGTCCGCCGTGTCCATCAATCCGTCGAGATGCAACCCGCCGGTCAGCCATACCCAGAGGGCCACCAGGAGCACGGCCGAGAGCGCGGGCCCATAAAACAGCCGCAGGACAGATGCGGCGACGAACAGCAACAATCCGATCACCGCGCCCACCAGCGGGTAGTAGGCGACGCTGCGGTTCCACGCCTGCGGGTCCGGTTTGATTCGCACCGGCAGGCGGGTCAAAAACGTGAGCGCGTGCAAGAACGCCTTCATCGGCCGCTCACTCCTCCCGACAGGTTCAGCATCCGGTAAATCGCCGCCAGATCGAGATGCTGGCGGACGTGGGCGGCCAGCCGATCATACGCGGTCTCTCTGCGGATCGAATCGGAAACCACTTCGTCGCCAAGCGGCGTCAATCCTTTTCGCCGACGAATCCGGTTGCACAAGGCACGGGTAAACAGCCGGTTGTGAAACAATCCGTGCAAATAGGTGCCGATCACCCGCCCGTCCCGGCTGACCGCGCCGTCCTCCCTCCCGTCCTTAAGCAAAAGGAACGGAACGGCCCCGTCCCGGCAGAGCCGGGTGCGGCCCAGATGAATCTCGTATCCAGTCAACGGTTCGGCCACGTCCGGCCAATCGAGGAGTTGGCCGGATATGTGGCGCGTCTGTTTTCCCGGCAAAAACACTGTTTCCACTGGCAACAGGCCAAGCCCGTGCGCCTCGCCGCCCGTATCCTCAATGCCGTCCGGATCGAGCAACCGTTCACCCAGCATCTGAAAGCCGCCGCAAATGCCGACGATCTGCGTGCCGCCCCGGCGCAGGTCGCGGATCAGCGGTTCAAAACCGGCACGACGCAGCCAGTTCAGGTCGTCCATCGTGTTTTTGGTGCCGGGCAGGATCAACAGGTCTGGCGTCCCCAGTTCCGCCGGGGATTGCACGTAGCGGATGCCGACGCCGGGCTCGTCAAACAGCGGATCGACATCGGTAAAATTGGAAATGCGCGGCAGCCGGATGACAGCCGCGTCAATCGGAAACTCGCCTGTTTTCGGCCGTTTCAGCCGCAAAGCAGACAGCGCGAGCGAATCTTCGGCTTCGATTTCAACTTCCAGGTAGGGCAGCACGCCCAGCACAGGAATCCCTGTCCGCTCCTCAAGCCAGCGGATGCCGTCGTCCAGCAGGTCGCGCCGACCGCGAAACTTGTTGATCACGATCCCTTCGACCCGTCGCCGCTCATCCGGCGTAAGCAACTCCAGCGTACCGACGATGGAAGAGAAGACGCCGCCCCGCTCAATGTCGGCCACCAGAATCACGGCCGCGTCGGCCAGATCGGCCATGCGCATGTTGGCAATGTCACGGTCGCGCAGATTGATCTCCGCCGGACTGCCCGCGCCCTCGATGACGATGATGTCGTAGGCCTGTTGCAAGCGTCTGAGCGAAGCGGTCACGATCGGCATGGCCTGTTCGACGTAGCGCTCCCGGTAGTCTTTGGCGTCCAGGTCTGCGTAGTGTTTGCCATGGACGATCACCTCTGCCACCATGTCCTGTTTGGGTTTGAGCAAGATCGGATTCATGTCGGTGGTGGGCGAAACGCGCGCCGCTTCAGCTTGCACGCCCTGGGCCCGGCCAATCTCGCCTCCGTCGGCGGTAACGTAGGAATTCAGCGCCATGTTTTGCGATTTGAACGGAGCGACCCGCCAGCCGTCGTCGGCAAACAACCGGCACAAGGCGGTACAGAGCATGCTTTTGCCGACGTCGGAAGCGGTTCCTTGCACCATGATGGCTCGCGCGCTCAACGTCCATCCCCTCCTTTCAGGGTAAGCGGCAGACCGTGGGCGACGAAGACGACCTGATCGGCTGCGGCGGCGACCCGCTGATTGGCCTCGCCGACCGCGTCCTGAAACGCCCGCCCCAACGGTGTGGCGGCCACGCCGCCCAGCCCCACTTCGTCGCTGACAATCACCCAGGCTGTGCCGTGTGCCTCTTGGTGTGCGAGCATCTGGCGGACAAAAGCCTGGACGCGCTCCCCAATCACAGTGCGCACGCTCACCGTACCCCATTGCGCTTCCGGATAGGTACACAGCAGGTTGGCGATCCAACCGGAGAGCGTGTCCAGCAAGACTGCCTGCGAGAGGGGGAGAGACGCGACGGCCCGCTCCAGCTCCAGGGGCTCTTCCCACGTCTGCCAGCCAGCAGGTCGCTGGTTGCGGTGCCGCTCAATGCGCGCCGCCATTTCGTCGTCCCACGCCTGGCCGGTCGCCAGATAGACGACCGACTCGCCTCCCCATTGCGCCGCGAGCCGCTCGGCATAGGCACTTTTGCCCGAGCGCACGCCGCCGGTAATCAAGGCGATCTTCATCCTTCCTTTCCCCCTTGTCCGCGAAGCTTCGCCAAGGCATCCGCCAGGCCCGCAAGCAACCGCCGATTGTCGTCCCGCGTTTTGACGGCGACGCGGACATATCCGTCGCCCAGTCCGGGATACATCGCGCAGTTGCGGATCAGCATGTGCCGCTTGGCGAGTGCCGCCTGCAGATCGTATCCGGTGACGCCGGATACGTGAAGCAGCAGATAGTTGGCTTTTCCCCTGCATACACGCACTCCCGGCAAAGCGGCCAATTCGCCCGCGAGCCACTCCCGCTCCCGGGCGACGAACGCCTGGCTGTCCCGAACGAACGCGTCCGCGTCCAGCAGCCACTCCCCGGCGAGTTGCGCCAGCGCGTTTACGCTCCAGGCGGATTGCCGGGCGGCCATGCGGGCAATCAACGCCGGCGCGCCGATGGCGTAGCCCAGCCGCAAACCGGGAATGCCGAACATTTTCGTGAGCGAACGAAACAAGAGCACGGTCGGGTATTGCGACAACCGTGGCAAAAGCGTCAACTCGTCGGCTTCGGGCAAAAAGTCGAGAAACGCTTCGTCGACACCCAGGATGACGCCCCGCTCCGCGCACAGGCGGGCCACCTCGGCCAGTTCTTCTATGGTCAGGTGGTTTCCGGTCGGGTTGTTGGGATGGCCAACGAACAAAAAATCCACCTGTTCCACCAGTGCGAAAAGCTCCTTTAGGGTGGGCAGAAACTCCCGTTCAGCCGTTGAAAACAGCGGGACGATCTCACACCCGGCCTGCATCGCCGACCTCGTGTATTCGGAAAAACACGGGTGGATCAATCCCACCCGCCGGGGTCTGAGCGCCGCCAGCGCCAGGCTGATACACTCCGCTCCGCCATTGCCGATCAGGATATGGTCAACGCTTGTCCCGAGCCGCTCCCCCAGCTTGACGCGCAGTTTGCGGCACGCCGGATCGGGATAGCGCACAATCTCGCCGACGGACGCGGCAAGCATCGCCAACAGACCGGGCGGCGGGGCGAGCGGGTTGATATTGGCGCTAAAGTCCAACAGGGCGGCCGGATCGCCGCCGAATGATTCTGCAGCGGTCCAGATGTCACCGCCGTGTCCGTGTCGTTCGATCCATTTCATCAGAACTCCAGTCCTTTGACGGCAGGAATGCCTTGTTCGTAATAATGTTTGGTCGCCTCGATCGTCGAGACGAGGTCGGCCAGCTCGATCAGTTCCGGGCGAGCGTTGCGCCCGGTGACGACGAGGTGCATGTGGCGCGGACGGTTGCGGATCGCCTCCGTCACCTCAGTGAGCGGCAGCACGTCGTCGACAGGAAAAGCGGTGATCGCCAGCGCGTTGTTCAACTCGTCCAGCACCAACACATCAAGCGACGGGTCGGCCAACGCCTCTTTGGCTGCCAGCCATCCGGCGCGCAACGCCTCCCGGTGCTCCTCAGGCGTCTTCGTCCACGTGAAGCCGATGCCCAACTGCCGCATCTTCACGCCCAGTCTGGCAAAGGCGAGCGCCTCCCCGTAGGTGCGCCCCGGTGATGTAATAAACTGCAAGATCTTTACCTTCATCCCCCGGCCGACGGCGCGCAGCGCCAGGCCGAGCGCGGCCGTCGTCTTGCCCTTGCCGTCGCCGGTGTAGAGCAGAAACAGTCCGCGCTGCTCGCGTTGTTCGTCCGCTGTGCTCATCGCCGTTCCCCCCTTTGTTGCCGGTACTTTCGGCAGGCGTTGAGCCAGCGGGGCACCATGTCGGGACGGGAGGCGAAGTGCAGATGCGTGTAGCCCGCAAGCAGGTTGTCCCTGGCGTACCCTTCCGGCTTGGTGCCGCGCAGCCCGGTAAGTTCATAGGCGCACGCCTCGGCGGCCGGTTCTTCCACAAGCACCGAGTAGTGAAACTCGTGGCCGCGGGCTGTTGCGCCCTTGGGCATAAGCAGCGTGTCGGTCAGCGCCACGGCCTCGCGGTACCCCAGCGCCGCCAGCCGGTCCTGCATGCGCACTTCGCGCGGAATCACCCCCGCCATTTCGTGACGGACACCGGCGCGATCAGTGATCGCTTCGCACAAAAACATGTAGCCGCCGCATTCGGCAAACGTGGGCAACCCAGCTTCGATCCGCCGTTTCAGTTCGGCCCGAAGCGCGGCGTTCGCGGCGAGGAGAGGCGCGAACTCTTCGGGAAAGCCGCCGCCGATGTACAGCCCGTCCGCATCCGCTGGCGGCAACTCGCCCGCGAGCGGACTAAACGCCACCAGACGCGCTCCATAATGAGCGAGCAATTCCAGGTTTTCCGGATAGTAAAAGTGAAACGCCGCATCGCGGGCGACGGCGATCGTCACCGGCGGTTCATCGGCGGGAATGTCCGCCGGAGCAAACAGCGCCGGTGCGGGCGGTGTGAGCGGCGCCGCCTGTGACGCCAGCCCGATCACCTGTTCCAGGTCGATCCCGGCTTCGACGCGTTCGGCCAGACGCTCGAACCACGGCGCCAACTCGCCCCGCTCCAGTGCGGGGATCAGGCCGAGATGGCGTTCCGGCACGCGCAGGCTCTCCTCGTGCTGCACGTAGCCGATGACCGGCACATCGCACATCTGTTCGACCGCCGCCTTGACCATCTGAAAGTGGCTGACGCTGCCGACACGGTTGGCGATCACTCCGGCGATGCGCACCGCCGGATCGAGCAGTTGAAATCCTTTGACAATCGCCGCCGCGCTGCGCGCCATCGCTTTGACGTCGACGACGAGCAGCACCGGCGCTTCCAATAGAACGCTGATCTCGGCCGTGCTGCCCTGGTTGGACAGCGGGTCTTTGCCGTCGTAAAAGCCCATCACGCCTTCAATGACGCTGATGTCGGCCCCCTCGCTGCCCCGCCAGAACACCTCGCGCATCGCCTCCGGTTTCATCATCCATGTGTCCAAGTTGCGCGAGACGCGGCCGGTGACGGCGGTGTGATACGACGGGTCGATGTAATCGGGTCCCACTTTGAACCCTTGCACGGTGCAACCGCGCCGCCTGAGGGCAGCCATCAGCCCGACGGCCAGCGTCGTCTTGCCCGCCCCGCTGCTGGTTCCGGCGAGGACAAGGCGCGGACGGTTGGCATTCGTCATCGGCTTCCCTCCTCCTTTGTCTCGCGAAGCGCGATTGAGATGGTCACATTGCCGCTCTTTTTCTTGGCGAGCAACAGTCGGCCGCCCCCGGCGGAACGAAGGGCCGCCGGTTCGCTTACCCCGTACGCCCCGGTGTAGCGAAACACCGTCTCCGAGCGCTCGCTCATCGGCATCTCGTTCAACTCGGCAGCCGTGTACGCATCCAGCGGCCAGCGGTACTTCTCGCAGACGGCTATGAGGCCTGTCTCATCCCGCTTGAGATCGATCGTCGCCAGGTTGCGCACGCTTTTGACGGACAGCCGTTGTTCGGCCAGTGTCTTACGTATCACCTGCTCGATTTCCTCGGCCGAGGTGCCCCGGTTGCAGCCGATGCCGACGACCAGTGACTTGGGCCGGTAGACGACGCCATTGGCGAGGAAACGAGCTTCCTCCTCAGGCGAAAACAGGCGGTGGGAGATCACCAGCGCGGCATCGAACGCCTCGTCCCACGCCTCGGCGAGCGAGGAATACGTGCGAATCCACGGCGGCAAAGGCTTGTCGGGATACGGCCACCAGCCGCGCTCACCCGACTCCTGGATCACCGCGATGCGCTCTTCGTTGATCACGCTGGCGCTCACCGGCGTGACGTTCTCAAAATTGTCCAGCTCCCAGCCGAACGAACGGCCCAACAGATCGACGGCAATCGTCTGCTGCACGTCGGAGGCAGTGGTGATCACGGGCCGGGCCGACAGGAGGCGGGCCACTTCGCGGGTCAGTTCATTGGCGCCGCCCAGATGTCCGGACAACACGCTGATCACGTGTTCGCCGCGCTCGTCCACCACCACCACGCCGGGGTCGGTCTTTTTGTCTTGCAAGAGCGGCGCCAGCAGACGGACGACCGCGCCGAGCGAAATAAACAAGATCAGCCCGTCGTAGGCAAAAAACAGCCGGGACAGGAGCGGACGCGGGGAACCGGCAAACAATTCGATGCCAAGTTCCTGTTCGTCGCCCCGAGCGAATTTGTCCATGTAGAACAGGTCGGCTCCGGGCAGGAGGGTGTGCAGCTTGCGGGCGGCCTTTACCCCGTGCTTGGTGATGGCGACGATCGCATACGGACGCCGGGAGCGGATCGTTTCCTCCATCAGCCTTTCCCCCCTTTGCGGTAGCCGTGCGTGATGGTGGGGTCGTAAAGTTTGGAGCGGTGCGTGCTGTGATCCACCAGCGTCGGATCAAGCGCCCACCCGGCGAGAATCATCGCGTGGCTGCGGATGCCGTTGACGGCCATCTCCGCGTCCAGGTGCTCCAGTGTCGTGCGCACGATCTTTTCGTCCGGCCAGCTTGCCCGCTGCACCACCGCCACCGGCGTTTCCTTTTCCCACCCGGCGGCGTATAGTTCGTGGACCACCTTTTTGGTCAGGGTAGCGCTCAAATACAGCGCGATGGTGCAGCGATGGCGCGCCAGATCGCGCAGTTGTTCGCTCTCGGGCACCGGCGTGCGCCCTTCGGCTCTGGTCAAAATCAGCGTCTGGGTCAGCTCCGGCACGGTCAATTCCGCTTGCAGCGCGGCGGCCGCGGCGAATACGGAACTGACGCCGGGAACAATCGTAAACGGGACGTTGTGCCGCTTTAACAACACCATCTGCTCCAGGATCGCCCCGTAGACAGACGGGTCGCCGGTGTGCACGCGTGCCACGCTTTTGCCCTGCTGGACGCGCTCGGTCATCAACTCGACAATCTCTTCCAGCGGCAATTCCGAACTTTTGATCACCTCGGCGTCGGGACGGGAGCGGGCGATCAACTCGTCGCTCACCAGCGAGTCGGTGTAGAGCACCACGTCAGCCGCCGCGAGAATGCGCTGGCCCTTGACCGTGATCAGTTCGGGATCGCCGGGTCCGGCGCCGATGATGTAAACCATGGGTGCAAGACTCACGCTTTTCTCACCACCATCAGCGTCAGATATTCCAGTTCCTGTCCTTTGAGCGAACGCACGTCGCGCCAGACGGTTTCTTCCCGCGACGTCGCCTTGGTCACCACGGAAGCGGCATGAGAAAGCCCCAGTTCGTCCAACAGATCGATCATCATGTCGATTACCTTGGCCACTTTCAAAAAGACGACGGTGTCGTGGCGAACAAGCGCTTCGCGCATCGCGTCCCGGTCTTCGTTGGCCGGGACGATCGCCACCACTTCGTCGCCGTCGGCCAGCGGCAGGCCAAGCGTGGCAGCCGCCGCAAGGATGGACGAGACGCCCGGAATCGTGACGATCGGCACTTCCGGGTGCTGGGTCTGCATCTCGCGGGCCATATGGATAAAGGTGCTGTACAGGTTGGGGTCGCCTTCGGTGACGAACGCCACATCTTTGCCCTGACGCAACTGTTGCCAGACCGTCTCCACCGTCTGGCGCCATTGTCTGCTCAGCACGGACGGGTCTTTGGTCATCGGAAAGACCAGGCCGAGCAGTTGTTTGTTGAATCCCCTGGTGTACTGTTCGACGATGCCCAGCGCGTAGCTGTGCCCGCCCATCCGTTTTTTCGGGTAGGCGATCACGTCGGCTTCCTTCATCACGCGAAACGCCTTGACCGTGATCAGTTCCGGATCGCCCGGGCCGATGCCGAGGCCGTACAGCGTGCCGACCGCCGGGCTGGTAGTCTCTGTGGACGATGTCATGGGATGAGTTCCTCCTCTTGTGACAGGTGGGGTTGTTTTTTCGCAGTCACGATGTAGACCGGATTGAGCGCCTCCAGCCGCGTCAGGTTTAAAATCGGCTTGCTGCGCGACACCTGCACGAGCGTCACCGATACCGCAAGACCATTGGCGCGGCACGCCTGCATCGCGTCGTGCAAGGTTTCGATCGTGGCGGCGTTGAGCACGATTCGTCCGCCGTCGCGAAGCCTGCGGGCGCACAGGGCGATCAATTCGGCAAGTTCGCCGCCGCTTCCGCCAATGAACACCGCGTCCGGATCGGGAAACGCGTCCAGTCCTTCCGGTGCCCTGGCGTGGACAATGGTAATGTCGGCGCGGAAGTGGCGCGCGTTGGCGATGGCGTTTTCCACGTCGGGCGCGTTCTTTTCCACCGCGTACACCTGGCCCAGCCGGGCGATCCGCGCCGCTTCGATCGCGACGGAACCGGTGGCGGTGCCAATGTCCCAGACAATGCTGTCGGCGCGCAGGTTCATCTCCGCGAGGCTTACGACGCGCACCTCGCGTTTGGTGATCAGCCCTTTGTCCGGTTTGCGCTGCAAAAAGGCGTCGTCTGGTATGCCGAGCGGCCAGTGAGGCGGCTTCACGCCCGGTTTGCGCCTGAGGATGAGCACACTGAGCGGGTCGCACTCCGCCTCGGCCAACTCCGATAAGCTAAACCAGCGGCACCGTTCCTCCGCGCTGCCCAGCCGCTCGGCGACGAACGCCTCGTACTCGTCGACGCCGTAGGACAGCAAGTAACGCGCGACCGCCGCCGGGGTATGGACGTTGTCGGTCAACAGCGCCACCTTTGCCTTGCCGTCGATGCGCTGCACCAGTCCTTGCATCGGCCGGCCGTGCACGCTGTCCACATAGGCGTCGTGCGCGTTTTCCTTCATCCGCGCGAACGCAAGCTGCACACTGCTGAAATGCGGGATGATGGACACCAGCGACTTGTCCAGTTTGCGCGTCAAGAGGCTGCCGATGCCGTAAAACAACGGGTCCCCGGAGGCGAGCACCACGACGCGCCGCTTGTCTTGGATCGCCTGCTCGATCTGTTCGATGACCGATTTCAAGCCCGATGTGATGATTACTTTTTCCGCTCGACTATCAGGAAAAAACGCCAGGTGGCGCTCGCCGCCGACCAGCACGTCCGCTTCCCGAATCGTCAAAAGGGCCTGGGGAAACAAGCCGTCCGCTCCGTCATCCCCGATCCCGATGATTGTCACTGGCGTTGCCATCATACGTTGCCCTCCCTAACATCTCCCCCTGCAAGGTGGTGAGAATCGTCTCAATTGCCAGTCCGCCACCGATGTGGTCAAAGACAGCCTTGCTGCAACCGGCGGCCAACAAGTCAAAAAACCGGGTGTGGCCCGCCTCCAGCATCAACTCACCCACCTGCGCGGCGGTGTTGGCTTCGCGGACACGCGCCTGCAAGTCGGCGTCGGCTCCGGCATCGGCCGCCAGTGCCGCCAAAAAGGGAAAATCGACCGGCGCGCTTTTGGAGTGAACCATCATCACGCCCTGCGCCACCTTGGACAGCTTGCCCATCATGCCGACGATGGCGACGCGGCGAAATCCCAGGTTCTTTGCGTGTCGGCAGGCGAACCCGACGAACTCGCCCATCTGGATGAACGCTTCCTCCGGCCAGTCGGCGAACACTTCCTGCGCCTTCTTTTCGCTGCGGCCGCCGGTCGTCATCGCCACCGCGTCCAATCCCGCCTCTTTGGCCACCTTCAGCGCCAGCACGATCGACGCCTTCCACGCCGCAAGCGAGTACGGAAGCACGGTGCCGCGCGTGCCCAGAATGGAGATGCCGCCGATGATGCCAAGCCGGGGGTTCAGTGTCTTTTTGGCGATCTCTTCGCCGTCGGGCACAGAGATGATCACCTCGACGCCGCGTCCTGTCTGTGCGTAGGCGTCAAGCACTTCGGCGACCACGTTTGAAAGCATGCTGCGAGGCACCGGGTTGATCGCCGCTTCGCCGACGGGCACGGGCAGGCCCGGCTTGGTCACCCGGCCGACTCCCTTGCCGCCGTCCAGCCGAAGTCCCGGCTCTGTCCGCCAGCGGACGCGGGAGAGGATCAACGCGCCGTGGGTCGCGTCCGGGTCGTCGCCGCCGTCCTTGATCACGCCCGATTCCACCCAATCCTCGCCCCGATTTTGCTGGACAATGGAAAAGGTGACGCGCTCGCCGTTGGGAATGACGATCTCAACCGATGTGACCGGCTCGCCGGTGATCAAAGACAAGAGCGACGCCTTGGTCGCGGCGGTCGCGCACGAACCGGTCGTATAGCCGTGCCGAAGCGGTTTTTCCCCCGTCTCCGCCAGCTTTTGCTCGCCCATCCGTTACTGGTCCCGCCTTTGGGCCAAAATGGACAAGGCGTTGACGGCGGCCACGGCCACCGGACTTCCGCCTTTGCGGTCCAGATTGGTGATGTACGGAATGTCCAGCTTGGCCAACTCTTCCTTCGACTCCGCCGCCGAGACGAAGCCGACCGGCACGCCGATCACCAAATCGGGCTTCGCCGCGCCTTCCTTGATCAGCCGGATCAGCTCCAGAAGCGCGGTCGGGGCGTTGCCGATCGCGTAGATGCCGCCCTCATTCTCGCGGACCGCTTTGCGCATGGCGATGATCGCGCGGGTGGTGTTTTCCCGTTTGGCCTGTTCGATCACATCCGGATCGGAGATGTAGACGCGCACGTCGCCGCCGTACAACTGAATCCGCGGCTTGCTGATCCCGGCCTGCACCATCTGCACGTCAGCGATGATCGTCTTGCCCGCGCGAATCGCCGCGATCCCGGATTCGACCGCGTCCGGATGAAACCTGATGCTCCGTCCCAGTTCAAAGTCGGCAGTGGCGTGGATGATCCGTTGCACGATCGGAAACTGCTGCGGCGTAAACGGGTGCGGTCCCAACTCCTCAGTGATGATCTCGAAACTTTTGTCTTCAATCTCTTGCGGCTGAACCGTCAACGGCTGAAATTCAGTGTGAAACGCAGACATCACATACCCCTCCTTGTAGGAATGTTTCGACGGATTTCGAGCGTGTCCAGGGCAACGAGGACGTCGCTGGGCTCAGCATACGCGTTCCCGTACGCCAGCTTCGGCCTGTCGATGACGATCACCTCGATGCCCATCGCCAAGGCCGCTTCCAGTTTCTCGTCCACCGCGCCCGCCTCGCCGCTCTCCTTGGTGATCATCAGCGTGACGCCGTAGTGCCGGTAGATGGCCGCGTTCAACTCGGCGGAAAACGGTCCCTGCATGGCGACGATGTTTTTTTGCTCAATGCCCAGTTCGCGGCACTTTTCCATGTTGTCGGCGCGCGGCAGCATCCGCGCCACCAGGGTGATCGCCGGATCGCCGACAAGCTCTTTGGCAAAAAGATGCAGAGTCTTGCTGCCGGTCGTGAGCATCACCACCCCTTTGCGCCGCTTCGCTTCCAGAGCGGCGGCCTCGTAGTCAGGCACGACGGTGATCAACGGGTGGTCGGCGTATGTGCCCGTCTTGCGTTCAAAGCGCAGGTACGGCACATCCAGAGCCTTGGCGCAGGCCATCGCATTCTTCGACGCCTCTTCGGCGAACGGATGGGTGGCGTCTACGATCACCGTTGCCCCAAGCGAGCGGGCAAACGCAATCATGTCTGGAAGCGGCAAACGGCCCACTTGCACGGCAATCCCCTCGTCCTGCAACCGTTTTGCCGCCGACTCAGTGACGACGGTTGCCATCAGCGGATAGCCCGCCTGCTGGATCTGGAGCGCCAGTTCGCGCGCGTCGCTCGTTCCGGCGAGAAACAGGATCATGCCGACACCTCCCTGTCCGGATGGCCGCAGGAGTGGGTATGGCTGCGGACATGTTCGTGCGCGTGACTGTGCCCGTGGGCATGATGATGATCATGGTGGTGATGGTGGTCGGACATAGCCTTGAGCCGGTACTGGCACAGGTCGCAGTTGACCGCCGCCCGGTTCTCCCACGCTTCCCGCACGCGGTCAACGACGATCTCGGCGAGCAACGGATGAAATCCCAGGTAGTCGGCCACGGTGACGGAGACGTCCGGATGGCGCTTGCGGAATGCGGCGATTTCGTCCTGCATCCGCTGGATCAGCACCCCGGTAAACAGCAGGTACGGCAACACGTATATGTGCTTGATCCCGCCGCGCACGCACCGCTTTAACCCTTCGGCCAGATCGGGCCGCGTGACGCCCATAAACGCTGTCTCCACCTCGGCTGCCCCGGTCTGTTCCCAGATCAGCCGGGCCAGTTTGTACAAATCGCTGTTGGCGTCCGGATCGCTGCTTCCGCGTCCCACCAACAGGACGGCAGATTGTTCCGGCTGGATTGCGCCGCTTGCCGACGACGCCTCGGCCAGCCGCTCCGCAAGCAAGCTGATCACTCGCGGGTCGAGGCCAATCGGGCGGCCGTAGGTGAATGTCACGCCCGGATACCGCGCCCTGGCTTCGTCCAGTTCGTGCGGAATGTGCAGTTTGGCGTGCCCGGCGGAAAACAGCATCAAGGGCACGACGGCGATCGACGTCGCGCCGCGCTTGACGCAGCGCTCGATGCCCTCGGCAATCGTCGGGCCGGTCAGTTCGAGAAAGCAGGTCTCAAACAGGGTGAGCGACGTTTGCTTTCGCACCTGTGCTTCCACGTCACGGGTAAACGTGAACAACTGTTCGTTTCCTTCCGGTTCGCGGCTGCCGTGTCCAATAAACAGAATGGCTTGCATCGTATCTCTCCTCACTCGCCGCAGACGGCTTCGACTACCGGTGCGACGGGATGTTCTTCATAGCGGAATCCGGCGACCGTACCGGTCCGGCGGAAAAACTTGTGGAACCGCTCGTCGGGGTGTCCGTTTTGCTTGTACTCCTCAACGATGCGCTCCACCAGCGAAATGATCTCATTGGCCGGCACCCCTTCGGCCACCCGTTGGCCGGGATGGGCGTTGCGTCCGATTCGCTTGCCGCCCAGAAACAGGTCAAACGCCCCGCGCCGGTAGACGAGACCGATGTCTTCCAGCACCGCGCCGTAGCACGCCATCCCGCAACCGTTAAAGCCGATTTTCAGCTCTTTCGGCACACAGAGCCCGTCCAGCCGCCGGCTCAACTCTTCGGCAATCGGAATCGACTCTTCTTTTTCCAGGTCGCAAAAGTCGCACGCTTTCACCTGCGCCACCCGTCCGAGGGGCAAAAGATCCAATCCGGCCTGCTTCAGCGCCGCCGCCACCTCGTCAGGGACGACATTCGGCAGGCGCAGGATGATTTGATGCTCCGGCGTGTACAGAAGCTCACCGCCGTTTTCGCTCCACTCGGCGAGAAGGCGCATCTGCTGCGGGGAAAAGCGCTTGTTCGCCACGCCCGGCGACACCCCCACTTCCAGCCAGTCAACCCGGTCGCTCGATAAACTGACTGCCTCGTTCGACGCTTCGCCGGTTCCTGAGATCGCGTCTTTGGCCACGCAGCGCAGCGCCTCCATCGCCAAGGCGAAGGCATCGGACGCCGTCTCCTCGGCCAAAGCGGCCGCAATCGGAACATGTGCCGGGACGCTGTGCAGCGCCCACGGTTCCGCCTCGGCGCGCAATCGCTCGTGCGGCTTGAGCGGCTGTTCGTCCCGGCTGAGCGTGTACTTCCGCTGGTAACCGCGCGGCGTGATCATTTTCCCGTCGTGGACAAACGTCGCCGAGTTGCCGATGATCACCGTGGTGAGCATGCCGATCTCGTGTTCCAGCATGTCGGCCAGGTTCGTCACCACCACACTCTGCCGGTCGCGGTAGGCACTTTTCACCAGCCCGACCGGCGTCTCTGGCGAGCGGTACTTGAGCAGGATTCGCTGCGTCTCGACGATTTGCCGGGTGCGCCGGCCGCTTCGCGGGTTGTACAGGGCGATGACGAAATCGGCCGCCGCCGCTGCCTCCACCCGTCTGGCGATCGTCTCCCAAGGAGTCAGGTGGTCGCTTAAACTGATCGTGCAGGCGTCGTGCATTACCGGGGCGCCAAGCAGGGAGGCGCACGACTGAATGGCGGAGATGCCGGGGATCACTTCCACGCCAATCCCGGTCTCCTCGCGCCAGCCTTTCTCCGCGAGCACTTCATACACCAATCCGGCCATCCCGTACACCCCGGCGTCCCCGCTGGAGATGACGGCCACCACCTTGCCCAGTTCCGCCTGCCGAACCGCTTCCCTAGCGCGGCTCACTTCCTCGGTCATCCCGGTCTGCACCACGTCCTGATCCGCCAACAGTTCGCGGATCAAATCGACGTACGTGTTGTAGCCAATGATCACATCCGCTTCCTGGATGGCCTTACGGGCACGCCTGGTGATGTGATCCGCGTGTCCGGGGCCGAAACCGATCAGCAGCAGCTTCCCTCTTTGTGCATTCATCCCGATTCCCCTCCTCCAGTATGTGACCGACGAAAAAACGCTTCTTTCCGTTTGCCACGAAAAGAAGCGTTGGTTATGAATGGAAATCGTTCCATGCTTGTCTTCGCGCGGTGATCCCTGGCCGAAGACACGCCTTCATAACACCTCCCCATCTTCCGTAGGTCAAACGGTGCTGCTAGAACAAGGCAGGTATCCTGGCTCATGGATCGTCGCCGTCTGCTCCCGGCCTTCCCGGACATCTCGTCCAGTGGCGCAAGGATGGCTCCCCATTCACAGTGGCGGGACCGCGCCGGATTTGCACCGGCTTCCCTGTACGAACCGGCTTGTGCGAACAACCGGTTCCCCTGTTCCCATTCGTTATCCGGTTTGTTCCATCATACTGGAAGCGCCGATGACTTGTCTACCTTTTTTGCATTTATACCGGATTGGGCAGCCCGAGGTCGGCAAAGGTAGCCATTTCGCTCAGGATGCGGGCGGCCGCTTCCACGATCGGCATCGCCAGCACCGCTCCCGTGCCTTCGCCGAGCCGCATCTGCATCAGCAAGAACGGCTTGAGGCCCATCGCCTCCAGTATGCGGGCGTGCGCCGGTTCTTCCGACAGATGTGACGGCAGCAGGTACTCGGCGGCGAGCGGCTGCAACCGGCATGCGATCAACGCGGACGCGGCGGCAATCACCCCGTCGACAATCACCGGCCGACGATGAGCGGCCGCCCCGATCACCACGCCGGCCAATCCGGCCAGTTCCAGTCCGCCCACCTTGGCAAGCACATCCAGCGGGTCGGCGGGATTGGGCCGATTTACCTCGATCGCCCGGCGAATCGCTTCCTGTTTGCGAAAGAGTCCGGCGTCGTCGATGCCGGTCCCGCGTCCGATCAACCCGGCATCCGGCTCGCCGAGGAACACGGCGGCCACGGCGGCACTGGGCGTCGTATTCCCGATCCCCATCTCGCCCAAGGCCAACAGCGTGCTGCCTTCCCCGATCAGCTCCCGCGCGACCTCGACGCCGACGAGCAACGCCCGGACGGCTTCCTCACGGCTCATCGCCGGCCCGTTTACCATGTTGGCCGTACCTGCGCGCACCTTGCGCGAGACGACCGCCGCCGGAATCTCCTTAGCCTTGCTGCCCACGTCGACAACCACCACTTCGGCCCCCGCCTGACGGGCGAGCACGTTAATCGCCGCGCCGCCACGGGCAAAATTGTGCATCATCAACGCCGTCACTTCCTGCGGGAAGGCGCTGACGCCCGCTTCCACCACGCCGTGGTCACCGCACATGACGACGACGTGCTTTTTTTCGATGCGCGGCTTCTCTTCTCCGGTGATGCCGGCCAGCCGCACTGCGATCTCCTCCAGCCGTCCCAGGCTGCCCGGCGGTTTGGTCAGCCGCGTCAATCCCTTTCTCGCTTCCTCCATCGCCTGCCGATCCGGCGGCGCGATGCGCCCCAGCCATGATTGCAATTCGTGCTCCCATGCCATCTGGTATTCCTCCTCAAAAAAAAATAAGCTTCAGCACCTGGATGAGCGCTGAAGCAGGTCGGACGCCAAAAAACAGCAAACGAAAAGAAATCTTGGCTTGCCGGACCAAGAGCAACGTTCCACACCTGCGAGAGCGTTTCTCCTTCGACCGCAGGCAGGTCTCCTGGCTCCCGGATCACAGCTCATCGTGCCCCAGCCTTCCCAGACGTCTCGTCCAGTGACTGCGGCGAACTCCCCGGATACAGTGGCGGGCCCGCGCTGATTGCTTCCCTATTCTCCGCCATTGGCGGCACCTGCGGTTCGTATGCAGTTTTTTCGGACTTCCTTGTAACCAGAGTACCACAAACTGCCATCGCGGAAAAGAATGGGCTTCGCTTCATTCCTTCGGCCGGTTTTTTACGTATTCGGCCATGACATCCATGACCGACTGCACGTTGCTCAACACTTCGCTCATCCGCCTCGTATGCGTCGACAACCGTTCAAAATCGACGACAGGAAAGTTGCGTTTTGTCTGGACTTGCTGCCATTTGCTGAACAAACGGGTGGCGGCGGCGGGATTGGACCTGATTTCCCGTATGCGGGAAGCGTCTTGCCGCACCCACTGCGCGAACTTCGGGTGGTTTTGCAGCATTTTTTTGACCTCGCGCCGTTTCATGCCTGTCTTCTCCTTTCCCCTTTTTGGTCTGTGCGCCCTAACAGACTGCGCCCTATACCATATGACTAGTCCGGAAAGCTGGACTGTGTGTTGGTCCAGGAAGCGGAAAAAAGGACAGGCACAACAGAAAAAGGACCCCCGAAGGAGTCCTCATCCACCTATTCGGTTATTGACGAGACAGTTGTTGCTCAGCGAAGCTCACCAGACGTTTGGTGATTTCTCCCCCGACAGAACCGTTTTGACGGGAAGTGGTATCCGCACCGAGATTTACACCGAATTCAGCGGCAATCTCATACTTCAGTTGGTCCAGAGCCTGGTTTGCTTGAGGAACTAACAGACGGTTGGTACCAGAATTGTTGGCCATCTTGTATGCCTCCTTCTTACGGGGATTTTTTCTCTCGGGACGGGATTGAACCGTCAGCGGAATCCGCTCTCGCCACTGAGACCGAGAGGCGATAGTAGCTGTGGCTTGCGACTCGTCCGGGAGACGTGCCGTAAGCGTTGTGGTACTATCTTCTCTCCGCTCTGCCGGCTTCATCCGCCGAATTGCGATGTAAATTCTGTCATTTCGGTAACGACCGCGTCCCGCTTTCGACTGTGTTATAATAAACAAGTCGCAACAATGGGAAAGGATGGTGCCCGTTCGCTTATGTCCACGCCTGCCACATGCCTGTTGATCGACGGGATGAGCTTCCTGTTCCGGGCGTATTACGCCTCCGCCTGGGGAGGGGGAATCCGGCAAACCTCAACCGGCCTGTATACCAACGCCGTCTACGGCTTTACAAAAATGATGCTGGATTACGCCGATCTGGTGCGGCCGACCCACCTGATCGTCGCCTGGGATGTGGCCGCCCGCGAGACGCTGCTGCGCACCGGCTGGTACCAGCCGTACAAGTCCAACCGCACCGACCCGCCCGCCGAACTGGTGCCCCAGTTTGACCTGGTGAAGGACGTGACCGACGCCTTTTCTGTGCCCAATGTAGGTTGTCCCGGCTACGAAGGGGACGATATTCTCGGCACGCTCAGCACCCGGTTCGCCGCCGACGGACACCAGGTGGTGATCGTGAGCGGCGATTACGACAGCTTGCAGTTGGTCGACGAGCAGGTCAGCGTGAAAATCCTGAAAAACGGCGGCAAACACGAACACTACACCCCGGCGAGCCTTCTGGAGCTGCGCGGGATCACGCCGGAGCAAGTCGTTGACGTCAAGGCGTTAATGGGCGACCCTTCCGACTGTATCCCCGGATGCCCCGGCGTGGGCGAAAAGACGGCGGTCAAGCTGATCCGCGAGTACGCCAGTCTCGATCGCCTTTACGAACGCTTGCACGAATTGACGCCCAAACTGCGCAGCAAACTGCAGGAGCACCGCGAACAGATTTACCTCAGCCGCAAGCTGGCGACGATCCTGCGCGACGCGCCGGTGGCTGTCGAGCTGAAAGACGCGGTCTGGTCCTACGACCGCGAGCGTGTGCTGGCAAAATGCGCCGAACTGGAATTCGGCCGCTCCCTTCTGTCCCGCGTCGGCTAAATGGCGCGGGACAGAAGGTTTTTCTCCTTAGCGTGCCCCTTTTTTGGCAAAAAAACGGGGAATCGCGACGCCGTTGACGGATGGCGGACAGGTTTCGGGAACATTCGTCAAACGATCGTTTAACATTTGCGTTCATCCCTGCGGCGACAGTCATCCGAGCAGGCGTGCCGCTTCCCGCCCGTGCTAAATCATCCAGAGGCGGGCATACTAGGCGTAAGAAAACATCAAAGGAGGACCGTCAGGATGCCGCAGTTGCACTTGTCAGACGACGAGTACGCGTCACTGATGGAGCGCGTCTACAAAATCATCGACCGGACCGAACACCTGGATCAGGTGACCCACCATTGGATGTGGGAAGTGTGGCGGCTGTTGCACTACAGCAAAGTGGAAAAACCCTTGCCGTAGCAACACCGCACCTGGCACCCTCAGCCGTCCGGATGCCAGGCGTATCCGCGTTCACCCATGTACACTTCCTCGCATACGTTGCAGGAAGGAACTCTCTTCCTGTTCAATCGCAAAGGAGGAAGCCGCATGGGTATGGAGCTTGTACTTCTTCACTGGGTCTATCTCCTGTTCGTGCTCGTCATTGTCGGGACGATGATCGCCAGACGTGACACCAGCCTGTTGTGCATCGTCGGCATCGGGGTTCTCGGCTTGACCGCGACCGGTTCGCTCACCGCTTCCGTCGGCGGAATTTTCGGAAGTTTCGTCTACGCCATCACGGAACTTTTGCCTACCATCCTCGTCATCTGCATCATCGTCGCGATGAGCCATGTGCTGACCGAGACCGGCGTCAACGAAACGATCATCCGGCCGATGACGCGGCTGATCCGCAATCCTGCCCTCGCCTACTGGGTGATCGGGATCGTAATGATGGTCATCTCCTGGTTTTTCTGGCCGTCTCCCGCAGTCGCGCTGATCGGGGCGGTCATGCTGCCGGTCGCCGTCCGCGTCGGACTGCCCGCGCTTGGCGTGGCCATGGCGATGAACCTGTTTGGACACGGGATTGCCTTGTCGGGCGATTACGTTATCCAGGGAGCGCCCACGCTGACGGCCAAGGCGGCCGGTATCCCGGTGGGCGAGGTGATGTCAGCCAGCGTTCCGCTCGTCATCGTGATGGGACTGACCGCAACCATAACGGCTTTCTGGCTGTTACGCCGGGACATGCGGAACGGCACGTTGTCGGCGGACACGGCCGTGTCGCCTGCCATGAAAATGGACGCCGCCCCTTCGGTTGACACCGCCGCCGTGCGGCTTGCACTGTCCGATTCCGTCCGCCGGTTTCTCGCCTGGCTGGTGCCGATTCTGTTTGCGCTTGACGTCGTCGCCATGTTCGCGTTCGAGCTCAAAGGCGGAGACGCCACCGCACTGGTCGGCGGCACTGCGTTGCTCATTTTGCTTGCGGCTGCCCTGTTTGCCCACAGGGATGCCGGGCTGGAGCAAGTGACGTCTTATCTGATTCGCGGGTTTCAGTTCGGGTTTCAGGTATTCGCTCCGGTGATCCCGATTGCTGCCTTTTTCTACATGGGAGACAGCGGATTCGTCAAGGTGTTCGGCGACGTGCTGCCCACAGGCTCGCAAGGCATTGTCAACGACCTGGGCGTGGCTCTCGCCCACGCCATCCCGCTGAACAAAGGAGTGGCCGCCGTCACCCTGTCCGCTGTCGGGGTGATCACCGGACTGGACGGCTCCGGCTTCTCCGGCATCACCCTGGCCGGATCGGTTGCTCAGTTGTTTGCGGCCGCGCTCGGCTCAGGCGTCGCCACATTGACCGCGCTCGGCCAGGTGGCGGCCATCTGGGTGGGCGGCGGGACCGTCATTCCGTGGGCGCTGATTCCCGCCGCGGCGATCTGCGGCGTCGATCCGTTCGAATTGGCCCGCCGCAATCTCGTGCCGGTGACCGTCGGACTGGTTGTGACCACCCTTGTCGCCATCTTCCTGATCTGATCCTGCCCGTCCCTTTGGATCACCATGAAAAAAGGGAGCCCCGTGAAAGGGTTCCCTTTTTTGCTTTACCGATTATTTTTGCAAATGGTACGGAACGGTTGCGACGATGACATCGCGGTTGGCGAACAGGTAGGCGCGGATCAAGAAACTGGTCTGGTTGTGCAGGAAGTTTTGCCACCAGCGTTTGGTGATAAACTGCGGAATCAAGACCGTGACGTGATCCGTCTCCTCCCGTTTCCACTCCACCGTGTCGATGAACTTGATCAACGGGCGCAAGACGCTGCGATAGCGGGAGCGCAGCACGATCAGCCGCACGCCCGGGTTCCACTCCGCCCACTTGCGCTCCATCTTCTCGATCTCTTCTTCGTCAAACCCGACGTAGACCGCGACGACGTTTTCCGTCAGCGACTTGGCGTAGCTGATGGTTCCGGCCACGACCTTGGTGATGCCCGCCACCGGAATGACGATGACGCTGCCCTTGATCGTCGGTTTTTCCCTGGTGATGTCAATCCGCAGTTCGTCCGCCACATCCAGGTAGTGTTGGTGAATCTTGCGGAACGCGTAGATGACGGCCGGCAGGAACAGGAAGATCATCCAGATTTGCGAGAACTTCGTGAAGATAAAGATCAGGGTGATGGTGAGCGTCGTCAGCATGCCCACCGTGTTAATCAGAAACCGCACCACCCAGCCCGGCGGTTTCGTTTTCAGCCAGCGGCGCATCATCCCGGCCTGGGACAGGGTAAACGGAATAAACACCCCGACGGCATACAGCGGAATCAGGTTCTCCGTGTTTCCGTGAAACAGGACGATCAACAGTGACGAAAGGATACCGAGCACGATAATCCCGTTGGAAAAGCCCAGCCTGTCGCCTCTCACCATAAACATGTGCGGCATGAACTTGTCTTTGGCCAGCATGAACGCCAGCAACGGAAACGCGGAAAACGCGGTGTTGGCGGCCAAAAACAGGATCATCGCGGTCACGCCCTGGATGAAGTAATACATCGTGCCCCGGCCGAACGTGGCGGCGGCAATCTGCGACACGACAGTCTCCTTTTCGTCGGGAACAATCCCGTACCAGTAGGCCAGCAAGCTGATCCCGATAAACATGCTGCCGAGGATGGCTCCCATCATCGCCAGCGTTTTCGCCGCGTTTTTCTCCGCCGGCGCCTTGAAGTTGGGGATGGCGTTGGAGACCGCCTCCACGCCGGTCAACGCGGAACAGCCCGAACTGAACGCCTTCAGCAGCAAAAACAGGCTGATGCCAGGCACCATGACACCATAGGCCGGGGCCGCCACGTGCACGCCCCCGGTGACAAGCTGGTAAAACCCGCCCGCGATCAGCACAAAAATCGCGAAGACAAAAGCATACACCGGATAGGTCAGCACGGTGGCCGATTCGGTCACCCCGCGCAAATTGAGGATCGTCAAAAGCGCGATCATCGCCAGCGCGATCAACACCCGGTCGTCGTGCAGCGACGGAAAAGCCGAGGTAATCGCATCCGTTCCGGCCGACGCGCTTACCGCCACCGTCAGGATGTAGTCGACGAGCAGAGAGCCTCCGGCCACCAGGCCGTACGACAATCCGAGATTTTCTTTGGCGACGATGTAGGCACCGCCGCCGGAAGGATACGTATAGATCGTTTGGCGGTAGGACAAGACCAGGACGGTCAACAGTCCCAACACCGCAAGCGAAATCGGAATCGAATACCACAGGGCGGAAAAGCCCGCCGTCATCAAAACCAGCAAAATTTGCTCCGTGCCGTAGGCGACGGAGGACAAGGCATCGGAAGAGAGAACCGCGAGCGCCTTTAGCTTGCTCAGCTTCTCATCGGCCAATTCCGTCGATTTCATCGGCCGTCCGATCAACAGTTGTTTCACTTTCAGCACCATGTTGGCTATCCCCACTCTTTATCTCTCTCGTTTGTGTATCAAAGCAACCCCCTCAACAACCAACACGTGATGAAAATCAAGTCGGTACCAGTAACATGACGATTCTCCTCCCTCTACGCTTACGAGGTTAGCTGACGGGTTCGGGCGGATGGGTCGCCCTACTCACAACCGTGAGATTCACCCCAAAAGTGGTTCCCCCGCTCATGACGATTCAGCGTTGTTAACGTGTCGTGAAAACGACGAAATCCATTATAACAGCTTGCATGCCAATCACAAGGCACAAATTTTGGCCCGAAGTCACAAAAAAAGGCCTGTCAGCTCCTTGTACAGAGCCGGCAGGCCAATTTTCTTTGTTTTACGCGCGCTCTTGCGACAACGTCCGCAACCGCTTCGGATCAATCACGGGTCAATCAGGTTAGATTGCTGTTTTGCTTCACAATACGTCTTCAATATTTCTAACTCTTTCGTATAGATAGAGCGGACAATGGGCGGAACAAGCCATCGCTCAATCAGACCCTTGATTCCCTGTTTCTTTTGCCAGATTGTTTGAATCCTCACTTGACAAGCAACATGATCCGGATCGGGTTCCAACGCAAAGATCGTCTTGATTCCAGCCACAGGATCTTCTTCATGTATTTCTCTTCCCGGGATGGGTTCCGTAACAAACAGCCGGAGATGATTCACCACGCCCATGACTTTCATTTGAACGCGTACGATGGTTCCCGCTCCGACGCCGCCTTGTTCAACCGCTGTCACTGCAAGATATGGTTTCGGCAAAATATGCGGATGTTCGTTGCGGTAATCAGACAGCACCCGGTAAATAAGTGTCGGATCAGCTTTAATTTTTTTGGAGACGTGAAGTTCGTAGGTATCCATACCGTTCACCTTCCTTCACCATGTATGGCACAGGCGGTCCCCTTCAGCACGTTTTCTTTCGCCCCCTTTCACATTCTTAATTCAAACGGTGCACGATTTCATATGGATTTCCGCACGGGTCTTCAAAATACACAGCGTAATACGTCGGGCTGATCGGAAACAGTTGCGGACCGCTTGTGATGGTTCCCCCGGCTTGTTCGACAAGCTTGGCGATTCGGTCGACTTCATCCCGATCTTTTGCCCAGAAGCCGATCAAATTGGCGTTCGGCTTGTGATCGCGATCTTCCGTAATCGCAAAATACGCCACACTGGGAAGATCCCCCTCAGCGGCAAACACCCGCCAGTTTTTGCTATGGAATGTTCGGGTAAAGCCCAGCGCGGGCAGCAGTTTCTCATAAAAAGGCAATACGCGTTCCAAGTCATTTACGCGAAGGTCGATATGGCTGAATTTATTCATTTCCATTCACTCCCCGTCTTTTTTATATGCCGTTGGCGGTTTGATCCGCTATTGCCTTTAACACGTCTTCCTTTCAACACCTCTTTTGAAAAAGTTTGTTCGCGTGGTTAATCACGAAAATTATGAAAATTTGTTGCGAAACCCCGGCGAGACAGAATCTGTACGAACCGAACTATTTTTCCCTTGTTTGCGTGGCACCATATCAGTACCATTCCACATTCGAGGTGGTACATTGAAAAAGCTGATCATGCTGTTCCTATTCGTTACGTTAGCCGCCTGTCAAGAAAAATCTCAACCGCCACAGATCCCCGAAACCCAGAGGGATGATATGCAGGCGCCGCAACACGTCGCGCAAAGCCCGAAGCAGAGCCAGAAGGATGACCAGATCAGCTACGCACGCCCAAAATAACCCGATCCAACAGCCAAAAGATCGTCTTGGATGTGCCGATCCTTTCACAAAACCCGGAACTGAAATATGGCTGTGAAGTAACAAGTCTGGCATTGCTTCTGCAATATGCCGGGATTGACGTTTGACAAGATGCAACTTGCCAGGCAAATGCCCAAAGACGACGATCCGATCCGGCGCACACAAACCGGCAACATTACCCATTGGGGCAATCCCCATCACGGATTTGAAGGTGAAAAAGAAAGCGTTTCATGATTCCTGGGAGGCGTTGGGTAAACAAGCGTTAAGCTATCGGTGAAAACGCTTCAGCTACTGGGCAATATTGTGTCCTTTTCTGGGTTATTTCACAAATTTTCAAGATATTCAACAATGTCTAATCTCATACTAATTGGATGATGACTTGCTCTGTCTTGATTATGTATTTCATTACTAACGAACCCAAATTGTTCGTAATAAGATAATCGGTGAGGATAGCAGTCCACGGTTAAGAATTTTACACCGCAAAAATTACTACTAATTTTTAATGCTGTCGCAATACTAAACTTTAATAGTTTTCTACCTAGTCCTAAACGCTGAAAGCGAAAATCAACTGCTAAGCGAGCCACTTTTATGGCGGGAACAGTCTGATATGATACCCCAGTGACCGCTTGCTCTTCCGTGCTTAACCTGATCGCATCTGCACATAATGAAACAAAAGCAATCAATGCTTGATCCTGAAAAAATAAAAAGGTATTATTTAATCCATTTGTTTGTTCATCCAAAGCTTCTTCTTGAAGAAACCTATTCATCTCAAGTGATAGTTCCGTTATCCTTTTGCGTTTTTTGCTATCGTATTGACCTAGTTCTTCTTCATGAAGACAATTAAAATTAGCTAGGATCGGCTGATGTTCCTCCGAAAGCCTAGCTAAGGTAAAGTGATCATTGGAAACTACCATTTAAATCCTCTTTTCTCAATCTTATCGAAGGATTCAATAAGTTTTCTTGCATTGTCTAATGCTTTTTGGCTTGGAGGTTTTTTTGCAGATTCCAAGATCTTCTTTGCTTCTTCGCCGTAAACGGTTGGCGTTGCCCTTAATTGAGTTGCCATCCTTTTCACACCTTTTTTCTTTGGGGTTCCTCCAGGTTGATCTGGCATCTCCAATCCCTCCCTAGTGTGACTATGAAAAGTATAAACCAGAGAGGAAAGAGCTTACTAGAAAAACCCTTCTACCATATTCTACAAGCTAATGACGAACTGCACAAGATTTTCCTGCAACATTAAGGTATTTATTTGACGAAAAAAGCATAAAATGATACGTTTATGTTTTTTCGTGTAGATCATGCAAGAAACTCATCGCAGACGTCCTTATTCTTGCGGTGGCCACCCTACTCCGCCATGTGCCGCACAAACCGAAGCAGCTCCGCAAACGCCCGCCGCGCCGATTCTTCATGATAATGGCGTGAGTGAGGGTCGGCAAATCCGTGTTGGCCGGCCAGTTTTCTGATCGATACGTTCTTCTTCTGCCGCAGGGAAAGGATCAACGAGTCGACATCACATGCCCGCTCTTCGGAACCGTATAGGAGGAGCACCGGAACGGACGGTTCCACATCAGTGTAATCCCGGATGCGGGAACCGTAGTAACCGACGATCCCGTCACACACTCCCGCTTCCGCGTCGCATAACCAGGCAGCCGTCGCCCCTACATTGAATCCGACCAGAAACACCCGACGGTATTGGTTCTTGCATTGACGACCCAGCGACGTGATCGTGGACGAGGCGTTTTCAAACCCGACCTTCTCCATGAAATGGCGGTACGCCTCCGCTTCTTCTTCATAGGCAAAGGGGTGTTCTCTGGCCAACAAATCGCGACAGTAGACGTCGTATCCGTGTTGTGACAGTTGGTCACAGACGCCCGCCATGTGCCGATTGATCCCGTAGATTTCATGCGCGACGATGATGGCGACGTCGGAGTGGTTGCGATAGAGAAGCGTCGGCTTCAACACGAGGCTCTCTCCTTTAATCGGATGCTGTAAGAACGCATCGCTTTGGGAACCCCCTTGATCTCCAAGATCCCCTCGTAGATCAACTGCCGCACCCGGTACTCGATAAACGCGTCTCCGACGTGCTCCGGCACGTTTGCCATCGCTTCCCCGACCGCTCTGGCCGCCTTGATGAACTCGCCGTTTCCCCGCCGTTGCGCATCGCGTACGCTTTGGACGATGTCCTGGTCAAAAGAATCTTCCGCCGCGCTGTGCAACTGTCCGTCTTTCCAGACGCGCAGGACGCGTTCCTCCGCCGAAAGACGCAACCACTCCCTCTCCAGCCGTTTCCGTTCCGGTTCCGAAAGAAACGACCCGTTCTCCCTGTTTTCTGCGTAAAGCGCTGCCAAATCCTTTGCCGACATCTCCCCGGAATGACGGAAGACGATGTCATATTGGGGGCGGATGACCTCATGGTAGCGAGCAGTCGTGTTGATCAGCCGGACAGGATTGGCTTTGTCCCGCAACAGATACACCAGAAAGCGAAGCGCGGTCTGTTCATGCGCGTTTTCCCCAACCCACAGGGTAACGGGAACGTCGCTTCGAAGACGATCGACGCGTTGCAGGAACCTTAGGAAAGCGGCGGCGTACTCCCCCATGTAATAATCGTCCTCATCATGGAGATGTTCGCAAAGCCACTCCTGCCGTTTGTTGACTCCGCTTTCCTCATGCAAGCGCCAAACGGGGCCAATGGACAAAAGGTCATCGACCCAGATGACAAGTTCTTCATTCTTGCGCCCCACATGCTCAAGAGCGATATTCAGCGAACCTGCCATGGAAGCACCAACGACGAGATGGACGTTTTGCGCCGCCTTTGTGTCTGCTGTGCGAGCCTTTTTGGCATGGCTGTCGAGGAACTCATGGTACATCCGGCATACCTTTGCCGCGACTTCCTCCTTTGACTCATCGAGTTGATCCAGCATCTGAAGGCGGTAGAGAAACTGGAACAACCACGTTTTGGCTTCGCTCTCGGACAAGCCGTCTATCAGGTCTCGCAATGCTTTCAACATCTTTTCCCTCCCGGTGCTCCTTTCCGACATCCCTCATGTTGCCCTCTCCACTCTTCGACGCGGTCCAGCCATTCGTGAACGAGAGCGTTAAACACGTCGGGCTGCTCCACCTGCAAATTGTGTCCCGCGCGATCCAGCACGGCAAAACTGGCGCGCGGATATTGCTCGATGATACGCCAGGCGTCCCGGTAGCCGACGATCTGGTCCTGTCGGCCGGTAAGCACCAGCCCCGGCGCGGGAAACGGCTGGGGAAGCGCGTCGGGATCAAAGGAAAAGGCGTAGCGCTGTTTGATTTTCTGCAAAAACACATAGTCCGCTTGTTTGGCGCCCGGCAAAATCTCGTTTACGTACCGTTGCCAGTTGTAGGCGTCCTGGACCACAGAGATCGCGGCAAAGTCGGCTCTGTCCGTCTCGTCCTGTGCCGCCAGCAGCGCTTCGTCCCGGACAAATACAGCGTGTGCGGGCACATCCCGCCGCGCGGCGTCCGGGACGATCATCGGGCAGAGCAGCATCACCCCGTCGATCCATTCCGCTCGCCGGGCGACGATGCCCCGCACCAGGTAACCGCCATACGATTCGCCGGCCAGCACAAATCGCTGACCGGGAATCACCTGGTCGATGAATTGCAAGACAACTTCGAGCATCTCGTCCGACCCGTTGATCCAGTCTTCTCCCCTGGTTCCGCCCATCCCCGGCAAGTCGGGATACAGACGGCGCCAACCGGTTCGCCGCTCGAATACCGGTTCCATGCAGCCGACCATCTGGCGGCTGTCCAGCGAAAAGCCATGGATGATGACAATCGGAACGCCGTCTCCCCGCTCACGGTACCGTACGGTTGCGCGCGGCAACCGGCAGGTTAACAAATCCTCTGCCATGCGCCTCTCTCCTGTCAAAAGACTTTTTTGCCCAATACGTGGTCCAGCGGAATACAGCCGATCACGCGGCTGTCCTTGCTGTTGTTGCGGTTGTCGCCCATGACGAAAATGTGATCCTTGGGCACAACCACTTTTTCGCTCGTGGGGGTGATCATCGGTTCCTTGATATAGGGCTCGTTCAGCGGTTCGCCGTTCCGATACACTTTGTTGTTCTTAAATTCGAGCACGTCTCCCGGCTTGCCGATCACCCGCTTCACCCAGATGTCGTGTTCGTTTTTGCCCATCAAGAGGGTAAACAACGGATTTTCCAAAAGGTCGTCTTTCAGCGTCCGGGCGCGGTCTACCCGGCTGTCGATAATCACGATATCATTGTAGTCGGGCATGTCGCGCAGCGTGTGCGGCAATTTGGAAATGAGGATGATCTCCTTGTCTTGCAGTGTGGGCTGCATGGAGCTGCCCATCACCTTGGTGGGCTGAATCACAAACACGTTGATGACAATCGCAAAGGCAATCGCCAGGACAATCGTTCTGATCCACTGATACAATTCGCTGACGAATCTCATTTCGTCCCTCCCGTTTGAATCTTCTGTGCATATGTCTTCCCGATTATTGATACGGATCGGCAACCGATTTCATTTCAAGCCGGCACGATCGGCGATCCCGTGTATCAGACGGTGCAAGGCCGTCTGCTGTTTCAGCCCTGGGCAGGTTTATCGGACGAACAGCGGCGGCGCGTGTCAATCGACGGCGCCAAGCTGGCGAATCACCCACCGGCACCACGAAAGCTCTTCTCGATCCAGTCGCAATCGCCGTTGATAAATCACGTACCGTCCGAAATGCCCGGAAGTGACGATCCCCGCTCCCCATTCTTTTTCCATCCGCACGATCTCCTTTTCCCACTCGGCCACCCTGTTTTCGTACAGCGCGATCCGCTCCTGAAAAAGACGGATGGCGACCTTTTTGTCGAGCAAGCTGATCGCATACACCTTGATTAAAAACTCGTCGCGCTGAATCGGCGGCGATGCCGGTTCGGTCTGTATCCATTCACGCAAAACATCCTTGCCTTTTTGTGTAATGGTGCAGACTTTCTTGTCAGGTTTTCCTGATTGTTCCACATATTCAACCGAAATCATCCCCTCCTCCTCTAGCTTCGCCAGAAGGGGATAAATCTGGCTGTGCCTGGCTTGCCAGAACGCTTCCATCATCTGCTGAAGTTCGTACCCCGTACAAGATTTTCGCGTAAGCAAACTGAGGAGCGCGTACCCAAGTGAATTCATGCCTGCCTCCGTTCGGATCGATCTTTCTACATTAATTATATATATAAATATTGACATATTCAAACGGCAGGTCTATACTGATGACGTTTTCTTATGTCAATTTTTATATATGAGAGGTGGCTTCCATGTTGTCATCAGATCGCGCACGGCGCAGGGGGAAAATGATTACCGCGTTCGCCGCCTTTCTCGCCTTTATGGGCATCGGGGTCGTGGACCCCCTGTTGCCTGTGATTGCCGAGCAGATCGGAGCAAGCCACTGGCAAGTGGAAATGCTGTTTACCGCCTATATCTTCACGATGGCTGTGATGATGCTGCCAGCCGGTTTGCTCGCGGGGAGACTCGGCGATAAGCGGCTCATGGCGATTGGCCTGGGGATTGTCACGATCTTCTCCCTGCTTTGCGGATTCTCCCGCACCATCGCTGAGCTTTCCTGGTTTCGCGCAGGATGGGGATTGGGGAACTCGATGTTTTTTGCGACGGCCATGACGCTGTTGATCGCCCTGTCGGATGACGTCAGTTCGGCGGTCGGCTTGTATGAAGCCGCCATCGGCCTGGGGATGGCCGGCGGGCCGCTGGTCGGGGGAATGCTCGGCGGCTACTCGTGGCGCTATCCCTTCTACGCGACGGGTCTGTTGATCTTCGCCGCGTTCCTTTTGGTGATGAAGTTCGTCTCCGAGCCAAAAACGCCGCAAAAAAGACAGGTTGCGGGACTTGCCGAGATGGCGCACTTGTTGGCGCACAAGCCATTCCTTCAGGGGGCGCTTTCGGCCATGATGTACTATTACGGCTTCTTCACCGTGTTGGCCTATTCACCCCTTGTCCTGCGGTTGTCTGCCATTCAGTTGGGGCTGATCTTCTTCGGCTGGGGATTGTGCCTCGCTTACGGGTCCGCCATTCTCTCCCACCAACTGGAACGAAAGTGGAAACCAAAGGTGTTGCTGCGCTTCGGCCTGATCAGTTTTGCCATCCTGTTGGCCGTATTATGGGTGATCAAAGCGCTCTGGCTGCTCATGCTCGTCATCATCTTCTCCGGGTTGGTGTCCGGACTGAACAACGCGTTGTTCACCAGCTACGTGATGGAGGAATCCCCCTACGCGCGGTCGATCACATCCGGTGTGTACAACTTTGTGCGGTGGCTGGGGGCGGCGATCGCGCCGATCTTGTCCGGCGTGATCGGCGGGCTGTTCTCCCTTCATACGCCGTTCGGGATTTCCGCGCTGGTGGTGCTGGCCGGATTCTTCATCATCTGCATCCGACTGGACTCCCGGCGTGTCCAGGAAAAAACGCTCCCGTACTAACCCGTCACGGGAGCGTTTCCCATTGGTAAAGGCCGAAGCCGAGGCTGGGGCGGTTATCGCACTGCCGCCAGTTCACTATCCGATGTTTCGATCTTGGCGTTTTTCTTCAGGTTGTCCAGCCACTTCGGCAATTCTTTGCGCTTTTTCTCGGCGATGAGCAGCTTTTTCACCTGCGGCTTCGCCTGGTCGTAATCTTTGCCCAGCTTGTCCTTGTGCTTGTCGTAGTAGGCTTTCATCTCGTCTTCGGTGATCGGGAATGCTTTCTCCAAGAGCTTGTCCACCAGCATGCTCATGTACACTTTTTGCTTCAGACTCTCCATGCTCAGGTGATTCATTTTCAAATACGCGTTAAATTTCTCGTCAGAACCGGCCTGTTTCTTGAGCGACTCCAATTCGCGGTTCACCTCGTCGTCGCTTACCGCCACTCCCTGTTTCTGTGCTTCCTCTTTGATCAACTGGTCATTGATCATCTTTTGCAACACCTGGGGGCCGCTCTTGTCCCTGAGCGCGTCGTAAAACGCATCCTTGCTGATCACGGTGCCGTTTACCTTGGCGATCGGCTCGGCATCCGGCTGTTGCGAAAACCCGAGCAAGACCAGGCCCAACAACAGAATGGACAAGGTCAGCAACGTCAGATCAAACTTTTTCATCGCATACCTCCATCATGATTCCTTCCTGACATCCCGTTCGCCACATTCGAGTATACCCGCCGTGTATGTGACAATTATGGAATTTGGCGTTTCACAACCTTTCCACATTTTTCGGCCGTAGTGATGAAAAAGACGTCGGCCATTGGGCCGACGCCCGTCTATTGTTCGGAGGATTCATTCCATGCGGCCAGGCGAACCTGGCGGCCACGGGCGGCCAGATAGAGCGCGTACTCCAACGGACGGCGGATCGCCTGCCGGTACCGTTGCATCTGCCCCATCTGGCGAAAAATCTCCCGCCCCGGCTTGGGGTTCACCTCGATCAGCCAGACACGACCGTCCACATCCACGCCGATGTCCAACCCCAGTTCGATCATCCGCCCATAGTGCTTCTCGATCGTTTGCGCTGTCTGTTCGGCCAGTTCGTGACACTCATGCAGAATCGCCCCTGCCCGCTGTTGGCCGAACCGCCCGGTCAGAAACGCTCCCGCAGGCACCGGCTTGCCGCCGCCGTGGAGATTGGAGGTGGAGCTTTGTCTGCCGCCGATCCGCACGCCCGCGCCGGTCACGCTCCACTGTCCCAGGCTGTTTTTTTGGATCAACAGCCGGATGTCCACAGCGCGATCGGGCACAAGGTCAAGATACAGGCCCTGCTGGACGATGAATTTGTCTCCTGTGGCCCATCTGCTCACCCAGTCGAGGAGCGCATGGACGGAACGGAGTTGCCGGACCCTTCTTCCCCGCAGCTTGTCGCGGCCCAGCAAGTGGTAGGCCCCGTCCTTGCGCTCGATGCGCAATACGTCCCGCCCGCCGGTTCCGTTGCTCGGCTTGACGTAAAGCAGCCGGTGTCTCATCAGCATCTCGCGCAGCTTCGAGCGGTTGTACAGATGCGTTTCCGGCAGCCAGCGGCGCATCCGCTCATCTTGTTCCAGCACTTGATGAACCCTCCACTTGTTCGCCAGGCGGTTGTTGGCATACAGCAAGCCGTTTTGCTTGCGAAACGCGACGTATTCCCGAAACGCCGGGCTGCGCATGAAGCGAAACCGGTCGATCACCACGTCCGGCAAGGGAAACCGCCTGCTCACCCAGCCCCCGCCCTGTGCGGGAACAAACCCGCGAATCAGCCGCTTGGCGAGGGATGCATCCGGCGGAGAAAACAAAAAAACGGTCGCGCCCAACTCCCGTCCTTCCCGAATCAATCGGCGAAAATACGCCGGTTCCGCAAACCGGGTTCCTTCCCGCCAGGTCAGAATGCCGATACAGGGTTTCTCCATACCCTCCCCCTCCTTGCTCTTCCCTGGCAGTCTATTCACCCGGCCCCCCATGGAGTGCGCCCATGACAGGCTGTACGGTTGTCTCTTTTCCGTCAACGGTTGCACAGAGTATGTTCCAGTCGGCGCATATCCTCAGGACACGGCGCTTCGACGACGAGCTGCCGCTCGCCGAAGGGATGGCGAAGCGTCAGCATGCCGGCGTGCAACGCTTGCCGACTAATTCCCGCCGTCCGGCCGCCGTAGAGGGTGTCGCCGATCAGCGGGTGGCCCATATGGCTCAGGTGGACGCGAATCTGGTGCGTCCGGCCGGTGTCCAGCTTGCACGCCAGTTTGGTCGCGCTCCCGTACCGCTCGATCACCTGGAAATGGGTGACGGCCGACTCGCCGTTGGCACTGACCCGTCTGCGCGACGGGTGGTGCCGATCCCGGCCGATCGGAGCGTCGATCGTGCCGCTGTCCGCTTTCACCCGGCCGTGAACAAACGCGATGTACTGTCGGCTGATTTCCCGCAGCCTGAGCCGTTCGTCCAACAGCGCCGAGGCCAGTGCATGCTTGGCGTACAAGACCGCGCCCGACGTCTCCTGATCCAGCCGGTGCACATGGCGCACCTTTGCCTGAATGCCGTTTTGGGCGAAGTGTCCGGCGACGGCGTGATCCAGCGTGCCGGTGTGTCGGGGAGACGTGGGATGCAAGAGCATGCCCGCCGGTTTGTTGACGACCAATAGATGGTCGTCTTCGTAGAGGACGTCCAGCGGCCGATCATCCGGCTCCACTCCCCACGCTTCCGGCAGGCAGACGCGCAGCCGGATCTCCTGTCCCGCTTCGACGCGCTGCTGCCGGGAGACGGGGCTTCCGGCAACGAGCACCTCTTTTTGCTGAAACAACAGGTGGATCGTCTTGCGCGGCAGCCCCCACCGCTCCCGCAAGAGTTCGCCTGCGGCGATCCCGTCCTCGTCCGGCCCCAGCGTGCCGACCAGCCATTCGCCCTCTTTGTTCATCGCGATCATCGTGGCTACTCCTTTTTGCAAAGATCGGCAATCCAGATGTCTGGATCACGCTTGCGCCAGCGCGTCGCTCACCTGGACGACGCGGTCGAGAAAGCGCTCGATTTCCTCGCGGCTCTTGCCCAGCTTGCTGACGAAGCGGACCAGCTCCTTGCCCTCGCAAAAGGCGATGAAACTGGGAATGCCAAACACGTCCAACTGCTGCGCCAGTTCGGGGAAATGGTCGCGATTCACAGCCACCATGTCCAGCTTGGCGGCGTACGCCTGCTCCACCTCAGGCATGAACGGGTCGATCCGGTGGCAATCCGGGCACCAGTCGGTGTAAAATTTGACAACCACTGGTTTTGTCGATTGGATGGCCTCGTCAAACTCGGCTTGTGCCTTGATTTCTCTCATGGTTTCCACCCTTTCTCACAGATGTTTGCTCTAGTGTACCACACCCGGCCGGACTCTGTCGCGTGACGGGACCCGGCGGTTCGGGCGGGGTGTAGGCGGTGCGCAGGTAGTGCAAAAACGCCCTGGCCGGTTTGGACAGATGCCGGTCTTTGTGATACGCCACCACCAGTGTCCGCTCCGGTCGGGTCGTCAGCCTGACGTAGGCGGGCGAGACGGCGGTTCCGGGGGCGCGCGTGATCATCAGCGGCGCGAACGAGACGCCCATCCCGGCGGCCACCAGCGACTGCACGGTCTGGATGTTGCTGCTCTCAAACACGATGTGCGGGCGGAATCCGGCCCGTTCGCACAGATCGAGCGAAATCTGCCGAAATCCCTGCCCTTGTTTGAGCAGGACGAACGGCTGGTCGGCCAGGAAGGCGAGATCCACCTCTTCCTCTTTGGCGAGCGGATGGTTAGGCGGCAAAGCGAGGTAGATTTCCTCGCAAAACGCCGGTTCCACAACAAGTGACGCGTCCTGGATCGGCATCGTCAACAGGCTCACATCCAGTTTGCCGCGAACGAGCAACTCCTCCAGATGGCTGGACGTGTCTTCGATCAATTGCAGCTCGACGCCGGGATACTCCCGGGTAAACGCCGGGATGACGTGAGGCAGCACGTACGCCCCGGTGATCGGCAAACTGCCGACGAACAATTTGCCCGCGTGACCGCTGGCGTAGGCGCGCATCTCCCGCTCCAGCCCCTCTGCCTGGTCGAGCAGTTGTCGCGCCACCTGGACAAACCGCTCCCCCGCGTCCGTCAGTTCGACATGGTGCGGCAATCGATGAAACAGTGAGATTCCCCAGGCCTTTTCCAGCTTGGCCACTTGCTGGCTAAGCGATGGCTGGGCCAGATGCAACCGGGCCGCAGCGCGGGAAAAACTGCGCTCCTCGGCGACAGCCAGCACGTAGCGGATTTGCCGAAGTTCCATGGTTTCACCTCCGCCTATAGATGATTCCTATTGCTCTTATCATTATTATATCTTTGACCTATTTTCCTGACCATGGTACAACCGAAGAAAGATGAATCGTGTACGAGGAGGAGTTGCCATGAAGCCACGCACGCTGTTTGAAAAGATTTGGGACCGGCACGTCATCCATGAAGAAGCGGGCAAGCCGAGCCTGTTGTACATCGACTTGCACCTGGTGCACGAGGTGACGTCTCCGCAGGCGTTTGAAGGATTGCGTCTGGCCGGACGCAAGGTGCGCCGTCCCGACCTGACGTTCGCGACGATGGACCACAATGTGCCCACCGCCGACCGGTTCAACGTCCAGGACCCGATCTCCCGTCAACAAATGGAGACCCTGACGAAGAACTGCGCCGAATTCGGCATCCCGCTCGCCGATCTCAACAGCCCGGACCAAGGGATCGTCCACGTCATCGGACCGGAACTGGGACTTACCCACCCCGGCAAAACCATCGTCTGCGGCGACAGCCACACGTCGACGCACGGGGCGTTTGGCGCTCTGGCGTTCGGGATCGGCACCAGCGAGGTGGAGCATGTGCTGGCCACCCAGTGCCTGCAACAGCACAAGCCGAAGACGCTGGAAGTGCATGTCAAGGGCGATTTGCCGCCAGGCGTCGGCGCCAAGGATCTGATCTTGGCCATTATCGCAAAATTCGGAACCGACTTCGCCACCGGTTACGTCATCGAGTACACGGGAGAGGCGATCCGCAAGCTGAGCATGGAAGAACGGATGACGGTCTGCAACATGTCCATCGAAGCGGGTGCCCGCGCCGGCCTGATCGCCCCGGATGAGACGACGTTCGCCTACCTGAAAGGACGCCGCTTTGCACCGCAGGGCGAAGATTTCCTCAAAGCCGTCGAGGAATGGAAACAGCTCGCCACTGATCCGGGGGCGGTCTACGACCATCGCGTCGAAATTGACGCGTCCGAAGTGGCGCCGCAAGTCACCTGGGGTACCAGCCCCGGCATGGGCACGGACATCAACGGCGTCGTCCCTGATCCCGCCTCGTTTTCGACCGCGGCCGAACGAAAAGCGGCCGAAGACGCGCTGGCCTACATGGGCCTATCCCCCGGCACGCCGATGAAAGAAATCAAGATCGACCGGGTGTTTATCGGCTCCTGTACCAATGGCCGCCTCGAAGACTTGCGCCGCGCCGCCGCCGTCGCCAAAGGGCGCAAGGTGGCAACGCACGTGCACGCCATGGTGGTCCCCGGCTCGCAGGCGGTCAAAGAGCGGGCCGAACAAGAAGGGCTGGACCGCATTTTTATCGAGGCGGGCTTTGAATGGCGCGATTCCGGCTGCTCGATGTGCCTGGCGATGAACCCCGACGTCCTGCAACCGGGCGAGCGCTGCGCCTCCACCTCCAACCGCAATTTCGAGGGACGTCAGGGACGCGGCGGCCGCACGCATCTGGTGAGCCCGGAAATGGCAACCGCTGCCGCGATCGCCGGCCATTTCGTCGACGTCAGAGAGTGGCTGCGGGAAACCGCCGCCGTCAAGTGAACGCATAATACCACGCAAGGAGGGTTTCCGATGGAACCGTTTGTCATTCATACCGGCGTCGCCGCGCCGCTGGACCGCGTCAATGTGGACACGGACGCGATCATCCCGAAACAATTCCTGAAGCGCATCGAACGCAGCGGGTTTGGCCAGTTCCTGTTCTACGAATGGCGGTTCACCCCCGAAGGCGAGCCGATTGACTCGTTTGTGCTCAACCAGCCCAAATACGCCGGGGCGACCATCCTGTTGGCCCGCAACAACTTCGGCTGCGGCTCGTCGCGCGAACACGCCCCCTGGGCCTTGCTCGACTACGGCTTTCGGGCGATCATCGCTCCGTCGTTCGCCGACATCTTTTACAACAACTGCTTCAAGAACGGGATTCTGCCGATCAGGCTGTCCGAGGAGCAGGTACAGGCGCTCTTTGAACGCGCCAATCGTTACGACGGCTACCGGTTGACGATCGACCTGACCCAACAGACCGTAAGCGATGAACACAGCCTCACATGCTCGTTTGAGGTGGACCCGTACCGGCGTCACCTCCTGCTCAACGGTCTGGACGACATCGGGCTCACCCTGCAGCACGAAGACAAGATCGCCGCATACGAAGCGAAGCACTGCCCCGTCGCCCAGACACGGTAAGACAAAAGAGACCGGGAAGACTTCCCTCCTCCCGTGATGTGATCAGACTCGATGCTCGGTGTATCCGCCGTCAGGGAACCCCCCTTCCCCTGCTCAACCAGAAGCGCCCTTGTCCATGCCAACAGGCAGGAGACAAGGGCGCTTGCATGTCCGACGGCGCGGCTGTTTACACGGAGAGTCTGCGCTGTTTTCGCTTTTTGCTTGCCGCCAACACGATGCCGACTGCGACGCCGAAAAGCAAAACAGGCAGCCAATGCCGGTAAAACACGTGATGGAACTTCTTCCACGCGGTTTCGAGATACTTGCCAAACACGACAAACGATGTCACCCAGACAAGCGAACCCAGCGCATTGTACAGGGAAAACAAGGAAAACGGCATGCGGTTGATCCCGGCCAGGTACGTGGCGAGCACGCGAACGCCGGCAACGAACTTGGCAAACAGGACAACCATCACCTGGTAGCGGTGAAAATGCGCTTCAGCCCGTTCGATCTTCGCGCGGGTCAGTCCGACGAGCGGGCCGAACCGTTCGAGAATGCTACGGCCGAACGAACGCCCGAGACCGTACGCGACGGAGCAGCCAATCACGCTGGCCAGCGTGGCGAAGCACAAAAGAGGCACCAGCTTCAGATCTCCCCGGCTCCACTCGATGCCCGCCAGCACCAGTATCGTCTCGCCGGGAAAGGGAATGCCGATCATCTCCGCCAGCAGCATGAGAAAAATGCCGAGATATCCGTAGTGTTGCACCCAAAACGGCACATCAACGTGCATGACAGCTCACCTTTCTTCTGGTCTACAGACGATAATGACGAGACTGGCGGCTTCTGCCGTCGTACTCGGTCCGATCCGTTCGATAACGGGAGAGGATCGGAACCCGTCCGGCCAGCATGCCGTACATTCGGAACACCCACTGTACCACGGGCTCGGCCAGATGGGGGAAGCTCACAAGCAACGCGCTGGTGACAAACGCCAGACATGCGCCGCCCAGCACGTCAGCAGGATAGTGAACGCCGACGAACACGCGGGAGAGAGCAGTCAGAACCGCCAGCAGAAACACCCACACGCTTCCTCTGTGGCCGCGCATCATGATCGTGATCGCAACGGCAAACGCCAGCGCCGTGTGATCGCTCACAAACGACGATTCCGTCGCCGAATGGGGAATCAACTGATGAACCGCATGGTCGACGAACGGACGGGGATGCCAGTACACGGCGTGAATGCCCTGGTTGGCGAGCAGGGCCAGCCCCGTGGACAGTGCCGCCAATATGGCGGTTCGTTGCCGGCTGGCACGCGCCTCCTCTGTGCCGCCAAACCACAACAACAGAAGAATGCCGGCAAACATGGCGGGCGAGAGATTGGCGATGAGGATCATGGTTTGGTCAAGCCAGGAGAAATGTCCGGCCCATTGGTTGATCGCTTGGAACAGTTCATGGTTCATGGTCGTGTCCTCCTGAATCTCTGCGGTGCTCATTTTTTCATCATAGTCGAAAAACAGGTCCATCTCAATCCACATTTCTGCCACAATCTCGCGGCCACAGAAACCGACCGGCTTCACCCCGCGCATTTACGGCACGAACCGCTCCCCAAACCAGAACGGCAAACACCGGCAGGCACCCGCCCGCCGGTGTTCGTCCGCTGTTTTTGGCTTATGCGCTTCTCGCTGTTTACGCTGTCTCAATGTTGTCCGCCTTTTCCAGCCCGAAGGCCGCAATCGCCTGTTCGCGCAGCTTGTACTTCTGGATTTTGCCCGACGCGGTCATCGGATACTCCTTGACGAACTGGATGTAGTGCGGGATTTTGAAACGGGCGATCTTGCCCTCGCAGTACCGCTTCACTTCCTCTTCGGTCAGCGTCTCGCCCTCGCGCACCTTGATGCAGGCAAGCACCTGCTCGCCATACTTCTCGTCCGGCACGCCCACCACCTGCACGTCGAGAATCTTCGGATGGGTGTAAAGGAACTCCTCGATCTCGCGCGGATAGATGTTTTCCCCGCCGCGGATGATCATGTCTTTCAACCGGCCGGTGATGCGGAAGTAACCGTGTTCGTCCATCGTCGCCAGATCGCCGGTGTGCAGCCAGCCTTCGTTGTCAATCGCCTTGTACGTCGCCTCCGGCATGTTGTAATAGCCTTTCATCACATGGTACCCGCGCGTGCACAGCTCCCCCTGCACTCCAGGCGGCACGGTCTCGCCGGTCAGCGGATCGACAATCTTCACTTCCACGCTAGGCAGTGCCCGGCCCACGGTGCTGACGCGCCGCTCAATGCTGTCGTCCGGCCGCGTCTGGGTGATGACCGGCGACGACTCGGTCTGGCCATAGGCAATCGTGATCTCGCGGATGCCCATCTTCTCCACCACGTTTTTCATCACTTCGATCGGGCAGGGGGAACCGGCCATGATGCCCGTGCGCAACGACGACAAGTCAAATTGCTCGAATGACGGATGGTTCAACTCGGCGATAAACATCGTCGGCACGCCGTACAACGCCGTGCAGCGCTCCGCCGCCACCGTCTTGAGCACGACGCCCGGGTCGAAGGTGATGACCGGCACCATCGTCGCCCCCGTCGCGACGCAGGCGAGCGTGCCCATCACGCAGCCGAAGCAGTGGAAAAACGGGACCGGGATGCAGACCCGATCGTCCAATCCGAGGTTTTGACAACCGGCCACCTGGATCGCGTTGTTGACAATATTGTTGTGGGTCAGCATCACCCCTTTGGGAAATCCGGTCGTTCCCGAGGTGTACTGCATGTTGATGACGTCATCCGGCTTCAGGCTGGCCTGGCGCGCCGCAAGCGCCTCGTCGCTCACCAGCGCCGAGCGCTCCATGAGGTCGCTCCATAGAAACATTCCCGGTTGCCGGGTGTCGCCGATGTAGATCACGTTTCGCAAGTGGGGCAACCGCGCCGAACGCAACTGGCCCGGCTCGCAAGTCTCCAGCTCGGGGCAAATCTCGCGGATCATCCCCAGGTAGTCCGCGTCCCGGTACGAGTCGATCAAAAGCAGCGTGGTGGCTTCCGACTGGCGCAGCAGATACTCCAGTTCGTGAAGGCGGTAACTGGTATTTACCGTCACCAGCACGCCGCCCATCTTGGCCGTGGCGAACTGTGCCGTCACCCACTCCGGCACGTTGGTGGCCCAGATGGCGATGTGTTCTCCCGCCTGAATCCCGAGTGACATGAAGCCTTTGGCTACTTGGTTGCACACCTGTTGAAACTGGCGGAAGGTGTAGCGCAGATTTCGTTCCCGGTAGACGACCGCTTCCTTGTCGGGATAGCGGCTCGTCGTCTCGTCAAGCAAATCGCCGATGGTAATCGAACGCAACTCTGTCATCTTCGGCTTCACCTCTTCGCATTATTCATATTATTCATGATTATCTGTAATTTTCTTTCGCTAAAGCGCTTTCAGATTCCTGCTCTCATGGAGAAAAAGAAAGAAAACCCGGCGATCGCCGAGCGTGATGTCGACAAGGGAAAAGGCTGCCGGGAAAAAACGAGCCTGCCGCCTTCGGTCACTGCACCTGGATCGTCTTGGACGCCTCGATCTTGTACGGGACGTGGTTGCTGTACACCAACTCGACGCGCAACTCGTGCTCCCCTTTGGGCAGTCTTTTCAGCAAGACTTCCGGTTCGTCCAGTTGATCAATCAGCTTGCCGTCCAGGTAGAGGTGGGCGTGTCCCTGGCCGAACACGGGCTGGGCGTTGGCGTCCGTCTGCGGCCGCACGAACTGGAAGTTCTCGGTGATCAGCTTCAAATCGGCGGTCGTTCCCTCCAGCTTCACGTCCAGCGCCAGATTGGGCTTGGGCGAGGCGAAGGGGTTGGACGCCGGTTTGGCGTTGGCGGCCACGCTCTGTTTATCTTGCTTGTAAGTGCCGGACGTCTCGAACGGACCGGTCACCAAGAGAACGATCCCGGCGACGAGCAGGATGAGCACGGCGGCGGCGACCCATATCAGCTTCCGAAGACTGATAATAAATACCCTCATGATTCTTCTCTCCCTTTCAAGCCTATTTGTACATGCATACGCCATAAGAGGACGAGATAGAATCAAAAAAAGCAAGAGCACGTGCCCTTGCTTTTAGCGGTAGTTGATAAACTGCACCTCGATCGGCAGGTCCGCCTTCCGGATGGCGGCGATCACCATCTGCAACTCGTCCTTGCTCTTTCCGGTGACGCGGATCTGGTCGTCCTGAATCTGACTTTTTACTTTCAGGCCGGTTTCCTTGATGATGGCGTTGATCTTTTTCGCGTTGTCCTTGTCGATGCCCTGCACCAGTTTCACGCGCTGCCGCACCGTGCCGCCTGCCGCCGGTTCGATCTTGCCGTATTCCAGGTTCTTGATCGGCACGCCGCGCTTGATCAGCTTGCTCAACAGCACGTCTTTCACCTGGCCGAGCTTGTACTCGTCGTCGGAGAGGATGACGATCTCCTCTTTCTCCAGCGTAATGTCGCTCTTGCTGCCTTTAAAATCGAAACGGTTCTCGATCTCCTTCATCGCTGTATGTATCGCATTGGTCACCTCGGCCAAGTCCACCTTGGACACAATGTCAAACGAACTTTCTTTGCTCATCTTGTTCTCCCTTCCTTCCCATTTTCTCGGCTATTATACCATCCCGTCGCCCAAAAAAGAAGGAACGCCCGCACCGGGACGTCCCTTCGGACCGCAAGAGAACCCGTTCAGATCGCTCTAACCATCCCGCCGTCGATCAGCAGGGACTGGCCGGTCACGTAGCTGTTGGCCGGCGAAGCGAGGAACGTGACGACGCGGGCAAACTCGTCCGGCTGGCCGTAGCGGCCGAGCGGAATCGTCGCCTCCATCTGCCGTTTCACTTCGTCTTGCTCCACGCCAAGCGCCCGGGCCCGAAGCTCATCGAGCGACGCGACGCGGTCGGTGGCAATCCGCCCCGGACCGACGGTGTTGATCAGGATGCCGTCCGGCCCCAGTTCGGCGGCAAGGGTTTTGGCCAAGCCGACGACGCCGGTGCGAAACGTGTTGGAAAGGATCAGGTTGTCGATCGGCTGTTTGAACGACGAGGAGGCGAAGTTGACGATCCGGCCAAACTTCTGTTTGCGCATGTAGGGCAGAACCGCGCGAATCGATCGCACGAAGCTGAGCAGGTTCAGCTCGAACGCCTGTTGCCACATCTCGTCGGTCATCTGGTCAAAGGTTCCGGCGACTGGACCGCCGGTGTTGTTGATCAGGATATCGACACCGCCGAAGCGTTTGACCGTCTCGTCGATGAGACGCTGGATGTCCGCCGCCTTTGTCAGATCGACGACCAGGGCGAGAGGCGCTCTTCCCGTGATTTCTTCTATTTCCCGCGCTGTCACACTCAGCGCCGCTTCATCCCGCCCGCTAATCGTCACGTTGGTGCCTTCGCGGGCGAGCGAGACAGCGGTCGCTTTTCCCAACCCTTTGGTCGAGGCCAGCACAATCGCGGTGCGGCCGTTCAACTGCAAATCCATCCATACTCCCCCTTCACAAAACGGCTGGTGATCTCTGCCTTTTCCCTCATTCTACCTGATCGGGACGGGAAATCAAGCGAGAACGGACTGCTGTTTGGCCAGACGCTTGGCTTGTTTCCGCTCCTTGCGCGCCAGTCTCCAGGCAAAGAAGCTCTCAAACAGCGAGTACAAGACCGGCACCAGCACCAGCGTGACCAAGGTGTGGAAAATCAGCCCGAAAATCACCACGGTAGCGAGCGGCGCCTCCATGTCGGAGCCTTCGGCGAACGCCAAGGCCATCGGTAGCATCCCGAGAATCGCAGTGAGTTTGGTCATGATGACCGGGCGGACGCGGTCGCGCGCGCCCTGGATAATCGCTTGCGTAAGCTCCATGCCCCGGCTGCGCAACAGGTTGATTCGGTCGATCAACAGGATCGCGTTGGAGACAACGATCCCCACCAGCATGATAATCCCGATCATCGCCATCGTCGAAAACTCGCGCTGGGTAAGGATAAACCCGACGACGACACCGACGGCGGCCATCGGAATGGTGAGCAGGATGATGAACGGATGGCTGAGACGGCCAAACTGGGCCACCATGATCACATAGATCAGCGCAAACGCGCCAAGCACGACGAACAATCCGGCCATCAGGCTCTTGCTCTGCTCTTTCAGTTGGCCGGCAATCTCCACCTTGTATCCCGCCGGCACAGGGAATGTCTTCAGCTTTTCTTCGAGTTGGCGGCCGACGGTTCCGAGGTCGCTGCCGATAATCTCGCCGGAGACGGTGACCACACGCTCCCCTTTCTGGTGGCTAAGCGTGGTGGGAGATTTGCTGTACTTCCAGTCCACCAGATCGGAAAGCGGCACCTGTGCACCCGTACCGGTCTTGATCGTCACCTGGCGCAACTGGTCCGGATGTTTCATCCAGTCCTCTGGATATCTGGCGGTGATGTCCACGTCCACACCGTCGGTCGACATTGTGGTGACGGTTTGCTCGCCGATCAGGCCGCCAAGCTGGCTCAACAGGGAACGCGGGTCCACCTGCAGCCGCTCCATCACGTCTTTGCGCGGTATGAGCGTCAGCTTCTCCGAACCTTGCTGAAAATCGTTGCGCGTATTGTGCACGCCCGGAATGGTGAGCAACATCTTTTCCACGTCGGCGCTCAACTGGCGAGTCGTCTCCAGATCCTTGCCGATCACGTCGATCTGAATGGGCGCCTGCTGGTCTGCTCCCCCGAACGACATCGTGATATGCTCCACACCGTTGATGCTGTTCAACCGATTGTTGATGTCGGCTTTTAACTCTTCCTTGTTGCGCTTGCGCTCCGACTTGCTAACGAGCCGGATGAACAGATCGGCCGAGTTTTTGTTGGCCATGACAAAGACGTCCTTAACCTCCGGCACCTGGCGCAACTGACTGTCCGCCGACAGCGCCGCTTCCTGGGTCCCCTGAAGCGTCGTTCCGATGGGCATCTCGATCCGCGCGTAGATCAGGTTTTCATTGGGGTTCATGCCTTCGCCCATTTTCACAAACGGCGCCAGCAGAATCGCCCCGACGAACATCGCGCAGGCCAAGCCGATCGTCAGCAGCCTGCGGCGCAGGGCAAGCGTGAGAATGCGCTGGAACAGCCGGACGACCCAACCGCCGCTCTCGCTCGCTGCTGCCGCACCGTCGGCGTGTGTATCCAGGCCCGCGCGGCGTACGGTTTCGCTAGCGCCGCGCGGGGCCCCAACCTTGCGCAGGAAGCGGTCGGCAAACACCGGAACGAAAAAGAACGCCGCCACGGTGGAACTGGTGATCGCCGCGGTTACAGTGAAGGCAATCGTCGCGAAAATCGGTTTGAGCCAATCTTCGAAATCGGCAAACACGAGCGGCAAAAAGACGATGATCAGCGTCAACTGCGAGGAAAAGACCGGGGTCATCACCTCTTTCGTGCCAAGCACGATCGCCCGCGTCAAGGTTTCCCCCTTCTCGCGGAAGTGATAGATGCTCTCCAGCACGACGATGGCCGCGTCGACGATCAACCCGACAGACAGACTGAGCGAGATCAGCGTCACCAGGTCGATGTTGTAGCCGCCTATTTTCATCGCGATAAACGTCATCAGGGCCGACAGCGGCAGCGTCGTGGCGATAACCAATGTCACCCGCCAGTTGCGCAGAAACACCATCAGAATGAGGACGGCGAGCACGCCCCCGATCACCACGTCGAGACTCAGGTTGCGGACGGCGTTCTTGATAAACGAAACGGCTTCAAACATGACGTCCAGACGATACTTTCCGTCCGCCTCGCGGTTGATTTGGGAGACGACTTCCTCTACCTTGGCTTGTGTCTCAATCAGGTCGCTGCCGTCCATCCGCTTCACGCTCAGATGCACGTACGGTTTGCCCTGGTAGAGCGCGATCGCGTCTTTTCCTGTACCGCGCTGGTCTTCCACAGTGGCCAGTTGGCGAAGCGGAACGTTGCCGTAGCTGGTCTGGATCGGCACTTCGCCGATTTCCTGCACGGACTTGAACGTGTTGTCCACCATGATGACCGTGTCGTAACCGGAGTTGGACAGTGTGCCCACCGCCTGCTTCCAGTTGGCTGCCTGCAGTTGGTCGATCACTTCCTGCGGCGTGATCCGATAAGCCATCAACCGCTCCGGCCTTAGCGTGATCGTGATCTTGTTTGCCAGACTTTCGTCTACCACCACTTCCTTGACGCCGGGAACTTCCTCGATCCGGTCCTTGATCGTCGTCTTCGCCAGGTTGAGCATCGTCTGCATGTCAGCTCCGGTCAAGGCGTAGTCGATCATCTCTTCGTCGCCGAAGTTTTCCTGCACGATGTCAACGCGGTCGACCGACTTGGGGAAACTGTTGCGCAAGCGGTTGACGACGTTTTGCACGTCCTGTTTCACCTTGTCGCCCTTGCCTTCGTCGGCGGTCACCGTGATGCTGGCAAACCCGGTGCCGGTCGTCGACGCGTAGTCCTTGACGTCGGCGATCGACTTGATTTCCTTCTCCACCCGGTCGGTCACCTTGTCTTCCATCTCTTCCGGGGGCAGCGAGCCGCCGGAGATTTGCACGTGGATGCGCGGAAAGTTGGTTTTGGGCACCAGCTCGACGTTAAACAAAAACAGCGAGCCGAGACCGGCCAGGACGATCAGAAACGTCGCCAGGTAGACGATCAATTTTCGCTCTAGCAAAAAGGTAATCAATTTCTCCATCGTTACTCTCCTTTCGTGACGACTTTTTCGCCGTCAACGAAATAGGTAATTCCTGTTACAATCAACTGGTCGTTGGGTTTCACACCGGAGAGAATCTCGATCTGATCGTCCATCACCTGGCCCACCTGCACGATCCGCTTTTTCACCACGCCGTTTTCCACGGCCATCACGTAGCGGTCTTGCTTGGAGATGCCGACGCTCTCCAGCGGGACGACAAATCCGTTCAGCTTGCGCGGTTTCTCCACGGTGGCGATCATGCCGCCGCGCCATGTCCTGTCCGGGTTGGGGACGGTCACTTCGACGCGGTATTTACCGGTTTTCTCGTCGATCACCGGCGACACGAACGTGATGGTACCCGTGCTTTTCGCGCCGCTGTCGCTTTTTGCCGTCACCTGCTCACCGACGCGGTACTGGCTGACCAGATCGTTGGTCACGTCGATGGTCACCTTCACTTCGGAGAGGTCGACCAAGTGGATCAAGTTGTTGCCCGGTCCGGAAAGTTCGCCCACTCCCTGGGTCACATCGACGATTGTGCCGGCAAACGGCGCGACGATTCGCGCGTCCTGAAGCGTTTTCTTCGCCCGTGCCACGTCTCCGGACGCCTGCTGGAGCTGGGCGTCAAACACGGCGATGTCTTCCGCGTCGGCCCCCTTCACCAATTCCTGAAGCGAAATTTGTTCGTTTTTCAGCGCGGTTTGCGCCTGTTCGACGGCTCGCTTGCGGTCGTCCAGCTCCTTTTGCGAAATGGCACCGCCGGCATACAGTTTCTCGCTGCGCGCCAACTCGTCTTGTGCCTGTTTGAGATCCCGTTCCTTCTCCTGTACGCGCAGGCGCTGCTGGTCGATTTTCTCCTGCGACGCACCTTTGAGCGTCTGTGTTTTGCGCGCGGCCGTCTCCTTCACCCGGCCGGCCGCCGCCGCTACTTCCTGGTTGAAATAACTTCCGTCAAGCGCGGCGAGCAGTTGCCCCTTTTGCACGTTCGCGCCCTTTTGCACAGCGATTTGCGAAATCCTGCCCTGTGTCCCGAAGGAGAGCACCATGTCCTGTTTCGCCTCGACGACACCCGTAGCGGTCAGCAAAATCGGCGCCGTCTGTTTGTGGACGGTATAGACCTGCACCACTTTCGGCTTGGGTGCCGCCTGCTCCGCCGCGTCCGGTTTCGGGCCGCATCCGGCCGTCACCAGCAATGTCCCAGCCAATACGATAGCCAAACCCTTTTTCACCATGATTCCTCCAACTCTCTCAATTCAGATTGCCTTTTCCAGTATGCCAATCGATTCCAACAGACTGAAACCGGCAACGGATGGAACTTCTCCTCCGTCCGCAGACGGAGACGGGACATTGTTCATGGGAAAAATGTCCACATCTACACTACGATTGAGCGCAAAAAAAATTTCGCTTTTGATCAAAATTGTTATTCGCCGATCTCCCAGAGCGCGGACGGCCGCCGCATCCTGAGGATCAGCCCGAACGCGATCAGGTTGGAGACGAGCGAACTGCCGCCGTAACTGACGAACGGCAAGGTCAGGCCCGTGATCGGCGACAAGCCGATGTTCATGCCGATATTGACGAACACCTGAAACGACCACATAGTCACCATCCCGCTGAGAAAAAACGCGGCGAACAGATCAGGGGTGTGCATCGCCCAGTCGACGAGCCGGTAAAACATCAACAGGTAGCAGAGCAACAAGAGGCTGGCGCCGATAAACCCCCACTGCTGGGCAATCACGGCAAAGATGAAATCCGTGTGCTGTTCCGGCAGTTTCGCGGACATCGGCATCACCCGCAACATGCGCGTGCCGTGGAGAGTGCCGCTGCCGACGACCTTTTTCGCCTGGATGTATTGGTAGCCGCTGCCCAACGGATCGTTCTCCGGGTGCACAAACGAGGTGAGCCGTTCCCATTGATGCGGGCGGACGACCTGGAAAAACCAGTCGGGGGACAGCGTGTACAAGAGATAGAGCCCTCCTGTCAGCAGCAAGACGGCCGCCGCCGCTGACACGTGGGCCCACCTGGCGAGACGGGCGAGCAGAAAAAAACAGCCGAGCATGGAAAGGTAGATCAGCGCCATGCCCAGATCGGGCTGAACCAGCACGATCAAGGTGGGCACCATCAGAACAAACAAGGGTTTGACCAACTGTTCGGCACGGGTAAACGCCCCGCGGTGCCGTTCGTACAGGCGGGCCAGCATCAGCAAGGTGGTCAGCCGGACGATCTCCGAGGGTTGAACGCTGACGAGCCCCAGGTCAATCCAGCTAAGCGCGCCGTTCACCTTCTTGCCAAACAGAAACACGCTGACCAATAACCCCAGTCCGGCGGCGTACAACCAGTGGGCGTGCGCGGCCAGCAGGCGGTAGTCCAGGCGTTGAACCGCCGCCAGCATCCCCATGCCGATGAACGTCCAGACAACCTGTTTGAGCATGTACGTCTGACCGGGGATGTCCCGAGTGGCCGTATACACCGCTGTTAGGCTGATGGCGGTCAGGCCGGCCAGCGCAACAGCGATGATTAGATCCGGTTTTGCGCGTTCTCGCACGGACATCGCCTCCCTCGCATCCAGTCACCGGGTAGTGTGCCCAGAAACAGGGAGAAACCGACGGCCGGATCATCGTCGGTCTGCTACTTGCCGGTTACGGGTGGCTTGCCACGCCGTACGTTCAGAAGAAAGCCCCGAGGCGCAGGGCCAACGGGGCAAACAGGCATAGCGATGCGGTTTTGGAACGTTATGGATGGTTGACGTCGGCCAACTCTTCCATCTCGTCGAGCAAATCCTTGAAGACGCTGAGCGCTTCGGCGATCGGTTGGGGAGTCGTCAGGTCAACGCCCGCTTTCTTCAGCAGGTTGAGCGGATAGTCGGAGCCGCCGCTCTTGAGGAACAAGAGGTAGCGGTCGACCGCCGGCTGGCCATCTTCGAGGATTTGTTTGGCGAGCGACGTCGCCGCCGAGATGCCGGTGGCGTACTTGTAGACGTAGAAGTTGTTGTAGAAGTGCGGAATCCGCGCCCACTCCAACTCAATCTGGCTGTCGACCACCATGTCCGGTCCGTGGTACTTCACGTTCAGCTCGCGGTACATCTCGCACAGCGAGTCGGCGGTGAGCGCTTCGCCCGCTTCCACCTTGGCGTGAATCATCTTTTCAAACTCGGCGAACATCGTCTGCCTGAACAGCGTGCCGCGGAACTGCTCCATGTAGTAGTTGAGCAAATACATCCGCTCCGCCTTGTCGCTTTTTGTCTCAAGCATGTGGTGCATCAGCAGGGCCTCGTTCAGCGTCGAGGCCACCTCGGCGACGAAAATCTTGTAGTCGGCGTAGGTGTACGGCTGGGTCTTGTTGGAGAAGTAGCTGTGCAGGGCGTGCCCCATCTCGTGCGCCAGGGTAAACATGTTGTTCAGGTTGTCCTGGTAGTTCATCAGCACGTACGGGTGGGTGGTGTACGCGCCCCAGGAGTACGCGCCGCTTGTTTTCCCTTCGTTTTCGTAGACGTCAATCCAGCCGGAGCCAAAGCCTTCGTCCAGCACCTTGGCGTAGTCATCGCCGAGCGGACGGAGCGCCTCTTTCACCGTGGCGACCGCTTGTTCGTACGGAATCTCCATCTCTACGTCCTTGACGATGGGCACGTACAAATCGTACATGTGCAATTCGTCAAGTCCGAGCATTTTTTTGCGCAAGGCGACGTAACGGTGCAAGAGCGGCAGGTGTTCGTGCACGGTGGCGATCAGGTTGTCGTAGACGGACACGTCGACGTTGTCGGCGAACAGCGCCGCCTGCAGGGCGGAATCGAACTTGCGGGCGCGGGCGTAAAAGACGTCGCGCTTGACGGCAGCGGTCAGTGTCGCCGCGATCGTGTTGCGGTGCTTGCCGTAGGTGGCGTAGAGCGCCTCGAACGCCTCTTTGCGCACGCGCCGGTCCTTGCTTTCCATGAACTGGAGGTAGCGTCCCTTGGTCAGTTCCACTTCTTCGCCCTGTTCATTGACGATCATGGGAAATTTGATGTCGGCGTTGTTCAACATGCCGAAAATGGTTGAGGGCGCGTTGGCCACCTCGCTTGCCTGGGCGAGAATCGCCTCTTCGGCGGCGGAGAGTGTGTGCGGCTTCTGCCGGGTGATCTCCTCCAGCAGGAAGCGGTAATGCTCAAGCCCCGGCTCGCTTTCCTGCAACGCTTTCAATTGATCGTCGGGAATCGCCAGGATCTCCGGCTGTATGTACGCGATCGCGCTGTACACCTGCGTGGAGAGTCCTGTGGCGCGGTCGGTCAACGCCTGGTAGGTGGCGTTGGTGTTGTCCTCGTCACGGCGCATGCGGGCGTAGACGTACACCTGATCCAGCGTTTTGGTCAACTCGTCCTGCAGGGTGAGCGCTTCCAGCAAATGCTTGCCGGACTGGGCCAAGTTACCCTGTCTCGCCTGAATCTGTCCAATCAGTTCCTTGATCTTCGCCACGTCTTTTTCCCACTCGGCGTCGTTTGGATAGATGTCCTCCAGCTTCCATTTGTATTCGCTCGGGATTTCGCTTCGCTTCGGCAGCGTCTTGCCTTTGTTCATGCCTGTCACTCCTTTGCCTCGTGTCACTACTCATCGTATCCCGTCTCAGGGGTTTTTGTTCTCCAGACTCTTTGGACAATCCATTGTAACAGGTTCTCTTTTCCTCTGTCAAAAGGTGCCATTCGACAAAAAACATCTCCTGCACGACAAAAACCGCCCTTGCGCCGACAAGGACGGTTATGCTCTGCCCACCCCGCTATAGGAAAATCCCCAGGCAATCAATTCGTCCCTGGGCCAGGCGTTGCGGCCGTCAAACAACAGCGGCCGGGCCATCGCCTGTTTGACCCGCTCCCAGTCCAGTTGCACGTATGGTTGCCACTCTGTCACCAGCAGGGCGGCATCGGCTCCTTGCAGAGCTTCGTAGGGCGTTTCGGCAAAGTCGAGGGACGGATAGAGCCGTTTGACGTGCGGCACCGCCGCCGGATCGCAGGCGCTGATCACCGCGCCGTCTCGCAAGAGCTGCGGAATCAGCTTGAGGGCGGGCGCTTCGCGGATGTCGTCGGTATCCGGCTTGAACGCGAGCCCAAGCAAGGCGATCCGTTTGCCGGCAAGCGGCTGAAGCGCTTCCCGAACGTTTTGCCAAAACCAGGCGGGTTGGCTGTCGTTCACCCGGGTGGCCTGACGGATGATCGACAGATCGACGGCGTGTTCGGCCGCAACCCGCAGCAAGGCCGCCGTGTCCTTGGGAAAACAGGAGCCGCCGTATCCCAATCCGGCGCGCAAAAATTCCGCGCCGATCCGCGAGTCATACCCCATCCCGGCCGCCACCTGGGTGACGTCTGCGCCGACGGCGTCGCACAAGCGGGCCAACTCGTTCATAAACGAAATGCGCGTGGCGAGAAAGGCGTTGGACGCGTATTTGATCAGTTCGGCGTTTACCCTGGTGGTCAAGAGGCGCGGCGCGCGAATCGTCTCGTACACCCGTTGCATCACGTCGTACCCTTCCGCGCTGGCGCTGCCGATGACGATGCGTGCAGGATGGAGCGAGTCGAATAGCGCGGTGCCTTCCCGCAAAAACTCGGGATTGGAGACGACGTGAATCTCCGGCCGGTCGGCGAACCGTTGCGCCACCCGGTCGGTAGTGCCGACGGGCACGGTGCTCTTCATCGCGATGACTCTGGCCTGCTCTCGCACAGGCAGCGCGGCGCGAAGCTGTTCGACGGCCGTGAACACGTACGTCAGATCGGCCGTGCCGTCCGCCGACATCGGCGTGCCGACGCAGATAAACACGACATCCGCATGGGACGACTCGTTTGGCTGTGTCGTGAAGCGGATCGCGCCAACGTCTGCCGCTTGCCGCAACGATTCCTCCAGTCCGGGTTCGTAGATGGGCACCTGGCCGCGTGACAGTTTCGCCACTTTCTCGGGGTCGGCGTCGATCCCGGTGACCGTATGTCCGGCAAGCGCCAGTGCCACCGCTGTCGTCAGTCCGACATATCCTGTTCCGATGACCGCAATCTGCATGCCTACACCTCCTTTTTCTCATTGAAGCCACAACCGTCCACAGCAAAACGGTCATGTGCGGCCGATCAGTTGCAAATAAAGCGTCTCCAGCTTCTTCCTCTGGTTGCGGACATCGTGATGTTGTTCCACCTTTTCGCGCGCTTCCCTGGCCATCTGCCCCCATTTGTCCCGCTCGGCGATCATGCGCATCATCGCGTCCGCCAGCTTGTCGTAGGAACGCTCGGGAACGAGATACCCGCTCTTGCCGTGCTCCACCAGCTCGGGAATCCCGGCGTGCCGCGTGCTCACGACAGGCCGACCGGTCGCCATCGCTTCCATCAGCACGTTGGGTATGCCCTCCTGATTGCCGTCACGGGCCGTTTTGCAGGCGATCACAAACACGTGACACTCTGCCATCTCTTTCTGCACGTCGCGGTGCAAAAGCGCACCTTTCAAGCGGACCGCCTCGCTAAGGTCATAGAGCCGGATCAACCGCTCCAGTTTTTTTCGCTGTTCTCCTTTGCCGACGATGGTGAGCGTCGCCCCGGGATAGGCGCGACGGACGCGGCGAAACGCGCGGATCAGCGTATCCATCCCTTTTTTCTCCACCAGGCGGCCGACGCTGAGAAACCGGTACCGTCCGTCTTCCACCTCTGGGATCGGCAGGAAGGGAAATTTGTTCAGATCAATTCCGGAGCGGATCAGGGTAATTTTGTGTTCCGGACAGCCCAGCCGGATCAGCCGCCGCTTCATGTGGTCGCTGACCACCGTAAAGGCGTCACCGTGGCGAAACAGGTGTTGCAATCGCCGTTTGTATCCGGGATTGGCCTTCACCCGCTTGGAAATGTCGACACCGTGGAACGACGTGAGTAGCGGCAGTTCGGCTTTCCGCGCGATCGGCAACAGTTCCAGCCCGGCCGGTCCGAACCGGGCGTGCAGACACTTGACGTCTTTTTGTTTCAGCCAGGCAGGCAGTCCGTCGAACGACTTTCGCACATAAATCGGCTCAAACGGAAACTGAGAGCGATTGATCGGTCTGCTACGCGTCAACACCATGGTCCGGACCTCGGTATGGCCGATCAACTGTTCATAGATGAAGGTTTCGCTTAACGGCAAATACTTGCGGCGGTAGACAACGACGTTGCGCATACGCTCCTCCTGTCCGCCTGGGATTGAGCTTGCCTTGTCGGACGGCCGGCCTCGGTTCAGCCTTGGTACTGATTCGTCAGATCGGCCACCTGACGCCTCAGCCCCTCCTTCAGCGTGACCGACGGCCGATATCCGAGGCGCTCTGTGGCCCGCGTAATGTCCGCGCACGTGCGGCGGGAATCGCCCGGCTGTTCCGGCAAAAAGACCGTCTGCGGATCGTGGCCGAGCAAATCGGCGATCAGCGCGATCACTTCCAGCAGGCTGATTTCGCGGTCGCCCCCGATGTTGTACACCTCTCCCGGCCGACCGTGAATCGCCGCCAGCAGATTGGCCTCAACCGCGTCGCTGACAAACGTGAAATCGCGGGTCTGCCGTCCGTCCCCGTAGATCTCGATTCGCTCCTTGCGCAACATGTGGCGGATAAAGCGGTGAAACGCCATGTCCGGCCGCTGTCTCGGTCCATACACCGTAAAATAACGCAGAATGACAACCGGCAATCGGTGGTTGGAGACATACACCTGACAAAGCATTTCCATTGCCGCCTTGGTCACCCCGTAGGGAGAGAGCGGCGCGAACGGAGCGGCCTCGCTCGTCAATCCGTCTCGCATCGTTCCGTAGACGGACGAGGAAGAAGCGACGACGATCTTGTTCAGGTGCGACCTGCCGACACACGCTTCCAGCAATTGTTGCGTCACGGTGAGATTGTGCTCGGCATAGTCGCCGAACGCATGGCCCCAACTGCTTCGCACGCCAGGCAGGGCGGCCAGATGGTAGACCTCCTCCACGCCGTCCAGCCACTCGCCCCATCGGTTGGCCTGCAACAAGGAAGGAACAAAGACAAACCGCGGATGTTGGACAAACGAGATGAGATTCCGCAGTTTCACACGCGTGTCATAGTTGGCAACCATCCCGTCGACACCGGTTACATGGTATCCATCGGCCAGGAGCCGTTCGGTGAGATGTGATCCGATAAATCCGGCGCAACCGGTGACGAGCGCCTTTTTCATCTGCCCCTCCTCCTTTTCACTCTCTTGAGCTCATTGATCATCCCGCTTTGGATTGTCGTTTCGATCAGATTGGCCCGATTGTACGTCGGGATGCCCGCCGTAAAAACGTATGGTCATGAATCGTCCACCTTTTTGTGCAACGGAAGCAGGATGTATGACTTGTCACTGACGATGAACACGCCGGAGTGGGCCGAGGCGTTGCCGATCAGGTGGGAGGAGCGGCCGAATACGCTTGACTCGATCACCCACTCGATGTCGATCAGCGACGTGTTTTCCAACAGAATGCTGTTTTCGATCCACTCGCAGTTGATTAACTCCGCTCCGTCCTGGACGGACACGTACGGACCCAGACGGCAATTGCGCAGCCGACAGCGGTTTCCGATCAAGACCGGGCCGATAAATTCGCAATTTTCGACAACGGTGTCGGTGCCAATCTGCACTTCGCTGCCCAGTTCCTCTCGCAATACCCACCGATTGGCCGCCAGCCACCGGTCCATCGTGCCGACATCGAAATACTTGCCGCTGGTAAGCGTATGGGCCACTTTGTACCCCCGGTCAATCAATCCCTGGATCGCATCGGTAATCTCGTACTCTCCCCGGGCCGAGGGCGTGAGGGCCGCGATGCTCTCAAAAATCACGTGTGTAAGCAGATACGCCCCGATGATCGCCAGATTGCTCTTCGGCTGCTTCGGCTTCTCTTCGATTGAGACGATTCGCCCGTCCCGCACTTCAGCGATCCCGTAGTCCTGAGGTCGATCCACTTCGCGCAACAGGACGGCGCAGTCGGCCCGCGAGGACAGAAACGTCTGATGCAAAAGTCCAAGCGAATCCATCAGCAGATTGTCTCCTAACATCAAGAGAAACGGTTCCTCCTGCAAGAACGGTTGGGCCAGTTGCACGGCATGGGCGATGCCGAGCTGCTCGGGCTGTTCGATAAACGTAACAGAAGCGCCGTACCGTTTGCCATCCCCGACGAATTCGGGAATTTGCGTCTGCGAGGGGTGAATGACAATGCCGATATCCGTCACCCCGATCTCAACCAGTTTGCGGATGCAGTAGTGCAGGACCGGTTGGTTCGCTACGGGAAGGAGTGTTTTCGGTTGCGAAAAGGAGAGCGGGTACAGCCTTGTGCCTCGTCCGGCACACAATAGTAACCCTTTCATGGCAGCGATCACTCCTGTTCTGTCTAGCGGTAGTAACAGGGTATGCTGTCCCGGTGATCTGGACTGGGGATGCGTCCAGGGACAAAAAAGAAACGGCGACTACCTAGTGCGCCGTTTCCTTGGTTGCGCCGTTTCCGGCATGGTGTCGCGCGGCGTTGCCGCAGTCTGTGGCGTTTGGCTTCTGCTGGCGATCGCCTCGGCGAATGCCGCCAGATACCCGTCGGCCGTCGCCTCCCAACTGAACTCTCGCGCCCTTCTCAGCGCCTGTTTGCCCAGCTCGCTTCGCAACGCCGGCACCTTCCACAACAAGTCCCAGATGTCCGCAAGCCGTTTGGGCCACTCGGCCGGGGGCAGCATGAACCCGGCGTTGCCGATGACTTCCGGGATGCCGCCGCGATTGGTAGAGATCACGGGCTTGCCGGACGCCATCCCTTCCAGATTCACCCGGCAAAACGGCTCGTTCCACAGCGACGGGGTGGCCACGATATCGCCGATCTGGTACCAGAGCGGCATCTCGTCAGGGGAGACGAAATTGACGAACCGCACTTTTGACCCCAACGGTTTGGCCAGGCGGCGCAACCGTTTCACGTAGGCATTCGTTCGGTTTCGACCGTACCCGGTTCCGCCGACCAGCACCAGCCTGGCCTTGGGATCGCGCCCGGCAACCTGTCGAAACGACCGGATCAACAGGTGAACGCCTTTTTGCGGCATCAGCCGACCGGCGTACAGCAAGACGCGTTCATCCGGCTGTAATCCGAGCTTGCGCCGTTTCTCTTTGGCCGCCTTCGCCATCCCCTTCTCCTGATACGGCTCGACGTCCACGCCCAGATGCACCGAGCGCACCTTGTCCGCCGGGACGCCATGACGTTCGATAAAATATGCGCGCAGATACTCGCTGTTGGTTATCATCCCGTCCATCTTGCCGATGGCCTCGCGCATCTTTTCCGGGCGAATGACGCCTGGCGAGGCGAAGAGATGGGAGTGCATGTTAACCAGCAAGGGGGTCGTCGGCAGGTGGCGGCGCAAGGTCGGGACATAGGCAGGCCGATTCTCCACCAGCACCACGTCCACGGGCCGCTTGCGCAACTCGCGAGTCACGCGTCTCAGATAATCGTTTCCGCCGCGGTAGCGCACGCGGATGTATTGCAGGTTTCCTTTTCCTTCGGACTTTGGGTAGGCAAGGCACGTCCGCGTGTAGATGTAGACCGTGTGCTCGCGGGCCAGCACACGGCTTACCTGGTCAATGTCGTGCTCCACCGAACTTCCGTTGACAGGCGGGACGGAAAAGGGGCCGGGACTAATGATCGCGATGTTCATCTCGGCCCGCTTCCCACTCCTTTTTCAGCGACAGGACAACCTGATACAGGTGCTCCCTGTCCCGCGTGCCCGCTTCCTGAAACGTCTGCCAGTTCTTGGCCCAGGCGGCGAGTTCCCGCGCAAGTTGTTCCACTCGCCCCTCCAGCGCTTCCAGGCGCGACACCAGTTCCGGGTCCGCCTCCGCGTGCGTTCGCACCGATTTTTTGACGTAATCAATCTGTCCGACGGCTTCCTGTACCTCAAACATGCCGTCGAACAGGCCCGATGTGATCCAGCACGGTTGTTCCGGTCTCTTTTTTCTGTCCATGGACGTTACCCCTCCTCCTTCTTCGCACTATAGGGTATGAAAAAACTGGGCAAGAGGTCACGACAGGCACAAAAAAACCGCCGAACCCCAACGGGTCACAGCGGTTGCTTGTCGCGCAGCGTCGCGTGGCGGCGAAATCGCAAGCTGTAATTTCGCGCCTCTTCGGCGCTTTTGATCTGTTGTCGCTGCCATTCGAGCAAAATCCGGTCGATGTACTTGATGTAGACCTTGCCGACCGACACGGCTTCGCGCAACGCGGTGAGAATCAATTCTTCCGGATACCGGTCCTGCTCGATCCAGATATGCAGGGTTTCAATCTCAAACGGTGACAGCGGCCGTCCAAACGCCTGTTCAAACTGGCTGTACAATCCGCCCGACTCGGCGCCGACCGCCGCCTGGCGAGGCGTCTCGCCGACACTTTCCCTGACGGCCAACTGCTCCTCTTTCCAGCACTGGTAGAGGCGGCGGTAGAGCGGTTCGAGATTGTAGCTCTCCGAACGCAGGCCGCTGGTCGGGTCGATACTCTCGTCGATCGACAGCCACTCCTCCTTGACCAGCTTTTGCAGCAGTTGGATCAGGCGCACACTCGGCATGGAGAGCCGCTCTTCCAGTTGTTGCAGCGTGGGAAAGCGGTTGCCCTCCTGCTGGAACGACAACAGGTGGATGATCAGCATCATCTCTTCGTCGGACAACGACATCCGCTTGTACTTTTTCAGCAACAGATTGGAAATGGACGTCGCGCCTTCCTGCAGCAGTTGAAGAATTTGTCGATCCATGTTGTGCGTTCACCTCTCCCCTATTATAGCAAGTCTGCAAAGTCAATCCTAGGGAGAAAACAGACCCTGTCACGGAATCGCAACAGGGTCTAAAGTACCTATACGGCCTCGTCAACATTATGGATAGAGACGGTACAAAAGGCGCGGGAACGGAATGGTTTCGCGCACGTGATCCAGGCCGCAGATCCACGCCACTGTCCGCTCCAGCCCCAGGCCGAAGCCGGAGTGCGGCACCGTGCCGTATTTGCGCAAGTCGAGATACCACTTGTACGCGTCCATCGGCAGGTTGTGCGCTTTGAACCGCTCTTCCAAGAGGACGGGATCGTCGATGCGCTGGCTGCCGCCAATGATTTCGCCGTAGCCTTCGGGCGCGATCAGGTCGGCGCACAGCACCACTTCGGGCCGGTTCGGGTCAGGCTTCATGTAGAACGCCTTGATCTCGGCCGGATAGTGGGTGATGAACACCGGTTTGTCGAAATGTTCGGCGATCGCGGTCTCGTCCGGCGCGCCGAAGTCGTCGCCCCATTTGATCTCGTGCCCCTTCTCTTGCAGAAGCTTGATCGCGTCGTCGTAGGTGATGCGCGGGAACGGCGCCACCACATTTTCCAGCTTGCTGGTGTCGCGCTCCAGCGTCTTCAGTTCGCGCTGGCAGTTTTTCAGCACCGACTGCACGATATGGGCGACGAACTGTTCCTGGATTCGCAGATTTTCCTCGTGGTCGACAAACGCCATCTCCGGCTCGATCATCCAGAATTCGATCAGGTGGCGGCGGGTCTTCGACTTCTCGGCGCGGAACGTCGGACCAAACGAGTACACCCGGCCCAGAGCCATGGCGGCCGCTTCCATGTACAACTGGCCGCTTTGCGACAGGTACGCGTCCTCATCGAAATACTTGGTGTGGAACAGGTTGGTCGTACCCTCTGCCGACGTCGGCGTGAGAATCGGCGGGTCCACCTTGTAGAAGCCGTTTTGCTGGAAAAACTCGTTGACTGCGCGGATGATCTCGGAGCGAATCGCCATCACCGCACGCTGGCGCGGTGTTCTCAGCCAGAGGTGACGGTGATCCATCAAAAAGTCGACCCCGTGTTCTTTCAGCGAAATCGGGTAGTCTTCCGCAAGCTGGATGATTTCGATGCCGGAGACGGTCAGCTCGTATCCGCTAGGCGCGCGCTCGTCGGCGCGTACGGTCCCCGTTATGTACAAGGAGCTTTCCTGCGTCAGTTTGCTCGCGTTTTCCCAGGTCTCTTCGCTCACTTCCGCTTTCACCACGACGCCCTGGATAAACCCGGTGCCGTCGCGCAGTTGGAGGAATTGAATCTTGCCGCTGCTGCGCTTGTTGTACAGCCAGCAGCCCAGTCGCACTTCTTTTCCCACATGCTGTCCGATTTGGGCAATGGTTGTTAGCATGAACGTGTTACCTCCATTTTTACCTTGACAATCGCCTCTACAATTATACTACCGGGCTTGGCCGAATTCAACGAAACAAACCGGCCGAAGCCGCCCGGTCAAATCGCGAAAAAGCTGCCGGCACCTGTGCGGCCGGCAGCCCTGCGATTGGCCAATCTGCTTTGGGTTACTTTCCTTCGACAAACCGCTTGATACGCGCCAACGCTTTTTCCAGTTGCTCCATGGAGGTGGCGTAGGAGATGCGGGCAAAATCGGGCGCGCCGAAGCCGCTCCCCGGAACAAGCGCCACCTTTTCCTGTTCCAACAGCGCTTCGCACCACGCGTCGACACTCGCGAAGCCCATCCGTTTTGCCGCCTCGGAGACGTTGGGGAACACGTAGAAGGCGCCCTCCGGTTTAAGACAACGGATGCCTTCGATCTGGTTGAGCAGTTCGACGACGCGGTCGCGGCGCTTCACAAACTCCCGTTTCATCATCTCCAGCGGTTCCTGGGTGCCGGTGAGGGCGGCCAGAGCGCCGTACTGGGCGAACGACGTCGGGTTGGAGGTGCTGTGGCTGGACAGGTCCACCATCGCCTGAATCAGCTTTTCGTTGCCGGCCGCGTAGCCCATCCGCCAGCCGGTCATCGCATACGGCTTGGACATGCCGTTGATGATCACCGTGTTTTCGTAGGCTTCCTTGCCAAACGTCGCCACGCTTACGTGTTCATGTCCGTCGTAGATCAGCTTTTCGTAGATTTCGTCGGAGACCATCAGCACACCGTGCGACAGGCAGACGTCGGCGATCGCTTCCAGTTCCTTGCGGGTGTAGATGCTGCCGGTCGGGTTGCTCGGCGAGTTGATCACGATCGCCCGGGTGCGCGGGGTGATCGCCGCTTTCACCTGCTCGGCGGTGACTTTGAAGGCGTTGGACTCCGCCCCTTCGATGAAGACCGGCACGCCGTCCGCGATCTTCACCATCTCCGGATAACTGACCCAGTACGGAATCGGGATGATCACTTCGTCGCCCGGATCGAGCAGAGCCATGAACAGATTAAACAGGGCGTGTTTGCCACCGTTGGTAACGATGATTTGCTTGGTGCTGTAGGTAAGCCCGTTGTCCCGTTCGAACTTCTCCGCGATGGCTTTCAACAGCTCCGGAATCCCGGCGGTGGCGGTGTATTTGGTTTTGCCCTCGCGCATCGCCTTTTCCGCCGCTTCGATGATGTGTTCCGGCGTGTTGAAATCGGGTTCGCCCGCTCCCAGACCGACGACGTCCACCCCCTGCCGCTTCAGCTCGTTCGCCTTGGCGGTGATGGCAAGCGTCGGGGACGGGGAGAGAACAGAGACACGTTTGGCTAGTTTCATGGCAAAACTGGACCTCCTTAAAGTTTACATAAGAAATGTTATGTACTCTCTTTCGGTACATGTCACGATACGCATAGCCTACCACACCAGCGTGTGCTTGTATAGGGAGACAAACACCCTTGTTTGCGTACATCCATCCAATTTATGAACAAAAGCGGATAAACGTGCATTACTTATTGATAAATCACCAATTTCGTATTCTTATTTCGTTCCCAGGCCAAGGGGGAAAAACCATGGATCTCAAACTTGCGAAGAAGTGGATCAAAAAAATCCGGGTGGAACCGCAAGAGAACGCCGACGTGGCCGTCGACAACCCGACCCCGCTTGTCCTCATCGGGAAAGGTCGCCAAGGCGCCGTGTTTCAGATCGATGACGATACCTGCGTAAAAATATACGGAACCCGTGAGGACTGCGAACGGGAACACTACGCGCTGTCGCTCGGCCAGCACACCCGGCTCGTGCCCCGTGTGTACCGAAAAGGAGCGCAATACATCATCATGGAGTTCATCAAAGGCATCAGCCTGCGCGAATACCTGCAGGCCGAACCGCTAACCAAAGAATTGTCCCTTAAACTGATCGAGATGCTGGTGACGTTTCAGCAGATCGGGTTTGAACGGATCGACCACCACAAACGGCAGATCTACATGCAGCCCGACGGATCGTTGCGAGTGATCGACGTCGGCCGCACGGTCTGGCGTGACCGCACCTATCCGTATCCGCGCAAACTGCTCACCAGTCTGGGCGAAGAGTACAAACAGATGTTTCTTGAACACGTCCGCGAGTTGGCCCCTTCTCTCTACCGGGAGTGGGAGCACTACATCCAGTCGGATCAACTCGCCCGGCAGATTTGCCAGCAGATGCTGGCCGGCCGCTCGCCTGCGGCGCCGAGCGAAGCGGAAGATTTGATCACGCCGCTGTTGACCGGCCAAGACAAGAAGAAATACTACGCCAAGCTGGAGCAACTGGTGCGCAAGGTGTTCAAGGAAGAATGGATCCTGTTGGCCCAGGGCAAGGACCCGGAGAAAATCAGGCAAAAGGTGAGCGAGCACCTGAAAAAACAGCGGAAAAAGTCGAAGTCCGGCCCGGATGGGAAATCGTCCGGCCAGATGACGACTGTTCGGGTCAAAAAAGCCGACCGAACACGTCCGAAGGAGCGGTCGAAGCAGAAAAAAGCCAAGGCCGTGTCCATTTCCAGGCAAAAACAAAACTGAATCAAAACCCGTCACGCCGGCATAAACGATTGGCGAACAGACCCATGGGCGTGACAACATGCAGGGAGGTATCGTGATGAAGCTGCTGGTCATCTGGCGGTTGCTGACAGTAGGCGGGGTAAACGCGGGCTGGCGGAACCGCGCCATCTATTTCAAGCAGCACGGTATCCATACGGAATTTCTCTACACGACCGATCTCGGGGGCATGCACCTGATGCAGGATGTCGCCCCTGTTTACGTGACCAAAAAACGCAAGGAAATCATTGAGATCATTCGCCATAACGGCTACGACGCGATCATCATCGTGGACACCGGTGATGCCTACCAGTGGATTCGCCAGGCAGACTACCGCAGGCCGGTATTTGTCGAGGCGCGAACGCCGGAGGTAATCAAGCTGCGGCCGCACCTGATCGATGTGGAAAGTGTGCGGCCACGGGCAATCATCGTCCCTTCCTTTCACCAGAAGCGGCTGGTGTCGATGCTGACCGATGCCGGGCCGATCGAGGTGATTTACAACGGCGTGGACACGTCGTTCTTTCGTCCCTATCTCTCCCAGGAGATCCATTACGACCAACCGCCCATGTTGCCGGAAGGAAAAAAAGTGATCGGCTGGATCGGCAGGCTCGACAAGCGGAAAAACTGGCCGCTTTTGCTCAGAATCGCCCGGCTGGTGAAGCAGTCGCGCAACGACGTCGAGTTCTGGGTGATCGGCGGGGCGCAAAGCGTGCACCGCGACACATTTGCGATGAAGTGGAAGGAAAAGAAACTGACCGACATCGTCAAGTGGTTTCCGGTGATTGCCTATCAGGAAATGCCCCACGTGTACGCGAAGATTTTGCAATCAGGCGGGTGCTTGCTGGCGACGACCAGAAGCGAATCGTTCGGCAACACGTTTATCGAGTCGATGGCATGCGGCGTGCCGGTGATTGCGCCGCAGACCAGTTCCATTCCCGAGCTGGTGGAACACGGCAAAACCGGCCGTCTCTACCGGGAAGAGCACGAACGGGGAGCGGTCAAGCAAATCGCCCGCGTGCTCGACAATCCAACGACCCATCGGGCCATGTCCCAGGCGGCGGTCGAGCGGGTCGCCCGGCACTTTTCGATTGAACGCTGTGCCAACGCGTACATCAGGCTCTTGACCAGTATGGTAGGAAATGAGGGTCAGCGATGATACAACCGATACGCTACCTGTCTTTGCTGGAAGGAAAGTCAAGCACTCATCTGATTCAGTTCGACGACGGCAAGTCGTACGCCGTCAAGTTTCTTCGGCCGTCGGCGGGAAAAATGCTGGCCAACGAGTGGCTGGGCTATTGTCTCGCCCGGTATTTGCAATTGCCCGTGCCCGCTTCGCAGATCGTGCACATTCCCCGCGACTTTTGTCAAAGCGTGCCGAAACTCGCGGCAGACACCTACGCCACCTACCAGTTCGCCTCGTGCTATTTGGAAAATTGTGTAAACGGAATCGGAGCGGACATACGATCCATCGTCAACCGCGATGCCTTGGCCGGGATTATCCTGTTCGACTACTGGCTGTACAACACCGACCGAACGCGCAAGAACATCCTGCTGCGGCCGACGGGCCCCGGCGTCTACCGGCTTTGGATCATCGACCATGCCGAGTTGTTCGGTTCGTTAACCTGGACGACCGTCCAATTGGCGATGCTGCCGGCTGGCATCATGCGCAGCGCCACTCACCGGATGCTGGCCAGTTTCGTCGAGGACGAGCGGGACTTTTATGATCAGTTGGCGGTGATCCAGGCGATCCCCAGACTGATGATCGAAGAAATCCTCTCTTTCGTCCCCGACGACTGGCAGCTTTCCCCCGAGGAGCGGAGCGCAATCGTCTCTACGCTGCTGACCCGCAGGCAAAAAACCTTGCCGCACCTGTTGCAGCGTTTTTTGCGAAAAGTGTACCGGCCGATTCGCCAGGCCAAGGCAAACGGGTGACGGTAGCATGGTCGATTGGCCGGTTCCGGATGCTGGCGGTTGACTCAGACCAGGCCGGATGTGTCGTCCTCCCCTTCTTCCTGGACATCATCCTGTCGGTCTGTCTCGTTGTCCGCGTCAGCCAACGGCTCTTCGGCCCCATCTTCCTCCCTTCCCGTATCTGCCACTGCCCGCTCTTGGGCCACGTCCTCCTCATCGGCAGACGCCGCTGATTCGGCCGAATCCGGCTGCTGGACGGCGATAGAGGCGTCATCGAGAGTCGGCTCTGCCTGCTCTGTCTGCTCTGCCTGTTCTGTCTGCTCTTCCTTCTCTTCCTGTTCTGTCTGTTCTGCCTGCTCTGCCTGTCGGCCGATTGCGATCCAGTGCAGAGAGCCGTGAAGGGAGAGCTCTGCACTCGTCCGAGTGACCGTGAGAGTGGCGCTGTGGGGGGTCAACGTCCGCAAAGCGGCATGGCAGTCCGACAGGCCAGACATCGCCACCAGCACGTAACTCGCGTCGGCAAAAGGCCGGGGAAGCCGAACGAACACATTGGTCTGTGCTTCGCCAATATCAAGCTGGAAGGTTTCGACGCCGGATTGCAACAGGGGCACACCTGACGTGCCAGTGGCGAACAACGGAGGAAACGCCAGTTTTTCCGGCGTGACCGATCCGTTTTGCAGGTGGTGCGTCGCGACGCTTGCCGCTGTCAAATGCTCGCTTGCGACACTTTGCTCCGCCAGCTTTTCTCCCGTGACCGCACCGTTTTGCAGATGGTGCCTCCCGACGCTCTCCGCTGTCAAATGCGGGCCAGCCACACTTTGCTCCGCCAGCTTTTCTGTCGTGACCGCACCGTTTTGCAGATGCTGTGTCCCGACGCTTGCCGCTGCCAAATGTGGACCTGTGACACTTTGCTCCGCCAGCTTCTCGGCGGTAACCGATCCGTTTTGCAGATGGTGTCTCCCGACGCTTGCCGCTGTCAAATGCTCGCTTGCGACACTTTGCCCCGCCAGCTTTTCTCCCGTGACCGCACCGGCTTGCAGGTGGTGTGTCGCGACGCTCTCCGCTGTTAAATGCTCGCTTGCGACACTTTGCCCCGCCAGCTTTTCTCCCGTGACCGCACCGTCGGCCAGTTTGCTCGTCGTCACCTGCTGGTCGCCGATTTTCCGATGCGTGATCAAATAATCGTGCAAGTGGCGCGTTTGAATGGCAAATGGTTGCAGGTGCACCTCGCTTACCGCTTCCTTCGCCAGTTTGCTCGACGTAACCGCCGCGTCGGCCAGTTTCTCCCGGGTTACCGCCGCGTCAGCCAAATGGCCGGAACGCACCGCGTCAACAGCCAGTTTCGCAGAAGTGACGGCCGCATCCGCCAACTTCCCGCCGGTGACGCACAAATCGGTCAGTTTGTCGGTGGAGACTGATTCGGAGGCCAGTTTCGCGGTCGTCACCGCGTGATCAGCCAGGTGTTCGGTGCCGATCACCGTATGCGCAAGATGCTGCCGGCCAACCGCGCCGTCGCGAAGATGCTCGGAGGTGACGGAGAGCTTCGCCAGTTTTTCCGATGTCACCGATTCATCCTGCAAATGTTCGGTCTCCACCGACTCGCGGGCGAGATGATGGCCGCTGACGCTGCGCTGGGCGATCTTTTCCGCCGTGACGGCGTAATCGGCGATCTTGCTGGTTGTCACCTGCTGGTCGCCAATCTTCTTGTCCGTGATCAGGTAATCTTTCAGGTGATGAGTGTGCACCGCGTACGGCTGCAGGTGTTTGTCGCCGACCGCATCGCGCGCCAGCTTGTCGGGTCCGACGGCTTCTTCCTTCAAATGGGACGAGCCGATCGCCCCTTCCGCAATGTTTTCTTCGTGTACGGAGAACAGGGCGATGTGTTTGCTTTGCACCACTCCATCGCCGAGATGCCGCTGCTGGATGACCCGTTGCTGCAAATGGTTGGGCCCGATGCTCTCCGCTGCGACCTTCTCCGACGTCACCGCGCCGTCGCGCAACTTGTCGGTGGTCACCGCCCCGTCGGCCAGTTTGGCGGCATGCACCGAATAGTTGGCCAGATGGGCGGTATGAATCGTGCCTGGCTTGATTTTTTCAGACACCACCGCCTGATCCTGCAACAGGTCGGTGGTAACCGACTGCGGTGCCAGATGTTTGGTCTGAATCGCCCCTTCGGCGATTTTCATCGCGTCTATCGTCTTGTCGGCCAGTTTGTCGGACGTAACGCTGTTGGCCATCAGTTTGTTGCCGGAAACCGAACGGTCCTGGATCTTGTCCCCGGAGAGCGAGTTGTCGGCGATATGCTCGTTTCCGACGGCCAACGGCGCAATTTTGCTCGCCGTGACGCTGCCGTACGCCAGTTTGCTGTCGTCGACGGCATAGTCTTTGATCGCCTGTGTATCGACGCTGTCAGGCTTCAGTTTGGTCGCGTCAATCGCCCGGTTGGCGATCTTCTCCGTGGTGACGCACTGATCTGTCAGATCGTCGGTGTAGATGAACGAGGGGGTCAATTCGTCCTTGCGCTCTTTGACCACCTTGGTAAAGCTTTTCTGGTTGGACGAAACACTTCCCTTTGGCACCACCTGCAGCGGGGGGAATGAGGTCACGTTGGACGGAGCGGCGGGCCGATTCTCCGGGGCGTACTCTTCTACCCATTCGAGATTGAGCGGGTCCTGAAACAAGATCAGGGAATCCTGCCCCTTCTTTTTGACAGGTTTCAATCGTCTGCGGTTTTGCCTGGCCATATCCTCGCCTTCCTTTCCTGAAATCTCGCATCTATGTCATCTGCAACATATTCAAGGAAAGTGTCTATGGGCACAGCGCAGCCAAAAATGGGTGAACGCACAAAAAAAGAACCGGCGGTCAGACCGCCAGTTCCTGTACGGGTTGCACCTGGGCAAGCAGTTCGCGGAACCTCTCTCCGCTCAGCACTTCCTGCTCCATGAGAATATTCAGGCTGTGCGCAAAAACCTGATCGTGCTCCTTCAGCAACACGCGGGTCCGCTCCACCAGCGATTCGAGGATGCGGTTCACCTCGTCGTGCACCTTCTCTTTGGCGATGAACTGCAGGTGAACAATGCCCAGTGCGGACATGCCGCTCTGCACGATTTCCTGCGCCATGCCCAAGGCTTGTTCGAAGTCGTTCTTGGAGCCGGTGCTGCGGCCGCCGTAGTAAATCTCTTCGGCGACGGCCCCGCCCAGGCAGACCATGATCTGCTTCTCTAGCGCCTCTTTGGTGTAGAGGTACCGGTCCTCCATCGGGTTTTGCCGGACGTAGCCGAGCGCCTTGCCGCGCGGGCTGAGCGTCACCTGGGAAACCGAACCGGGCCGGACGCGTTCGCTCACGATCGCGTGTCCCAGCTCGTGAATGGCTACTCGCCGCTTCTCTTCGGCGGACGCTTCCCGGTCGCTCTTCTCGCCCATCATCACCTTGTCGACAGCCAGCGCGAAGTGGCCCGCCGTGATGTTCTCCGACTTGTCGCGCATGGCGTAAATCGCCGCTTCGTTGGCGACGCTTTCCAGTTGGGCCCCGGAGAAGCCAAACGTCTCCTGCGCCACTTTGGCAAGCGACACGTCGCTGGCCAGCGGCTTGTTGGCCGTGTGGATCGTCAGGATTTGCTCGCGCGCCGCCTTGTCCGGCAGATCGACGGCGATATGCCGGTCGAAACGTCCCGGCCGCAACAGCGCCGGGTCCAGCATATCCTTGCGGTTGGTCGCCGCGATCAGGAGAATGCGCGGCTTCTCGTTGGCCGTGATGCCATCCATCTCGGTCAACAACTGGTTGAGCGTCTGGTCGTACTCTTTTTGCTGCTGCCCTTCCCGCTTGCCGCCAATCGCGTCGATCTCGTCAATAAAAATAATCCCGCTGTCCTGGGCGTTTTTCTCCGCCAGTTGCTTTACTTCACGGAACAGGTCGCGGATGCGCTGGGCGCCGACACCCACGTACATCTCCACGAACTGGGAACCGGAGGCGGCGACAAACGCGGAGTTGGTGTAGTTGGCCGCCGCTTTCGCCATCAGCGTTTTCCCCGTTCCCGGCGGGCCTGTCAACAAAACGCCCTTGATCGGGCGAATCCCGTATTGTTCGATTTTATCCTTATGGATGAGAAAGTCCAGCGCTTCTTTCAGCTCATTCTTCGCCCGCTCTTGTCCGCCGATGTCGGCGAACTGGACGGTGGTTTTGGGCACCGCGTGCTTGCTTCCCTTGCCGTGGAAGGCCACGCCCAGACCGCCGCTCTGGCGCAGCATGAGAAAGTAAATGCCCCCGAGCACCGCAGCGAAAATCAGAAACGGGCCGATATTGACGCCGAGGAACACGAGAAACATCAGCAGGGCCAAGATGACGCCGTAAAGGATTTCCTTACCCATTGGCGGTCACCTCTCTCTCTGGTTGCTCGCGCGAAACGATGGTGAAATATTCGGCCTCTCCCCGCTTCAAAAAGACGTAGAGGTGCTCGTCGTCCATATCGGAAATGGCCGCATCCAGGCCGTACTTCGCTTTCCAATCGGCGAGCATAGCCGGAATTTTGCTGTACTGGCGCAGTTCGAGCGCTTCCGTAAAGGCGAAGATGCCCTTGTTCCAAATCTTCTTCAGTTCGCCGTCCTGATTGGTCGTCACCAGCTCCACCTTCTTGCCGGGAGCGATCCGTTCAATCGTCTTCAGCAACTGCTGATATTCTTCCGGAAACGCATCCGGGTTGGTCACGGTCAGGCGTATCACGATCTGTTCCCTGTCGGTCGACAGGTCAGCCAGTTTGACCGACTTCATCTGTCCGATCTGCTCGCGGATCGGCTCGTCGATCCCCAGTTTTTGGTACAGGAACCATCCGCCGAACAACAGCGTCAGGGTGGTCAGCATCGATAACAAAATCGGAGTTTTGCGTACGCCCACGAAAACTCCCCCTTCCTACATGCGTACGATCCATCTGTCTCGTCTTGAACGACTACTAGTATAGCATATTCGTACAGCATGTTTTGCATGTAGTTCTTGGCATCGGCCGATATACCCAGGGCGTCAGAAAAAACAGCATCCCGCATCACGTGACACGCGGTGCGGGATGTCTGTCAAAAAAGGCGTCAGCCGACCGGATTGAGCCGGTACGACTTCTGCACCTTTCCGGTATACAAATCGTAATACACGTAATTGTATCGCCCCGACTCATCGACAAACACCGCTTCCCAGAAGCGGGAATCGCCGTCAATGCCGGGGGTGATGTGAACGATTCGGGCATTCTTGAAGCCTTTTTCCACCGCCTGGCGGACACTGTCGCGCGACACCGCCCTATCCAGCGTGTCAAACACGACTTTGTCGGGGGTCATCCAGGCGATGCAAGGCACGCCCATCTGGTTTTTGCCGATGACAACCGTATAGGCCTGATTGCCCCGATACTCGTCGATCTCGTCGATCTGGGTGATGCTGGTGCGCTGGGCCGCCCACTGCCGCGCCTGTTCGGCAAACGCGTGCCGCTCCCCGACGACGGAGGAGGCGAGATGGTACACCGCGGCTGCGACAAGCAACAGCACACCGGCCAGTCCGATCAAAATCCGTGCGTACACGTATGGTTTCCCCTTTTCCAGCGTTACATGCGGAAGAGCAGTTGATCCTGCTTGACTCCTCTCGGCGTGTCGATCCGAAGGTCGACCGTCATCTCCCGCAGTTGTTTTGTCTCTCCATCGTACCACAATTCATAGGTGACCGCCACCTGACGCAAAAACTGGTTCATCACCTGTTCCGTGGGAAAGTTGGGCCCAAGCCAGAGGGCCAAGAGCGATTTTACTTCCTCCGGCGGCAAGGCCAGCCGGTAACCTCGTAACCCCAGGTGCTCGGGGTCCAGAAGCGCCTGCGGATCGACGGTCGGCAACAGCCCTTTGATTAGCGACAGGTGTTCGTATGGCGTGTACAGCGCATACGGCAACAGGTGCGCATCCTGTTCGCGCCCGTCAATCGAGACGGACAGGCGATCACCCTGGCGCACCATCGTCACCGCATGACCGTTCACCGACCCGCTCAACGCAAACGATTCGCCGCGATAGTGGCCGGAAAACCGTTGCTCTCTGACGATCACCTCAAACGGCAGATCGCGCTGTCCGTCCACCTGTTCAAGCATGTGCACAAGGTTGTCGCGCGCCTGGACGATTTGCAGGCGCCGTGTCGACTCGACACTTGGACCTGTAGCCGACGGCTTGTCTGTCCAAGTGGCGATTGCGGCGCCGAGACCAAACAGCAAGGCAAAAACCGGCACCAGCCACCACAGGTGGCGGCGTCTGCGCTCCATGCTACGCCCCCCGTCCCGGTGTTTCTCCACC
>JBHGXV010000061.1:0-26916 GCA_041920505.1 Paenibacillaceae bacterium
ACCAACTGAGCTAAGGGCCCCAAGTCCGTGACACGAAAGGTGACAGAAGTAAATATAACTGAACCAGAACGAAAAATCAAGAGGCAATCTCACATTTTCTATGAAAAAATGCTGGAAACGAGAGCGGCGGCCCGGCGAACGGTTTGAGAGAAAGAAGCGACCCCGCCGCAGAAGTGAACCCCGCTCGCACGCCAAAACGAAAGCACACACCAAAACGAATCGTCCCATCAAAACCAGCGGCTCGAACCGGCGAAAACGCCTGTCCGAGCCGACCGGAATTGCCGACTGGGTTTAGAGCAAACGTCTCAACCGCTTCCTAGTCCGGCGCTTTAGCCTGCCTGCTCGGAGGCGTCGTCCACCAGGCGGAGATTGGCGAGTTCTTGCTCTTCCGCCGCTTCCTGCTCGTCGCGCAGGCGATGGGCCATCCGGCTGGAGGCGTTGGCGGCGATGCTGCAGACGAGATCGTCGAGGAAGGTGTGGACCTTGCCGGAGGATTTGTTGTCGAGCCGTTTGATCACGCCCAACTTTTGCTTGTCGAGGTGGCCAAAGGTGGTGACGGCGATGCTGCCGTAGCCGAAGACGGAACCGAGCGCCAGGGTTTCGTCGCAGCCAAACAGTCCTTCGTCGGTGGCGACGATGGTCTGCAGCGGCTCGGACAGCATGCCTTTCTCGGCGAGGACGTCCAGCTCCACGCCGACGAGGATGGCGTGCTGGATCTCCCGCTTCTCCAGTACGGCCTGGACACTGGCGATGCACGGCTCCATCGTCAGGTTGGGGTGGTAGGGAGATTGCATCATATACACGATTTCGGCGATATCCTCAACAGTCACACCGCGTTCTTTCAGTCGGGACAACGCGGCATCTCTGACTTCTTTGCTGTGTACACGTTTGTTCATCGAGAAGACAACTCCTTCCGCAAATAGAAAGTGAAGTCATGTTTCCGTGTCTCTATATAGTATCACAGTAAGGCAGAATTGCGACAAATTTTTGTACCTTCCCGCTCTTGCCTCGCCCTTTTTCGATGTGCTCCGCGCATTTGTCGGCGGCGATCCATCCAGTATAATGGAAGAATCATCGCCGTGAAGGAGGTGCCCCTGTTGATTTCTGCAGACACGCTTAAAGGCGCCATTCAGGAAGTGACCCTCACAAGCCGCCATCTGGGGACAAAGGAGCGCATCCTTGTCTACACCCCGCAGCGCTACTCGCCGCTGTACTCGTATCCGGTCCTGTACGTGCAGGACGGCGACGATTACCTGTCGCTCGGCCGCCTGGCCACTCTGCTGGACCAATTTTCCGCCAAACGGGAGATTCACGACCTGATCGCCGTTTTCCTGCCGGTGGACAAACAACAGCGAACCCGGCGCTACCACCCGCTCGGAGCGGATCATGCCGCGTACAAGCGGTTTGTCGCCGAGGAAGTCGTCGCCTACATCGACCATCACTATTCCACCACTCCGCTCGGGGGAGCGCGGACGCTTCTCGGGGAGTCGCTCGGGGGAGTGGTGTCGCTGTTTACGGCGCTTACCTATCCGCACACGTTCGGTCAGGTGGTGTGCCAGTCCGGCGCGTTTGACGACGAACTGTGCCGACTCGTCGAATCCTGGAAGCCTGTAGAACATATCCATGTCTACCTGGAAGTGGGCACGGAGGAGACGGCGGTGGACACCTCGCGCGGTACGCTTGATCTGGTGGCGGGCAATGAACGCATGCGGGAGATCCTGGCACGAAAAAAGGTCACCCTCCGCTACGAGACGTTTAGGGGTGACCACACCTGGGGATACTGGCAGGAAAACCTGCCTGAGATCCTTCGCTATTTCTTTGAATGAAACTGTTCGCCTGTCTTGTCGTCGGCGGGCGCTGGAACGGCCGACTCGTCCCATTCCGCTTTGCGGATAGCGGTCAGGATGGTATAGGTCAAAAATGACAGCGTAAGAAGGGCCAAAAAGGCATACGTCATGAGGATGGCCAGTTTCACCAGAACACCTCCGTTCCCTCTCATTTTCTCCGAAACAAGAGAGTTTATACGGGATGGCGCATACATTTACACAAGACGCATATGTTCTGGTAAAATAGATATGGTGTACGTTTGAACTCTATCGTCGCAGAATCAGGTAAGGAGGGGTTTCCATGAAGTACAGTGTCGTCATTTTTCCATCCAGCAACGTGCAAGATGTAGCCAACTCTTATCGCAAGCGGTACGATCCGGCCTATCCGACGATTCCCCCGTATATCCGTTTGCGCGAAACGTTTGAATTGGACGAAGCGAAGCTGCCGGAGCTCGTCAACCATTTGAACCATGTGGCCGACACGACGGACGCCTTCTCCATCCATTTCAACCGGGTCTCCACCTTCTTCCCGGCGAACAACGTCATCTACCTGGCGACCGACAACAAGCAGCCGCTGGAAGCGTTGCACGACAAGATCGGCGAGTATTTCGCCGGTCAGAGCGAGACGTATGCGTACGTGCCGCACCTGACCATCGGGCGCGACTTGTCCGATGACGAGTTAAAAGACGTGTTGGGTCAATTGCGGATGCAGCATTTCGACCTCACTTCGCCGATCGACCGTTTCCATCTGATTTACCAGTTGGAAGACGGCGTGTGGAGCGTCTATCAGACCTTCCAGTTGAGAAAATAAACAAGACCCGGCGGATAAATAAAGGGTTGGGACCGACCGAAGGCCCCAACCCTTTTTATGACGGAGGATTGTCATTCCGTCCCCATCTTGCCGAATCCTTCACCAAACTTTATGGAGTGAAGGATGCCGCCAGAAGCCCAACTGTCTCTTTCGTATTCATCGAAGACAACCGTAACCCATTCTTCCTTGACGTTCAGTATTTCGGCTGATGCTTTCGTGATGGCTTCAACGAACTGTTGTTTTTGTTCCGCAGTTCGTCCTTTGGCCATCTTCACGGTAATAAAAGGCATCGAACGACAACTCCTTTAAGCCGTTTTGAATGGCGTAACCTGTGCCGCCAATAAATTGCGGTGGAGATGGATTAACCCTGCCGCATGTGCGCCAGCTTGCGCAACTTCTCCACCGTCTCGTATCCCGCCGTCCACGACCCCAGCATGGCGTGAAAAGGGGCTTCGCCCCGCCAGCCGTGGAAGTCGGACCCGCCGGTCATGATCAGGCCGTACTCGTCGGCCAGCCGGTAATACCGCTCGACGCCGTCTTCCCGGTTGTCCGGGTGCCATACCTCCAGGCCGTCCAGCCCGTAGACGATCAGTTCTTCCACCAGTTCGTCATCGTTGTACAGGCCGGGATGGGCCAGCACGGCGACACCGCCCGCCTTGCGGATCAGGTCGATCGCCTGCTGCGGCGTGATTCTCGGCGGATTGACGTAGGCGAGCCCCCCTTTGCCCAGGTATTTGTCAAACGCTTCCTCGATCGACTGCACATACCCGCGCTCCATCATCGCCTCGGCGATGTGCGGACGGCCGATGTTCTTGTCGGTCCCTTCCTTGCGCCGATACACCTCCTCCAGGGTAAGCTTCAGCCCCAGCTCCCGCAACCGCTCGATCACCAGCTTGTTGCGCTCGTGCCGCGTGTCGCGCAGCCCGGCAAGCGCGCGCTTGAATGTTTCGTCCTGATGCGGGACGAAGTAGCCGAGCACGTGGATGTCTTGTCCATTGGCAAACGAACTGATCTCCACGCCGGGGATGACCTCCACCCCGAGCGATTGTCCCGCTTCCAGCGCCTCCTCGATCCCCGCGACGGTATCGTGGTCGGTAATCGCCACTGCGGCCAGCCCGGCCTCCCGCGCCAGGCGGACGTTTTCCGCCGGCGGGCAGGTTCCGTCGGAGGCCAAAGTGTGGGTATGCAAATCCGCTTTTCGTTGCAACGTTGACGCCTCACTTCCTGAAAATTGAGTCTGAAAGCGATTCCCCCCTCATATAGTAAGGGGGAAAACAGCCATGTGAAGAACAAGGAGGATGCTCATGCAGCTCAAAAGCAAAACGTTAACCGGAGTCGTGCAGCCCCTCTCGTTCGTCGACAAGATGCTTCGCCAGCAAGGCTTCCGCCGCGTCAAAGACCACTCCCCCGTATACGACGTGGTGATCTACGATTCCGCGACCAGCACCTCTTATTTTCTCCGCATTCCGACAAGCATTGCCCAAGGATTCTCCGGAAAAGGCGAACTGACCGTCAAAATCGGCCGTCCCTATCTGGAAACCAAGTTTTACATCAACGGCGAAGACGAAGACTTCGTCATCCCGCTGTCGGTCAAGCGGGCCGCCGAACACAAACTGGCGGAAATCGCCGACTATCTGACGCTCACCCCGCCCACGGCGAGGTAGCCGAGTCATGCCTGCCAATGCGGCCGGTGAGGTTGTCTACGGCGAAGCAGCCGAAACGGGTTTGCCCCACAACAGCCGGTTGGCCGCAAACCGGTAGCCGATCCGCCCCTGCCTGAACAAGCCGACCAGGTACCCGGCAAAAGCGGTGCGGTACAAGACGTAGCCGGTCAGGTTGTTGACCGTGATCTCCAGTTGATCCAACAGCGCCGCCAATCCCTCCTCCAGCGTCTGTTCCCTTTGGGTGAACAAGGCTTCGATCCGCTCCAGCAACTGTTGGTGCCAGGCGATGTTGACCCGGATGGTTGGTTCGGCCGACACTTCAAACGGTCCGTGTCCCGGCAGGTAGCCCGCATACGAGGTGGCAAGCAACCGCTCCAGACTGCTGAGCGTCTCGTCTGCGTCGACGAGAAACGGCAATCGGTGCTTGGCCAGCACCTGCTCGCCGAAGTAGCTGTCGGCGGCAAAACAGATGTCCCGGGCGATGAGCCCTACCTGCCCCCAACTGTGGCCGGGCAACGGAAGCACCTGAAAGGAGACGCCGTCGATCTTTACCTCCCCATCCGCCGGCAACAGGTGATCGACGCGCGACGCTTCTGCCTGCAGGAATTTGTTGTTCAGTTCGGGGAAGGGGGCGGCTCCCATGTTGAGATAGATGGGCTCAAGCTGCGGGCAGCGGATGACGGCCTCCTCCAGCGGCGGCGCGTACACCTGCGCTTCCGGATAGGCGGTCAAGAGGTACGCGTTGCCGCCGAAGTGGTCGGCGTGCGCATGCGTCTGAACGATGGCGCGTAAGGGTTGAGCGATTGCCTTCAACCCTTTTTTTACTTTTTTGGCCGTTTGCGCATCCAGTCCGGAATCGATCAGGATGGCGCCGGTTTGGCCGAGCACGACGCCGATGTTGACGCTCCCGGGGAAGTACCCGACCCCCGGCGCCACCATCGTCGGTATCGGTTCGTTTGCCACTGGTCTTCCTCCTTCATCTCTGTGTCAATGGTATCATTTCGGTGCGATTGTCGTCTTTCCTGTCGCTTCCCACCGCCAAACCGGCCGGAATCGGCGTATAAGGGCTTGTTCGCCGTTTTGACTGGATCGTTTGGTTGCTGGTATACTAGGGGTAAGCTGGGCTCATTTCATCAGCAGCTTGATTTTCCTGATTCTGGATGGCAAACTGAACTCTCCAGACAACCCTGTGTCTCGCGGGATGTGAGAGGCGAATCGCGCCTCGCCAAAAAAGACGGACGATTCGATTCTTCTGGACAATTGGGATGAGACATACGGTTGCGATGACGGAGGGATGCTTTGGCGAGAAATTGGCTTCACACGATGGAACCATAGAGAAAAAACGAGATCGTATCCTATATTGTATCTGGAGGTGAATTCTCCTCCTTCTCGACCGAGAGGACGGAGAGGTAATTGGACAGTATTCCGATAGGGGAGATAGTTTTCAAGCTGCTGCTTGTCCTGTTTTTGGTGCTGTTAAACGGGTTTTTCGTTGCGGCCGAGTTTTCGCTGGTAAAAGTGCGCCAGACGCGTCTGGCGCAACTGGTGAGCGAAGGAAACACGAGCGCGAAGTACGCCCAGAAAATCACGCATGAGCTGGACGCGTATCTGTCCGCCTGCCAGTTGGGAATCACGCTCGCGTCGCTTGGCCTCGGTTGGGTCGGCGAACCGGCCATCGCCCATTTCATCGCACCACTGTTGAGCGAGTTGCAGATGTATCCCGCCCTGATCAGTACCATCTCCTTTGCCATCGCGTTTGGGATCATCACGTTTTTGCACATCATCTTCGGAGAATTGGCGCCAAAATCGCTGGCGATCCAAAAGGCGGAATCCACCTCACTGATGGTCGCCGCGCCGCTGATGATCTTCCACAAAATCAGCTACCCGGTGATCTGGCTGTTGAACAGCACGGCCAACTTTTTCCTGAAGCGGTTGGGCATCGAACCGGCCACCGAGCACGATTCGGCCCATACCGAAGAAGAAATCCGGCTGTTGGTGAATGAAAGTCACCGCAGCGGACACATCGACCAGACCGAGATGGCACTGGTAGACAACGTCTTCGAATTTTCCGAGCGGCTGGCCCGGGAGATCATGATCCCGCGGATCGACATGATTTGCCTGTACGACGACAATTCGTTCCAGGAGAATCTGGAGATCATCCGCGAATCGCGCCACTCCCGCTTCCCGGTCGCGCATGAGGATAAAGACCGCATCATCGGATTTGTCCACGCGTCCGATTTCTACCTGTCGGCGCTGACGAACGGCGAAGCCCATGTAACGGACTTCCTGCGCCCGGTGCTGACCGTGCCGGAGTCGATGGAAATCAGCCACGTGCTCAGGCTGATGCAGAAGCGCCGCTCGCAGATGGCGATCGTCATCGACGAGTACGGAGGCACCGCCGGTCTTCTGACGATGGAAGACATCCTGGAAGAGATCGTCGGCGACATTCAGGACGAATTCGACGAAAACGAGCGTCCTGACATCGAGAACACCAACAATGTCCTGTCGGTCTCGGGGAAAACGTTGCTCTCCGAGTTGAGCGACTACATCCCGATCGAACTGCACTCCGACGAGGTGGACACGATCGGAGGCTGGCTGTACAGCCAGTTGAACGAAGATGTGGCGGAAGGCCGTTCGGTCCGTTACGAGAACTACCTGTTCACGATCACCGAACTGGAAAACCACCGCATCACCCGCGTCGGGATCACCCAGGTGGAACCCGCGCCGCAGAGCGACGAGGACAATCTGTTGATGCAAGCCCAATAAACCAGTGGCGGCCGATTGCCGCGACGAAGTGCCCCGTCAGTGCGGGGCACTTTTTTGTGCACGGGTCAAGCCCTTACTTCCCGCCCTGTTTCTGGTAGGATAGAAAGCATGACACGAGTGGGGTGAAACCGGTTTTGAAGTGTGCACTCATCGATGACGAGATCGTATATCTGCGCGAGGAGACGTATGAGCGCATCCCCGCCTGGCGGGTGCTCGCCGCTGACGGCCGGGTGCGCTGTCCGGGCTGCGGCGCTCCCCTGCGGCTGGTGGCTGCGATCAGCCGCGATCCGTTCTTTCAGCATCCCCCCGATTCCGGCTGTCCGCTGCCAGAGGGGACGGAGCAGCCGGAGGGTGTCGAAACGGACATGCTGTCTGCTACGGTTCGGGAAACGGCGGCGACTGCGGCTGTCCCGGCGTTCACTGGCAGCGAGGCGGCAATGGCTGCGGCGACGGCCGCCGGTTCTGCCGCCTCGGGCACGGCTCTCGCGGAAGCGCCGGTAACAGAAACAAGAGAAGGGGAAGACGGCGGCGAACGGTTTGGACCGTTTCGCTTGCCAAAAAACCGGCCGATCCACGCACAGGCAGCAACCACGGTCCAGCCGGAGCGGCCCCCCTACCGCAAACGGCTGACGCCCAAATACAAGATTCAGCAATTGCTGGAACTTGAGGCGGCGCCGCTTCATCCGGCGCAACTGGAAGCCGTCACGACCACCGAAGGTCCGGTGTTGATCCTGGCCGGAGCGGGCAGCGGCAAGACGCGGGTGATGACCGCGCGCGCCGCCCACCTGATCCGCGACAAGGGCGTGGACCCGCGTTCGATCATGCTGGTCACCTTCACGACGAAGGCGGCCGAAGAAATCAGGCAACGGCTGTCGCGGCAGCTTCCCGGCGAGCAGGTGAAAGGATTGATTACCGGGACGTTTCACAGCCTGTTTTACCGGATGCTCGTCCACCACGATCCCGTGCGCTGGGATCAACGCAGGCTATTGAAGCAGGAGTGGCAGAAATTTCGGCTGTTGCGGGAAAGCGGCGTACTGGCCGGAAGTGATTTGGCCGCGCTGTCAGAAGCCGAGTGGGAAGCCGCGCTGGCCGTCGTCAGCCGGTGGAAAAACGAGCTCATCTTGCCGGCCGACGCCGCCCTCCTCTCCCCCGCCGCCGAGCCGGAGCGGCAGGCGCAGACATTGTATCCGCTCTACGAAGAGGCGAAGCGTCGGCACGGCTGGTTTGACTTTGACGACATGCTGCTGGGCTGCCACGCCTTGCTGAACCACGAGGACATCCGCCGACGGTACCAGGAGCGGATTCTTTACCTGATGATCGACGAGTTTCAGGATATCAACCGGGTGCAGTACGAGACTGTCAAACTGCTCGCGGCGCCGCAAAACAACCTGTGCGCCATCGGCGACGACGATCAGTCGATTTACGCGTTTCGCGGCAGCGACCCGCGCTACATTCTCGGCTTTCCCCGGGATTACCCCGACGCCCGGTCGATCACGCTGGAGGTCAACTACCGATCCCGCTTGGCCATCGTCAGCCTGGGCTACTCGCTCATTGGCAACAACCGCTCCCGCTGGAAAAAGGAGCTGAAATCGTTCCACGCCGACGAGGGCGATTGTTTCCTGTTTTTCCCCGAAGACGAAGAGGAACAGGCGTCGCGAATCGTCGACGAAATCCTGCTCTGCACGCAGGCGGGCGCTGCCTACAGCGATTTTGCCATCCTGTTTCGCACCTACGAATCGACCCGCCCCTTGCTGGAGAGACTCACCGAGGCAGGGATTCCCGTCTCGTTTGTCCGCGAACAGGAGCTGTTCTACGAGAAACAGACGGTACGCTGGGCACTCGCCTACCTGCGGCTGGCGATACAGCCGGACGATCACGCCGCCCTGCGGGACATCCTGCCCACCTTGTACATAAGCGCCGAACAATGGAACGCGCTGCGCAGCCAGGCCATCCTCGACGACGTACCGATCCTTCAGGCGCTGCCCCGGCTGCCCCAGTGGAAAAGCTACCAGCGCAAACATCTGGAAAAAGTGGCCCAGACACTGCCCCAACTGGCCGCTTGCACGCCGGCACAGGCTCTGGAAGCGATTTGCGAAGATCTGCGGCTGCGCGAATACGTGAAAAAACGCAACAAGGCACGCGGCGGGCTGGACGAGGAGCACTCGACCGACGAACTGAAGCAATTGTTGGTGGCAGCCAAACGTCATCTGAGCATTCCAGCGTTTCTCGACCATGTCAGCCGGATGTCGGGCCGTGACATGGACAGCCGCGCCGCCAAACCGGCGGGAGAGGACGCCGTACAGCTCATGAGCATCCACAAGGCGAAAGGGTTGGAGTTTGACACGGTCTTTCTCGTCGATCTGGTAGAGGGGGCTCTCCCCCACGAATTCGCCCTTGAGCAGATGCGGCAGGGACATGCGGAGGCGCTGGAGGAGGAACGGCGGCTGATGTACGTCGGGATCACGCGCGCCCGTCACCGCGTCTGCATCGGGGTGCCACGGGAGCGGCTCGGGCGCAGGACGCGCATCTCCCGCTTCATCGCCGAAATGGGCCGGGAGATGCCTTCGTCGGACAGGAAGTGATCCGTCCGTCCGACGTAGAGGATGATGTCTTCTGTTGTCAGCACGATGGGAAACATCGGAACACTCCTTTTTGCGAGAGAACGTTGTGATAGGAACAGAGTGCCCTAAGCGGCAGTTTCTCATGCGAGAAGCTGCCGCTCTCCACTTTATAGGCAATGTATGAGACAGAAAAAAACTCTCCCCCAGGCAAAGAGTCAGATCGCCTGAGGGAGAGTCCGTATGCCGGTGCGGCTTGAGGTTTACCGGCCCATGATGCTGTATCCGGCGTCCACGTGCAGAATCTCGCCCGTGATGCCTCGGGAAAGATGGCTGAACAGGAAGAGTGCCGTATCGCCCACGTCGGATTGGTCGACGGTGCGGCGCAGCGGCGCTTTTTCTTCGATTTCCTTGAGAATCGTGTTGAAGTTGCGCACCCCTTTGGCCGCCAACGTGCGGATCGGACCGGCGGAAATGGCGTTGACACGAATGTTGTCCTTGCCAAGGTCGCTCGCCAGATAGCGCATGCTGGCGTCCAACGCCGCTTTGGCCACGCCCATCACGTTGTAGTTGGGCACGACGCGCTCGCCGCCCAGATAGGTCAGGGTGACGATGCTGCCGCCTTCGGTCATCAGCGGACGGGCGGCGCGGGCCACGGCCACCAGCGAGTAGGCGCTGATGTCCTGCGCCAGCGCGTAGCCGTCGCGGGAGGTGTTGATGAACTCCCCTTCCAGCTCTTCGGTTTTGGCAAAGGCGATGCAGTGCGCGACGCCGTGCAGCACGCCCACTTTCTCCTTGATCTGCGCGAACGCTGCTTCAATTTCCTCGTCCTTGGTGACGTCGCAGGGAATGAGGATTTGCTCCGGCTGGGGAAGCGTCGCCGCCAGTTCAGCCACATTTTCACGCAACCGTTCCCCTTGGTACGTGAAAATCAGATTGGCGCCCGCCTTGGCCAGCGACTGGGCGATGCCCCAGGCGATGCTGCGGTGGTTCGCCACACCCATGATCAAAATGTTTTTTCCTTCCAGTTGCAACAACGAATTCATTATGTATCGGCCCCTTTTCCAAGTCTTCCTCCGACATTATAACCGATCTTGGCCGTTCGATCGAGTCATTGGCCGAAGAAACAGCAAAACGGGGCCGGACCCGGCGCGTCCGGCGTCGAGATGACTAGAGACGGCTACTCCCCTTGCTGGAACGAACCGGCCAACTCGTCGGGCGGCACAGCCCCCGCCGTCTGGTTAAACACCCAGTCCGTCTCTACCGGATTGAGCGCCGTTCCCTCGGCCGGCCACTCTGCCTTCAACCGGGCCGGATCAGCCTTGGCCGTACGTTCCGAAACCCATTCTTGCTCCACGCAGCTTCCTCCTTTGGCTTGCATGCTCGTTTGTTAGCGTGGAAAAAACAGCCGGTCTCTATGCATGCGAATGGGGAGAACCAAGCAAGACCGTCAGCGCGAAATAGGCCACCATCGCGGCAAAGAAGAACAGGATCGCGCGCGGGCGGCCGCTGTGCTGCACCAGAGGCACGAGATGGCTCGCGGACACGTAGAGAAACACCCCGGCGGCGAAAGCAAGCACCACATCCGGCCAGTCTGTGCCAAGCCACTGGTCGACGACGGCGATACTGAAGCCCCCGGCCAAGGTAACCAGCCCGAGTGCCGCCGCCCCGGCCAAGGCAACTGCCCGGCTGCCGGAGGACGCCAGGAGCAGGGAGGCCACCGTGACACCGTCGGGAAGTTTGTGCAAAATCATCGCGCTGACCAGCGGGACGCTCAACGCCGCGTCGGCGCGGAAACTGGCCACAAGCGACAGCCCTTCGAGAAACGCGTGCAGAAAAAAGCCCACGCTTACTCCCACAGTCTCCGCCGCATCTCCCCCGTGTCCTTTGGGGCCAACCGCTTCGATGACGAACAGGAACGCAAACCCGAGCAGCACAAATAGCATCTGTCCGCGGCCGCCGTGTTCCATGCTGTGCGGCAGCAAATCAAGCACCGTCAGCGCGAACAACAGCCCGCCGCCGACGCTGACCATGTCGTAGAGCGACTCCTTCGGCCAGGCCTTGCGCAGACACAGGAGCATGCCGCCGACGACGCTGGCCCCGGCCGCCACACTGAGAAGCAACGGTAACGCGATCGCCGATGTCACGTATCTTCCGCCCACTTTCCTCGTCCGCTTGCTGGGACAGCTTTTCCTTCCCATTCTACGCGCCTGGCTCCCTGGATATGTGAAGTTCACGCCGACAAGCCGGTGGTACGAAAGCGGGTCCCTTTTTTCCGCGGCCGCGCCATTTGACAAAAAATCGCAATCCTGTCCAATTGAGACGAAAAATCACTAGTTTTTAGAACCTTTGTCGGATTCTCCTTTTCCCGGAAAAATCCCTGCTATAATGAGAGACAGGTACACACCGGAATGCTTTGTCAAGGGAGTGGATTGGCGATGAGTCTGGAAGTTCAAGTGTGGATGGCGTCAAAAGAAGTGGCCGACCGGCTGGATCTCCACGTGCGCACGCTGCGCAACTGGCTGGAGATGTTCGTTCCGGCGAGCGAGCGGCAAAAAAATCCGCAAGGGCACTACCTGATCAGCGAGGTCGGCTGCGCCCTGCTCAAGGAAGTAAAAGCGCGCAAGGAAGCGGGCAATGCCTCCTTGCGCGACATCAAACGCCAACTGATTGACGAGGGGCTGCTTCCGTCGGACATGCTGCTCGCCGAAGAAGAGGCGGCAAGTGCAGCCGATTCGTCTGCGCTCTCCGGGTCGTTTCGCGACGGGGAGCTGATTGTGCAGGAAGCGATCCTTCAATTCCGCAAAGAACTGGCAAACTTGTCCGCGTTGCAGCAAATGCAATCCTCGATCCTGGAAAAAATCGCTGACATCGAGGAGATGCAGGAGTCGCTCCGCCTGGAGATGCGCCGCGTCACGTTTGAGATGGACCTGATGCAACAGCGCCTCACCCGGCGCAAACATCGGCATGAACGCTACCAGTCGCGCTGGTCGCTGAATCCGTTCCGCTGGTTTACCCGGTCCGGCCGAAGCGTCACTGCCGACTGAAGTCGAACAAGTCCCGGCACCTGTCCTGATCGCGCCCGCTCTTCCCGGCCATGTACAGCCACTAATCGCTTGCAAGTCAAAAACAGCCCCCTGCCGACCAGACGGCAGCGGGCTGTTTTGGCGTTTTGCGGGCACGCGCCAGGCCCGGATGGAAGGGGCGGCCGGTCAGGAACCGGCAGCCGCTTTATCCTGGGGGAACTTCGTCTCTTGGTGCTCCGCGTTTTTTTGCGCGGCGGCCTTCTGTTCCAATCGTGTGCGTTTCCACCATCCCGCCCCGATCACCAGGGCGGCAACGAGCAGTTTGCAGACAAACTCCAGAATCGGCGCCCCGTGGAAAAAGGCGGCGACGGCCGGTTCGTGCGCGATCATCTTGGCCGCCGTCCACGCCAGAATCCCCGAACCGATGTAGACAATCCACGGGAACCGCTCCATCCAGCCGAGGATCAGCCGACTGCCCCAGATCATAATCGGGACGCTGATCAACAGTCCGATGATAATCAAGGTCAGGTCGCCGCCCGCAGCGCCAGCCACGGCCAACACGTTGTCCAATCCCATCAGCACATCGGCAACCACAATGGTTTTGATCGCCTGCCAGAGATTCTCAGCCGGTTTGATCTCGCGGTCATTGTCCTCCTCCACCAGCAACTTGTAGGCGATCCAGACCAGCAACAGCCCGCCCGTGAGGAACAGGTACGGGATTTTCAACAACAGCGCGGCCGCCAAGGTGGCCAGCATCCGCACGGCGATGGCCAACCCCGTCCCCCACAGAATCGCCCGCTTCTTCTGATCGGCGGGTAGGCGGCGGCTCGCCATCGCGATCACGACGGCGTTGTCCCCTCCGAGCAGGATATCAATGGCAACGATCATCAACAGAGCCGTCCAAAATTCCGTTTCCCACATGTTTTCTTCTCCCCCTCCGCTTGTGTGGGCGATGCGACCCGGGCGTTTCCCGCCGGCAGCCGCTCTCCCGATGGCCCGCAGGTGAGAAATCAACAAAAAAAGACCTCACCTACGCGTGACACATAGGCAAAGGTCTTGCTAACAACGAGATCGTTGCCAACAAAGCCGAGGACAAAGACTGTCCTGTCTTGACGACTTTGTTGTAAAAGCTACTCCCCTTTGAAAAGCAGAAAAAATTACTGCTTGCTTATATGTTATCGCCGGACAAGGGTTGTTGTCAACTGCCGAATTGAGTAAGATGGTAACGAGGAGGGTTGTCTTGTGAGAAAACAATTTGTCCTGGAGGCAGTCATGCTGGCCATATACGGCGAGCTGATGGTGCCGGCTCAACCAGTCGAATACCTCATCCCTTCTTCGACCATCTACGAGCTGGACGAAATTTTACATAATCCCGAGCCGATCATGCCCGACCCGGAAGACGACAAACACGTCCGCGAAATGATCGCAGACATGATTCAATACTTCCGCGACCCGTTCAAGCGCAAGAAAATGGAAAAGTCCCTGGTGGCTCCCTGGTCGACGGTGACGTTTCCCTTCCGCGACGAGGTCCATCTGACGATCGTCAAGGCGGAAGATACCGCTTTTTGGGGCGAAGCGTTTGATCCGATCGAAACGGAGCTGCTTCTGGCTGCGATGCGCTTCCACGCGCCGCTGTTGACCGATCAGATCGAGTGGCAGGACCGGATCATCGAACACCGCGTGCCGGTGCAGTTTTACGACATCGACGATTTTGAGTTTGCCGTGGAAGAAGGCATCCGTCCCGAAGACTTGCAGGAACGGTGACCGTCGACTGCCTGTGTCACGGGTGATGGTTCCCGCTCGCAGGTCTCCGGTCTGTGAAGACACTGGTCCTTGCGAAACCTCAACAATAAAAAAGCGGTTTGTCAACATTCCCTGGAGGACATCCAGGGAACTTTTTTGCTGCCTGGCTGTTTTTGCGATCAGAATTGGCTCTTTTTTTTCGGACGGTTTCCCCGTATAGTGGAACCAATAACAAATCGTCCAAAGGGGTGAAACGATGGGGCGAAAAGCGATTTACCAGTCAGTCTACCACCAGTTGCGCTACCAGATTTTAAGCGGCGAATGGCCAATTGGCTCCCCTCTTCCGCCCGAACGCAAACTGGCCGCAAAGCTTGGCGTCAGCCGCAACACCGTGGTTCGCGCCTACGGCGAACTGGAGGCGGAAGGGTTGATCGCTGGCCGGGTAGGCAGCGGCCGCTTCGTCCAGCCCCTGCCGCCCGTTTCGTCACTATCGCCCATCAACTGGGAAGAGCGGTTGAACCGCGAGCAACTGGCCCCCTACCCGTCGTACATGGCGGAGTTGCTTTCGCTGGCCGTGCCGCAAAACGCCCTGATCAACTTCGCCCACGGCGATGGCGGCAAACACACCCTGCCGTCGTCCGGGTTTTCCCGCTACCTTAGGAAACAGGCGGAATTGTCCGACTCGTACCACTTCCTGCCGATCGGCGGACATCCGCAGTTGCGCGAGTGGATCGTCTCCTGGATGGACATGCCGCAAATCTCCTCGCCGGAACAGGTGGTGATCACCAGCGGTTCGCAGGAGGCGCTGCAGATCGCCACCACCCTTTTAGCCAAACCGGGGGACACCGTGGCCGTGGAGACCCCCACCTATTTCGGGGCGTTGCAGTTGTTCCAGTCGCTCGGCATGCGAATCATCCCGATCCCGATGGACCGCGACGGAATGCGGATCGAAGTGCTGGAAGGAGTGCTGGCCCGCTACCGCCCGCGCTTCGTCTACACCGTGCCGACCTTTCACAATCCGACCGGCTACACCTTGTCGCTGGAAAGGCGGCAGCGCCTTCTGGCCTTAAGCGAGGCGTACGGCTTCCCGATCATCGAGGACGACGCCTACCGCCACCTGCATCTGACCGGGCAACCGCCGGCGCCGCTGAAAGCGCTCGACACCAACGGGAATGTGATCTACATCAGCACGTTTTCCAAAATGCTGTTCCCCGGCCTGCGCATCGGCTGGGTGGCGGCGAGCCGTCCGTTTCTCCGCCAGTTCACGCGGATGAAGGAACTGACGATCACTACCAACACGTTCGGCCAGCTCGCCCTGCTCGCCTACCTGCAGGATGGTGCCCTCACGCCGCATCTCGAACGGGTGCGAAGCGTCTATCGCGACCAGGCGGCGGTGATGGGGCACCATCTGGAGCGGTTGAAACCGCTCGGCCTTACGTTCGAGTATCCGACCGGCGGGTTTTACTACTGGATTTCGCTGCCCGAGGGGGTCAACCCGTACGATGTGCTGGAGGAGTGTCTCGCGCAAGGCGTCTCGTTCGCCTGCGGCGACATGTTTTTGCCGCGCGGCGCGATCCAGCCGTACATTCGGCTCTGTTACACGCACGAACCGACCGCGCAGATCGAAGCGGGCATGCGGATCATCGCCCGTGTGCTGGAAAAGCTGGTAACGAAAGCAAACCTGCCGAAGTCCGCGCACGCGAGCGTGTGAAAAGGAGCGAGACCGGTTTTAATCAACCAGACGAAAGGAGCTTTTTATCGTGAGCAAATGGAAGGATACCACACTGCCCAACATCCGCCAGGGTGTTCTGGACGCAGGTCCCATCACGATCAGTATCGTGCTGTTCGGGGCGATCTTCGGCATGTTGTCGCGGCAGGCGGGGCTGTCCGCCTGGCAGAGTCTCGGCATGTCGCTTGTGGTATACGCCGGGTCGGCCCAGTTCACCGCCTTGTCGATGCTGGCCGAACACGCCAACCTCGGAGCGATCGTGCTCGCCACGTTTCTGCTCAACTCCCGCCACTTTCTCATGGGGCTATCAATGGCCCCTCACTATCAGGGATTTTCCCGGTGGACGGTCAACGCGCTGGCGTTTTTTCTGACGGATGAACAGTACGCGATCACGCTCAACCGCTTCCGCCACCACCAAAGCGACTCCGCGTACATCTGGGCGGTCAGCCTCTCCTTGTACGCCGGTTGGTGCGGCGGCACGTGGCTGGGCATCGCCGCCGGCAAGTGGCTGCCCGACCCCAACGCGCTCGGGCTGGGCTTCAGCTTCACCGCGATGTTTCTCGCGCTCGCCTACTACCAGTTGACATCCGCGCTCAGGATTCTCACCTTTCTCGCCTGTGGCACGATAGCGGTGGCGCTGGCGGTTTGGCTCCCCGGCGGACTTCACCTGCTTGCGGCAGGCCTGATCGCTTTTGCGATCGGCTACTTCCTGCCGGAGCACAAGACCGAGGCAGCCGGCAACCAAAACAAGCTGGCGGAGGTGGAATCGGCGTGAACACAACCGCCACACTGTTGCTTCTGTTCGGCATGGCCGGGGTCACCTATCTGGCGCGACGGGCCTTTTTGCGGTTGCCGAGCGGCATCTTTTCCTCCCGGTTGAAGAATGGACTGACGTTCATTCCGCTTGGCATCTTCAGCGCGTTGATCTTTCCCTCGCTGTTCGTCAGAGAGGGACACCTGGTGATTCAGCCGCTGTTTCTCGCGGCAAGCGCCCTCTGTCTCTTGCTGATGGCAATAAGCCGCAATGTGTTCGTCAGTTTCGGCGTGAGCCTGCTGTTTGTCGTGCTCGTTTCCACCGGCGTCCTGCCCTTGCCGCTCGGCTGACCGACAGATTAAGATTATTCGGAGGAAACAGGTTTGCCTGCGGCCCAAAACGGGTATGGGAAGACAATAGCAAGCATTACCTGGGGGAATTTGCCATGTCAACCGATCAGAATCGCATGGGGTATGAAGACGAAGGCAACCACTTGCACAGCATTTTGTTCCGTTTGGGCGACGAGCACTACGGGCTGCCGATCTCGGCGGTGAAAGAGATCATCAAACCGCTGCCGATCACCCGCTTCCCGAAATCGCCGCCGTTCGTCGAGGGTGTGATCGACTTGCGCGGGCGGATCTTGCCGATCATCAACCTGCGCAAACTGCTTGGGCTGTCGCCGACGCCGCTGACCGCCGACAGCCGGTTCATCGATTTGTTGCTGCCCAACCTCTCCATCGGCATTATCGTCGACGCCGTCTCCGAGGTGATCCGCATTCCAATCGACCGGGTGGAGCCCGCTTTGGCGATCGTTTCCGGCGTGGACGGCAAATACCTGCGCGGCATCGCCCGGTTGGACGACAAGATCGTGCTTTTGCTCGATCTGGACACCACCTTTGCCGAATGGAGCCGCACCGGCTGAACGACATAACAAAACCTGTTCGACCAACGCTCGTCGAACAGGTTTTCTTTTTTAGTCCCGGCCGCCGCTCTTAAGGTAGCTGAAATTGACCCAGACCATTTCCTCGATTCCGAGAATCTCCTTGAACAGGTCGACGGAGTCGTACAAGAGCGATCCGCCGGTCTCCTCGTCAAACTCGGTCAACAGGTTGATGTCGAACAGCGAGCAGAGTTGCTGCACCTGTTTGTGGGACACCAGACGGGCAAACGCCTGCGGCGAAAAGCGGGCGATGCCTTTGTAGACGTCCTGGCGGAAGCGCTCGGAGCGCACCACCTGTTCCAGCACCTGCTCGTATTCATCGCGCAGGTCGTCATTGTCCACCACTTCCTCGGACAGGTCGATGTCGGGATAGCGGCGCGTCATCTCCGCCTCGGCCATCTCGATGTCCAACTCGTAGCTGATCGTCGCCGACGAGACCTCGAAGCCGTCGTCAAACAACCGGTATCCCCAACCGCTGTCCTCCGCGTCGTGAAACCAGAGAAGCGGGACGTGATGTTTGGACAGATACAAGAGAAACTGGAGCGTATCCGCCTTTTCCAGCCATTCGTCTTCGAGGAAGAAGGCGTTCCAGTTTTCGTTCAAATTCTTGTGAAAGTACGGCTGGCGAGACTGGGGCAGGATATGTAGCACTCTCGATTCAAATCGGATCGGGTACAGCACTCCGGTAGTAAACTCACTCATTGAATTCCCACCGCTTTCTTGCGTATGACGTTGTACCACTTACTTTCCCGCGGCAAGCGTCGAAGAAACCTCGTTTCTTTCCAGTGTATTCAACAGAGTCTTTTTTTTGCCGGATGAATATCACGATTCCAAGCTGCTTTTTCGCTGGCGCGCTAGAAAGCAGATGTTGCCGGAAACCGGCTGGTGTATAGCGGCGTGTGGACGGCCCCCGAGGGATACAGTTCGGAGCGGTAGAGGCGGATGTGTTCCACCTGCCAGCGGGGTGAAGGCTCCTCCAGGAAGCGGACGTTCCAATCGGAAAGCGGCAGTCGGGTGGCGTGCGGTCCGCGCGCCAACGTGATGTGCGGCGCATACGGCTTGCGGTCGCGGGCAAGTCCCGGGTGCAGGTCAAACCGCTTGCCCAGCAACTGGTGCGTCTGCACAAGCGACTGCCGGTCCCCCTCCACCCCTAGCCACAACACGCGCGGCCGGTCGGGACGGGGAAACGCACCGAAGCCTCCGACCGCAAGCGAAAACGGCGCGATCATGGAACTGACCAGATCCAGATCGGCACAGATGGCCGGGACGAGTGACTCGTCCACCTCGCCGAGAAAATGAAGCGTCAGGTGGAGATTGCGCACCGGCTGCCAGCGATCGGCGCGAACCTCTCGTTTCACCTGTTGCTGCACGCGGTGAATGTAGCGGACGACCTCCTCGGGCACGTCCACAGCGACAAACAGGCGCATCACCGTCTCCTCCTTCAAACAAGAACAAGCTGTGCAAAAAAAGCGGCCCTCCCAAGGGAGAGCCTTGTATGGAAAGATGGATTTGCTACCGCGTTTACGCAGCCCTGACCCGCCCTGTTATCATGCCCAGCACGTCCTGGGCGTATTCGTGCAACTCGTTGGATTGGGGCCGATAGACGAAGTGCAGGGACAGTTCCACATGACCGAGGTGACCGGCGGGCGGCAGATTCCAGTGCACGTTCACGTCGCGATGGAAGCACGCCTCCACCCGCTGCTTGATGTCCTCCAGGCTGTCAAGCGGATCGTGCGACAACGAGAACCGCATCACAACCGGAAACGACTCGCAACGGCCCGGCTCGCTGTCCTCAAACTGCAGTCTCCCCTTGATTGAAACCACTCCCGACTCCCCCCACAAGGTGTACTCAAGCTGGGCCTGAAAGTACGGAGAGACCTGGATCTCCAGCGTCGGAAATCCGCCGTCGATCTTGAGCGAAAAACGCTCCGCCAACCGTTCCACTTCATCCTGAAACGCGCGCGAGTGACTGGATACAATCTCAAACAAATAGGGCTGAACAGCATACATGGATTCTCTCACCTCGTATCATATTTCTGTCCCTACCTATTCGCAGCCAGCTTTGTCGTATCCTTTGTTGAAACGTGACTAGTTTTACCATATTTTCGCCAACGCGGTTTCATGAAACATACCTGAAGTACGGTTTACCCTTTGTACGGGCTCGGCTGTCCGGGAAACAGCCGGGCGTGCAGGGCAACAAGCTTGTCCGTAACAGAGTCGTCCAGTTCGAGGTGGTACAATCTGCCCCGCTCATAGCGCATGATCGGGTAAGCGCCGAGAGAGAGCGGTGAGGCTTCGCGTGTTTCGACAAACTCCGGCAGCCGCAGCAAAAAGCGAGAGAACGGGTTGGCCTCGTCCTCGGACTCGTGCACCACTTCGAACAAATCGTGCAGACCGGGCGTGATCATGACAAACAGATGGGGTGCCTGCTCAGCGACCCAAATTGTAAACGAACACTCCCTCACCTCGCTGCGATTGTGCCGCCGCATCACCCACAGCGCCTGATTGACGGCGCCCATCACCAATTCCTCTGCCTGATGGGCGCCGTGCCGCTCCGTTAGCCTGGCATGATCCAGCACGTAGGCGACCCCGTCTTCCCCAAGAACGTCATCGGAAAGCGTCACAGCGGGTACGGAATGGACCGGCTCCTCTCTCACCTCGTCGTCCGCCGCGTCTTCGGCGGTGTCCGTTTTTCCCTCCCAGACGCGGCGAATCATCTCTTCCACGCGCTGTTTTTCCCCGGGGGGAAACTGGATGGCTTCGGAATAGATGTGCAGCAACCGCTCGTCGCTGTACGCCAGGTAGTGTATCCAGGTCTCTGGTTGATCGAGAAAGCGCAAGGCCATGTAGCGGTCGCGGCTTTCCCTGACGGCCAGCGGGACGGGAAAGCCGAGCGGGTTCTTCGGGTCGTTCAGCGTCCAGACGATCAACAGCAGATGATCCCGATAGGTTTTCCACTCCAGGTATACCTGGTCGCGCGTGGCTTCGCTGAAGTCGTCCACACTTTCAAACACGAGGTACAGTTCCACATTGCCTTCGGCGTCGACGCGGGCAAATTGCGGCATGCCCTCATCGCGGACCAGCCGGTAGAGATCGGCGAACGTATCAGGCGGCAGCCACTCCCCCATCGTCCTGGCCGAGGGAGAGACCAGCGACGGGTCCCAAACAACCGTCGGGCGAAAATCGCTCCTGCCCTTACTTTCCATGCTCCCACTCCCTTACGACCGGCCATTGGCCGATGGACGCCATCAGCGAACGGTCGGTCGAGTCGATGTGCACCGGAGTGACGGTGACATACCCGTCCCGCAGAAGCCGGTAGTCGTCGTCCGCCGGATGGTCGGCCGACTCGGGATAGGAGCGGCGCAGCCAGTAACCCTCCTCGGAATGGTGATACTCGTCATGATAGTGGTAGAGAGAAAGGGCCGCAGGTGCGATCCCTTTGATGTCACGAAGCGGCAGATGGGGGATGTTGACGTTGTAAAACACTTCCGGCGGCAACGCCCCCGTTTTCGCCTGGGCGAGAAATTCGCCGAGCAACGGTCGGACGATCTGAACCGCCTGGCCGTAATCGTCCGCGTGGAAATAGTTGTCGTAGGAGAGCGCCACCGCGGGCATCCCCAGAATCACCCCCTCGCGCGCCGCGCTGCACGTGCCGGAATAGTAGACGTCCCGGCCGAGATTGTTCCCCACATTGATGCCGGAAAAAACGATGTCCGGTTTGCGCTCGTGAGAAAGCAAGAGGTAGTGCGCCGCCTTGACGCAGTCAGCCGGGGTGCCGTTCACCGCCCAGGCTTGTACCGGCAGCCCGTAAAACGGATGAGGCGTCGGGGACAGCGCGCTGCGATACGTGATGCCGTGACCGACGCCGCTTTTTTCTTCAGATGGGGCAACCACGAAAATCTCCAGACCAGGAATGGCCAGCAAGGCTTCCGTCAGGAGGCGAATGCCCAGAGCGTTGATGCCGTCGTCATTGGTGACCAAAATGCGTTTCATGAAGGGAAATCCTCCTTTATCAGCGCTTGTTTTATTGTATCAGAAAAAAAATCCGGTTTTCACCTGTCGAAAGCAAAACACCCTGAACCGAAGAGCCGGTTCAGGGCAGACTGATGTCCTGCCGTTTTTCATCAAGGTTTCCGTAACGAACCCGTCACCGTTGCTTGCGCTTCGCCGCCAGCCGCAGCGCATACAGGCCGGAGACGTGGGCGGCCGCCATCGAGGTGCCGTCCAGCACGCGGAACTGGTTGTTGGGCCAGGTGGACTTGATCCCGACGCCGGGAGCGGTCGTGTCCAGTTTTGGCCGCCGCGAACTGAAGTCGGCCAGCCGGTTGTTCTGGTCGAGGGCACCGACAGAGATCACCCCTTTGTAGGCGGCGGGGTATTCGATCTGTCCGCCGTTGTTGCCGGCAGAGGCGACGAGGATGATCCCCGCCCGGCGCGCCCGGGCGATGGCGTGGCGCATCGCGTAGCTGTCCTCGGTCGTGCCGAAACTCATGTTGATCACGTCGACACGCTGTTCGATCGACCAGTTGATGCCGGCGACGATGTCACTGACATTGGCCGTGCCATCCGGGCCGAACGCGCGCACGTCGTACAACTCCACCCCCGGCGCCGCTCCGACGATGCCGCGGTCGTTGGCGGCGGCGGCGATCGTCCCGGCGACGTGCGTGCCGTGACCGTTCAACTCCCGCCCGCGCGGACCGCGTCCGACGAAGTCGACCCGCTTTTTCACCCGGCCCCGCAAGTCGTAGTGATTGCGGGAGATGCCTGTGTCGATCACCGCCACTTTTACCCCCTGCCCCTCCGTCTGTTTCCAATACGACGGAGCGCCGATCCGGCTTACTCCCCAGGGGATTTCGTCCGTCATGTGCAAACGCACCGACACTTCGGGGGAGACGGTGTACTTTTCGGCACCGAGCAGTTTTTTCACGTGTTCAAAATGCTCCTCGCGCACGATCAGTGTGCGCACAGCGGAAAGGTGCCTCGCATGCTGCTTCAGCAGGTCGTCCTTGCCCAGGCAGTCGAGGCAACGGTGAAACCCTTTTTGGGAATGAAAGGAAAGAATCTTGTGCACGCGCAAACCCTCCAGGAAGATGTTCTCTCCCCATCGTATGTGCGCGTCTATTTCAAAGAGCTAGGCAATCGCCTAATCTCCGACAATTTGTTTCCAGCGCTCCCGCCATAAGATCCCTTCGAGAATCCAGTCTTCCACCTGTTGCAGCTTCTCTTCCTCGATTCCGAGCAGGCGGCCGATCCGGCGGATTTCCCTTTGCTCCGCCGCCGTCAGCTTGCGGTCGATCAGTGCGATCTGGTACAACTTACGCAACAACGAAAGCTTTTGCACCCGGGACAGGTCGGCCATGTCGGCAATGATCGTCTCCGGCTGCTTCGGTTCGTCCACATCGTCCATCAGGATTTGACGTTCACGCAACGAGAAATGCTCGCTGTCCACCAGTTGGTAAATGCGGGCGAGCTCTTTTTCCCCCATGTACCCGTCCGCGTGACCGACGCAAATCATCAGGCGGATGGAAGCAAACATCAATTGTCGGTCTTGGTCTGTTGTCATCGGCATCTTCATCCCTCTCCTTCGGTCAGCGGACCAAATATACGTAATTCATTATACGATACAAAAAGAAAGCGGTTGCAAGAACTTTCTTAAGGTTATGTGTCGAAAATTCTGGGAAACGTTGCGTTAACCCGACACAAGGCAAAAAGCAGGCGCCTCTATCGGCGCCTGCGCCAACACCCTATCGCTCGTTTTGCGATCGCGCCAACTGTTTCGCCGTCACCCGCGTAATCCGGTAGTGATCCACCTCGGTGACGCGAAATTCATAGCCCCCCGCCTGAACCGTGTCTCCCGCCTTGGGGGGATGATCGACCTGCATGTAAATCCAGCCGGCCAGCGTGTCCACTTCGTCGTCGTCGAGCGACAGCCCCAGGCGCTCGTTTACGACCTCCAGCAGCACCCGGCCGTCAAACGAATAGACGTCGTCTTTTTCCTCCACTTCCGGACGTTCGTCGTCAAATTCATCCTGGATGTCGCCGACGATCTCTTCCATGATGTCTTCCACGGTGACCAACCCGGCCGTGCCGCCGTATTCGTCGATCAGGATGGCCATCTGGCTGCGCTGTTTCTGCAGCATGGTCAAGAGCCTGCTGATCGAGATTGTCTCCGGCACGGTCAGGATCGGCCTCATCATCGTCTCCAGACTGCCCGGCGAACCTTGCAACACGCTGGTGAGCAAGTCTTTGATGTGCAGGCTGCCGACGACGTGATCCTTGTCGCCGTCCACCACCGGATAGCGCGTGAACCGGCCATTTTTCACCATCTCCACGCTCTGTTCGAACGGATCGCGCAGATTGAGCACCACCATGTCGGTGCGCGGCACCATGATCTCTCGGGCAGTCGTCTCGGAAAAGTCAAAAATGTTGTCGACCAGCATCAGTTCCGTCTGATCGATCAGGCCGCTCTTGTGACTCTCGTTGACGAGAATGCGAATCTCCTCCTCCGTATGGGCGTTCTGGGACGGTGTCGGCTGCAACCCGAACCCCTTCAGAAATTTGCTCGCCGACCAGTTCAAAAACACGATAAACGGGTACATCAGCTTGTAAAACAACTGGATGGGCCGCGCCACCCGAAGCGAAATCCATTCCGACCGCTGAATGGCCAGCGACTTCGGGGCGAGCTCCCCCAGCACGATATGCAGAAACGTAATAAAGGAAAAGGCGACGACAAACGAAATCGATTCCCGCCACGGTTCCTGGATACCCAGGTAGGTAAACAGCGGGAACAGAAGGTGGCCGACCGCCGGTTCTCCCAACCAGCCCAATCCGAGCGAGGCCAGCGTAATCCCGAGCTGGGTGGCGGACAAATACGCGTCCAGGTTGCGGATCAGCTTGTCCACGTGCCGCGCGCGCCGGTTGCCTTCGGCGATCAGTTGGGTAATTCGAGATTCCCGCACCTTGACGACGGCAAACTCGGTGGCGACGAAAAACCCGTTCAAAAACACGAGGAAAAAGACCAGCAACAGATTGACCAGATGGTTGAGCACGGTACCGGTCGTCAATTTACGGCCTCCTTTCCCGATTCTCCTGTTTAGTGTAACCCGTGACATCCGCGCCATACCATGACAGACGGCAAGCAGACTGTCTGGTTGTACCCCAGGTCGCGCCGCCATCCAAAAAGGGCCGATTTCTGGCGGGTGCCGCTTTTCCTTTTCCTGGTGAAATGTGATACGATGGGGATATGACTTTGCATGAGGTGAACGAGCGTTGAGTTACCAACCGCATCTGCCGGTGATTGTCCAAAGTGACCGCACGATTCTCCTGGAGGCGCAAAACCCGCTGTACGCCGAAGCCCGTGATGCGTTGGCCGGGTTTGCCGAACTGGTAAAAAGCCCGGAGTACATCCACACCTACCGGATCACCCCGCTTTCGCTGTGGAACGCGGCGGCGGTCGGGATGACAGCCGACCAGGTGCTGTCCGCCCTGACCCGGTACAGCAAGTACGGGATTCCGCCGACGATTGCCGGGGAAATCCGCGACGCGTTTACCCGCTACGGCCTGATCCGGCTGGAGCGGCACGGCGAGAAGATCGTCATCACGAGCGACGATCCGCTCTTGTTGCGCGAACTGTTGAGCTATCCCTCGCTCGCCACGTATCTGGACACCCCGGACAACGGCCGGTACACGCTCAAACCGTTCGCGCGCGGCCTGATCAAACAGGAACTGATCCGGCTGGGCTACCCCGTGCAGGATATGGCCGGGTACGCCGAAGGGGAAGCGTGCCCCGTCTCGCTTCGCAAAGAGACGAGAAGCGGGCGGCCGTTTCGCCTACGCGAGTACCAGGAGGCGGCGATCGACGCCTTTTACGCCGACGGATCGGTCTACGGCGGCAACGGCGTGCTGGTGCTGCCCTGCGGGGCCGGCAAGACGATCATCGGCATCGGGACGATCTGCAAACTGCAGACGGCGACGCTGATCGTGACCAGCAATACCACCTCCGTTCGGCAGTGGATCGCCGAGTTGACGGACAAAACCGACATCGACCCCTCGCTTGTCGGCGAGTACACTGGCGACGCCAAGGAAGTGAAGCCGATTACGGTGGCCACCTATCAAATCCTGACCCACCGGGCGAACGCGGACGAGGATTTTCCGCACATGCGGCTGTTTGGCGAACGAAACTGGGGATTGATCGTCTACGATGAAGTGCATCTGTTGCCCGCACCGGTTTTTCGGATGACGGCGGGCATCCAGGCCAAGCGGCGGCTCGGTTTGACCGCAACGCTGGTGCGCGAGGACGGCCGCGAGGAAGACGTGTTTTCCCTGGTCGGGCCGAAACGGTTCGACCTGCCGTGGAAGCAACTGGAGGACCATGGATGGATCGCCTCCGCCCGCTGCACAGAAGTGCGTCTGCCCATCCCGCCGCTGTTGCGCGAGTCGTACGCCTGTGCTGCGCCGCGCGACAAGCACCGGATCGCCGCAGAAAACCCCCGCAAGCTGGACGTTCTGCACAAACTGCTTAAGCGGCACCGGGACGACCGCGTGCTGATCATCGGACAGTACGTGCGACAACTGGAAGCGGTGGCCCGCGAACTTCAGGCGCCGCTGATTACCGGAAAAGTGGCGGAATCAAGGCGCGAACAGCTCTACCGCCAGTTCAAGACAGGGGAAATCAAGCGGCTGGTCGTCTCGAAGGTGGCCAATTTTGCCCTCGACTTGCCGGACGCCAACGTGGCCGTCCAGATTTCCGGCACGTTCGGTTCCCGCCAGGAAGAGGCGCAACGGCTCGGCCGCATCCTCCGCCCGAAACCGGACGACAACACCGCGTACTTTTATACATTGGTGACGCGCGATTCGCGCGAACAAGATTTTGCCATGCACCGCCAACTGTTTCTGGTGGAGCATGGCTACCGGTACGAGGTCGTGGACGAGAGCGAACTGTGACTCTCGCCCATTTTTCCCTCGGCTGAAACGCCGGACTTTTTCGGCTCGTCATATTTTTGAAGGGAGGCCGAAAGATCCATGCAAACGGACCATGATATCATCCAGCGGATCTTGCAAGGCGACGTGGAAGCGTATCGCGACCTGATCTAGCGATAT
>JBHGXV010000063.1:0-64457 GCA_041920505.1 Paenibacillaceae bacterium
CAGCGCATGATCTTTATCTTTATTTACAAAATGGTCAATAATGTTAGCGATGCCGAAGACTTGACGCAGGAAGTGTTCGTCAAGGCGTACGAAAAGCTGGCATCGTATCGCGGCGACAGCCAATTTTCCACCTGGCTGCACACCCTGGCTCGCAACCGAACCATTGATTTTTTGCGCAGGAAAAAATATTACGATTCGGACGAGCAACTGGCCTATATCCCTTCGCAAGCACAAGACGAATCGCCGCAGGAATCGCTGTTGGGCAAAGAGCGACGCGAGGAAATCGCACGCGCGTTCGCACAACTGTCCGAGCCGTATCGGGAAGTAATCGTGCTGCGCTGCACGCACGAGTATCCGTTTGAGAAAATCGCTTCCCTGCTCGGCGTGGCTGAATCGACCGCACGTGTCCGCTATTTGCGCGCTCGACAGGAATTTGCCAAGATTTTGACCCGGATGGAAGGAGGGCTCGTTCATGAACTGCCAGGAGTTTAGATCAAGATGGATGGACGAAACGGATGAGGCTGCTCTTTCCCACGTTGAGACCTGCGACGACTGCTTGCAGTGGGTGGAAACGTCCCTCACAGGCGACGAGGAGGTCAGATTATTCATGAAAGAGTACCCGCAACCTTCGCCCCACCTGGAAGAGCGCATCATGGAAGAGATTTACTCTTCATCCTCCCATCCGTCGGCGATGCCGCCGCTGACGGCGACGATTCACCCAGAGCCCGCACAGGGAGCGGCAATCCCGAAAATGAAACGCCGGTTCTCCCCCTTCGTCTGGACCGGCGCGGCCGGATTGTTTGTGGCCTTGGGCCTTCTCGGTCTTCAGGCGCTCCAGGTCGGAAGTCACCAGGCGACGTCCGGCACCGCCACGAAAACGGGCAGCGAGTATACGGCCAACAGCCAGACGCCTGATGCGCAGCCCCATTCCGCAAATAAGACCGTCCCGCCGACAAACGAAAGGGCCACTTACCCGTCCAGTCAGGCGATCGCCAAGGCGACACCGCCCGCGAATGTGGAAGACAACAAATCGCAGCCGGCCACTCTCCCCGCGCAAGTGCCGTCCGCTGCCGACAAGACGATAACGGCATTCGCGTCACCAGTACCCGGCCTGCACGAACCCGAATCCCGCTCGGCGCAGACACGGCACGTCAACAGCAAGCAACCGAAGGCCAAGGAGGGGGCGCTGGCCGCTTCGCCCACTGACGGCGGCGCTCGTCCGGGCAGCGCGGACACCGACACGCCCGTAGCCAAACAGCCGCAGCCGACGGAAACGACGATTTCCTCGCTGGCGCTGGCAGACGAAGAGCCCCAAGCCGATACAGGAGCCACCGGCGAAGCGGCACCGCCTGCGGCGCAGCCCGAGGCACCCGGGATCTTGGGGGCCGCCGGGGTATCCAGATCGCCTGCGGCCAGTCTCGCGGCCAACGATCCCGCTGCCAAAGCGGCTCCGTTTGCCAAGGCCAAGCAATCGGTGACAATGGCCAATTTTACGGATGTGGAAACCGCCGCGAACGCCTCCGACCTGCCGATTCCGGTACCGGGCCTGCTGCCTGCGGGGTTTGCGCTCGACTCCCTCTCGCTCACATACGAGTCACAGACGAGCAAGCACGTCACGCAAAGCACGTCGGTCTATCGCCACGGGGAGGCGCAGATCACCATCCAGGTGACGCGCAACGACAAAGACAAGCGTCCCCTGTCCGTACCGGGCACGTTTAGCGACCGGCGCCTGTTTGTGGTGGAAGGCAATCAGGCGATCGGCGTGACCTACGACACGCAGTCATCGGACAAACCGGCTCAGCACGCGGTCCACTTCCTCATCACCAAAAACGACACGCCGCTGTACGTGATCATTAACGGAAACGGGATCAGCCTGGATGCGCTGATCGACCTTGCGAAAAGCATCGCGTGGAAATAAAAAACAGCCAGGGGCACGCAGTAATTGCCCCTGGCTGTTTTGCTTTCACGCTGTCACGTCCCGCCGGACAAACACGACAAACGCCACGATCAAAGCTAGCGCCGCCCAAACCGTCAGCACAGTGAGCGAAAACGGCAAGGTCATCCCCTTGATCGGCGGAAGCGTCCCGGCGAGGTAGTTGGTCAGCTCCAGATTGACGACGAACAAATACTTGGCCGATTCCCATGAGGAAGCCATCTGGGTCAGGATCGAGCCGCTGATCAGCGCGGCCATCATGATGCCCATCCCGGCCGCGGCGGAACGCACCAGCACCGACACCATGAACGAGATCGTGCCTACCACCAGACAGACGTACCATCCCAGTCCGTACTGCATCAGCAAATACTGCCACTGCGGCAACATGAAGACCCCGGAGGTGTCCAGTTCTCCGCCGACAAATGCGAATCCGGTCAAGACCGGCATGTCCCAGCCGGCGTAGCCGAACACGACGCCGGAAATCGCCCACGCCATCACGAACGAGAGCAGCACCGCAAGCGAAACGAACAGCACCAACGTGAGGTACTTGCCAAGCAAGACCTTCCACCTGGGCACCGGCCGGGTCAAGAGCAGCTTGATCGTCCCTTCGCTGAATTCCGCCGAGACCAGATCGACGGCCAGCACGACGATGATCATCGGCAAAAACAGCGACACCGCCTGATCCATAAAGCCTCGGGCAAACGTCGGCGCCCCCGGCGCGTTGGGATCGATGTCGTGATCCAGATAGTATTGTTGCTGTTGGATTCTCACTTTCAGCCAGTCCCGCCACTCGTCGGGCAGTCGGCTGGACGAGAGCCTGTTTTGCATGTCGACAATCTGCTGCTGCAACAAGGCCCGCCAGTCGGTGGTGCCCAGCCGCTCCTGGGCGGTCTGCACATTTTTGTACTGCGCATAGGTAAAGATCGGAATCAGAACCGCCAGGATCAGCACGACGACGAGAAACCGGCGGCGGCGCAATAGTTTCAGCGTTTCATTGTGAATCAGCCCGAGCAGGCTTCCGCCCATCGCCATCTCCCCCTCCCGTCAGCATCAGGAACAGGTCTTCCAGCGTCACCGTCCGCGCGGCGATCCCTTCGACGCTCACCCCGGCGGCGACCAGCGCCTGATTAGCCGCCCCGGTTTGCTGCACATCCATCCGGCACTTCACCCGCCCGTCCGGCGTGACCCACACCTCGGTGACGTACGGCAAGCGCTTCAGCACCGCCACCGCCGCCTCCAGCGACGTGTCGGGGAACCGCCACTCCACCTGATCGGCGTATTGCTGCATCAGTTCTTTCACCGAGCCGACGGAGATCACCCGGCCTTCAGCGATAATCGCCACCCGGTCGCACATCATTTCGATCTCGCTTAAGAGGTGGCTGGAAATAAACACCGCCAGTCCCTCTTCCTCTGCCAGCCGCCGGATAAACCGGCGCAGCTCGCGAATCCCGGCAGGGTCCAACCCGTTGGTCGGTTCGTCGAGGATGAGCAGACGCGGCCGGTGCAAAAGCGCCTGCGCAATCCCCAGCCGTTGGCGCATCCCGAGCGAGTAGGTTTTCACCTTGTCGTCGATGGCGTGTTCCAGCTCGACGAACGCCACCACCTCGTCGATCCGCTCGGGCGACACGTCCCCGCTCATGCGCGCGAACACCTCCAGGTTCTCCCGGCCGGTCATGAACTTGTACAGCTCCGGGTTTTCGACGATGCACCCCACCTGCCGGATCGCCTGGGGAAACTGGCTTTTGAGCGAATAGCCGCCGATGCGGATCTCGCCGCCGTCCGACGCGATCAGCCCCACCAACATGCGGATGGTGGTCGTTTTGCCCGCGCCGTTGGGGCCGAGGAACCCGAACACTTCCCCCGCGTACACGTCAAACGTGATATCGTGAATGATTCTGCGTCTCCCGATCGATTTCTGCAGGCGGGAGACGGATAGTACGGCCTCTGCCACCGTTTCTCCTCCCTTCGTTTGCAAGTAGCCGGCCCTGACGCAAAGACGCGATTGTGGTACACTACCGTTGACACACACTCATAGCGAGTCGCTCTCCGTTAGTATATCACCATATCCCAACCAAGACGGAAGAGGAGGATGCCAAATGCGCAGTACCAGCAGCGGACGAATCTTGTGGCGCGCTGTCGGTCTTACGTCCCTGTTTTCCTTTGTGTTGCTTGCGGTCGGATTCGCGCTCGCCCTCAATCCGGCGGTGCTTTCCCCGGACAAGCCGCCCGCCCCGGCGGCACCGGCTGCCGGAGGGCAACCCGTTTCCGCCCGCGCGGGGGTGAACGTGGTGACGCTGGGCGATTCGCTCACGCGCGGCACCGGCGACGCCAACGGCCAAGGGTATGTCGGACTGGTGCGGGAGGCCCTGGAGAAGCAAACCGGAAATCAGGTGGCCCTGACCAATCTGGCCGTCAACGGTCTGGAGTCGACGGGCCTGCTTGCGCAACTGCAACAGCCGCAAGTGAAGCGGCTGATTGCCCAAGCCGACCTGATCCTGTTTACGATCGGCGGCAACGATCTGTTTCACCAGACCGGCGCCGGTTACGACCTCGATCAGGACAAGCTGGACAAGCAGAAAATCGCCAGCGCCCTGCAAGCGCTAGCGACCCGTTTTGACCGCGTGCTCCACCAGATTCGCCAACTCAATCCCGACGCGACGATCGTCTACACCAGCCTGTACAATCCCTTCGGCGACACCGCCGCCGCAGCCGACACGACAGCGCCGGTGCTCGCCTGGAACAGCCGGGCGGCGCAGATCGCCTCCCGCTACCCGCACGTGATCGTCGTGCCGACCTACGATCTGTTCCTGCAAAAAGAGAAGACCTACCTGTACACCGACCACTTTCACCCCAACAGCGCCGGGTACGCCCGCATCGCCGCCCGGGTCATCCAGGCTGTACAGTAGAGGTGCCACAACGAGATGATGGCCAGGTTACTCCGCCCTGGCCATCATCATTTGTTTGCCGGTGTTGGCCTCGTACCGGCGCTGTCCCCCCCAGTAAAACAGCGTGCCGCTCAATGAAATCGCGGCCACGGTGACAAACATGGTGCTGCCGCCGTAATGGGCCAACAGGTAGCCGCCGAGCCACGGGCCGAGAAAATGCCCCAGGTTGCTGAAGCTTTGCGCCCCGAAATAGGCGCCGCGCAGCTCTTCCACGGCCAAGCGGTCGATGAAAACGTTGGAAGCGGGAAACACGAGAATCTCGCCGATCGTGAAGACGACCATCGAAAGGATGAACAGCGTCCAACTGTTCGCACAGGCGAAGCCGATGTCCCCCAGCGCGTACATCAGGTTGCCGGCCATGATGCTTTGCAGCGGGGTTCGCTTCTCGGCCCACTTGGCCAAAGGCATCTGCAAGGCGACGACGACAATCGCGTTGACGCTCATCAGAATGGAGAAGAGTTGCACGCCGTCCGCGAATTTTTGTTCCACAAACTGGGATAAGGTGATCGTCATCTGCGAGTAGCCGATGGCGCCAAACACGCCCCCGATGACGAACAACCGCAGCGCCACGTCGCGGATCACCACGTTGCACGCGCTGGCGAACGTCACATGCTCTTTCTTCTGTCCTTCGATTTTTTTGATCCCGAAGCGGTGCAAGAGATACTGCAAGCTAAGGACATAGACCAGATATACCGCTGACGTGACCAAAAACGGCAACGCCCCGGCTACGAAACCCAGGTAGGCACCGATGATCGGCCCGATCGCCACGCCGATGTTAATCGCCGTGTAACGCAGCGAAAAGACGCGAAGCCGCTTCTCCGGCACCGTCAGGTCGGCCATCAGCGCCTGCGACACCGGTTCGTAAAACGAACGGCACAACCCGGACAAGAGGTTGAGCAAGAGAAAGAACCAGGCGCTCGAACCGACGGCAAAACCGAAAAAGACGAACGTCCAGACGTACAAGGCTCCCAGCATCACCCGCCGTCGTCCCAACAGGTCGGACAACGTGCCGCCGACGAATCCGCCAACCGTACCGGCAAGCGATCCGGCCCCGATCGTAAACCCGATCATCATCGGGTCCATCGAAGTATGCTTGGACAAATAGATCGCCAAAAACGGCATACTCATCGAACTGGCGGCACGGGCAAACACCGTGCCGACCAACAGGGAGTGCACAATCGGATGAAACTCCTGCACAAACTCACGCATTCTGCCCATGTCCTCTCCCCACCCCTAACAAATTCTGTAATGTTCCTTATTGTAGGGAAAGGGGCAGAATGAAGTCAATAAACATTAAAAAATTTTTTTATATATCACTTTTTTTGATTTCGGCGATCCTCTCGCCTTGCTCGTTCCACTTGACCGCACGGTAGACGGCGTCGTGATAAAACGTGAACCAGGCCCCCGCCTTTTCCCCTTCCGCGATCCACTTCTCCTTGGCGAAAATGGAGGTCATCGGGTAGTCGTCGTAAGCCATCACCCAGAGCGGATTCTGGTGGGCGTGGGTCGGCAACAGGTCCGCCAGGTGCAGCGCCGTCTCTCCTTCGCTCTCCAGTTTGACGATGGCGTGGCCGTTGCTGTGGCCGCCGGTGTGGATCAGCTCGATGCCCGGCAGCACCTCCCAGTTGTCGCCGTAGGTCTGCACTTGTGATGCGATCGGCCGCCAGTTGTCCTCCCAGTAGGTATTGCGGGAGCGGATATTGGGATGGCGCATCTCCTCCCACTCCAGCGACTGGACGAAGATCACCGCATTGGGGAACGTCGAGACCAGCCCGTCGCCGGTGCGGGAAACCAGCCCGTTGGCATGGTCGTAGTGCATATGGGTCATCAGCACAATGTCAATGTCCTCTGCGGTCAGCCCAAGCGCCGCCAGCGACTCCTCAAGGCGGGATTCTTCGGCGAGCCCAAAGTTGCGCTTTTGCTTGTCGGTGAGACGGTCTTTGCCTACGCCCGAGTCGATCAGGATGTTCTTGCCGTGAGCCTCAAGCAGGATCGGGTCTGTACGCAGCGGGATCTGGTTTAATTCGTTGTTGGGGTATCGTTTGCTCCACAGCGGTTTGGGAACGACGCCGAACATCGCTCCTCCGTCCAGTTGGGTCATGCCGCCGGACAGCCAGGTGAGTTGAAACGCGCCCAATTTCAGTTGGTCCATCTTGTTTATTTCCTCCTTGTCACAGGTAAAGAAAACCGGTCAGCGCCATGCCATGGGGGCCACGGCGAAGCTCGTGGATCGCGCAAAAAAGCACCCGCGGGGGTGCCTTTACACTTTTTCCGCCAGCGTCACCGTTCGGGTAGGCGCCGATACCTCCAGGCTGACGTCACTGGCGACTGCTTGAATCGTCAGGTCGGTATCCCAGCGCCTGTGTGTCAGGCAAAGCTGCGCCACCTTTTCCGTCGAGCGAAACAGGCTGATGATCGAGTGTACTGGGTTGGAACTGCCGCCCGCCACCAGCCGAAAGCCCGGCGACAACCGAAACGTCCATCCCTCCACGTGGATCGACTGTTCCTGACCGTACCAAAAGTGACGTTTGCCCAAAAGGATCTCGTTGTCGCCCATCGCGAAGCCACCTTCCCTGCTCGCCAAGATTCGTGATCATGCGTTTCGAATCTATTTTCCTATGAACCCCCCGGAAAAGAAAAGAGGTTCGACAAAAGATCTGATATCCTGACACGATTCACTTTATCATACCAAAAAACCACTCTTTTCTGATAGATAAAAATATATTAAAATTTGACTGCGTCTATTTTAATTTTCTGGAAACGGAGTGACGTCATGGAATCAACCGCTACACTCCCCTCCGATTCTGTCCGCTTCGTGACCTTGACAGACCAACCGCAAGCCGCCACACTGCGTTTTCATCCAAAGCTGTGGGACTTGTTTCATCCCCGTCAGATCACGGATCGATTGGAGGCTTGGACAGAAGTTGCGAACGGAGCGTGGTTTCGCGTTCCTGTCCGGTGGTGGTTCGAACAGGACGGCGCGTTGCATGCAGAGCTGCCGCCTCTTCCGGACGGATTCGTGTCTCTGGCGCAACTGCCCGCCGACAGCCTGGATGAACGGGCGAAAGGCCTGCTGATTGTCGCCGTTTGCGAAGCGCTCAGCCGCTTGCACCAACAGCGGTTTCACATGGGCTTTCTCTCCCCGGATCTGGTGCACATCCACCCGGAACGCCTGGACGTGCTCTTCGACCTTCAGCCGTTTCCTTCGGTTTTCCCGTTTGTCAATCACCTGATCGAGGAGTTTCCGTTCATTCTCTTTTCCCGGTTCGCCCGTCATCACCAGATGCCGCGCGTCGCTGACTATTACGCGGTCGGCCTGTTGATCCAATGGGTATACCTGGGTCAGTGGCCGAAAGAGCCGAGAACTGTATGCGCCCCGTTGCCCGAGGGTGTGCACGGCTTGTGCGAGCGCCTGATGAAAACGCCGGAGAGCTTTTTGTTTGTCGAAGAGATTGCCGACGCCTTTCGCGTCCTGCTGGGCCACCCCCTCCCGCTTCGGGAAGAGCCGGCAGAGGCGAAAGCCGATTGGCTCCATCCGATGGATCCGCCGATTTCGCGTAAAAGCCAGGAAATGCTGCGGGCGTTTTTGCGTTCGGAAGGCAGGCGGCTGATCGGCCTGTTTTGCAAGGACGAGGCGATCCGCTTCGACGTCTTGAGCCATCACATGAACGAAGTTCTGGAATCCCAATACTTCTTCACGATCGCCTGCAACCCCCTGCCGTTCGCCACGTTTCGCGAAGCGATCGAACGGACGATGGTGATGGCGCGAAAATATCTGCCGGAAGCGTCCGCCCAACTCCACTCCCTTGGCCGCAAACTGAACAGGCTGTTGAAACAGCACACCGAAGGAGACGAGTTGATCCACTCGCTGACCGAGTGGCTGCACAGCTTCTACAGGGAAGTCCTGCCGTTGTTTCAGTTGCAGAGTTTTACCTATATATTTGAGAACTGCGAACAGCTCGACGAAGATTCCCAGCGGGTCTTCCTCTCGTTCTGGAAAAAGCACGGGAATGACGTCACTGGACTGTACGCCATCTTCAGCGGCAGCCGTCCGCCGTCGCTGTTTCCCGCAAACGCGATGCGCTGTCTGAAGATCGGCCGCAAAGAGGCCGACCTGTACCGCCGTCTGTTGACCTCCCAGCTTGGTCGGGCGGATCACGCGCTGATCGCCGGACTGGCCGAGTGGATGAGCGAGAACGAACTGGACTATCCGCATTGCCGCACGATCCTGCAAGAGTTGGCGGACAGCGGACAGATCGTGCTGACTCGCCGAGGCTGGGAGATGGCGCCGACGTTCGCGCTTGACGCTGACCGGCTGTCCGTTGAGCGGCTGATCGCCGAACGGGTGTCAGGTTTGAGCGGAAACGAGCGGGAGTTGTTGCGGCTGTTTGTCTGCCTGCCGCTACCGATCCGGGCGCGCTCGATGTTTCTGGCCAACGGACTGGACACAAAGCCGCTGTCTGACGCGCTGACCCGGCTGTGGTCGCTGGGACTGGTGCACGTCTTTCACGATAACAGCCTGTTCGTGCCAAAGGACGTGGCCGCCCATGTCCTCGGCGAACTGCCGCTCATCGAACAAATGGCCCTGTACCAAAAGGCGTTACCGTTGCAGCGCAACTACCGGCCCTCTGCGCTACCGCCTTTGATCGAGATGGCCCGGCTGGCCGGCGATGCGCGGACGGAATACTTTTACCTGATCAAATACTATCGCCAGGTGCGTTCGCTGCTCTCGCTGGAACAGCGAAAACGGTTGCTCGAATCGATCCGTAACCTGCAGCACGTCTTGGCCCATACCAGCGTGCTCTGCTGGGACCGGCTCTTGTGCAAGGTATACCTCAGGCTGAACCAGCACACGCAGGCGGAACGGCTGGCCCGCTCGCTGTACGAGCGGACGGGCAAACCGGCTGACCGGTTTTACTGGCAGCGCATCTTGATGATGTTCACCGACCGGCTCGACCTGTCGGCGATGCGGCTGGAGTTGTTGCGGTTCGTAGGAGACCCGGCCAACGGACTGAAAGACAAGATTCATGCCGCCCACCTACTTACCACCTTGGACTTTTTCGTCCCGCTCAGGCGCAAGGGAGCCGAGGTCGTGAACCGCTTTTACATCACCGAACTGTATCCCGGCCGGCATCATGTCTCCACCCGCCTGTTCGCCGAATTTACGATCATGTACACGATCATGCTGTTCCAGTATTTTCCTGAGTATGAAGAGTGGGCTTGCGCTCTTTTGGAGAAGCTGGAATCGACGCTGGAGACGTCGCCGCACCACGATCTGATGATCGAACTGTTCAACTCGTACATTTTCACAGCAACCTGCGCATAAGCCGCAAGTACCTGCAGCACTGCCTGGACTTCTCCCGCCGCTACGGGTTCAAGGGCAAGGAACAGATCAGCCATTTGAACGGCATGGAACTGTCCCTGTTCCAGGGCGATCTGCCCGGCTATCGCTACCATATGGAAAACGTTACGCTGGTGGACGAGCTTCGGCGAAAAGACCTGGCCGAGCAATTCCTCATCCACCAGTTGCTGTACGCCTGCGAATGGGAAGACTGGGAACAACTGGACAAGATCGAACAACAGGTCGCCAAGCGCGAACTGACCGATTCTGCGCGCGTCCTCTGGGATATGTACAGCCAGTACGCGCGTTGCCGCCGCAACGCACCGCTGCCCCAACGGCCGCAGTGGGAGCAGGAGACGGAGTACACGCTGTTCATCGACGCGCTCCACGCGGCGCGGGCGGGTGACACGGCCGAAGCTTGCCGCCTGTTCCAACTGAGCATCGCCAAAAACGGCTACCGTCTGCAAAGCGGCTGGTCGTTCCGCGAGATGATCGACCTGTTGCTCGCATCCGGGTCCCCTGAGACGGGGTACTGGCTTGCGCGGTTTGAGGAGTATTTGAAAAAGTACGGCTACGATCTGTTCTGGCCGGACTACTTCCGCGCCTGCGCCGCCTGGGCAAGACAGAACGGCGACGTGCAGCGGGCGATGCTGTTCCTGCGCCGGGCGATCAATGGCTACCAACTGATCGAAAAAGAACGCTGGCGCTCGGAGCTTGCCCGGGAGCTGAAACACATCACCCAACCGGAGTACCTCCGTTCGGACTCGCCGCTGTGCGCCGAGCCGGTGGTGCAGGCGCTGATCGCTGAACGGAAACACCTCTTGCACCAGTCGCTCGATCTGCAGATCATCATCCAGTTGAGCGAGCAGGTGACGGAATCGCTGGAGTTGACCAGCACGTTCCATCGGTTGACGCACGCCTTGTTTGAGTATTTCCCCGTGACGCATCTGGCGATCTCCTACGATCTGGCGCACCGGCGGGAGAAAATCTTCTATTCGGCGTCCGGTCTGATCGACAACGACGAACGGCTACTCTACCAGTGGCGCAGACGGCAGGAACAGCGGTACACCTATACGCTCTACCAGCAGGGGCACCAGTCGATCACCCTGGAGGTGTACGTGCAGGATTTGGCGGAAACCAAGCGGCGGCACATGGAGCACTTCCTCTCTTTCATCAAGCCGCACATCGCCAATGCCCTGCACTACATGGAGATGATGATCGACAACCTGACCGGGTTTTATCAACGCCGCTATTTCCTGGAACGGCTGTCGCACGAATTCGCGGTGTCCAACCGCTACGGCCTCGACCTGTCTCTGATCATGCTGGACATCGACAACTTCCGGCTGATCAACGAGCACGGCCACCAGGAAGGCGACCGGGTGCTGCGCGAACTCTCCGAGATTGTCCGCGCGCTCTTGCGCAAAAACGACATCCCCGGCCGTTACGGCGGCGAAGAGTTGCTGTTGATCCTGCCGAAGACGGACGGGCACATCGCCCTGAAGTTGGCGCGCGACCTGCGGGAGCAGATCGCCGAAGAGTTTGCCGTCGGCCGCCCGTACCAGGTGACGGTCAGCGTCGGCGTCTCCTCGCTTGCACTGTGCCAGGCCCAATCGATCGACCAACTGATCCGCTTCGCCGACGACGCCGAAATCGTGGCCAAGACGACCGGCAAAAACAAGGTGGTGGCCGCCTGGTCCCTGCCGCGCTAATGGGAAGCAGCCCCTGTTTTTCGCAAATCTCGACAAAAAGAAGCTCCCTTTTGCTCAACAGCAGAGGGAGCTTCTCGCTATGAAATCACAGCGGCGTTATTCGTCATTGCTCGCGTATTTGAACACCCCGTCCACTTTTTGCAACACAAACGAGTGTTCATCCGGCCGGGTCAGCTTTTGGCCGTTTGGGGCGGTGAAGGTGGTTTCGTACATGGCTTTAAAGCGGAACGCGTCGGCACCAAGCGCCGTCACCGTCAGCCGGTGGATGTGGACGTCCACCTTGTAGCCCAGACTTTTTCTGGCGATGCGAAATACGGCAGTGGCCGCCGCTCCGTCAGGAATGTACAGTTCGTTGACGCGCGCCTTCAGTTCGGCCTCGTCCCTGGCTTCGTTCAGCTTCTGCTGCTTGGTCAGCCAGTCGGTCGCGATTCGCTTCATCTCCGCTTCGGGAATCCCTCCCTTGCCGGAAACCGCCGGAGCGCCGCCGTTAGAACACCCTGCCAGCATCAACAAAACGGCGGCGAGCAACGGCCATATCCATCGTTTCATCCGGATCATCCTATCTACTATTTTTCCTGTTCTTATTGTAGAAAAAGCTGTCTGAAGAATCAATCAGACACAAAAAATCCGGTGCGGGACCGGATCAGGCAGATGCTGATGATGTTTCTCAAGCCGTCACACCTGTTTCGATTCAAGACGGGCTATGATCGCTGGCAAGAACAAGGTAAGTGCGGAGACAGCGGTAGAGAAGACGAGTTCGATGTACAAAATCCCGTGCCACATGGGCATTCCCTCCTTGTCCGCAGATTGTTTGCCAAAGGCCGGAAGCAGCCTCGGGCGTCTTGTCAAGATTATTTTTTGAACATTTTGTGAATGTTACCCTCATTATATCGCGGATTGGCAGCATTTACAACATATATTTGGTAAAAAGGTACAAGCCTGGGTATAAAAACAGGCGGAAGCGTCTGCCTCCGCCTGTCGCCGCTGTCTATCGCTGCCGACTTTGCGAAACGTGTTGCCCAAGCAAGTGTTCCAGATCTTTCAACGCTGCCGCCGCGGCGGCGCGCGGGTCTGATTTGCCGCCCATTACCAAGAGATCGCCCATCACGTCGGTCTGCACCCAGACCGCCTTGGTCGTGCCCCTCACCCGGGCGAGCGGATGGTCGTGCGGCAGCAGCATGCGCTTCACTTCGGCGGTGACCCCCCGCTCTGTGCGAACCATCCGGCCGATCAACTTGGGGACGAGGCGTTCCCTGCTCCAGCGGTCCATCTCTTCTGGCCCGATCTCGCCGATGCCCTCGACGGACACATCGTCAAGCCGCAGGGATGCGCCAAACGCGGCGTTGGCCAGGATGACCAGCTTGCACGCCGTGTCCCACCCGTCCAGGTCGAAGGCGGGGTCAGGCTCGGCGATGCCCAGCCACTTGGCTTCGGCGACCGCCTGTGCAAGCGTCCATCCGTCTTCGCTGATCCTGGTCAGCACGTAATTGGCCGTGCCGGTAAGAATGCCGCACAATTCCGTCACCTCACAGCCGGCCAGATTGTATTCGATCAGGTCAATCGTTGGGAGGGCCGCCGCTGTGGCCCCGCTGATTTTCAACGCCGCCCCTGTGCGCCGCGCGATCCCGGCCAGGCCAGGATAGTCCGCCACCAAGGCACCCTTCGAGACAGCAATTGCGTGAATGCCCCGCTCCAGCGCGGCTTTGATGTACGCGAGCCCCGGCCCGCCGGTGCGAAAATCGGTCGGCCCTGTCTCGATCAGCACGTCCGCTTCCACTTTCGCCAAAAGAGATTCCCCGGTGTAGACGGGCGAGGCGTCTGCGGCGGAGGCGACACCTCCGTTTGCCCGGGTCAGCGGCTCCCACCGTTGCCGGGTAAGGCCGTTCGGATCGTGCAATCCGGCCCGTGACCCGCTGATCGCGGTGAGCCGGACATCGACGCCGTACCGCTCCGAATAGGATGCGCGCCGCCGTTCCAGCAGATCGGCGACGTGCCAACCGACCGTGCCGAACCCGGTAATCACGACGTTCCACTGTGTGTTCAACGCTGTGCCCCTTTCTGTCTGTCCATTTTTCCCTATTCTATCACACCTGTCGCCATCGATGGGACGGCGGGCGGAAGCGATGAGTGACGGATCAGATCGACCGGCCGATCAGCGTGCCCTCAAGAATGGCCCGTTTCGCGTCCAGTTCACCCGCCTCTTTGGCTCCGCCGATGAGATGAACGGGCAGGCGGCCCTGCAAGGCCTGGTACAACTCGTTGTTGGCGATGGCGCCAGCCGCCACGATCACCGTATCGGCCGACAGACACTTCTCCTCGCCCTTGTGCTCGATCACGACACCCTCCGGCGTTATCGCCTTGTACGAGACCTCTGTCAGCATCTGCACGCCGTGGCGCTTCAATGTCGCCAGTACGGCCCAGCGCGTCGTTTTGCCCAGGCCGGTGCCGACGTGCTTGCCGCGCCGAAGCATCGTCACGCGGCGGTGTTTGGCCCATGCAGCGATCTGGTCCTTGGAGAGAATGCCGTACTCGGCCAGGTAATCGGCCGCCTGGGCGACAACACCCGTCTGCTGGGCCAGCAGATGGGAAAGGTCACACGCGATGCCGCCCGCGCCGATGATCACAACGCGTGTGCCCACCACCGCCCGTCCCTCGAACACGTCCGCATAGCTGACCACGTGCGGCAAGTCAATCCCCGGCAGATCGGGCGTGCGGGGGCGAACGCCGGTCGCCACCACCACTTCGTCAAAGCCCTCGGCAACCAGTTCGTCTGCCCGGACTTGGGTCCCGAGCCGAAGCTGTACGCCCAGCTTGAACAACTGGGTCCGGTAGTAGCGCAGCGTTTCGTTGAACTCCGCCTTGCCCGGCACCTGGCGGGCGTAGTTGAGTTGCCCGCCCAACTGTTGGCCTTTTTCGAACAGGACAACCGCATGTCCGCGCTCCGCCAGCACGCGCGCCGCTTCCATCCCGGCCGGGCCGCCGCCGACCACGGCCACCCGCTTGCGCACCGGGGCCGGCTCCATCGTCAGCTCCTGTTCGCGCCCCGCCCGGGGATTGACCAGACAGGAGGCCAGTTTCCCGTCAAACACGTGGTCGAGGCACGCCTGATTGCAGGCGATACAGGTGTTCACTTCGTCGAACCGCCCTTCCCGGCTTTTGCCGACAATCTCGGGGTCAGCCAGGAACGGACGGGCCATCGAGACCAGGTCGCACAACCCGTCGCGCAAAATCTCCTCGGCCAACCGCAAGTCGTTGATACGGTTGCTCGCGATCACGGGAATGCGTACCGCCTGTTTTACCTGCTGCGCCACCCACACATAGGAACCGCGCGGCACGCTCATGTAGATCGTCGGCACCTGCGACTCGTGCCAGCCAATCCCCACATTAAGCGCATCCACTCCAGCTTCCTCCAGCAATTGCGCGAAACGCAGCGTCTCTTCCATCGCCGTGCTGTCCGGAATCAGATCAAGGCCGGACATGCGGAAAATGACCGGATACGACTGACCGACGGACGCGCGTACCCGCCGCGCCACTTCCACCCCGAAGCGGCTGCGCCGCTGAAAATCGCCGCCCCACTCGTCGGTGCGGCGGTTGGTCACCGGAGAGAGAAACTGGTTGATCAAATACCCTTCAGAACCCATGATCTCCACGGCGTCAAACCCGGCCGCCTTGGCGCGGGCGGCAGCGGCGGCGAACGCCTCGATCGTCCGCTCGATCTCTTCCGGTTTAAGTTCGCGCGGCACCGTCCGGTTGATCGGCGCCTGCAAGGGCGAGGGAGCCACCGGGTCCAGTCCCGTCACCTCTTTGTAGGCGTACCGTCCGGCGTGAAACAACTGCAGCGCGATCCGCCCCCCGGCACGGTGAACCGCTTCGACGATCGGGCGCAAGACCTCCACCTGCTCATCGGCGTACACGTGCGTATAATCCTCGCCGAATCCTCCTTCCGGACAAACCGCTGAACCGCCGGTGACAATCAGCCCCGCTCCGCCTCTGGCCCGCTCGGCGTAGAAAGCGGCCAGTTTCTCAATCCCGCCTTTGACCCCTTCCAGTCCGAGGTGCATCGACCCCATCACGATCCGGTTGGGCAACGTCAGTTGGGCCAGCCGAATCGGCGAAAAAACGTGTGACAACATCCGCGACTCCCCTTTCCCTTATTCTTATTCCGAATGAATATTCATTCATTACATTCTGTATTCTCGCCACATTCCGTAAATTCCTGCCGTTAGCTCGACCGACGCTCTCTTTCTCGCCCCGTTTCCTTCCTGTCCGATCGACAGCCAAAAACGGCGCCGATGCGGTTACAACCGCACCAGCGCCGCCAGGTCGGCGGAAAAGCGCCGCAGCCGCCCGATCAACTCGGACGCTTCCGCTTCTGTCCGCGGTTGGGTGACGACGAAGTGGTAATCCAGTGTAAGCGACGATTCCGCCGGCTGATCGGGTGACAAAAAGCGCCGCTTTTCCGTATAGGAAACTTCCGCCACGATCTTTCGCGCGCGCCGCCACAGATCGGCTCCGCTCTCCGCACGATTCAGGTACGCCAGCTCCACCTCGATCTCACAAGTGGTCTCATCCAGGGGAAACAGATGGATCGTCGCCGTCGGTCCCTCTTCGCTCTCCTCCGACTCGGCAAACACCAGCGTCACCTCTTCCTGTTCGTGATCGTCGAACAGCGAGCGTTCGTGCCGCACCAACAGGTTAACGATTGCGCCTGCCGCAAGCAGTTGTTCCTGCAACTGTTCTGCAAGCCATTTCAACATGTCCATGTTCTCCATCCTCCGCTTCCTACCATATCACAGAAGACGGTTGTGTCAAACAAAGTTGCAGAAAAAGCGCGGGTCATGGGGTGAAGGGGTCAAGGCGAGTTCCTTTTACAAACTGAAACCCCTTCACGAGGAAGGGGTAGGGCCGTTGAGATTCTTGCGGTTGAGGAATTCGGAAAGCCATGCGCGGCGAATTTCCTTGTTGGGACAATACCCGAGGAAGTAGCTGTCTCCTCGCATGTATTTTTCTTTGATCCACTCTTTGTGCTTGCGGAAAAACGCCTTCTGAAACTCGACAGGCATCTGTTGGTATTCCGCCAATGCGGAAGGATTCTGGAGGAAAAATTCTTCGTTGTAAACGGGCTCGTCGTGCTGCGGACGACTGAACAGATAGAGAAATACGAGAAGCAACCCGAGATTCACCAGGATGATGGTCATCCAAATCCCTCCCCTTCCTGTTCGACAAATTGTCTGAAGTGTCAGTCTTATTCGATTTCGTACTTTTATCTTACCACGTTTTTGTCGTTTTCAAACCCCTTTTTGCGGGTACGATCGAGTAGGTGGGGTGACTAACTCCCGACCGCTCACACCACCGTACGTACCGTCCGGTATACGGCGGTTCACCAAGCTTGACGGAGTGCGAAGTGAGTTGCTCTCGTTGAATTCTGGTTCCTCTCCCGTTCGGAAGTTAATCAGTCTGTGAATGGTGGCCGCATCCAGTCCTGTTACTCCGTCAGTTTGCGGCTGGCTCGTCCTGTTGGAGCTGACAAAGAAATCTTTGCAACTCGATTCAGCCTTTGATACACATCGATGACCGCTTTTACGCTGGCTGTTTTGCCACATCCAGGGCCACCGGTTAAGATCAATAGGTTCTCCGCAAACAGCTTACGGATCGCCTCGCGTTGTCCTTCTGCCAGTACCATTTTCGAACGTACCTGGTAGTCTTTGCTGGCTGCATCAATGGCAGCCATGTTTACGTTGTAATTGCTGCTGCGCATAATTTGAGCAGGAGTTGGGCCAGTCTCTTTTCGGAACGACACAAAAAAGGAGGATAGACTCCCCCTTTTTCAATGATAAGACGACCGTTTTCCTCCACTTGAAAGATCCCCTGCTCCACCTCGTCCCTCGTAATGTATACGTCTGTGTTGTGGTTGAGTACCTTCAGTACCTCGTCGATCAGCTCCGTTTCTGGAATGAAGCAATGCCCAAAATCGAAGCACATTTTTTCAGCACGTAGTCAACACAGGACTCAACAGGTCATTTGGCCGAACAGAATAAGACAACCGTAAGTCCACCTAACCTCAGAAAGTTGTTTGAGGCATTGGGGGTGCCAATCGCTTGCCTCGGTTGTTTTGAAAACCTTCCTGAAAATACTCTTGGTCAGAGGATAAAAAAGGCACGACTATATCACGGTATAACAAAAGAGAGTTCGCAGGCAGGAACAAAAAATGGACTTCCCACAAAGGAAAGCACTTCACCAAGAGTATGCAACAGCACAGGGGTTGGAAACATGTTTTGTAAAGGGAACAACGGTGAGCAAGCGGTGTTGGAAGCGGGACACCAGCAAAGGCGGGTGTGTTGTTGCTTTCCCACGTTGTCCTTTACGGGTTGTAATGGTGGAACGGTCAGCGGCATTGGACATGAGGTATGATACAATAAATGCTGAAACATGAATAGCGACAAGAAAGACATTTTAGTGTAACAAAATGATTGTAATAATAGGGATTTGAAGGCAGCATTTAACAACAAAGCAAAGGGAGCTCGTTGACGATGTCAAAAATCACGACGTTTTTAATGTTCGATGGGAAGGCTGAAGAAGCAATGAATTTTTACACCTCTTTGTTTGACCAATCCGAAATAAATAGTATGGTTCATCATGAAGATGGAACAGTATTACATGCAACATTCACATTGAAGGGACAAACGTTCATGTGCATAGATAGTACAGCTAAGCATGAATTTACGTTTACTCCTTCAATCTCACTATTTGTAACGTGCGATACAGAGCAAGAAATTGATAACCTTTTTGAGACGTTATCTCAAGGTGGACAAGTTCTCATGCCGTTATCCCCTTCCCCATTCAGTAAAAAGTTTGGGTGGGTCACAGATCGATTCGGTGTTTCTTGGCAACTAAACCTCCCAACAATAATCTAACGACACGTGGAGAACGAACCTCGCAAGTGATTGAGCTGCTTGTTTAACTATCGGGGCGCGATAGTTTACTAACGACACCCGCCCAATCCTGCATTGTTATGCAAAACGCGGTATATCGTAATGCCGCGTTTTTCTGCATTTTTAAGTTGCGGTACACACCATTTTTACCTATGTGTAAAATTTACGCATAGTTCGAGTTCAACAATCTTCCACCATTTTTGTGTCCCCGTCGATCGCCTCGATTAACCTTAGCCTTCAGGCGCTTACCCGATTGTTTGGATGAGGTCTCAGCACTTACCGACGGATTCTGCGTGGATACCGGTGTCGCGGTAACAGCTTGACTACTGTTCAGCGCGTCTTATTTCGATTCACTTGGTTCTCGTTAGGGTTGACAAACAAAACGACCCTTCCCTGAAAAGAGAAGGGATCATTTGCTCACCAAGGTCCGCATAGAAGTTGGCCTGATTTGTCCGGCCCATAATCTGCTAAAAAAAGCGGCTGCCCCTCAAGTAGTATGATCTACTTTTGAGACAGCCCCATCACGCTTCGCCACAACAGGCGAAGCGGCGTTCTCGTGTCTGATAGCAGGCCCAAGAGCCTGTCGTGTTAAGACGTTGTGCCCGTCCCGGCTGTCCCGGTTGGGTTGTCCGCGCCCGAACCGCCAGCCGGATTCGCCGTCGACGGCGTGTTCGGGGGGTGAGACGAGTGTTTCGGCGGTACGATGTCCGGCGGAGGCGTCGTTGTCTCCGGGGGTTCCGGAGACTGCTGTTCCGGTTGATCCGTCTCGGGTTGAGCGGGAGCGACAATGTCCGGAGGCGGAGCCGTCGGCTGCTGGTCTTGTTTGCCGCCTGTGTCCGGGGCGGCCGGTTTGTTCTCAGCCGTTGTCTTCTGCGTCTTCTTGACGGACTCGGTCGTCTCTTGTCTACCCGGCGTCTCCTGCGCCGCCTCGGTGGTACGCCGTTTTTTGCTTGATTGGGGCACGGCGATTGCCTCTTCCGTGTCTCGTGCGCCTCCCTCGGTGATCGAGTCGTTCAACTCGGCCACCGTACCGGCGGAGATGCCCATCTCGGTCTGCAAGGCTGCGCGGATGGCATCCCGGTTCTCCTGCGGAATAAACGTGTAGCCCAAGCTGGGATTCCAGTACGCGCCGTTGTCCAGCGTGACGATACTGGACGAGTTGATCCCTTTGAAATCGTAGACGAGTCCCTTGATCTGATCGGGGGACATGTCTGTTTTCACGTGTTCGCTCGCGATCTCGATCACGCGAAAAATCTTGGTCACCCCGTCAAACGAGGTCATTTTGTCGACGAGCGCCTTGATCACTTCCTGCTGGCGGCGGTTGCGGTCAAAGTCGGTCGAGAAATACTTGAGCCCCCGGTTGTCGTGACGGTGGCGGACGTAACCGAGTGCTTGCTCGCCGTTGAGCAACTGAAGCCCCGGTTCCAGATCGATGTGCGTGCCGTCAGTCGGGTCGTCGTACTGCAATTTGCGGTCGACGTTCACTTCCACGCCGCCCAACTCGTCGATAATCGTCTTGAACCCTTCAAAATCCACTTCCACATAGTATTGGATCGGGATGCCCAAGACCTGTTCCAGCGTCTTCTTGGTTAGCGTCACGCCGTTTTCCGTCGGCGTCTGGCCGTTGGCCTCGGCTTGCCGGCGTTCCGCCTCCCCGTTGGCGTACACCGAGTTGATCTTGTGGTACCCGCGGTATCCGGGGATTTTGACGCGCGTGTCGCGCGGGATGGAAACCATTGTCACCTTTTTCGTCACCGGATTGATCACGGAGACGATCATGACGTCCGTATTCAACGAACCGGTCTCTTTGCGCGTGTCCCGGCCCAAGAGGACGATCGAGAGCGGTTTGTCCGAGTGATAGGCCGTGTCCGTGCCGGGCAACAGCGTATTGACGCCGTCTCCCGTGCCGGACGTGGCGGATTGAAGCGCCTTATCAATATGCCAGTACAGCGCGCCGGCGGTACCGCCGACGAGCAAGAGAGCGAACAGGGTAAACAACAACAGCAGCCGACGTTTTTTCTTGCGTCGGACCGGCTTGGAACGTTTCACTGTGGAAGCAGCACGGCTTCTCGTAACCGGTTCCGGCATACGAATCAAACTCCTTGTGCGGAGGAATTTTGCCAAATCTGCGGTATACAGGCGACGGGCCACACGATCTCAGACCCGTTCCTGAAGGAATTGTGCGATTCGACAAGATCTTCCAACATTTTCGTAAAAAAACCCTGCCATCCATTCTACCACAGACGAAACGATTTTTGTAGAGAAAGAAAAACGGGCCCGCCGACACGTTTCGTCGGCAGCCCGGCGCACTGTTCCTATCGCTTGAGCCGTTTGGACAATTCCACGGCGATCTCGGCTCCGACGCGGGCATTGTGCTTCACCAGCGCAATGTTGGCGTCGAGACTGCGTCCGCCAGTGATTTCGCCCAGTTTGGACAACAAAAACGGGGTGACCTCTTTGCCGGTGATGCCGCTCGCCTCCGCCTCGCGCACCGCCGCCTGGATCGCCTGTTCGATCTCCGCCGCATTCAGTTCGCTCTCCTCGGGAATCGGATTGGCGATGACGACGCCTCCGTGCAGGCCCAGCTCCGCTTTGGCGGCCAGCACGGAGGCGACCTCGGCCGCACTGTCTATTGTCACGTGAACCGGAAATCCGCTGTCCCTGGTGTAAAAGGCGGGGAAGCGATCGGTGCGGTAGCCCAGCACGGGAACGCCCTGGGTCTCCAGATACTCTAGTGTCAGCCCGATGTCGAGAATCGATTTGGCGCCGGCGCAGACCACCGCGACGTCCGTCTGAGCCAGTTCGGTCAGGTCAGCGGAAATATCCATCGTCTGGGTCGCGCCTCGGTGCACGCCGCCGATCCCGCCCGTGACAAACACGCGGATGCCGGCCATGGCGGCGACAATCATCGTTCCAGCCACCGTGGTCGCCCCGTTTCGCTTCATCGCCACCACGTACGGCAAATCCCGGCGGCTGGTTTTGATCACGTCTTTGGCTGTGGCCAACTCTTCGATATCGGCGGGCGAAAGCCCCACCTTGATTCTCCCGCCGAGAATGGCGATCGTCGCCGGGACGGCTCCTGCTTCACGGATGATCGCTTCGACAGCGAGCGCCGTCTCCACGTTTTGCGGATACGGCATGCCGTGGGAAATAATCGTCGATTCCAAAGCGACAACCGCCTGAGAGGCATCAAGCGCGCGTTGTACGTCAGGATGAATGTCCAATCTCACGCAAATAATCCTCCTTTGCCTGTAACAGCCAGTCCAAATTTACCTTTTCCGCCACGGAGCGTTCGCTCTCCAGAGCCAGATGGGCCATGACCAGTCCGTACGCCGCCTGCTCGATCGACGATTCGGTTCTGAACAGGCCAAACATCGCTCCGGACGTAAATGCGTCTCCCGCTCCGGTCACGTCGCGCACCCGGGCAAAGGGAGCGGGCAGCCAAACCGCTTCGCCGACATCGGGGCCAAGCACGCAAACGCCCTCGGCTCCAAGCGTAATCATAACCCGCTTTGCCCCGTGCTCGGACAACATGTGAGCGGCCCGTTCGACATCCGCCCGATCCCGCACATCAACGCCGGTCAGCACCGCCGCCTCATCCCGGTTCGGCGCGATCAGGCTGACGTGAGTGAGCAGACCTTTCCACCTTTCCGCTTTGCTCAACGAGACAGGATCGGCCACAATCGCCAAGCCTTGCCGGGCAGCCTCCTGAACCATGGCTTCCATCACGAAAGGCGGGAGGTTGGCGTCGACGAACAGCCCGTCCGCCTGTCGGAGCATCGCCAGCCCGGATCGCAACAGCGCCTCATCCCAGGCGTCGTGAATCGCCATGTCGGAGACGGCCACCACCATTTCTCCGCTGTCATCGTGCACGGCTATGTATCGGCCGGTCCGCTGTCCCCCCAACCGAAGCATCCCCGCCGTTCCCACACCGCTTTTCGCTGTGACCTGCCTAAGCCACTCGCCGTCGGCATCTTCGCCGACGAGTGCGAACAAGTCCACCTCTTCCCCCAGCCGGGCCAGGTTTTCCGCCACGTTGCGAGCCACGCCGCCCGCCGTCGTGCGGACGCGCCCGGGATTGCTCGTCCCAAAGATCAATCGAGAAAACGGCTCGGTCTTGATATCCAGGTTGGCGCCGCCGACAGCCAACCACCGTCCCGGTGTCTTCCCTGTCATCCTACCACTCCCCTTTGGCTTCGCCCAGGCATCTACGCCTGCTCATGCAGGAACGGATTGCGCCACTCCATCAACACCGCGTTGTTGCCCGATTCTTCATCCTCCAGATAACCGTGCATCACCTGCACCGGGACGCGGCCGCAACGCAACAGGAACGACAAGACCGGATCACGCAATTCCCCGGTCATGACACGATCCAGGTACTCTTCCGGGCTCATCTGCGCCGCCACCTTGTGGTACCCCGGCATCCGGCCGCCACCGAGCACCCGTTTCCAGCCCCGGTGAATCGTCAGATAGTAGACGCTTTGCATCAACAGCCGCCCGATTCCCAGCGAGCGATACTCCGGCATGACGCTGATATCCACGATGTAGAAACTGTCGCCGTCGGGGTCATGCGTGCGGATGTAGCCGTGGTCGGTGATCTCGGCCCAGGTGTGCGGTTTGCCCGGCTCGTACGTGATGAGCAACCCCGTGATGGAACCGATCACCCGCCCGTCGTGTTCCACGCAGATCGCCCCTTCGGGAAACAGCCGCACGTGGTTGGCGATCTGCTCGCGGTTCCAGAGCAACTCCTGCGGGAACGGCTCGGGAAAGCAGGCCCGCTGCACCTCGAACAGCGCAGGAAAGTCGTTTTCCTGATAATTGCGGACAAGCAGGTCGTATCGTTTGTCGGTCACCATGATGTGATGCAATCGCATTCTACACACCCTCCTTTGTTTCGACTTGTTGAAAAAAGCAGCCATATGTTTCAGTTTAGCGAATCCGGGAACATTTCACCACTTGTTTTCTTGTGTGTGCGCTCGCATCCGCGCCCTTCTGATTTCCTTGCAGTCAAACTGATGACGTTCCCGCGCGATGGTGGTAGAGTATGGATATCAACGCTACGAAAGGAAGAGAACCCCAGCGTATGTCATCGACTGCTTCTACCGCCTACCAAATCTTGTTGTCCATAAGTCTGGTCCATCTGCTCAACGACAGCCTGCAGGCGGTGATTCCCGCCGTCCTGCCGATCCTCAAGCAAAACCTGGCGCTCACCTACTCGCAACTGGGCGTCATCCTTATGGTGATGAACGTAACCGCGTCAGTGCTGCAACCGGCGGTCGGCTACCTGGCGGATCGGACGCCCCGCCCGTTCATGTTGCCAACCGCGATGTTCATCTCGGCCTGCGGGTTGATCGGATTGGCGTTTTCCCACCAGTACGCGCTGGTGCTGCTGTCGGTAGCGCTGATCGGCATCGGCTCCGCCGTGTTCCACCCGGAGGCGTCGCGTGTGGCGCACATGGCGTCCGGACCGCGACGGGGTCTCGGGCAATCGATTTTTCAGGTGGGCGGCAACGCCGGGCAAGCGCTTGCGCCGCTGTTGACCGCGTATTTCTTCGTCTGGATGGGACAGACGGGGGCGGCCTGGTTCACCATTCCCGCCGCGAGCGCCTGCGCCTTGCTGGTGTACATCGCCTTCTGGTACCGGGGGCAGGAACAGAGGCGTAACGTAGCTTCGGCGGCGATCCCCCTCTCTCATTTCGACAAACGCATGGTGGCGCTCACCCTCCTGGTGGTGATCGTCACTGCCCGCTCCTGGATGTTCGCCGGGCTGCAAAGCTTTTATCCGTTGTACCTGATCGACGTCCAGGGAATCAGTGTGAAAAGCGCGCAAATGTACACATTTTTGTTCCTGCTGGCGGGCGCGATCGGCACATTCTTCGGCGGACCGGCGGCCGACCGTTTCGGCAAGCGGACATTAATAACAGTCTCGCTCCTGGGAGCGCTGCCGCTGTCGCTGTTGATCCCCCATGTGACCGGAGGGTGGGCGTATCCGTTGCTGTTTCTCGACGGGTTGCTTGTGCTTTCCAGTTTCTCCGTCACGGTCGTGTACGCCCAGGAACTGTTGCCCGGCCGCATCGGCACCGTTTCCGGCCTGATGATCGGACTGGCGTTCGGGATGGGCGGCATCGGGGCGTCCATGCTGGGTCGGCTCGCCGATATGTTCAGCCTGACATTCGTGATGACGTTCTGCTCCTTTTTGCCGATCGTCGGCCTGTTGTGCCTGCTGTTGCCCAAGGACGCTACGCTGATCTCCTGGCAGCGGGAAGAAGCGGCCTGACGCCAACCGCCTTGCAACCCAGAAAGCGCCACTCGCAAAAAGACCGCCGGAGTACGTTTCCGGCGGTCTTCGTTTGTGCGCTGGTTCCGTAGTGTCATGTGTGATCATTCCCGCTCGGCGATTGCCGGGGGATCTTTTGCTGCATCCTGCCTATCAGGACAGATGGTGTGGTCCCGAGTCCGTTGACGTCCGGCACGGCAAGAGGCCGAGGGCTGCGGGATTGGTCAGGCTGGAGGTGTCGCCCGCAGGCTCGCCGAGATACGCTTGCCTGATCAGGCGGCGCATGATCTTTTGCGTGCGCGTCTTGGGCAGGTCGGCCACCAGATGCACCGCTCCCGGCTCGTACGGTTTGCCCAGCGAAGCGGCAACGTGTTGGCGCAGCTCTTCCGGCGTGAGCGTCGCTTTCGGTTTGGGAACGGCAAACACGACAATCTCCTCCCCTTTGAGCGGATCGGGCACGCCGATCACGGCCGACTCCATCACGCCGGGGTGCTGGTTGAGGACGTCCTCGATTTCGCCCGGCCCGGTGCGGCGGCCCGACACTTTGATGACGTCGTCCGCCCGCCCAAGGTGAAACCAGTAGCCTTCTTCGTCCACCATGACCATGTCTCCCTGCCACCACATCTCGTTGCCCAGCGGAAAGTAGGTGTCCAGGTAACGTTTTTGGTCATTCCAGAAGCCGCGCGTCTGCGCCGGCTGCGGGCAGGTGAAGACGAGATAGCCCGGCTTGCCAGGCGGCACCGGCTGTCCCGCCTCATCCACCACCCTGGCGCCGACGGCAGGGGTTGGTCCAAGGCAGGTGGCTTTTTGCGGCTGCACGCAAACGGATGAGATCACTTCAGCGAACAGTTCCGTTCCGCCGCTGCCGTTGATGATCGGGGCACGGCCCGCTCCCCACGAAAGATACCATTTCCACGTCTCCTCGTCGATCGGCTCGCCCGTATGCCCCAGAATGCGCAAGCGGCTCAGATCGGCTGATTGCCGCCACTTGTCGGCATGGGTTCGCAAGAGTCGCAGGGCGGTCGCCGGCGCGCCAAAACCGGACACGCGGTACTTTTCGATCAGTTCGAACAGACGGCCGGGATAGGGGTGCAGCGGACTTCCTTCGTACAGGAGGTAGGGAGCCGCCACCGTGTGCGCGGAGAACAACGGAAGCTGCCCCATCATCCAGCCAAAGTCCGTCACCATAAACACGACGTCATCCGGACGGGTATCGTAGAGAAACAGCCCCACTTCCGCCGTTTTGACCGCAATCCCCCCGTGGACGTGGACGATTCCTTTGGGCTTGCCCGTCGTACCTGACGAGTAGCTGACCATGCAGATGTCTTCCGCATCGGTCTGCACCGTGTCAAACGTGTCACCGGCACGCGCGACCAACTCGCTCCAGCGGTAGTCCCGATCATGTGTGCACACGTCGTCCCGTTTTAGCCGCTCGGCCACGATCACGGCACCGACGGATGTCACCGACGCAAGCGCGGCATCCAGCACCTGCTTGAGCCGCACCGTCTGTCCGCCCCGGTAGAATCCGTCGGCGGTGACCACCGCTTTCGCTTCCACGTCATTTAAACGCACGGCCACCGCCTCGGGGCCAAATCCGGAGAACAGCGGCACCGCCACCGCTCCCGCCTTGTAGATGCCGTAGAGCGCAATCACCGTCTCGGGGATCATCGGCATGAACAAGGCCACCCTGTCGCCCCGTCCGATGCCTGCCGCGTGCAGCGCATTGGCGAAGCGGTTGGCTTCCGCCTGCAATTGCGCAAACGTGTAGCGGCGTGTCTCGTAATCCTCCCCTTCCCACAACAGCGCGGGCCGCCCGGCCGTCTCGGGATTGAGCGCCCACTTGTCCAAGAGGTTGTGAGCCAGATTGATCCGGCCGCCGACAAACCACTTCGGCCAAGGAAGCCCCCGGGACAGGTCCACCACTTGTGTGTACGGCTGGTAAAACTGAATATCGGCAAAACGGACAAACGCGTCCCAGAACCAGCCGACGTCCCCCTCCGAACGGGCTACAAGCTCCTGATAGTCGGCGATTCCCTCCCGATCCATAAACCTGCGCAGATGACTGTGCCCAACGATCTCTTCCGACGGCACCCAAAGAACCGGACGCATCCGTGTCATTCCACTCTCCCCTTTCGCGAAAACGCTTCCACACACTGTCCAGTATAACAAAATTTGTTAGAATATTCAAACAACAACCGCGCGCGGCTGTTTCTTTTCTGTCCCATTCGGGCGTGCTACACTGGTAACAAGGAGTGGGATTGAATGGAGAAATCGTTTTTTTACGCGGTGCCGTGGCAAGAGGCCAAGCATTATGCCGAAGCCCTGCAGGCGATCGGGGTCAGCTATCAGATTGAATCGCCGCTTGATTTTCCGCTGATTGCCGAGGGTCACCTGGCCTTCGTCTTTCCCAGCCTGCCGATCCGGTTGTACGCCAAGGTGCGTGTCCTGTTCGGTCAGGACGGGAGGCGTTATCCCTGACGAAAAGGCGGGCCGTCCGACACGCCCGCCACAAAAATCGGCCGGGTACGTTCCCCAAACCGGGATCGCCTACAGATCCGGTATCTGCCAATCGATCGGTTCGCTGCCCATCTCGCGTAAAAACTGGTTGGCCCGCGAGAATGGCCGCGTGCCGAAAAAGCCTCTTCGCGCCGACAGCGGACTGGGATGGGCCCCGGTGATGATCAGGTGCCTGGACGACGTCACCAGCTTCTGTTTCGCCTGGGCGTGGCTGCCCCAGAGGATGAAGACCATCGGCTGCACCCGCTCGTTCAACGCGGCGATCACCCGGTCGGTAAACGTTTCCCAGCCCTTGCCCTTGTGCGAGTTGGGCTCCCCTGCGCGCACGGTCAGGACGGTGTTGAGCAGCAGCACGCCCTGCTCGGCCCACGGGATCAGACAGCCGTTGTTGGGGATGCGGCAGCCCACATCCGTTTGCAACTCTTTGTAGATGTTTTGCAAGGAGCGCGGCGGTTTTACCCCCGGCTTGACCGAAAAGCTGAGTCCGTGCGCCTGATCGGGCTGATGGTACGGGTCCTGTCCGAGAATCACCACCTTGGTTTCGGCGTAGCCGGTCAGCCGGAGGGCGGCAAAAATGTCCTCCCGCAGCGGATAGACCACATGCGTCCGGTACTCCTCGTCCAAAACCCGTTCCAACTCCCGGAAGTACGCCTTCGTGGTCTCCTCCTGCAACCACGGGTCCCAATCATGTTTCCATCGCATCAAACCTCTTCTCCTTCCCTGTGATCCCCTTTGATTGTACCACATTCCGCCGGCCTCTCCTGTCTGTGAAACCCGTAAGCAAAACCGCTTCCCCAATCGCCCGGCCTGGCTTATCATAAAGAGAAACAGCAAGCGTCGCTGCACCGCAACATGAATGATGATTCATTCATGACGTTGAGGAGGGATGAAATGGGCCACACCTATTTTTTCACCGGCTTTCCCGGATTTCTCGCCACCGCGCTGATTCGCGCCCTGTCGCGACGCGGCCAGGAAGCGGAACGGTTCTACCTCTTGGTCCTGCCTGCAATGCGCGAACAGGCGCTGGCGGAGGCGGGCCGGATCGTGGCAGAGCAACAGTTCGCCCCCGAGCAGTTGGTCATCTTCACCGGGGACATCACCTTGCCCGGACTGGGTCTGGCGGCGGAGGAGACCGCCCGGTTGCGCCGCGACATTACCCATGTGTTTCACCTCGCGGCCATCTACGATTTGGCGGTCCCTCGCGACATCGCCTATCGGGTGAACGTCGTCGGCACGGGACACGTTAACGACTGGGTGCTGACGCTTGACAACCTCAAACGCTACGTCTACTTCAGCACGGCTTACGTATCCGGCACGCGCGAGGGGCGCATCCTGGAAACGGAACTTGTGATGAACCAGTCGTTCAAAAACCATTACGAGGAGACCAAATACGAGGCGGAAGTCCTGGTGCAGGCGATTGCCGACCGAGTGCCGCTGACCGTGATCCGTCCGGGAATCGTCAAGGGTGATTCGCGCACGGGCGAGACGATCAAATTTGACGGTCCCTACTTTTTGCTCAACGTTTTCGATCGGCTGCGCTTTTTGCCGTTCATCCCGTACATCGGCAAAGGAGACGCGCCTGTCAATCTGGTGCCGGTCGACTACATCGTCGAAGCCACCGTGTACCTCGCCCACCGGGAAGAGAGTGCGGGCAAAACGTATCATTTGACCGATCCGAATCCGTACACGGTCCGCGACCTGTACCGGCGAATGATGCAGGAGTTGCTCGGCAAAAGTCCGCTGGGGACGATCCCTGTCTCCCTGGCCAAGGCGGCCTTGTCCGTTCCCGCGCTGCGCCGCTATCTCGGCGTGGAAAGGGAGGCGATGGACTACTTCACCTGCCGAACTATTTACGACTGCACACAGGCGCAGCAAGACTTGGCCGGTTCGGGCATCCGCTGTCCCGACTTCATGGAGGGCATCCCGGCCATGGTCCGCTTCTACGTCCAACACAAGCAGGATCAAGACAAGCAATTGACGATTCGCTAGGAGGTCAGGCATGAACACCTACCGAGAACTGATCGAACGGCAACGGGCGTATTTCCTCACAGGAGCGACCCGGGACGTGCCGTTTCGCCTGGAGATGTTAAAGCGCCTGCTCGACGCCGTCACCCGCTATGAAGCCGACCTGTTTTTGGCCCTCAAGGCCGACTTGAACAAATCGACGTTCGAATCGTACGTGTTGGAAATCGGTGTCGTGCGGGAAGAGATTCGCTTCGCCATCAAGCATCTGAAGCGCTGGGCCAAACCGCGCAAGGTAAAAACGACGCTCCCTTTGTTCGGCTCCGCCAGTTGGATCTATCCCGAACCGTACGGCGTCTGTCTGATCGTCGCGCCGTGGAACTACCCGTTCAATCTGGCTGTCGCTCCGCTGATCGGCGCGATCGCCGCCGGGAACTGCGCCGTGCTCAAGCCGTCCGAGCTTTCGCCGCACACGTCGCAGGTACTCGCCCGCCTCATCCGGGAAACCTTTCCCGAGGAGTATGTGTGCGTGGTCGAAGGCGGTGTCGAGGAAAGCAACGCCTTGTTGCGCGAACGGTTTGACCACATCTTTTTCACCGGCAGCGTCCACGTCGGCAAGATCGTAATGGAAGCGGCGTCCAGGCACCTCACCCCGGTGACGCTGGAATTGGGCGGAAAAAGTCCCTGCATCGTGCACGCCGACGCCAACCTCGACCTGGCCGCCAGGCGGATCGCCTGGGGCAAGTGCCTCAACGCCGGGCAAACCTGTGTCGCCCCGGATTACCTGCTGGTTCACCGGCAGGTAAAAGAGGCGCTCCTGGAACGCATGCGATCGGCCATCGCCGGTATGTATGGCGAAGACGTCATGCGCAATCCCGACTATACGCGGATCGTGAGCCAACGTCACTTCGAGCGGCTCACCCGGTTTTTGCGGGACGGCGAAGCGGTTATCGGGGGCAGGCACGACCCCGTGCGGCTGGTGATCGAGCCGACCGTTCTCGACTGTGTGCAGTGGGACGATCCGGTGATGCAGGAAGAGATCTTCGGCCCGATCCTGCCGGTACTTGCCTATGACAACCTCGACGAGGCCATCGCCGCCGTCAATGCCCGCCCCAAGCCGCTCGCGCTCTACCTCTTTACCGAAAGCGCCAAGGTGCAGCAAACTGTGCTCGCGCAGGTCTCCTTTGGCGGCGGCTGCGTCAACGACACGCTCTACCATCTGGCCAACCCGCACCTGCCGTTCGGCGGCGTCGGCGAAAGCGGCATCGGCGGCTATCACGGCAAGCACAGTTTCGACACGTTTTCCCACCACAAAAGCGTGCTCAAGCAGACGACGCTGTTCGACATTCCGCTGCGCTACCCCCAGACGAAACACGCGCTAAAGATGATCCGGATGTTTCTCCGGTAAATATGGAAACGGACGCACTGTTGCGAGTGCGTCCGTTTTGTCATTGCGATCGTTACACCAATACCCGTACCTGTACGCCCAGGAAGGCGCTCACGTGCGGCGGATACAACTCCGGCGTGCCGTACAGGCACCAGCGGCCGTCCCCCCGCCGACCGATCAGGCCCGCGAGCGTCCAGTCGGGTGCGAGAGAGTCCGCCGCTTCGCGTTCCAGCTCCAGCGCGATCTCCTCGCCATCCCCGCGTTTTACCAGCCAGCCGCGTTCGTCTCTTGTCTGCAAGACGAGCGCTTCTTCTGCGACGAACTCAAGCGCTGGGCCGGCGTCGTGCAGGTTGGCGGCTGCCGCTTTTTGCAACAGCACGCGCAAGCGGTACGCCTCCGGCAACTCCTCCTTGAGCGCCCCCAGAAGCGGCTGCATCCGGCCGGCCAATTGGGTGCCCGTCTGTTTGTCCAGCCACTTGAAAAAGCCGGCGAGCACGGACAAAAGGTTGGCGGCCAGCGTCTTCGTCGGGTTGTCCACCCGCTCGATCACGTCGTGGACGAGGAAGTAGGCCACTTCCTCCGGGCGAAGCGACGGCCATTCGAAACCAGGCCCGAAGGCGCTACGCACGAACGAGCGGAACAGGTTCATCGCCTCGTCGTACTTTTTCACGGTGGCGTCCGATTTGCCCTCGGTCATCTCGGCGACGAACCGGGCAATCTCCTCCAGCCGCTCGGGACGAACGGTGTACTCGCTCTCCGGCAGCCCCTCGATCAACGGGCGGCGGAGCAGATTGGCCACATGAAGTGTCTGATTTGGCAACGCCAGCTTCGGCCGCAGCAGATCCAGCCGCATGAAACGGCCCGGTCCCTGGTTCAATTGGCTGTCGTGCTCCACCTTGGCCACCATCCGCTCCACCGCGCCGTGCAGCGACGCATTGTCGGAAGCGGCGGCGAGAACGGGAGCCAGCCCGTGCAACTCTGGATGCGGCGTCACCAGCCACTTTTCCGCGAAATAGGTCTGAACCGCCCACTGCAGAACCCGTTGCGGCAGCGGCGGCTGGCTGGTGATAAAGATCGTGCCGCGCATCAGCTTGCTGCCCGTGGACGTGAGCGCGGAAATCGCCGCCTCTTCGGCCCATTCGCAGAGTCCCAGGCTGTCCGCCATCTCGTCGATCCGGTCGACAAAGCTTTCCAGAACGACGGCTTCCGGCTGGATCAGCAACTCGCCGATCACTTCGTGCAATTCCAAAAGGGCATTGTCAAGGGTGGAAAACAGGTGCTCTTCCTTGCGGGCGGCGTACACCCAGATCTCCTGTTGCCCATCCCATTTTTTCAGTTCAAACGATCCGTGCTGCTCCAGGCGTTGGCGCAGCGAATCGGTCTGCACCGGCCGATACACGCGGCGCAACAAGATATCGGCGCGCCGTGCCACAGGCCGTTCCTCGCCGCTTTGCACGATCAACCGGTACAACTCCGTGGCATGGGCGCGGAAGAACGCGCCCGCATCGGTCTGCACCTCTGCCTCGTACGATCGCAGCCATTGATGAAGCATGGGCGTCAGCTCGGCGTCGAGAATCAGGCTGCCTGCCAACAAAAGTTGCCGGCTGCCAAGGGTCAACAGTCGGCCGAGGAGAAGTTGCCCCGGCTCGGCTTGTCCGGCGCTCACCCCCACGACGAAGTGGGTCTGGCCGGTGACGACGTCCCGTACCGCAAGCATGTCCTCGCTTTGTTCCAGTATGTCGTACAGGCCGAGCGACATCGCCCTAAATGCCTGCTTCATGTTGGTGTCCATCCGCCTGCCGTCTGTTTGCAAATACGTTTCCAAGAGCGTCGTGCCGTCCACCTGGTAATCGAAAATGAACCAGTTGAAAAAATGAATCGCCCATTGCGGCTGGATGGATGCCTGAACGGAAAGTCCGGTTTCGTCGGCAAACCGCTCGCGTGCCGCGTCAATCGCCTGGTGTTGGACACGCGTCGAGACGTATCGGTTTAACCGCTCCAGCCATGACGTGTACTCGTTGCGCAGCTTCTGCTCCCGCAGGTTGCGCATATGCGCAATCGGCGTGACGATGCCGCAGCACTTTTTGTACTTTTTTCCGCTTCCGCACGGACAAAGCTCATTTCTACCGACTGACATGGGGGTGGTTCTCCTTTCGTCCCAGCGCGGCATGCGCGGGGAATTGCGACAATCCCCCTATATATACCGCATTTCCATGACGTAATTCAAGTGATTTCTGTTAATCGATGCTCATCTCCGCCAGCGATTCCCAACGGGCGACAAACGCTTCCAGCCTTTGCACGCGCCGCTCGATCTGCTGTTTTTCCCGGATGCACGTGGAGATCGCCGACAACTGATTGTCCGCAAACAGTCGCACCACCTCCCGCTCCATCTGTTGCAGACGGTCGCGGTACCGGGCGATGATCTCGCGCAAAAGGACAAACCGATCATCGATGCGGATGGATGGCTCGATCTGGGTCATTGCTGCTCAAGCTGGGCCAGCACTTGCTGAATGCCAAGCGCGGCCTGTTCATTTTTATTCTTCTCGTTCATCAACACTTCAATTGCCTGCATGTTGCTTTGCTGGAAGTGGGCGACGACCTCCTGGGCCATCTGCTGATTGCGTCCCTCCAGACGGCTGAGCGCCTGACGGAGCAACTCTGCCACTTCTTGTGCTGTCGATACGGTCTGGGTCATATTCATCAACGATTCCTCCTCTGTCATGCGTGGTTCATCCGTTTCCGGCAGAGCCAAAGCCGCTGCCACTTCCTTTTGTGCCTGGTTGTCTGCCCCATCCGGCTCGCTCATCCCGCCGTCCTCCGGGACGATGTACAGAATCTCCCCGGACAGGCGAAAACGATCGTCCAGATCGGGAAGAAACACGTATTCCTTGCCGGACAGTCCCAAATCCTGTTCCAACAGGAACGAAATCGCCCGAATCGAGACCTGGTTGATCCCTTTCGACCGGGCAAACGCGTAAACGTGGTCGTTGGCCAGCTTCCACTCGGCCAAAAACCAGCGGTTGTCTCCCTCGTAGCGAACAAACCGCAGATCGCGCTCCAGCACCAGCATGCGGGCGATCTGATTCCAGGAGAATTGGGTCTTGGTGCGCAATTCCCGCTGGATCTGCTCCGCCGTCTTCGGGGCGTGGACGGCGCGCAAATACCGATACGCCAAATCAAACAACTGGTTTGGCTGATAGGTCAGCTCGACAATCGCCTCCGTCCGTCCGACGGCGACCGGAGCATGCGGCATGGCGAGCACCTGTGAGAGGATTTGCTCCCCTTGGCCGGCGAGGCCGATTTCGCGTAATTCTTGTTCCAGGCGCTCGATGATTTCGTTTCTCGGAAGTGAACGCTCCCCTGGCCGGAACACCTTCTTGATGAGACTCTCTGGCGTGTGGGTGGGCCGCTTCATGAACATTCTCCTTCTGGATTGACAAGTCTTTTTCCAAATAGCTTGGAATACCTTAGTAATTCTACACAAACAAAAAAACTCCTACAGCCGTAGGCGTTTTTTTGTGCCTTCAATATCCCCGCCACACCTTGCGCCGAAGCGCCGGAGCGTAAATCCACTCCGTATCGGCGGTGGCCATTTCGGCCAGCGCCAGTCCGAACGCGTTCATCTTGGAGTCGATCTGGTCGAGGTAGTGAAACAGCACGGCGGTCGGCGTCTTGCCGGAGACCGCGCTGCCCCAGCCGAACTCCACGTCGCCGTGGTGGCTTAGGATGCAGTGCTTCAGATGAAGCACTTCTCCGTCCTCCTGGCTGATCCCCAGCTTGCGGCAGGCGTCGCTCACCAGATCGACGCCGATCACCAGGTGGCCGAGCAACTGTCCCGGCGTAGTGTAATCCGGAGCAATCGCGTCGGAGAGCTCGTACAATTTGCCGATATCGTGCAGGATGCAGGTGGCGTACAGCACGTCCCTGTCCGCCTGCGGGTAGAGCGGGAGCAACCGCTCAGCCGCGGACAAGAGCGACACGATGTGTTCCAGAAGCCCGCTGTAGTAGCTGTGGTGCATCTTCACCCCGGCAGGGTAGGCGGCAAGCCGTTCGGCCACCTGGCCGCTTTCGATGATCTCGCGCACGATCGCTCTGAGCGTGTCGCTTTTGATCTCGCCGATGAACGTCTCCAGACGGCCTGTGAGCTCGTCCGGCGCGTGAGCGGAGGCGGGTACAAGCGATTCCACCGCCACCTCGTCGGCGGCCGTCGCCAGCCGGATGCGCTGGATGATCAGTTGCTTTTTCCCCCGATAGGACTGTACCATAGCGTCAATCTTCACGATCGACTTGACCTGGATCATCGCCTTCTGCTCTTCCGTCACGTCCCACAGTTTGGCCGGCAGACTGCCGGAGCGATCCCCCAACTCCAGTTGCAGGTACTCGCTCTGGTTGCTTGCGACGCACACCTCCCGGCTTTTCACCAGACAGTAGGCGATCAGTCTCTCTCCTTCTGCGTAATCAAGCAAGTATTTCATCTGTCGCTATTTCTCCTTGTGTCCGAAGACGATTTCCTCGATCTTTTTCAGCACCCGCTTGCCGATCAGCTCGTCCGCCGCCTTGATGACGCGGGTGATCACCTCTAGCAGGTCCTCTTCGTTGTTCCAGTGTTCGCGCACGATCTCCTGGTCCACGTCGACGAGAATCTTGCGCAAGGCGTAAACGGCGAGCACGACGTCGTCTAACAGGCCCATCGGTCCGATCAGGACTTCCGGGATCAGGTCGACAGGAGCGAGAAAATACGTGACCGCCAAACCGGCAATCGTCTTCGAGTGGACCGGCACCCGCTTGTCCACCAGCAGCCGGGCCAACAGAACGAACAGGTCGGGAGCGAGCAAGACATACTTGGCGACGGTGTCGCCGAGGCCCCGTTCGCGAATAAACGCCTCAATCTTCGCTCTCAGCTTGTCGTAAAACCGCTGGTGCTCTTCCGGCAGAGGCACCGGCACCAGTTCGGGCAACTGGCGTACGGCGGGCAAGCCGGACGTTTCCCGAACAGACGTTTCCTGGCCAGACGATTCGTGCCCCTCCGCCTGTTTGTGCTCCTCTCGCGTCATCACGATCCCTCCTGTTCGCTCACCGTTTTTTTGCGCCGCCTGAACAGCGATCCGCCAACCAGCACCGCAAGCAATGCCAGTACGACCACCGTCAGGTTCTCGGCGATCAGATCAAACAACTGCTCCCAGTGCTGTCCCAGCCGCCAGCCAAGCGTGACGAACACCCCGCTCCACACCAGTCCCCCCGCATAGGAGAACAGCATGAAGACAGGAAACGGCAACCGGGTGATCCCGGCGAAGTAGGCGGTAAACTGGCGCACGCCGGGAACGAAATAGCCGAGCGGCAAGGCCCATTTGCCGGCGCGGGCAAACCACTCCTCCGTCCGTTTGTACAGGGAGTAGCCCATTCCGAAGCGGGGCCCGTACCGTTCGATGAGCGGGTAGCCCACCATCCGCCCGATCCAGTAAGCCGCGGTCATCGCGCTGATCGAGCCCAAATACGAGACCAAAAGCGTCGGCCATAACCCAAGCCGCCCCGTGGAAACGAGAAAACCGGAGAAGACCAGGAGCGTCTCTTCCGGCAGCGGCATGCCGAGAATGCCGAGAAAAAACAGCAGGTAAAGGGCCGGATATCCGAAATCATCGATATAGGCAAAAGAGAGTTGGACGACATCTTCCATTTGCTCACCACGTTTTCGTCGTTCGGTGTCTTCTCCATTATGCCAAATTGGGCAAGGAAAGCAAACCGTCTGACGTTCTACTGCGGTGAAGGTGAAAACAGGACGCTTCCTTGACAGGACAAGAAAATAGGTGTAAATTACACATAGGTAGCAAAACACCATAGTGGGTACTTCTGTGTTAAGGAGGATGTTTCGTGGATCAGGATATGGTCAAACCGATCCGTAGCTGGCTTACGCCGTATTTGCTCCTCTTGCTGCGCTCCTGGGAGACGCACGGATACGACTTGATCCAAAAGCTCAGCCTGTTCGGCTTTCCGACGATCGACCAAGGTACGGTCTACCGTACGTTACGCCAGTTAGAGAAGGAGGGATTCATCACGTCGGCGTGGGACGCGACCGACGGCGGACCGGCGCGGCGACTGTATTCGATTACGGAGGCGGGCGAACAGTTTCTTAAGCAGTGGGCCAACGCACTGGGCGAGTACAATCGCATGCTGGACAACTTTTTCACGCTGTACACCGGAAAATCCTTGGCTTCCTCTGCTCCGGCCGACGAACCGAAACGGCAATCGTCGCCCAAGCCAGAGCGGCCAACCGAATAAAGGAGTGGATGTACAATGGCAGAACAACAAACGGCTTTTGCTTTGCCGCAAACAGTGATCCACCTGTTCGAAAAACAGTGGGCGGCCGCAACCGGCGCGTTCAATGCCAACGACGCTTTCGCCGACTTGATGAACGCGTACCTGAAGGGCATGACGCAGTGGCAGGAGGCGTGGATCAAAAGCGGGGAAACATGGCTCTCGCTGATGAATCTGCCCACCCGCGAGGATGTGAGCCGCATCGCGGAGCATGCGATCCACCTCGAAGAGCGGATCGAACAGGCGGAGGATCGACTGGAGCGGTTGTCCGCCCAGGAGGCGCGCATCGTCTACCTGGAGCACGAACTGTCCACCCTGCGCACGGAGTTGGCCGCGCTCCGCACCCGCTTAGACGACCTGGAAAAAGCCGCCGCCGAGCCGTCCGCTGCCAAGCCCGCCGCCTCGTCCGCTGCCAAATCGCGCAAAAACGGCCGCGGGAAGAACGCCGCCTCCGATGTGGCAGAGTAACCATCTGTACGCGCTGGCCGAGCAACTGCGTCAGACCGACAATCGTACTGCCAGTACAAGCTCGCCGGGCACAGGGGATGACGGGGAAATCGCCCGTCTGGCCGCGCGCATCGAACACATCGCGCGTCGCCTCGAACAGGCGGTGTTGCCGACGATCGGAACGACGCCCAGAACCCTCGTCTGGCGCAAAAACAAAAGCAGATTGTACCGGTACGCATGCGGGAATCGGCGTTTTGCCCTCCCGCTTTTCATCGTGTACGGGCTGATCAAACGGCCGACGATTCTCGACCTCACGCCGGACGACAGCCTGATCGCCTACCTGTGCGGAGCCGGATTTGACGTCTACCTTTTGGACTGGGGGGAGTTCGGGCCGGAAGACGTCTCGATCGGCTTGCCGGAATTGCTTTTCGACCACTTGCCGCGGGCAATCCGGGCGATGCAGCAGGCTTCCGCTTCCGACGCCTTCCACCTGCTCGGCTACTGCATGGGCGGGACGCTGGCCGCCGTCTGGGCGGCGCTTCACCCGCAGGCCCCGCTGGCCAGCCTGGTCCTGATCGCAAGCCCCATCGATTTTGCCGAAATCGGCGAGTACCGCCGCTGGCTCGATCCGAGCCGGTTTGATCCCGAGGAACTGGTGCGGCGGGTGGGCAACATTCCCGGCCACTGGCTGACCTGGGCCAATCTGTGGCTGCGTCCGCTGGAAAACATCTGGACACCGCTTAAGCGGCTGCTCGTTCACGGAGACGACGACGAGTACCTCACCCGCTGGCTGGCGCTCAACCGCTGGCTGCACGACAACGTGCCGTTTCCCGGCACCGCCTTTGTCCAGTGGATTCGCTGGTTTTACCAGGAAAACCGGCTCGCGGCAGGCGGACTGGAAATGCGTTGCCAGCCTGTGCGCCTCTCGAACATCGCCTGCCCGCTGTTGGTCTTCGTCTCCGAGCGGGATCACCTGGTCCCGCCCGGACAGTCGCTGTCCGTGCTCGCGGCCGTATCCAGCCGGGAGAAACGCGTCTTTCGGGCGCAAGCCGGCCATGTTAGCTTGGTGGTAGGCCGTTACGCCCGCGAACACACCTGGCCCATGCTGCGCGAATGGCTGGCCGCCCAAAACCGCCGGAAAAATTGAAGAAACCGGTTTCTGCCGTGGCTTGCACCTTTTCTTTCGGTTATAATGAAGATAGTCAAGCGCAGATGAGGAGACAAGCCACTATGTGGAAAAAACTGTACCGCAGAGCGAAGTACGAATACTACAAGCTGATCCGGATGAAAGGAGCCCCGTCCATCATCGCCCGTGGCTTCTCCGTCGGCATTTTCATCGAATTCATCACGCTGCCCACGTTTGGCCTCGCGTTCATCCTGTTGTATCCGTTGAACATCCTGTTCCGCTCCAGCTTTGCCGCCTCGCTGATCGGCTTCGTCATCGGCAAGATGTTGTTGCCCCTGTTCATGATCCTCAACCTGAAGCTGGGGAACACGATCGTCGGCAAACCGTTGCGGGAACACCTCCACCACAACCACGAATCGTTCGGTTCCTGGCTGGGGTGGCTGAAGCAAAACGGCATCGCTTACTTCACCGGCAGCGCGATCATGGGCGTGATCGTCGCTTTTGGTAGCTATTTTCTCGTCTACGCGGCCTTGCAATGGTACCGCAAAAAACGCGCCCGCCGCTCGCTGGCCGAAGGGGGCGCGTGAGTCAAGCAAAAAAGACCGGACTTTTCCACACGGGAAAAGATCCGGTCTTTTTTCGTCTGGCGCCGCTTACTCTGCGGACGGCTGATTGTCCCGGTCAAATACGCCCTTTTCGCGCAAGTGATCCATGATTTCGGCAACCGTGTACTTCTTCTCAATGAGAGACATGATCTCGTCCGTCTGTTCGTGCGTCAAACCGGTTGCCCACAGGCTTTCGCGCAGCAACACGTCGTTAGAACGACGGAAATACGATTGCAGCGTGCGGAGGACACGCCCTTCGAAATTGGTTTTGAGCATCAATTCACTTGTTGACATACGCGTCACCTCTTCACCGATTTTCCCCAAGGGTCATACTTTTTATTATCGCCCAAATGGCGAAGAGAATCAATCCTACACTTCCGGCATCGGGCGCCGCTTGTGCTCGGAGACGCGGTGCAGGTGCTGGATGCGCTCCAGGGCCAAAGGCGAGGTCTCCCCGGTAATCAGGAAGCGGTCCAACTCTTCATAGGTGAACCCCATCTCCTGCTCGTCGGTCTGATTGGCCCACAAGTCGGCCGACGGCGCTTTGGTGAGTATCGACTCCGGCACGCCCAGCGCGCGGGCGATAATGCGGATTTCGTGTTTGGTCAGGCTGGCCACCGGGTTGATGTCGGCGAGGCCGTCGCCTCCTTTGGTCATATAGCCGACGTAAATTTCGCTGCGGTTGCAGGTGTCAACGACGAGATAGCCTTTCTGGTTGGCGATGGCGTACAAGGTGGTCATGCGCAGGCGCGCCTTGGTGTTGCCCTTCGTCTTGTCGTCCAACTCCAGCACCGGGGCAATCTGGCTGACGATCGCGTCGAACGGAGCGGCCAGATCGACCGTCACCAGGTTTAACCCGATTGCTTCCGCCAGCTTGTGTGAATCTTCGGCGTGCACCTGTTGCGAATAAGCCGGCATCCACACCCCGATCACACGGTCGCGACCCAGGGCACGCACGCACAGCGCAGCCGTCACCGCACTGTCGATGCCGCCGGAGATGCCGACAACGGCGCCGTTCAGCCCCTGGCCTTCAATTTGCTCGCGGATGAACGCCACGCGTTTCTCGATGTCTTGTTGCACGTTTTGCTCGTAGTGCTTCAGGTACTCCTGAAACGTGTCCATGTCCGTCTCCTCCCATCCACTCTCACTAGCTATCATCCTATCACGCGCGTGCCGCCGAGGCAAATGCGAAAACCCGGCGTTCGCCTTGTCCTGACTGGAAAAGCGGCGCGAGGATTTCCGCAAAGAAAAGAGCGGCCCCGGTATGCGGAGCCGCCTGTGGTGTTTTAGGAGCGCGATGGTTTGCCGGAATATGCCGTCATCATCTCTTCCAGTTCTTTCACGTCTTTTTCCAACTCGCGAATGTCTTCTTCGATGAGTTTTTTCAGGTGCTGCTTTTCCCGCAGCACTTTGCGTGTCTGCTCCAGCCGTTGGTTCATGTCAAAAACACCGAGATACACTGCCGTTCCCTCCCTATGTAAGATGCTGCTTCCACCTTACATCATATGCGGCAGCGATGATAGGTTGACAATTATTTTGCCCCGCCTGTCTGCCACTTGGCCAGTTCGGCGCGCAACCGCTGCACCTCTTGCTGCAGGGCCCGTTTTTCGATGCGGTCGATTTCGCGGTCCAACTCGGATACGCCGGGGGCCGTCGGGCCGAACTCTTCCCAGACGGCGGATTCGTGCGCGGCGAACAGCGGTTCTTTCGGCACGATCGCAGCCAGCACCACGTATATCAGCAGCGGAACCCCGGTAAAGACAGTCAGCAAGACCACGGCGATCCTGACAAGCGTCGGGTCGATCTCAAGGAAGTGGCCGATCCCTCCGCACAAGCCTGTCAGTTTTTTGTCCGTCCGCGAACGGTACAAACGTTTTCCCATCATCCAAAATCCTTCCTTTCCTGCATTCCCTGACGTTTGGTATACCTTTACGATACCCGAAGAGGCGAGGGCGGCAAAACTGGCTTGGGAGGGATTGTCTATCCGACCTGAGACGGAGAGCGGCCGAGACACCTTGCGACAGCGGGATAAAACGGGCGACAAAGGCCCACGCTATAGGGGAGGTGATCGCTGATGCAGAGGCTTCGCACACGCCTGTTGGCACTCTCATGCCTGATCGTGGTCTCGCCCGTCGGCTGCTCCCCGCTCGCGGCGCGCCAACCCGGTTCTCCCGCGATCGAAAGCGACCGCAGCGCTTACTACCAACAAAGCGTCGTGCTGCCCGACAGGCCTGAGCCGAATCTGACTCCCTACGGGACGCCAGCCAACACCGGTACCAGCAGCGACTACGGCCGCAGCCTGCGCCCCGACGCGGTCTCCGTCTATCCGTTCGGCAGGCGGTAGCGTGTGTTACCGTTGCGAGAGGCCCCTGGTACCGCCGCCGGGGCCAGGGGAGCGGGCAGCGGACTAGGTTGATTGGCAGGAGTTGAAACAATTGGTAAACTCTAAACATACGGACGACAACTGCCAATCAACTGCAAGGAAGTGAAAAAAGCCGCAATGCAGACTCATAAAGAATCCATTTCCAAATTTCTGAAGCGATACATTCAACTTTCTTCGGTAAGTAGAATCAGAGGTTTGTTTACCATGTTTGTAATGATCTTGCCGTTAGTGTTTATCATCATGCCCGCTTTGCGGCCACCTAGAGAAAACATATATTCTTATATCATTATCCCTTCTTATGCCTGTCTTCTGCTCTTCGGAGCGTGGATGGCGTTACGCCCATATGAGAAAAAGAGACAGATCCTAAGTCCGCTATTTGTCGGGGTAATCGGTGCGTTTAATTCCTTGGGCTTATTGTTGATTGCCGAGAAGATGGCCTATGAATGGCTGCACATTACAAGTCCATTCTACTTTCTGTTCACTGTTGGAGGCTATCTTACACTGCTCTTCGTATTGTTGAGATGGCATCTTCAAGCCTTTCGGAAAGAAGTGATACCGGGAGAAAAAGGGTTACCCAAGGGAATGGCTTTTCCCCTGGCTATTGCTGTAAGCGGTATAGCTATTGCGAAAGCAACCGTGCATCATTTGAGCCAAAACGGTATCCTTGTCGTGATGATCGGTGTCAACTTGGTATTGTCGCTTATCTTCATGTTGCTTACAGTTTCTATCCATAAGTATATCGTTGTCCGAAAATACATAGACCACGTCACATTCGTTGAAAAACCCCCCAAGAGAAGGAGAAAAAAATCATGAATCCCAAAGACCTTTTACCAATCGGTTCTGTGGTTTTGCTTCGCAACGGCAACAAACGTCTCATGATCTACGGCTTTCTGCAAAAACATCTGGCTTCGGGGAGAATCTTTGATTATATTGGTTGCTTATACCCGGAAGGCTTCATTTCGCCAGAATACTCTTTTGTTTTTGATCATGCCGACATCGTGCAGGTTATCCATCATGGCTTCTATGATGAAGAAGAACGGAGATTCAAAGCTAACTTGCAAAGAAACCACGAATAAGACAGTGATTGTATATCAAGGAGAGTCTGCTGATTCTCCTTTTTCATTTTTCGATATTTTCTCTTCCCAATATCACTAGTAATGCGTAAAGGCGGTAGAACTTAGCGCACAATTTCCGGCAATTTAGCGGCAATGGTATAATTTGAGTACACATCTGGAGGTGTCCGTATGTTTAAACCCAAATACACCATTACGGATAAAATGGCGAAGGATTTGATGGATATTCAAAAAGCCGCAACATTAGTAGACCTGCTCCCTCTTCCTTCGTCGGTGTTAGAACTTTTGCGCAAAGAGGCCAGGGAACAAACCGTTATCTTATCAACCAAGATTGAGGGCAACCCGCTCGATGAACGATCCAAGAGAGAGGTGCTTTATGCGGAAAGTGAGGACGGAAACAAACAAGAAGTCTATAATCTGATGAAAGCAATTGACTCTCTGGAAGAATGTGAAAAAAGAGGATTGCCAATCACCGAAGAATTCATAAAAAAATTACATGCAATCATCCGTGTTCATCCAGGGAGAAAACCAAAGACAAGTGAATACAGGACGGAACAAAATCAGGTTGGAAAAAGGCATCTGAGCGGATTTTATCTCCCGCCCGAATACCAAGACGTGCCGGCGCTTATGGAGGACTTGGTAGCCTGGGTCAATTCGCCGTCTACTTACCAAATGCCTGCTCCAATAAAGGCCGGGATCTTCATGTGGCAGATCTTGACGATTCACCCTTATATGGACGGTAATGGTCGTACTGCCAGAATGTTGGCAACCTACATCCTTCGGACAAATGGTTTAGGGTTAAAAGGTCTTTTTGTTTTAGAGAGTTTTTATGACAGAAATCTCAATGAGTATTACAAAAATCTGAAACTCGGTTTGCATCACAATTATTACTTCGGAAGAAACGATGCAGACATAACAAAATGGCTCGAATTCTTTATTGAGGGACTTTCAGCAGTATTTACAGAAGCCGCTAAAGTGGTTGAGGAGAAGAATCTGGAGTATATGGCTGCAGAACCTGATCTGATCCGCGAGCTTGATCTCCATCAAAGAATTGTCTTTACCGAACTGGCATTTAAATACAATTGGGCAAGCACGACAGACTTGCGAAATTGGCTTGGTCTGGCAGATCGCACCATCCGCGATAAAGTGAAGAAATGGATTCGGGATGGATTTTTGGAAAAACGGGATGAAGATGCGAAAAGAGTCAGGTCTGTCGTGTTGGGACCCAGGTATCGGGAATTAGCCAATGAAATACGGATGAATCCTCATAAATACCGCTATCTTCTTCGATAAGGCAGTTCACCAACACGCCCGTCCCCTGCCGCTTGGCAGCGGGCGGGCGTGTCTGCGTCCGGGGGCAGGAGTCGGCCCGGCTATCCCTTTTTCGGCTCGTAGGTTGGCCGCGGGCGGTCAAACCGCTCGCCGACGGTGGCGTAGGTGAGCCCGGCCAGGCGGCTGACCGGCGCCAGCTTGACGATGTCAATCTTGCCGTTGTAGTAGAGCTCGTCGGCGACGTGGACGTGAACCACCTCGCCGATAATCAGATCGGATGCCACCGGATCGCCCAACTCGACGATCTGGTGCAGGCGGCACTCAAAATGCACCCGCGACTCGCCCAGGCGAGGCACCCGGACGGCGGCGGAGGGCAGCAGGGTGAGCCCCAACGCCGCCGCTTCGCTCACTTGCGGCGGGTAATCGGCGGAGGACTGGTTGACCGCCTCCACATTGTGCACGTCCACCATGTTGACGACGAATTCGCCCGTGGCGCGGACGTTGCGTGCCGTGTCCTTCATCGAGCCGTCCGGCCTGCGCGAGACGGCGACGGACACCATCATCGGATCGATGCAGGCCACGTTGAAATAGCTGAACGGCGCGGCGTTGACCACGCCGCCCTCGCCAAGCGAGGTGACCCAGGCGATCGGCCGGGGGACGACCCCGCCGATCAGCAGCTTGTATTTGTCCTGACGATTGATTGTTCGCGTGTCAATCTCAGCCATACGCGCCTTCCTCTCATTCGTTTGTCGGAAGCCAGCTTTGCATGTACGCCGCATCCTCGACGGCCAGCGCGTCGCGCGTGATCCGCAAAGGGTGAAACGTATCCACCATCACCGCCAGCTCCCGCGTCTCTTTTTTACCGATGCTCGCTTCGATTTTGCCCGGATGGGGCCCGTGCGGAATCCCCATTGGATGCAGAGTGAGCGACCCTTCGTAAATCCCGCTGCGGCTCATAAAATTCCCGTCCACGTAGTAGAGCACCTCGTCGCTCTCCACGTTGCTGTGGTAGTACGGCGCCGGAATCGCCTGCGGATGGTAATCGTACAGGCGCGGCACGAACGAGCAGACGACGAAATGCTGTCCGGCGAATGTCTGGTGCACCGGCGGCGGTTGGTGGACGCGGCCGGTGATCGGCTCGAAATCGTGAATGCTCAGGGCATACGGATACAGGTATCCGTCCCAGCCCACCACGTCAAACGGATGGAAGTCGTACAGGTAGCTGTACAAGGCGTCGCCCTTTTTCACCCGCACCTCGTACGCCCCCGCCTCGTCGTGGGTCTCCAGCCGCTCGGGCACGCGGATGTCCCGCTCGCAGAACGGCGAGTGCTCCAGAAGTTGCCCGTGCTCGTTGCGGTAGCGCTTCGGCGGCACGATCTCGTTTTGCGACTCGATGACAAGGAAACGGGTCTTCTGTGTCGACGGGACGATCCGATAGGTGGTGCCGATCGGGATGACCAGGTAATCGCCCGGCCGGTAGGCGATCGTGCCGAAAATTGTCTGCAGTTCGCCCTCGCCCTCGTGCACGAACAAAAGCTCGTCGCCATCCGCGTTGCGGTAAAAGTAGTTCATCTCCTCGGTCGGAACACAGACCCCCATCACCAGATCATGGTTGCCGAGAAGGTAGCGGCGACCGAGGATCGGGTCTCCCCCGGCGGGCAGGTCAAATGTGAGAAAGTGACGGTGCTTCAGCACGTCCAGGTCGGCGTATTCGATTTCGCGGCGGGCGTATGTCTTCGCCTCCCGCACCTGTGTCGGCGGGTGATGGTGGTACAGGATCGACTGAATGCCGGAAAAGCCTTTGGTGCCCATCACCTGTTCCCGGTACAATTGGCCGTTTGGCTTGTAAAACGTCGTGTGCCGCTTGTGCGGTACCTCGCCCATGCGAACGTAAAACGGCATGCTCTCTCCCCCTTTTCTGATGCGGTTTATCGTTCCCCGACGGGATTGCGCAAGATTCCGAGCCGCTCCACCTCCAGCTCCACCACGTCTCCCGGCTCCAGCCACGATCGGTCCGGACCCCATTCCAGAATGCAGCCGGTGCCTACCGTGCCCGAGCCGATGACGTCGCCTGGATGGAGCGGACAGTCGGCGGAGGCGCGGGCGATCATCTCGGCGAAGGTGTAGTGAATGTCGCGAAAGTTGCCGCGCGAATACTCCACCCCGTTTACCCGCGCCGTCATCGCGAGGTCCCAGCGGCTGCCCGCCTCGCCGGGGATGCGGACGTCTTCCAGTTCGTCAAGGGTCACCAGGTACGGCCCCATCGAGGTGGCGAAGTCTTTGCCCTTGGCCGGGCCCAGCCCCACCTTCACCTCTTCCTGTTGCACGTCCCGCGCGCTCCAGTCATTCAGCACGCAAAACCCGGCGATGTGTTCTTCCGCCCGATCGACCGGGATATCCACCCCGCCCTTGCCGATCACGCAGGCGATTTCCAACTCGTAATCCAGTCTGCGGGTGGCCTTGGGCCGACGGACGATCTGCTCGGGCCCAAGGAATGCGGCCGCGTTGGAAAAGTAAAACACCGGGAAGCGGTACCATTCCGGCGCCATCTGCAGTCCGCGCCGGGCCCGGGCCGTTTTTACATGCGCCTCGAAGGCGTAGAAGTCGCGGAAGCTGGCCGGACGGGGCACGGGCGCACCCAGCGTGACGCCGTCCAGCGGGAGCGCGGCGGGCCGATCCGCTCGCGCCAACGCCTCCGTCAACCGCTCATGCCAGTGCGGCCAATCGGCGAGCAGTGCCATCATCGCCGCCGGAGCGCCGGGGATTAAAGCGGCGACGTCGACGACGCCCCGCTCGCACAACACCCCTGCCCGCCACTCGGTTGCGGCCGCATCCTTTAGCCGGTACGAAACCAGTTTCACCCATCATCCCTCCTGTTTTCTTTTATGAAACATGAAACAAAAAATCCCAGCCGCACGCAGTGTCTTTTGCCGACGGGCACACCGGTAGCGGTTGTGTCCGTTTCCACAAAAGACAGGCGATCGACTGGGACCCTTGTCTACTCCACCGAGAAGCGCTCTTGTTCAGGGATCGCTCCCCCATAGACAGCCCGTTTCTTTTCCTGTAATTCCTTTTCCGTTATGAAGAGGGATTTGCGGCTTGCGTGCCTTCCGCGTAGCGATCCAGCGCGGCCCTTAGCGCCTGCAGGATGGCACCCTGCGTCGGCGTAAGGAAGCGCTCGCGCACCGCCTGCTGCAAGTCGTGCCAATCTTCCGGCAGTTTGCGGCCAATCACCAGTCCGCGCAGGAACTCCTCCGTCAGCCCCATCAGGAAGGTGAACGAGGCATCGACGACCCGCCCCTCGTCGCGCTCGATCACCAGGGAGCAGGCAAACACTTTCTGCGTCTCAAACAGCGGGGTTCCTTTGGGCAACTGGGCAAATCCGGTGACCAGCACATAGCGCGGGTCGGCATAGCGGGGAAGGTCTACGTTCATAGCACAACCTCCTACTGATTATCATAGCGTAACCGCTTTCATTTTTCCAGCGGAAATCAAAGAGCGGGCGGCAGTTTACCGCCCGAGCGTCTCCACCAGTCGGGCGATGTCGCCTGGGAGCGGCTCGACAAAGGTCATCGTCTCCCCCGTCCGCGGATGGGAAAAGGTCAGACGCACCGCGTGCAGCGCCTGCCTGCCGATGCGCTCGCGGCTGCCGCCGTACAGATCGTCTCCTGCCAGCGGATGGCCGAGGTGGCTCATGTGCACGCGAATCTGGTGTGTGCGCCCCGTCTTTAGCACCAGCTCCACCCAGGTCATCTCCGCCCCGCGCGCCAACACCCGCCAGCGGGTTCGGGCCGGTTGGCCGTCGGGCCGCACCGCCCGTTGGATGATCGACCCCTCGGCCAGTCCGATCGGCGCATCCACCACCCCTTCGTCGTCGGCGAGATAGCCGTGCACCACCGCCTGGTAGGTGCGGCGCAGGGTCCCGTTTTTTTGCATGCGGGCGAACTGTTCGTGCGCCCACTGGTTTTTGGCGACGATCATCAGCCCGGAGGTGTCCTTGTCCAGCCGGTTCACCGGGCGAAACGGCCGCTGTTCTCCCCGCGCCAGCCAGTGGGCGATCACGCCGTTGGCCAGGGTGTTGTCGGGGTGGGTCCGCGTCGGATGGACGACCAGTCCGGCCGGTTTGGCCAACACGAGGATATCCTCGTCCTCGTGGCGGATGGCGAGCGGCATCGGCTGCGGCGGAATCGACTCGGCCGCCTCCTCCGTCACCGTGACGCTCACCCGGTCCCCCTCATGTAACTGGCGGGTGACAAAAACAGGCTCGCCGTTTACCAGGATCGCCCCGTTCTGTTTGGCCCGGATCAACAGACGGCGCGAGATGCCGTAGCCGGTTTGCAGCACGTCGCGCACGGTGCGGCCCGCCTGCGATTCGTTTACCGAAAAGTGCAAGTGCCAGTCTGTCATGTTCGTCTCCTTGTGATCTGGTCAATAGGACGGCTTGATCGCCGCGTTACATCAAGTGGTGGATTCGTATCCGTCCGTCGAATTTCCGGAGGTATTCGGCCAACACCCGGCGGTGGCAGTGGTCCGGTTCGTGTTCGCCGCACAGAAAACAACAGTTTCCCTCCCCGACGATCTCGTCCAGCCTGTCCTCCACCCCCCGCTCGCGCAGCAACTGCTCGCAACGGCGAGCGAACTCTTCGTGCCCGATCCGCTTTTTCTGGTAGTCAGCCAGCAACTCTTCCGTCGGAGCCAGCGATACATCGTGGACGTAGTCGATGCCGAGTAATTCCATGATGTATGCGAGGTCGTCCTTTTTGGCAAAACCGGCCAACTGCGAGGTATTGTGCAACCGGATGTCCACCAGCCGCTTCACCTGCCCCTCCCGCAATAGCTCAACGAAGCGGTGCAGCGACTTTTTGGCAAAGCCGAGAGTGTACACGTCACGCATGCTCTCTCCTCCTCAACTTCTCCCTTTCATGTAGAGAGGTGTTTGTATGGCCCCATGGACACCGCAGGCTGCCGGTATTGAGTAAAGTCCATGTTCCTTCATCCCTGTAGCCAAATCTTACATGTAACCAGGAGACTTTTCGCCCCGTATAATCGACGTAGCATCCACAAGAAACGGGGCATCCATATGGCTGAAAACCGCAAAGACAAACCATCGAAATGGGATCATCCCCTTGTTGACTGCTTGATGTATATCCTTTTTGAGATCGTTTGGTCGTTACTCCGCGCCGCCTTCAGAGGTGTGCTTAGACTCATCAAGTATATCGGCGATCACACGCCTTAGTCTTCCTGCTCTGCTCCCTTTCACTAAACGGTTCTTCCCAATGGTTGCCGCAGCCGAAACCCGCAGGCGCGGACAAATGTCGTCGTATGACGTCCCCCCGCCGCATAGACATAGGAAGGTAGGGGGGGATGATCTTGCGTCCATTTCGGTTTCGGCGCCTCGCGCTGGTTCTCGGCAGTCTTCGGCCGCCCCGAAGGATTCGGGGGCCGATGTCGCGCAAGTCCAAATGGAAGATGCGGCTTCTGGCCGTGCTCATCTTTGCCCTGCTGTCGGTGCAATCGTTCATCCTGATCGAGAAAAGACTGGAACCGACTTTACTGATCATCGCCAAACAAAAGTCGGAACAGTTGGCGAAAGAAGCGATTTCCGATGCGGTGACCAAAAAAATCACCCAGATGAACATCAACTTCGATGATATCGTAAAGATGCAAAAAGACAAAGACGGAAAGATCCGCGCGATCAATCTGGAATTTAAGGAATATTCAAGAATTGTCGGCGAAACCACCCAGCGCGTCAAGAACCGCCTGCAGGAGTTCGAGGACGAAAAAGTGGTCACCACGGTCCCGCTCGGCCTTGCCACCGGCAACAGCTTCCTCGCCGAAATGGGGCCCGAATTGCCCGTGACACTCGTGCCTGTCGGTTCCGTCAAGACGAGGCTGGACACCAAACTGAACGACGCCGGTATCAACATGGTGCTGGTGACCGTGTTCGTCTACGTGGAAGTGAGTCTACGGATCATCATTCCATTCGCCACCGATCAAACCACCGTGGTGACGATGATTCCGATCACGGAGTCGCTGGTGATCGGCGATGTGCCCACCTACTGGTACAACAACCCGCAGGGCAAGCCCGACGTGCCGGTAAGACCGCAGGCCCCCTCGGAATAACGGGTTTGTGCCCAAGCGCGCAAAAAGCGAGGCGGGAGAGCGTGTCCCGTCTCGCTTTTTCCTTACTGCTCCCTGTTTGTTGCCAGCATCTCCGTGATCTCGTAGAGAGCGCCCAGATTTAGTTCGTATGCCTCGTCCTGCAACATCGGAAACATCGCTGACCCGCTCCTTTGTTCGAATGTTTGGGATAGTATCATCATGCCCACTCCTCGCGCTTATTTATACGTGCCAGGGACATCATAGGGGATACGGGTTACAGGAAAGGACTTTCCACGAAAAAAGGCCGCCCAAAAGGCAGCCTTTTTTGTGACGTTTCCCAAGTTATTTCGCCGCTTTTGCCGCCTCGATGGCCGCTTCGTAGTTGGGATGTTCGCCGACGGCCGGCACGTACTCGGCGTACACCACTTTGTCGTTGGCGTCGATCACGAAGACCGCGCGGGACAACAGGCGCAGTTCCTTGATCACCACGCCGTACGCCAGGCCGAAGGAGAGGTCGCGGTGGTCGGACAGGGTTTGCACCTTGTCGATGCCGGCTGCGCCGCACCAGCGGGATTGGGCGAACGGCAGGTCGACAGAGATGGTCAGGATGTTGACGCCGTCCAGTTTGGCCGCTTCTTCGTTGAAACGGCGGGTTTGCGCGTCGCAGACGCCTGTGTCAAGCGACGGAACAACAGAGATGATGCGCACCGTGCCTTTGGTGTCGTCAAGCGTAACTTCGCTCAGGTTGTTGGCCAGCACTTTAAAGTTGGGGGCCTGATCTCCTACTTTGATTTCCGGACCGAGCAAGGTGACCGGGTTTCCTTTAAAGGTAACAACGCCTTTGCGTTCCACAGCAGTCGTCATGATGGATTCTCCCTCCTGGATCATTGGATTTGGTATGTACACCATGTATCATACCTGATTTCCCTCTATTTTTCACTATCGAAATGTGTAAAAGATCATTGTCGTACCGACACCTGTTGCGGCGAGTACGGTTCCACCTTCGCGATCCGCTTCACTTCGTGTTCGAATTCGCCGTCGCACTTCTCATTCAGCTCAAAGCAGCGCATCAGCGCGTGGTACAGGGCATACGTGAAACTGACCCGCTTCAACTCGTAGCGGGTGACCATCGCGTCCGGAGCGATCGTATTGACGATTTCGATCAGGTACCTGTCCGTATCCCGCCTGCGCCCGACGGGGACGACGTAGCCCATCCATTTCAGAATCGCGCCGTAGTCAAACATGCCGTTGTCGTCGAAGTCAACCGTCTCGTCCGAGGCGGCCAGCCGATCCAAAAGATCCGCAAGCCGCATCCGGGCGAGCGTCTGCGGTTTCGCCATCGCCAGCACCGAACCGTCATGGCCGACGAAAAACACCTGGTCGCGGTAGGCGAAGATCAGTTCGTTGTCGCCCAGATCGTCGGGAAACAGCCACAGCCGGCGCGGAATCAGCATTCGCCAGATCGCCGCCGGTTCCGCATGCAAAAGCTCCATCGCACTCCCTCCGTTTCTCCTACCATTGTGGGCAAAGAGGGAGCGCGGTATTCACCCGCCGCATGGCGCTATTCGATCAACAGCACGAACCACTTGATGAAATGTCCGAACGGCCAGAGCAACAACTGTGCCGCGATCGTGCCCAACAGCCTGCCCACGCCGAGTTGAAACACCGCCGCTTTCAGATCGCGCATCGGCCGCTTCTCCATCACCACGTCGTCCAGCAGTTTGGCGCTGATGGGATCGACAAAAATCACCAGCAAAATGGTTCCGACGCCGTTGATCACCGCCGCCATGTTGTTGGCCACCAGACGGTATTCGGGGATCATCGCGCTGGCGTAGAGCGCCGCCAGGTTGGCAATCGAATAAAACGAAAAGATCGTCGCATTCATCACCAGAAACGACAGGCCGATGTTGGCGTTGCGCACCTGTTCCCAGTTGGCGCGAAACGACGGCAGCCAAAACTGTGAAGGCAGTTTTGCCAGCGTCCGAAACAACCCTTCGGCCAGCACGATGCGCGGCACGCTGCCATGCCTGTCCAGCTTGTGCGTGCCGATCGCGAGAATCCGCGCCACCGACGGCAGGGCCAGCATCCCGACGACGATCCCCAGGCTCATCGCCACCAGCACAAGCCGGAAGTCGAGCATCAACGTGTCGGTATTTTTCGCCGAAATCGCGTTGTCGACGATCGAAGCCAGCAAAATCATTTGCGCCATCACGGCGAAACGGGAGAAGACCACCAAAATGTTAAACAGTGACGAAGACGCCCCGACCCGTCCCGTGCGCGCTCCGGACAGCCTGGCCGCATACGAGACCGTTTCGATGCAACTGATCAGTCCGGTCATCAACATGACGAGAGTCAATTTCATTTGTGCCGTTCCTCCAATTGTCTTTTCCGAACATTACTCATTTTTCTCCTGAAAAATATAAGTCCAACATCATTACTTGGAAAAATGATTTTTCCTGCAAAAAAACGTGTCATTGTTACCTGAGTTTTGTATATTTAAACTATGAATCTATTCTGACCATCCGCGTCAACCGCGATTGTTTTCCGGGAATACGCCCGGGGAAACGAAAAAAACTGTACAAAGGCAATCTTACACTTCGAATGCAAATGCGCCAAGGGGGAGAGATCGTTGAAACAGAGAAAAATTAAACGTCTGCTGGTGGCCAACCGCGGCGAAATCGCCATCCGCATTTTCCGCGCGGCTACCGAACTGGGCATCCGCACCGTCGCTGTCTACTCGGAGCAGGACAACGTGTCCATCCACCGGTTTAAAGCGGACGAATCGTATCTTGTTGGCGCAGGCAAAGGACCGATCGAGGCGTATCTCGACATCGAGAGCATCATCGAGGTCGCCAAGCGCAACGACGTGGACGCGATTCACCCCGGGTACGGCTTTCTCTCCGAGAATGCCGAATTCGCCCGCCGTTGCCAGGAAGAAGGCATCATTTTCATCGGCCCGTCACCCGAATTGATCGAAAAGTTCGGCGACAAGGTAGAGGCCCGCAAAATGGCGATTGCCGCCGGCATCCCGGTCATTCCGGGGACGCCGGAACCGATCGAGTCGCTGCAGGAGGCGATGCTGTTCGCCAAGGAGCACGGCTACCCGATCATCATCAAAGGGGTCTCAGGCGGCGGCGGACGCGGCATGCGCATCGTCCGCAGCCAGGAAGAGCTGCAGGAAGCGTTGGACCGGGCCCGTTCCGAAGCGCGATCCGCGTTTGGCAACGCCATGGTCTACCTGGAAAAGTACCTGGAAAAGCCGAAGCACATCGAAGTGCAAATCATCGGCGACGGGTACGGCAATATTGTGCACCTGTTTGAGCGGGATTGCTCGATCCAGCGCCGCCACCAAAAAGTGGTGGAAGTGGCTCCCAGCCTGTCGCTTGGCCCCGAATTGCGGGAAGCCATCTGCGAGGCCGCGCTCAAACTGATGAAGCAGGCCGGTTACAGCAATGCCGGGACGGTGGAATTCCTGCTCACGCCAGACCAGAAGTTCTACTTCATCGAGGTCAACCCGCGCATCCAGGTGGAGCACACGATCACCGAACTGATCACCGGCATCGACATCGTGCAGACGCAGATTCGCATCGCCGAGGGACATGCCTTGTCCGACCCGGAAATCGGCATCACCGGCCAGAACGACGTGAAGATGAGCGGCTACGCCATTCAGTGCCGCGTCACCACCGAGGACCCGGAAAACGGCTTCGTGCCCGATGCCGGCCGCTTGCTCGCGTGGCGTTCCGGCGGCGGGTTCGGCGTGCGCCTGGACGGCGGCAACGGCTATCCCGGCGCGATCATCACCCCGTTCTACGATTCGCTTTTGGTCAAAATCTCGACCTACGGCACGACGTTTGAACAGGCGGCGCGCAAGATGCTCCGCACCTTGCGGGAGTTCAGGATTCGCGGGGTGAAAACCAACCTGCCGTTTCTGGAAAACGTTGTCACCCACCCGGACTTTTTGAGCGGCCAGTACGATACATCGTTTATCGACACCAAACCCGAACTGTTCGTCTTCCCCGGCCGCCAGGACCGCGGCACCAAGCTGTTGAATTACATCGGCAACGTGATCGTCAACGGCTATCCGGGACTCAAGTGCGACAAGAAGCCGCACTTCGACAGGCCGCGCATTCCGAAGACGCCGTTCTCGCAGCCGTATCCGGACGGAACCAAGCAAATCCTGGAACGCGAAGGCGTCGACGGCCTGATCAAGTGGATTTCGCAACAGAAAAAGGTGCTGGTGACCGACACCACCTTCCGCGACGCGCACCAGTCGCTGTTCGCCACCCGCGTGCGCACCTACGACCTGGTGGCGATCGCCGAAGCGACGGGCAAACTGGCTTCCGGCCTGTTCTCGCTGGAGATGTGGGGCGGCGCCACCTTTGACACCAGCATGCGCTTCCTGAACGAATCGCCGTGGGACCGCCTGCAACTGTTGCGCGAAAAAATCCCGAACATCCTGTTCCAGATGCTCTTGCGCGGAGCCAACGCCGTCGGCTACACCAACTATCCGGACAACGTGATCCAGGCGTTCGTCAAGGCGTCGGCGGAAAACGGCATCGACGTGTTCCGCATCTTCGACAGCCTCAACTGGCTTCCGGGGATGCAGGTGGCGATTGACGCCGTGCGCGAAGCGGGCAAAGTCGCTGAAGCGGCGATCTGCTACACGGGCGACATCCTCGATCCGAACCGAACCAAGTACACCTTGAAATACTATGTCGACCTGGCCAAAGATCTGGAAAAAGCCGGGGCCAACATCCTGGCGATCAAGGACATGGCCGGTCTGCTCAAACCGTATGCGGCCTATGAGCTGATCCGTGCGCTGAAACAGGAGATCGGCATCCCGATCCACCTGCACACCCACGACACCTCGGGCAACGGCGGCGCGATGTTGCTCAAGGCCGTCGAAGCGGGCGTGGACATCGTCGATGTGTGCGTCAGCTCAATGTCCGGGCTTACCTCCCAGCCCAGCCTGAATGCGTTGGTGGCCGCGCTGGAGCGGACCGAGCGGGACACCGGCCTGTCCCTGGAGAACTTCAACAAACTGGCCGACTACTGGGCTGACATCCGCCCGTACTACCAGGGCTTTGAAAGCGACATGAAAGCGAGCAACACCGAGGTCTACCTTCACGAGATGCCCGGCGGCCAATACTCCAACCTGGAGCAGCAGGCCAAGGCGGTCGGACTGGAAGGGCGCTGGGACGAAGTGAAGGCGATGTACGCCACCGTCAACCGGATGTTCGGCGACATCGTCAAAGTCACCCCGTCCTCCAAAGTGGTGGGCGACATGGCCCTGTTTATGGTGCAGAACAACCTGACCGAAGAGTCGATTTACGAAAAAGGCGAACGCCTCGACTTCCCGGATTCGGTCATCCAGTTCTTCCAGGGCTATCTCGGCCAGCCGCCGGGCGGCTTCCCGGAACGATTGCGCAAGATCATCCTGAAAGGGCGCGACTACTTCACCACCCGTCCCGGCGAACTGCTCGCCCCGATCGACTTCGCCAAGGTGAAAGAGGAGCTTGCGGCCAAGACCGGACGCGAAGTAAGCGAGCTGGATGTGCTCTCCTACATCATGTACCCGCAGGTGTTCCTTACGTACGACCAGAACCTGAGAGAGTACGGCGATCTCTCCTACCTGGACACGCCGACGTTCTTCTACGGCCTGCGCGCCGGCGAAGAGACGGCGGTCAGCATCGAAAAAGGGAAAACGCTGATCATCAAGCTGGTGTCGATCGGCAACCTGCATCCGGACGGCAACCGGATCATCTACTTCGAGCTGAACGGCCAACCGCGTGAAATCACCGTGCGCGACCAGTCGGCGCAAGTGACCGAACTGCGGCGCGCCAAGGCCGACCCGCACAATCCGAACCAACTGGGCGCGTCCATGCCGGGCAAGGTGCTCAAAGTGCTGGTCGAGCCGGGCGACAAGGTGCGCAAGGGGGAACACCTCCTGGTAAGCGAAGCGATGAAAATGGAGACCACCCTGCAAGCGCCGGCCGACGCCAAGGTCAAGGCCGTCCACGTCAAGGCGGGCGACACGATCGAAGCGGGCGACCTGTTGCTGGAACTGGAGTAATCCGCGAACACGAACCGGCCGCTTGAACGCGGCCGGTCACAAGACGGTTCGACCAAAAGGAGTGGGGGGCATGATTCGGGGCATGCCGTATGTGCTGGCATCCGAAGGCATCAACCGATACCAATTGCAGATGGTTCAGGCTTCGCTTAAAGCCCCGGTGAATCCGCTGGCCGCCCACTCTTTTTACAACCTGTATCACAAACAGCGGGAATGGAGCATGGACACAGCCACCGCCTTGTCCCGCTTGTTTGAGGAGCTCAACCAACTGAAACAGGCTGTCAAGGGGTTCACTCCCGACTCGTCCGAAGCGCTCCCTGACAGCAACCGCGCCAAATCGGGGGCGTTTTCGATCAGTGGAAGGAAGACGGAGGTCACATTTGCGAAAACGACGGACGGACCTGTCACCGGCACAGGCGGCGTGGACAAGGAGGCCGCCGTCGTCGGGGTGAAAACGCTGATCGATCACTACAACCGCTTTCTCCGCTTTCTCGACGAGCAAGCGGGGCGGCTCGCTTCCGGCCTGCGTCAGATGTGGACACAGTGGGCGGCACAACATGTCTCCCGCTGGGAAGCGGTCGGCATCAGGCAAACGGCGGGCGGAAGGCTCACCCTTGACGAGCGAGCGCTGAACGAGGCGATCGATCAAGACTTTCCGCTGGTGGAACAAGCGCTGGCCGGACCAGACGGGCTGGCGGCCCGCCTGGGAGAAGCGGCAAAGAGCCTGCAACAATCGCCGCCCGGTTCCTTCCTGTGGTCGGTTCTCCCTGCCGCCAATCCGTACACCGCCTACCTGCTGCCTTCCCTGTTTTACCGACAGGCAACCGCCTGTGGCTTGTTTTTCAACCAGACCTTTTGAACTAACCAAAAGCCGCTCCCAAAAAAGAGCGGCTTTTTTCATGCGCTTGTCAGCTTCGTTCGATCAACGTGTCCAAATCCTCTTCGGCGGTAATGAGCGTGTTGGCCGATGTCGCCTCCCGGTTGGAGGACATCATCCCCTGCACCCGGTCAATGAACTGCGGAATCGAATCCAGGATCCGGTCGTACAGATGTGTGGAATTTTCCAGCGGTATCGAACGGATGCCCTGTTTGCCGACGACGAGAAAAGCAACCGGCGTAATCGATACACCGCCGCCGCTCCCGCCGCCAAACGGATGGTCGACCCCGGCGTGAGTGTGGTCGTCGTGATGAAACTCGAACTCGCTGCCCCCTGCCGCAAATCCGAAGCCAACCCTGGAAATCGGCAAGATCACACTTCCGTCAGGAGTCTCTACGGGATCCCCGATAATGGTATTCACATCAACCATTTGCTTGAGGTTTTCCATCGTGGTTTTCATTAAGCCCTGGATGGGGTGGTCTCCCATTTTCGCTCACGCCCTTTCCTAAGTTTCAGCAGAATGCGGACCCCTGCCACTATAGCGTAACCGATCCGAAAGGTCAGTATGCAGCGGAATCTGGTGCGGACGATATTCCCATTCCAGACCGGTTGTACGCTCATCCGTGGAATGGCGCGCAAGGTGACATAGTGGGACACCGTGCTCAGGATGACACTTTTCACCCCCCAGACCAGTCCGGTCAGCGTTCCGGTAGCAGCCGCGTCGCCGATGCCCAAGGCCGTGTGCCACTCCACCCGTTCCAGGCGAAAGCGGCGCAAGATCCACCGTAAAATCGGGTACAGGTCATGCACCTTCTTTCGCCATTCTTTTGCGACACGCATCCACCGTCTGATGGCCTTTTCGTCGATAAACACATGCCCGTTGTGCTCTGGTTCGCCGCTTTTGCGCACGTTCATGGCAAACGTTGGCCCGCTGTCAGTGGTCATCCATTTCATGACCGGTATGTCGTACTTCCGCCGGATCAGCCCGAACCAGACCGATACGTCCAGCACCAGATGGTCGTTCGCGCCCAGTCGGACATACGTGACTGCAACACGCACCTTGGTGATCGCGATCAACAGCACCAACATTGCGATGGCCCCAATCCCAAACATGCCGAACAACAGAAATCCCCGCCTTTCCTCCTCTAGTATGAGTTGAAAAGACGGGGAATATGTTCCAGATGTTGGTTAATCCAAGACGTACACTTTGGTGTCCTTTTGTCTTCCATAAGCTTTGGCCGCTTGAAGGGAAGGCAAAAATACATCAATGTGATTGTTTTTCACCGCACTGCCGATATCGGCGGCGACGGCATACCCATACCCCTCAATGTAGAGGTGCGTACCGAGCGGGATTACGTTGGGGTCAACGGCGACCACACCGAGGCGCAACGGCCAACCGAGATACGACTTGGTGTCTTCATGGTAGGCGGTCGTCTCGACGTACAATATGCGCTTGTACGTAAACGCGGCGGGGTGTTCGGTCTGCTTGCGCCCTTCTGCCAGTCGCGGCTGAAGCAACGTCCGATCCGCGTAACTGGCTGCTTGAGCGCGGGTGATCACCCGGTTGGGCGCCAGATCGTCCGTCGCGGCGGCGACGATTTTTTTGCGCAAGGCGTACGCCAACGGGCGCTGATTCCACTCTACTACCTGCGCTTCGTCCGTATACCGGTTCAGCGTCTGGATCGCCGTCGACCAGGGCAACTGGTTGACCCGGCCGCTGTCTCCTTTGGCGCTCAGCAAAATCGTGACCAGTTCTTGTTTTTCCACGTGATCATCCGGCTTGCAGTAAAGCGTGCCGTTGACCTCTTCCCCGTGGATGAAGCCAAGTCGGTAGGCCGTCTCGGCATAGGGGAAAAACCAGTTGTCACGCGGGACATCGACAAACGACGAAGACGCGGCGGGCACAGGCTGAATCCCTTTGGCGCGAAGCAGCATGACGATCAGTTCCGCGCGGGTGACGGCCTCGTCCGGGCGGAATTGGCCGGCTCCGTAGCCATTGACCACCCCGTAACGGTACAGTTCGTCAATCTGTTTTTCTGCCCAATGTCCGGAAATGTCAACAAACGGGGAATGGTTCGACGCTGCCTCGACGGTTGGCGCCTGCATCAAAGACAGGGCGGCCAAGGAGGCGAGCAACCACTTTCTTGCCATCATCAACCTCCTGTTTATGAGACTTCCAACAGGTTTCCATCGTTCGAGGAACCTATGTCCCATTTTACCGGATGTTGGACGCGAATCAATCTGTAAAACTTGCCAGTCCCCGTACGCCCGCACATACCCCGTACATAAGAAAGGACTCCCGTTCAGGAGTCCCTTCATCCAGGTATGCAGGTTAGACACGCTGAGAAGCGAGTTGTTGTTCGGCGAAGCTAACCAAACGTTTGGTGATTTCTCCCCCGACAGAACCGTTTTGGCGGGACGTCGTGTCGGCACCAAGCTGAACACCAAACTCTTGCGCAATCTCGTACTTCAGTTGATCCAGGGCTTGGTTGGCCTGCGGTACGAGAATCCGGTTGCTTGAGCTGTTGTTTGCTGCCATGCTTGTTCACCTCCTCGCTGGTTGTACTTTTAATATGTCTGAAGCGGGAGGGGAACATGCACATTCCCGTTCTCTTTTGACTAGTAAATTCTGTCTACTTTGGCTTCCCTTTTTCTTGCCAGCAAGAGATCGGCTGTCCGGTAGGCGGCGTCGGGGCGGCCAAACTGGCGGTGCTGTTCTGCCGCCGCCTGCCACAAGCGTTTTTCCCGCTGCCAACGCTCCAGGATGCGGACAATCTCGTCCGGGGTGGCCGCTTCTTCGGCCACGCCTTGATCGCGCAAAAACCGGCTGTTTCTCCGCTCCTGCCCCGGCAGCGGCTGAAACAGGACGAGCGGCGTGCCCATCGCCAACGCTTCGGCGCAGGTCAACCCGCCCGGCTTGGTGACGATCGCGTCAGCCGCCCCGATCCACTCCCAGATGGACGGTTCGTATCCCAGGAGATGGACGGCGTGGGGCAGCACATCGTGCAACTGTTCGCGCAAGCTGTGCCGCAACCGTTCATTCCTGCCGGTAATCACGACAATCTGCAACGGCCGTCCCGTTTGGATCAGCCGCTGTACCACGGAGGTCATCTCGATGTGCCCGCCTTCTCCGCCCAAGATCAGCACGGTAAACCCCCCTGGTTTTAACCCGAGTTGTTGCCGCCACTCCCGCTTGTCCCGCTCCCGTCCGCGGGCGAACGGCGGACGTACCGGAATGCCGTGGACGTGAATCTTGTCCGCGTCGACACTGTAGCGGCTATTGAGCTCCCGGGCAATCTCTTCGTGCGGCACGACGTAGCCGTCCACCTCCGGATGTATCCAGAACCCGTGCACGTGAAAGTCGGTCAAAACCGCCCCCAGCCAAAACGGCTTTGCCGCTTTTCGTTTCGCCTCCGCCAGCGCGCCGACGCAATAGGCGTGGGTGGCGACGACCACGTCAGGCGCTTCCTGCTGGATCAGCCGACGCAAGAGCCTTTTGCCCAACACCTTGCCCAGCGGTTTTCGCAAGATCCCACTCCAGATGTGTTCACGGTCGTACAGCGCTTGCCACCATTCGGGCGCGTGCGCAAGCCCGGCCGCATAGACGCGGCGCGACAGGCGGAGCAAGAACGGACTCGCCGTCGCCACACCGCCGACGATGCGCACATTCACCCCGGGCGCCCGCTCCAGTATCGCCTGTTGCAACGCGATGGCAGCCATGTGATGTCCGCTGCCCGCCCAGTCTTCTGTGCAAATCACCACGTTTTTCATCGATTCGTTTCTCCCGGTTGGCCCGTCGGCAAATAGCGGCGAAACAGTTCTTCCTTGGATATGTAAACCCGCTTCAGCGGCTGGGAGTGGTCGAAGCGGCGAAGTTTGCGCTTTCCGTCCGGATGAATCAGGCGCACCATCAGCTTCAGGTACCACCGCTTGTACCGAAAAAACCAGGTCATCGGCACGTCGGACACGGAAAACCCCAACGGTTCCGCCCCTTTGTGGATCATCGTCGTGCCCACGACCCCTTTGATTTCGTCGACTTGCGGCAAGGAAGCGAGAAACACGGCCAATTGCGGCAACGATTCAAGAATGTGTTTGCGCAGCAGCAGGACGATTCGCGTCTCATCCCGCATTCCTCTGCACAGCTTGGCGAAATGGTAATTGTGAAGGTGCAGCTTCAGGATAAGGTCGCCGGGACGGATGTGCCGATCGTCGGTGGTGGTTAACGGCTCGCCCCGATACCGAAGCACCACGATGCGAAAAATGTTTCGCCCTTTTTCCACGTACTGGAGACGGGAACAGCGTTGATAGATATAGTCCCACACTCCCCACAGCGATAAAATGGCAGAATTCATCCCCACACGAATCCTTTCCTTACGTTTTGTCTGCCACTAGTATGCCCCGTCTTCGACATTTGCAACGCAAAAAAGGCGCGGCCCCGCGCCCTTGTTTACACGTCCCTGTTCCTGCCGCTCCGCCTTATGTTCATGTTGCGCGTCTCGCCCATCTGCCGAGCGCCATCACCAGCATCGCGGCGGCGGCCGGCAGCCAGCCCACTTCCACCCGCATGGACTTTAGGGCGTCTCTTATGTACGAATCTTCGATAAACATCTGCACAGCGGTAAATGTCAGAATGGCCGAGCCGATATACAGCAGCACCGGGAAGCGATTGATGAGCCGCGCCACCAGCGCGCTGCCCCACATCAACAGCGGGATGCTCAGCCCCAGACCGAACAGTACCAGCCAGATATTGCCGTGTGCGGCGCCGCCGACGGCCAGCACATTGTCCAGGCTCATGATCACATCGGCAAGGATAATCGTCTGGATCGCCTGTCCCTTGCTGCGGCTGTAGGCGACATCCACCGTCTCCGCCTCCTTGGCGATCAACAGCTTCACCGCGATCCACAAGAGCAGCGCGCCGCCGACGGCCTTTACCAGCGGAATCCCCAGCATCCAAGTAGCCATGCCCGTCAGGCCGATGCGCATAAGCACTGCTCCCAGCGTCCCGTAAAAGACCGCGGAGCGCCGGTCTTTCACGGACAAATGGCGGCACGCCATGCCAATGATCACGGCATTGTCGCCGCTTAGCACCAGATCAATCACGATGATATTCACAAACTTGAGCCAAAACGCCCCGTCCATTCCGATCCCCCACCCCTGTTCCTACCATATGTGAAAACCTGTCCGCTCATGACAAGCCCTAGGGGGAAAGTCCCATCATCATGCTGGTTTTTGTCGGAATTTGACTAACGATATTTGTGAGAATCGGTATTAAGATTCTTGCAATTGTCTCTTTCCTTCCATACGATAAAGTGGGGGGAGAACGGAAAATGGAGGCATTGATCATAAATTTTGATGAAATTTCACAGCGCATTATGACGTTGAGTACGACCATCACCAACCGCTGGCAGGAAGAAATCAAAGAAAAACTTCAATTGGACAACCAATTGGTCATTCCCGTGGATTTTGCGGAACGGCGCACGATGCTGATCGCCCGTTCCCTGATCGAAGACGTGCACGACGATCTGCAGGCATGGTCGGCTGACATGGGCAATTGGATGCGTTCTCAGCAAGTGCCGTTTTCGTCGATTTTGCGCAGCTACCAGTTGTTCCGCAACGTGTTCTGGAGCGTGGTGCGCCCGGCTCTGCCGTATTGGGCGCTGAGTCAGCAGGAAATCCACTTTCTGGAGCGGCGCATCGGCGAGTCGATCGACGAAGGGTTGTACTGGTCGGTCTACTACTTCGAACAACTGGTAAACGAAGAACTGAGCCAGAAAGAAGAAACGATCTCGTACCTGCATAACGACAAACTGACGATCCTGGGCAAACTGGCCGCAAGTATGGCTCACGAACTGCGCAACCCGCTGTGCGCCATCGAGGGGTTCCTCAAACTGATCCGCGAATCGACACAGGGAAACGCCGAACTGGAGTCCTACATTGAGGTCATCATGCACGAATTTGAAAATCTGCACCGGCAAATCACCGGTTTTCTCAGTTTTTCGAAAAAACCGATTCTCGACGAAGTGTTCAAACAGGTGAACCTGCGCAGTCTGTTCGAGGTGGTCGAGATGCTGATCACTCCCCGGCTGATTGCCGAAAACATTCAGTTCGAGCAGGACATCCAGTCTTGTTCGCTCTATTGTTACGAAGAAGGTCTCAAACAGGTGCTGGTCAATCTGTTCAACAATGCCATCGACGCCGTTCGCGGGCGAACGGACAAGCGGGTTGCCATTATCTCCCGTTGCATGCCGGACCACGTGCAGATCATCGTCCAAAACAACGGCGAGCCTATCCCGCCGGACATCGTCGAGAAACTGTTCCAGCCGTTTTTCACCACCAAGGACAACGGGACAGGCATCGGGCTGTCCATTTGCAAAAACATCATCGAGAAACATCACGGGACGATCCGCTGCGAATCGGGCCCGAATCTGACCCGGTTTTTCATTACGATTCCCTACAACCACGACTACTCGCCGCTGCTGTGACCGGCCGCTCCTTCCTTCCGCTCCGCACAGGGAGGGACAGGAGCTGGTTTATTTTTTTATGCAGAAAAAATGCCTCCTGTCGCACGAACAGGAGGAACTACACCCATGCGGTTCGCCGCGCCGGACGAGTCCGGGCCTATCGGGTGACCATTCCGCTCAGCATGTCGACGACACCCGGCACCTGCGTGAGACGGATCCCGTCTCGCGGCAACGCCTTGTACACCGCGTACGTTTTTGCCGTGGGCGGCTGTCCCGGAACCGGACTGTATGCGGTCGTGCATCCCGCCAATCCGGCGGCAACAGCCAGGACCGTCATTGTAAGACACATGCGTTTGTTCATCGGCCGACCTCCCTTGCGATTGGGTGTATCTGTAGTGTCAACGTTTCGCGTGAGAACCGTTCAGGGAATTGCTGGACCGGGTGGATGAGAATGCAAAAAGGCAGAAGCGGTTTGCTTCTGCCTGTCGTATGTGTCAGATGGAGCGGGTGATGGGAATCGAACCCACGCGGCCAGCTTGGAAGGCTGGAGTTCTACCACTGAACTACACCCGCATGTGATGTCGTATGGTGCCGAGGACCGGACTTGAACCGGTACGGGAGAAACTCCCGACAGATTTTAAGTCTGTTGCGTCTGCCTATTCCGCCACCCCGGCTCATATAAAAAAATGGTCGGGAAGACAGGATTCGAACCTGCGACCCCTTGGT
>JBHGXV010000065.1:0-24531 GCA_041920505.1 Paenibacillaceae bacterium
CTACAGCGATATTGGATCGGCTTTTGCATCACTCTCACATTGTCAACATCCGAGGAAACAGTTACCGACTTCGTGAAAAGATGAGGACTGGAGCCTACAGCTCTCCCTCCTCTTCATAATCAACAAAAATCGCCGGGGTGGGTCAATTTAAAACCGGCGATAGTGGGTCAAAAATAAGTCGGCGTTGACAAGCCGGTATTGACATCGAGGAAGTGGAGGAGTTTGTGCTTACGACCCCATCCTATCGTTTCATGAATCTTGGAATACGAAAGAGTAGGGTTCTAGCCGGAAATAAAAAATGAGATAGAAAAATACAAAGGGTTTGCGTTTGGACAGGGGGTGGCCGTCAGTTCAGGAATGCCCCTTCTAATGTGTTGGTAGTTACCAGGAGAAGTGATTGTGATGTTTGGCAAAGCGCTTCGTCACTCCGAACTGATGCACAAAAAAGCTGGTTATGTGGCATGGACATCAAGCCACTTCCCAAAACGAAAGTGGCTTTCATCTGTCCGGTATGATCGCCAGTCATATGCCAAGCGACATCATGCCAGTCTTTTTTCTTATCGTTGGAAAAACTCAATCCATTCGCCTTCGGGCCCGTAAATGAAGAAATAGCGGTAGCCATTTGGTAGCGTGACAATCTCTTTATCCACGAACTGCGCCCCAAGCTTGCTCACCCGCTCGTATTCCTCTTCCAGATTTTCCACGTTCACGGCGAAGTGGTGAACCTTTCCTTCCACAGGTAGATTGTCGTTATAGCCATGAATGATTTCCAGTTCCGTCTCGTCCGAGTTGCCAAATCCGAGGAAGGCAAGCTGGAAGATCCCGTTTGTGTGGGTGATTTTTGCCTTCAGCTCAAAACCGACAATCGTTTGATAGAACTCGATTGCTTTCTCAAAATCTTTGACTACCAGGCCTACGTGGTCAATCCGTTTCTTTGCCATCTGTTTCACACCTCATCATGCAGAGTTTTTTTACTATTAAAATCCGACTAATCATAGTTGTCAAGTATGTTTTTTAGCGAAAAAGTATTGACAACCGCCTGTGTGAGCAGTTTAATTCCTAGTAAAAATATTTGTTTTGGAGGAATTATACATATGAAAAAGTGGTTGTCCATCCTTCTTATTTTTTCGTTGTTCGTTGGGGTAACAGCTTGCACGAATGAACAAGATGCGGTAGCACCCGTGCAAAATTCGCCGCAGGCGCAGAGTCCCCAGCAGCCGGCTGCTGATACCGGCACCACAAACACAACGCTACAAAACACGGCCGCCAGTGCGAATTCCGAAGTTCCCGAGAAGTTGAAAAAGAGCTTGAAGGTTGCCTTGGTGACGCGGATTACTTCCGGCTCGTTCTTTGCACAGTACAGCAAAGGGATCAAAGAGCAGGTGGAGGCGTTCGGGGGAGTTCTGAAAATCTACGATTCCAACAACGACCTCGCGAAGATGGCCTCCAATGTGGAAGCCGCGATCAATGAGAAAGTGGATGCCATCCTGGTGAACAACGGAACGGCGCAAGCGCTGGCGCCCGTTGTAAAAAAAGCGATCGATGCCGGCATTCCCGTTGTCGCCTATGACAGCGATCTAAGCTTGCCGGGTGTCACCTCGATTGACCAGGACGATTATCTGTTGGCCTGGCAGTCGCTGAAGCAGATGGCGGTCGATCTGAATGGAAAAGGGAACATCGCGGTGCTTTGGGTAGCCGGTTATCTCCCGATGGAGCGTCGTCAGGTGATGATCGAAGCGTTCCAAAAAAGATATCCGCAGATCAAGGAAGTGGCCCGATTCGGGACGGTAAGTGCCAATACCGCACTGGATGTGCAGGCGCAAGTAGAAGCCCTCTTGAAAAAATATCCAGAAAAAGGGCAAATCGATGCGATCTATACCACGTGGGATGAGTTCACGCGCGGTGCCGTGCAGGCGTTGGCACAAGCAGGCCGGACGGATATCAAGGTGTACGGGATCGACCTGACCGATGAAGATTTGCAACTGATGATGAAGCCGGGCACGACTTGGGAAGCGGCATCTGCCACGAACCCGTTCGAGCTGGGGAAAGCACAGGTTCGTCTGGTCTATCAAAAGGTGGCGGGTGAGCCCGTGCCAGACAGTGTCCAGATTGAACCGGTTCTGGTGAAAAAGGCGCTGCTGCCAGCCGACGTGAAGTTCGATCAACTGGGCACGTACGTGAAGGGCTGGGGAAGTTCCGACCTGGCTGTATCTCCGTGGATGGCCAAATTGAAGGATGAGGTGAAAAAATGACCTTCGTCCTGCGGGAGATTCAGCACGGTTTTGGCAACAGAACCGTGCTGAACAACATCACGTTTTCTGTCAAGCCCGGTGAAGTGCACGCCTTGCTGGGAATGAACGGGGCAGGGAAGAGTACGCTTCTGCAGATCCTCGCGGGTGTCTATGTCCCGGATCGCGGGCAGATGGAGATCGACGGCAAGCCCATCACCCTGAGATCGCCGGCCGATGCCGCCGCGCATGGGATTGTTTTTCTCACCCAGGAAGTGGATCGCGGACTGGTGCCCAATCTGTCCGTGCATGAAAATTTGACCGTTTTTGTGCAGCGGAAAGAGAAGCGTGTTTTCTTCCGCAGAAACAGGAATCGCGAACGCGCCAAGCAATTGCTCTCGCGCTTTGGGCTTGACGTCGATGTGAATAAACGCATCCACCAGTGCTCGTTGTATGAAAAGCAGGTCATCTCCGTCGTCCGTGCACTGTCCCATGGGGCCCGCTATTTGCTCTTGGACGAACCCACCGCCTCTTTTGACCGCAAGGAGGCGGAACGGTTTGCGGCCATCATCCGGCAGTTAAAGGAAGAGAGCATCGGCATCGTCTTCGTTTCGCATCGCATGGCGGAAGTGTTTTCGTTGGCGGAACGGGTTACCGTCCTGCGCAACGGAAACGTCGTGCTGGCCAAACAAATCGGGGAGACGTCCATGGAAGAAACCATTCAGGCGATGACAGGCGGCATCTCCTATCGAGAAAGGGAGCGGCAAGAACACCGCCTGAACCAGGAGCGCTTTGCTGTTCACGATCTGACGTTGCGTCCCGGTGCCAAGCCCGTCTCGTTTGGCATCGGGAAGGGAGAAATCGTCGTCGTGTTTGGCTTGCTGGGCAGTGGAAAGACCGAGCTGGCGGAGACGATTTTCGGTTTGCGACAACGTCACGTGCTCTCGATCAACGGTCAACGAAAGTGGATCAACAGTCCGCGATCCGCTGTAAAAAGCGGGTTGGCTTTTATCCCGGAGGAACGAGCCAAGCAAGGATTGTGGAAGCGTTACGACATTCGCACCCATCTGTCCCTGCCTTTTCGGGGGTGGATTTTCAAACGGCGTGAGTTGGCGTACAGCCAACAACTGATTAACGAGTTTACCATTTATCCCGGTTCCCCTCACTATCAGGTGGGAACACTCAGCGGCGGAAATCAGCAAAAGGTGGCGATCGCCAAATGGGTCGGGCATACGCCAGAGGTGATCCTGTTGGATGAGCCGATGAAAGGCATTGACGTCGCGGCGAAGGAGGCGATTTTTCAGCAGATCGAAGCATTTGCCCAAAAGGGAACCTCCATTCTCTACTTTACGGCAGAACCGGATGAAGCCTTGCGAGTGGCAGATCGCATCCTCATTTTATCCCAGGGGGAAATCGTACGGGAGTGTGATCCCTCAGACTATACGATCGAACAATTACTGCTGGAAGCGGAGGGTGATCGCAAGCATGATATTGCCAATACCTACAGCACTTGAAAAATCGTCCGGAAACAAAAAAATACAGGAGTTTGCCTATCGTTACGGCGCCATTTTAACCATCGTGGGCGTCATCATCTTTTTCTCCGTCGTCAATGACCATTTCCTTACTTATAACAACTTTCGAGATATTCTGCGTTCGACCTCGATTGTGACGCTGCTCGCCCTGGGGGTAACATTCAGCCTGGTCGTAGACGGCTTTGACGTCTCCGTAGGCTCAACCACCAGCTTGGCCACCATCGCGGCGGCTTCCGCGCTAGTTTTGCATCGGGAGGAGCTATTGGTCGCTCTTTTGCTTCCGCTCCTTTGCGGGATCGCTGTGGGCCTGATTAACGCGTTTCTCATCGTCAAAATCAAGCTTCCCGACCTGCTGGCGACATTGGCCGTGATGTATGTCGTCAATGGCATCCAGCTTACCTATACGGAAGGCTACTCCATTTATGAAGGCATGCAGGGGGCGGCGGGAAGATTCATCCCTTCTTTTCTGTATATCGGACAAGGAGATCTGTGGGGCGTACCCGTTTCCGTTTTGCTCATGCTCCTTATCGTGCTCTTCGCGTATGTGTTTCTGGAGCATACCACGATGGGGCGCAACATGTACATGATTGGTGGAAACCCGGAAGCGGCGCATTTGTATGGCATCCCGGTGAATCGCTATCGCGTGCTTGCCTATTCGATTAGCGGTTTGTTGGCCGCTGTCGGCGGCATCATTCTGACAAGTCGAATCGGGACCGGGCAAGTTTCGGCAGGCGCCCCGCTGCTGATGGACGCGGTTGCGGCTGCGTATATCGGCTATGCCTTGTTTGGCGAGAAGCGTCCGAGTATTCTCGGTACCTTGCTTGGCTCGTTGTTGATCGGCATTTTGCTCAATGGCTTGACGATGATGAACGTGCCTTACTTCGCCCAGGATATCGTCAAAGGCGGCATCCTCATTTTTGCTCTCGCGTTTTCATTCTTGCGCAAAAACCAGTAATGAAAATAAGGAAAAGAGGTCATTTACTATGGAAAAAAGACGATTGGGAACAAGTGACTTGCAGGCATCTGTCATTGGATTTGGCGCCTGGGCCGCCGGGAGGGCAGGCTGGGGAAATGTGAGCGGGCAGGAGGTGGAAGCGGCGATTCGCCGGGCGTTTGAACTGGGCGTCAACTTCTTTGACACAGCGCCCGTGTACGGGTTTGGCGAATCCGAGAAAGTGGTGGGCCGTGTCTTGAAAGACGTTCGCGAGCAAGTCATCATTGCCACCAAATTTGGTCTGGTATGGGACGCGCAGGGAAAAATCCAGAATGACCTTTCGCGGGCCAATATCCTGCGCGAAGTGGATGAAAGCCTGAAACGTCTGGACACCGACTACATCGATCTTTACCAGGTTCACTGGCCCGATCCGCTTAACCGTACCCCTCTGCGGGAAACCATCGAGACGCTGGCCGAACTGGTTGAAGCGAAGAAAATCCGCTATATCGGCGTATCCAATTTTTCGGTTGAACAGATCCAGGAGGCGCAGCAATATGCCCGGATCGTTTCGCTCCAATCCCCGTACAACCTGCTGCAAAGAGGGGTGGAAAAGCGGGAATTGAAGTATGTGAAAGATCAGAATATCGGGTTCATTCCCTACAGTCCGCTGGCGCAGGGATTGTTAACAGGCAAATTCTCGGCCGATTCCCGTATCCCGGCAGATGACGTCCGCGCTGTCTTGAATCCGCTCTTCCAGAAAGAACACTTCGCCAAGAGTCTGGAGAAAGTGAATCAATTGAAGGAAATTGCCAGCAAGTACGACAAGCCGCTGAGCCAGGTCGCGATCAATTGGCTTCTGGCAAACCCGGCTGTTACCACCGTGATTGCCGGGGCCAAGACTCCCCAACAGGTAGAAGAAAATGTCGCGGCATCGACCTGGAAGCTGAATGAAGAAGACGTGCAAAAGATTGACGCGATTTTTTCGGAGTAAATGAATCAACTCTCAATCTCTCAAACGATCATTCGTTTGGGAAAGATTGAGAGTTTTTTCTGTTCCAATGGGCACTGGATTGGAGAATCGAAATCTTTTTGTAACGGTCATGGCGCATTTGTTCTGCAAAACTTGTCCTGGAAACAGAGTGTTCCTGAATCAGCCATTTTTGCCGTTTCATTGAAGAAGTGGAGCCACCATCTTAAACACTCGAAAAGCGCAATCTTGTTCCGTTTTTCGTTTTTTCCACTTCGTTTGACCAGTTGCTCGTTCGTTCGCGGCCATTTGCGAAACTGCCATCATGGGCAAACGTCACGACGTAACAGGAGAGCCATAGTTTCCCCTGTCTTTCGCTTTCACCACCTCAAAAGGGCGCATCATTTCGTAATCCTCATGTTCCAGCATGTGACAGTGCCACACATATCGGCCGGTAAACGGGCCGAAACGGGCGATAATGGAGGTGACGTAACCAAAGGGGGTCTGAACCGTATCCTTGAATCCCATTTCATTCGGCTTCGGGGGAACGGCCGGACCTGTAAACAGCAGGGTTCCTGTCCGTTGAAAATGAGCGACGTCGAATGGCTGACGTTCAAGAATTTGAAAATCTACCAAATGGACATGGATGGGATGGGGATCATCATCGATCACGTTGATGAATCGCCAGATCTCGACGGTGCCCACCTCGATTACCTCCGATATGCGATCCATCCACATTTTACCGCCCAAAAGATTCAAGGATCGGCCATATCGATCCTTTCTTCGAATCAGTGGTAGATCTCTTGTTCGCTGTGCCATGCTTCTCGTCAGCCGGTTGATTTTCCCGAAAGAAGCAGGCAGGGAACTGGTATCTTTGCTTCGTAGCGGAACGGTCACTCTGAATTGCATGACATCTGTTGTTTCAGGAGAGGCACTTTTCGTCACATTTTTCAGCGTCACGGTCTGCCCGGCGTGCCTGGAGAAATCCACAATCACATCAGCCCGTTCGGCGGAACCCAAACCGATCTCATTCAGTTTCACGGGCCGCTCAAGAAACCCGCCATCCGAGCCAATCTGGTAAAACGGCTCCCCGGAGTCAAGTTGTAATGTAAGGATTCGGCTGTTGGAGCCGTTCAATATGCGGAAGCGATATTTTCTTGGTTCCACTTCCATATAGGGCCAGACTTTGCCGTTCACCAGAATGGTATCCGCATCAAAAGGGGGGACGAGCGAAGGATAAGGCGTACAAGCATCCTTCTGATCAGGGCAGCTTGGGTAGTATAGCGAACCGTCCGGGTGAAACGAGCGGTCCTGGATCATCAGAGGGACCTCATATCTTCCCTTCGGAAGATTCAGGGACAGCTCATGCTGGTCGCGGATCAGATAGAATCCCGCGAGTCCCGCATAGATGTTCAAGCGTGTAATCCCGATCGTGTGGTCGTGATACCACAAGGTCATGGCCCGATCGATGTTTGGATACGCATAAATTTCTCTTTGAAACAAAGGACCCGTTTGTTCAAAATTTCGCGTAAACCAGGCTTCGGGGTACCCATCGCTATGGGACGGAGTGGTGGAGCCGTGCAGATGCACAACGGTCCTGCCCTCCGGTAAAGTGATTTCTGAACCGTGAATCGTCGTATCGACGGGAAGCAAATGTTTTTGGGGAAGATCGTTCATCCACTTGACAAACACCGTTTCATACTGCATCACGTCAAACGTCGGACCAGGGTATGTTCCTTCATAGCCCCATAAGCGTGTAGGCGGGAGGTCCCGGTGAAGCTTTTGGGTAAACTCCTTCATGGTCACTTCGTAATAAGTCCAGTCATTGCCTTGCTTCTTAGGAGATAAGGTCTTGGGAATCGGCAGCTCATCGACAAATTTTTGTAGCTTGATCTTTTCAGGCATATTCATGAACCCCCACCGCTGCAAGCATCTTGGTATGTTTTATGAACACGCGCCGATTGTTATGACGCATCGATGTGTTTGAGAAAAGAAACCTTTGATTGATTTTGACGGAATATTGACAAAATAAAATGGGTTGACGCAGAAACGGGACATCGACACCCCTCTGAACCAAACCAACGAAGCGGAATGGGTCAAGGCGGACGACCATTTTCACAAGAGTATTTTGGATGCTTCCCACAATGAGTTGATGCAAAACTTGGTGCAAACCCTTCGTTTGGCGTTAGAAAGAAGCCGGCAGACCACGATACATTTCATCAAGAAACATCCTGCCCCTCCTTATCGAGAGCCTTCGGAGGAAGTGTTGGCCAGGCACAAGACGATCATGGAGGCAATCTGCAATCGCGAAGGGAAAAAAGCGCGTCAGAAAATGGAAGAACTCCTCTTTCGTGTTGCGGAATTACTGGGGAATCTTCCTGCTCCTCCCGGTGCAACTGCGGAAAAATCTGTTGAGGAGAGGTAACGATTCAGGCTGCCGATACATGCGGCGGCCTGCTCATTTTTCGGTTGCAAGCACGGGGCCTTTTCTAGTACAAAAGTATCGTCCATCAAGCATGAATAAGCATTTATTCCTAAAAACATATTGACAACGCTAAAAAATACATGTAAGTTTATGACTGTAAACATTATCGACACATTCCGACAATTACCTACATAACCAAATGTTAAGGGCAAACCCATTGAAAGATGGGGACGCAAAGCCACGGGTCTAAGGTCTACTGACTACGATAGCCGGGTTGCCATTCCACGATGTTTCCGTGACATTCGGAGCGACTGCGGCTATCCCTTTTCTTTACCGGGATAGTCTTTTTGTTTTAAACGTTGTGGGGGGAAAATGGCAAATGTGCTTCCCCTGCCTTCCCCCGTCTCCCCACGCTGCTGATTTGATGATTGTTTTGTCTCACCGCCATTCACTTTATCAACCTGCCAGACCAGGGCAAAGATTGTTATACGTAGCGTTTGCGAACCCGCAGGTGTGGTCTGGGTATGTCCCATTTATTTCTCAATCACGATATTTTTCTCATCGTTTGTTCAACCAGGCAGTGTTTTCAATCAGCGATTTCCAATCATTGTTTTTCATCACACAAAAAGGATATGACGCGAAAGGGGGGAGCTGATGATGTCAACTGCTTTTGATGTCCAATACGTCGTTCTTGAAGCGGGAGAAGAAAAATACGCTCTGCGCATCTATGACATTTACGAAGTCATCAGGATGCAAAAGGTTACCGAGGTTCCGAACAGCAAACCGTATATGCTTGGTGTGATTAACCTTCGCGGCAAGATTGTCCCGGTGATCAGTCTTCGCAAACGTTTTGGGTTAGCAGAGGTTCCGGTTACCCAATCCACCCGGATCGTGGTAGTGAAAAGCCGGGAAGAGATGATCGGAATTGTCGTAGACGGGGTGAAGAGAGTCACGACCTTTCCAGATATCCAACCACCTGCTGAGATGGTTGACGCAACCTGGTTTGAAGGGGTTGGCCAATCACAAGAAGGTTTGGTCAGCATTCTCAATATTGATCAAGTTCTTTACGGATAGGGAGATTGCCAATGGAACTGTTCGACCAGTCCGAACTTATGGGAGCCTTTCTTGATGAGGTGGAAGAGCAACTTCAACTCCTCGAACAAGATGTCTTGCAGCTTGAGCAAGAGGGGGAGTCGCCTGAAATAATTCACAGCATTTTTCGTGTGGCCCATACGCTGAAAGGTGCTTCCGCAGCGATGGGGTTTGAGGAAATGAAACGTGTAACCCATGAGATGGAAAATGTGCTGGATACCATCCGAAACCATCTGTTGCCGGTCACGAAACCCATCGTGAACCTCCTGTTTCAGTGTTTGGATCACCTTCGGCAACTGCGTGATGAATTTGTCGCCGGTCGTATTCAGACAAACGGCGAGCCGCTGATACAGGAACTCCGCATGTTGCTTGATGGCACAGGAAGCACGCAAGAAGAAAGATCATCACAGATACAGGCACTTGCTTTACAGCCAGATCAACAAGCGAAACTGACGGAAGCCAGACATCAAGGGCTGCCGATCTGGCACTGCGAGGTTGAGATTGATCCGGATTGTGAGATGAAGCTGGCACGTGCGTTTGTGATTCGCAACCGGATCGCGCAATTGGGGGAAGTGGTCGAAACCCTGCCCAAGCTGGATCTGGATACGCCGGAGTCATCGCTTGCGCAGATTGCCTGCTTGCTGATCTCCGACCTGGATGCCGCGTCGCTTGAAGCGGAGACGAAAAAGATTGTTGATGTCAAGCGAGTGCACATTCGTCCCTATACCGAAAACGACGCGGGATGCAAAGACTTCCCCACGGAGCGGTTGGATCGGGATTTGTCACAGCCGAAGGACATGATCGAAAAAAGGCGGTCCTTTCAGACCATACGAGTGAACGTGGACAGGCTTGAGCGGCTCATGAACCTGGTGGGGGAACTGGTCATCGACCAAACGCGCATCGCTCAGGTGAGAAGCATGTTACACAACCGCTATACAGATGAAACGATCGATGAACTGGAACAAATCTCGAATCATATCTCCCGGGTGGTAGGGGAACTGCAAGAAAGCATGATGAAAACGCGAATGTTGCCGATTGAGCAACTATTCAACAGATTCCCGCGAATGGTCCGGGATCTCTCCAACGCGTTGGGGAAAGAAGTCAATCTGGTCATCGAGGGGCAGGATACAGAATTAGACCGGACAGTCATTGAAGAGATAGGCGACCCGCTTATTCACCTCATCCGAAACGCGCTGGATCATGGGATTGAACAGGCAAAGGTGCGGAAACACGCGAACAAACCGATAAAGGGAACCCTGCGGATTACGGCATCCCATCAGGAAAATCAGGTTGTTCTGACGATTGAAGACGACGGGGCCGGCATTGACCCGCAGAAGGTGAAACAATCGGCGATCCAAAAGGGACTCATTACGGCTCAGGAAGCGGAAGGGATGACGGAGCAGGAACTGATTGAACTGATTTTTCAACCGGGATTCTCGACGGCGAAAACAGTGAGTGACATCTCAGGGCGGGGCGTTGGAATGGACATTGTCCGCTCCCACATCGAAAAACTGCATGGTTTGATTGATGTGGAAACCCGGCTGGGAAAAGGGACGACATTTACGATAAAACTGCCGTTGACGCTGGCCATTCTGACGGGGCTTTTGATCAAGCTGAACGGACGGACATATGCGTTGCCCATGGGCAGTGTCGTGGAAATTGTCCGTATCCCCATAAGAGATATACATTCGGTCAAGGGGCAAGCCGTAGCCGTCATCCGGGACAAAGCCCTTCCGTTAATTTGGCTCCATGACCACTTTGGGATCGAACGACAGAACCGAAAACACAAAAACGTGTTCATTGTTGTGGTCGGAGTGGCCGAGAAGCGTCTGGGACTGGTGGTTGATGAGCTAATCGGCAACCAGGAAATCGTGGTAAAATCGATGGGCTCCTACATCGGAAAAATTGAGGGAATTTCAGGGGCCACCATTCTTGGAGACGGAAGCGTGTCGCTGATTTTGGATGTAATCGGGATCTCGAAAATGATAGAGAACCGCAGACCCGCATTACCAGAAGTGATGTAAGGAGGAATGAACATGAAAATCAAAAAAATGGCACTCAGATTCATCGATTCCAATGGCTCCGTATCCAAGGCGATTACCGTCTCGGAAGCCGTGGAACAACAATTGAAAAATTTCTCCGACATAACCGGGCAAATGTCAAAAGGAACCGATGAACAATCAGCGGCAATTGAATCGACGACGACCATGCTGGAAGAGCTGACGAAGTCGATCAGAGGAGTTACGCAAAATGCCGAATCGGTCACGATGATGACCGAAGAGGTCTTGGCCACTCTGGAAGAAGCGGCCACTTCGATCCAACAAGTGGCCGGAAACGCGGCAAGTACCGTAAGCTCGATTGAACAAGTTTCCACATCGATCGAACAAATGGGGCAACAGATTAAAGGGGTAGCGGGCAACGCGGAAAGCTTGACCGCGTCCGCGCGGGAGTCTGCGGCAGCCATTGAAGAAATGCTGACCTCTGTTCAACAAGTAGCCGGAAATGCGGAAAGCACCACAAATTCGGTGGAGCAAATCTCGGTTTCGATTGAGCAAATGGAAAAATTGGTAAAAGGTGTAGCCAATAACACCGAAAGCCTGACCGCCTCCGCACAAGAAACCTCAACGGCGATCCAGGAAATGGCCGCTTCCATTCAGCAGGTTGCGGGCAATGCGGAAAGCACCGCCGGATCAGTCGAGCAAATCTCGGTGGCGATCGAACAGATGGGTAATCAGGTCAAAGGTGTGGCGGCCAACGCCGAAAGTCTCACCGGATCGGCGGAGGAAGCATCTGCCGCCATTCAGGAAATGGCGGCATCGATTCAACAAGTAGCCGGGAACGCCGAAAGTACGGCAAGTTCAATCGAACAAATCTCGGCGGCGATCGAACAAATGGGCAGTCAGGTCAAAGGCGTGGCGGCCAACGCCGAAAGCCTCACCGCGTCGGCAGAGGAGGCATCCGCCGCCATTCAGGAAATGGCGGCATCGATTCAACAAGTAGCCGGAAACGCCGAAAGCACGGCCAGTTCCGTCGAACAGATTTCGGCGGCAATCGAACAAATGGGCAAATCCATTAGAGGAGTGGCAAACAATACGGACTCCCTGCAAAAATCAGCCCATGAAACGTCCGCGGCGATCCAACAAATGGCAGCCTCGATTGAACAAGTCGCGCAAAACGCGCAAAACGTAAACCAATTAAGCGAAAAGGTTCAACTCGATGCCAGAGACGGACAGAAAGCGGTGAACCAATCGCTCGTTGGCATGAAAGAAATTGCCGATGTCGTCAAACGGGCTTCTGATGTAATCAGCAACCTGGGCAGGAGTTCAGAACAAATCGGCAGCATTATTGAAGTGATTGACGACATTGCCGAACAAACCAACCTGTTGGCCTTGAATGCGGCGATTGAAGCGGCGCGAGCCGGGGAACACGGCAAGGGGTTCGCGGTCGTGGCGGATGAAGTACGAAAATTGGCAGAACGCACAGCGACGGCGACCAAAGAGATCGCGGGGCTGATAAAAGGGATTCAAGGGGAAACGGCGGATGCGATCAAGGCCATTGAAGTGGGAACCAAAAAAGTGGATGAGGGAAGCAAGCTTGCTGATGAAGCGGGTGAAGCGATCGCCAAAATCGTAACCGGCATTGAACGTATCTCGGAAGAAGTTCGCCAGATTACAACCGCCACCGTCGAGCAAGCAAAGGGCAGCGAACAAATCGTCAAGGCTGTGGAAAACGTCACAAACCAGGCCACACAGGTAACGCAGGCAACCAAGGAACAAGCGGCCAGCGTAGAAGAAATCATCAAAGGGGTAGTCAACGCCCGGGAGCAGGTTCGCCAAATTACCTTGGCTACGAGAGAACAAGCCAACGGAAGCGAACAAATTATCGCGGCGGTTGAAGATGTCTCCAATCAATCGGCCCAAATCACCGAAGCAACGAAACAGCAAGCTCTTATGGTGGAGGAAATTATCAGAGGGGTTGCCAATGCCCGTGAACAAGTTCGTCAAATTGCGTCTGCAACCGAGGAACAGGCGAAACAGGCTGATGACATTGTAAAAGCTGTGGAGAACGTCACCAACCAGGCGGCACAAGTCAGCCAGGCCACCCAAGAGCAAGCGGCCGGTATGGAAGAAATCATGAAGGGTGTGGCAAATGCGCGTGAACAAGTCCGCCAGATTACGGCCGCTACCGTTGAGCAAGCCAAACAAGCGCGCGACATTGTAAAAGCGGTGGAAAACGTCACGAATCAGGCGGAAGAAGTGACCCAAGCCACGGAGGAACAGGCGCAAGGGTTGGATGAAATCCTCAAGGGGATCGTCAACGCCCGTGAACAGATGCGTCAAATGACAGTCGCTACAGGGGAACAGGCGAAACACGGAAAAGATATCATGGACTCGATTGCAAATGTGACCGATCAAGCCGCCCAAGTGACCGAGGCGACCAAGCAACAGGCGCAAGGGGTGGAGGAGATTATCAAAGCCGTTGTCAATGCGAGAGAGCAAGTCCGTCAGATTACGGTGGCAACCCAGGAACAAGCGAAACAGGTTGAGCAGGTTGTGAAGATCGCACAAGACGTGGCGGAACAGGCTGCACAGGTGACCCATGGCGCAAAAGTGCAAACAGCCGAAGTGGAAAATGTCGCTCTGGCAATGAAGCAGGCCAAAGATCAGGTTCAGCAAAACATCAGGGATGTGGCACGTATGGTGACACTGACCCATGAACTGTCCGAGAAAACGGGTGTTATACGCCAATCCCTGGAAGTGTTGCGCTAATTTTGCGGTGCACGTCATTTGCGACCGCTGAAGAAGGAGCTGACTTTTTCAGCGGTCAATCCATCGCGAAGTGTATGGTGGTTTTTATGGTAAACATGGCGTTACGACAATTGGGGCAACTGATTTATGATCATTGCGGGCTGAACTACTTGCAAAATCTCTCTTCACTGGAGAGCAAGATCGCGAAACGAACCAATGAGTTGGGGATGTCCATCTGGGAGTACACCCGGCATTTGGAGCAAAATCCGGCAGAATGGGATATTGCGGTAGAACTGCTTACGATTAATGAAACCTATTTTTGCCGGGAAGAAAACCAGTTGGAAGTGTTTCAGTCGATGATTCTCCCGCAACTGACCAGCAAGAATCCGATCCGAATCTGGAGTGCCGCTTGTTCAACGGGCGAAGAACCGTATACGCTGGCGATGATGGTTGCGGAAACCGGGTTCATCCCGCTTGACGCGGTCGAGATCCTGGCTACGGATATCAACAAAAAGGTATTGCAGACCGCACAACAAGGCTGGTATGCGAAACGCTCATTGTCTTTCCGGCGCATGCCGGAGCATCTCCTGAACAAATATTTTGTGGAACGGGATGAAGGATATCAGGTGATTGATTCGATCCGCAGTCGGGTTCAGTTCCGTTCCTTCAATCTGCTTGACCTAGACGACATGGAGAAGCTTGGGGAGTTTGACGTCATTTTTTGCCGCAATGTTTTGATCTACTTTGACAGGATCGCCATACAGAAAGTGGTTTCACGTTTTTTCGACCGGTTGGCGCCTGAGGGAGCGTTGTTCTTGGGCCACGCCGAAAGCATCACCGGAATGAACACGGGATTTGAGACCGTTCACACGGAGAAGAGTTTTTATTACCGGAAGGGAGTTTCGTCCTTTGCAGCAGTACGGCGTTTTGGTAGTGGATGATTCCGCCTTTATGCGGAGAGCGATCAGCAAAATCCTTGAAAGTGACGAGCAATTTTTTACCCTGGATGTCGCAAGGAATGGACAAGAAGCGGTCGAGAAAGTCCAGCGTCTGCGGCCTGATGTCGTGACGATGGATGTGGAGATGCCGGAAATGAACGGATTGCAGGCACTCAAGCAAATTCAAAACGTATCCCCGGTTCCCGTTGTCATGCTGAGTTCATTTACAGACGCGGGAACGCAGGCCGCATTGGATGCCATGGAGCTTGGAGCCGTTGATTTCTTTCTGAAGTCCGCTTTGATCAAAGACCCGATCGATGAGGATGCCGTGAAGGATTTTTTGTTGCGCATAAAGGCTGCTGCTGGCGCAAAAACCCCGGAAGCGATCCGAACGCTTGATCCTACAGAGAATCAACCGATGCAGAAACCAAGAGAAGCGCAAATGGATCTGATCATCATCGGCAGTTCGACCGGCGGCCCTTCCGCTTTGCAAGCGCTTCTCCCCAGATTTACGCCTGACTTTCCGGCGCCGATTCTCGTCGTTCAGCATATGCCGCCAGGTTTTACGAAACCATTTGCTCACAGGTTCAACACGATCTGCAAGTTACAGGTAAAAGAGGCGGAGGACGGAGACGCGCTTGAACCTGGAACCATTTACATCGCGCCTTCCGGGTTTCAAACTGTGGTTGAACAACAACGAAACAAAAGCAAGCGTCTCAGAGTCAAAACGGAATCACCAATCCCAACGTTGTACAAACCGTCGGTGGATGTCACGCTCCTATCAGCCGCTCCTCTTTTTGGCGATCGATTGCTGTCCGTGATCCTTACCGGTATGGGAGCAGACGGGCTGGAAGGATGCAAAAAGGTGAAGGAGCATCAGGGCCGCGTCATTGTCGAAGCGGAGGAATCCTGCATTATATATGGGATGCCGAAAGCCGTGTTTGAGGCGGGGTACGCGGATCGCCAAAGTGCGCTTTCTTCGATTTATCCGCTCATCTTATCCTCTTTGAGGAGATGAAATCGCGGATAGCGAGACCCGCCATAAGTTCAAGCAGAGAATAGGATTATCGCCCAAAACATGCAGATTTTATCTGCCTGCTGATTTATTAGCCAGAAATTTATTGACGAATAAAGGAAATGGATGTATATTAGACAAGATATTTTTCGACAAAACCTATCTGTTGGCAGTTTGTTAAGGGCAAACCCGTCGAAAGGCGGGGACGCAAAGCCACGGGTCTAAGGCGAAAGCTATGATAGCCGGGTTGCCTCCCATCGTGCATCAACGACTTACGGGCGAAAATGGCTATCCTGTTCTTTCCAGTAGGATAGCCATTTTCATTTGATGTTTTACAAAATATCAAATGAAAATGAAATGGGGGAAGAAATCATGAAGGAATTTCATTACTACGCGTTGGATCTTACGAAAGCAAAGGAAGAATTGAAACGGGTTCTGACAACCCTGATCGACTTGCCCAATGATGACAGCGTCGACAATGTTCGTAAGCTGATCAACTCATTAAATCAATTGCTGCGGATACGCTTGATCACCCCGCCCACTTCTGAGGTGATGATTGTTTTGGCCCACCAAAAACCGCTTCTATACCATGCGGCCAGGATGTCGATTCACAGAAATAGCCACCTGAAAATTCTTTTTGATATCAAAGGACAAAACGATATTGCCGAAAAGCGACTGAACGAGTTTATAAGTCAACTGTGAATACGTAGAAGGAAGACTACCTGAACAGGGGCGATGCTACATGCTGAAAGTTGGCGAAGAAGGAAAGCGCGTCAAAGGCACGCGCGAGATGGGCCGGGTCTCGAAGGTGATAGGGGAACGGGCCACGGCGGAATGGGGAACAGGAGGTGAAGTGTACGACGCGGAAGACGTCTTCACCAGAAAACCGGTGGAATGCCCATACTGTTGCCACACGCATTTTCACAAGACGGAGACGCGCCTGCAAGTGTATGAAGACCTGGTGAACAACCAGATCGTCACAAAGACCATCAAGCGGCAGCGATACCGCTGTGCCGGGTGCTCGATGAAGGTGTGGGACCAGGTGGAGAACCTGGACACTTACCGCCGCAAGACCTATCGGCTCCTCAGGCATCTTGGCTGCAGGTGATCGGATCCGGCAGACTGTTCCAATTTTTGTCTCAGTGTCTTTTCCCTTCCGTCACAGGTATTTTCTCTGTACATGAGCTGTCACCGCATGATTCGTGTACGTGCCTTCCTGATCGGCGAATCCTTCCTTCGCATTGCACTCATCGGCTTTGTCATGCTCAGACTTCATGCTGGCGATACATATATCCATAAAAAATATATAAGGCGGGGGTAACATGTTGTTAAAAATAAAGCGGAATACAGGGAAACCGGCATATCTGTTAAAAGCAAACGAACAGAAGGTGAACGTGGATATTTATGATCCCGAAATCAGACAGCAGTTGGCGATGATTGGACTGCGGGAAGAGGACTTAAAATGGCTGAAGGCGTTCCAGCCGATTGTCGCGGATTCGATCGAAGCGATTACGGAATCGTTTTACCAAACGATTCTGGACGTGGGCAGTCTGAATCGCATCATTCAACAACACAGTACGGTAGATCGATTAAAAGTGACGCTAAAACAGCACCTGATCGAGATATTCAACGGCCGACTTGACGACGAATTTTTGCAAAAACGGCTGAAGATTGCACAGGTACATCAACACATCGGATTGGATCCGAAGTGGTATATTGCCGCATTTCAAAATGTGCAACAGGCGCTGTTCGATTTAGTCGACAGGCATGTTCGCCGGGAAGAGGAAAAAACGGCGCTCAGGAAAGCGATTAACAAATTTTTAAATTTTGAACAACAAATCGTGCTGGAAGCGTACGAAAAAGAAAATATTCGCATCCTCGAACAACAGCACGAAATCAAAAACGAGTTGAAAGACTACATTGCCCGCATCAGCCAGGAGTTGGCCGCGCTCACCGAAGAGACCAGCGCTTCCGTTCAGCAGTTGTTGTCAAGCAGCAGCGAAGTGAAGCAATCGTTTCGGGTAAGCGCGGAACAGTCCAGGCAAACGCAGTCATTTGCCCGCGAGGGATTGCAAAAAGTGGAGAATTTGGACCTGTGCATCAAGGAGATTGCCCAAAGCACCCATCATATGCAACAGGCGGTGCAAAAGCTGAATGAATCGTCCAAGCAGATCAGCGATATTGTTGGGATCGTGCAGGATATTGCCAATCAGATAAAACTGTTATCGTTAAACGCTTCGATTGAGGCGGCACGTGCGGGCGAGCACGGCAAAGGTTTTTCGGTCGTGGCGGGCGAGGTGCAAAAATTGTCGGTGAACACAAAGGACACGGTAAGCCGGATTAGCGAATTGATTAATCAGTCCATTCAAGTCAATCTGCATGTGGTTCAATCGATTCAGGAAGTGCAGAGATACGCCCGGGAAAGTCAGAACGAATCCGCGGGCACACGCAAAATGTTTGACGAAATCGTTCGATCGATGACGGATAACATGGAGCAAATGGCCCAGGTGGAAAAAGAAATGGAATCCCTGGTTTTAGCGATTGAAGAGATCAGTCTGGCGGCGGACAAGGTGGCCGAGTCAACGGAGGAATTGAACCAGTCCACGAAAAATTTGTGAATCAACCTGCCTACAATGCCGCCAGTACGCCGTTCCACAGTTCGATGCGGGCGCGAAGAGACTGTTCAGCGGTGCGCACTGCTTCCGTTTGTTTCGCAAGGGAATCTTCGCACAGTGCCGTGAGCAGTCTTTCCGCCAGCGGGCCGTGTTCGTCGCCGTCCAGTTCGATATGCCGCTTCAGGTAGTAGTCCAGCCGGTCTGTCGATTGGCCGTTTCTGTTCAGTTCGTCGACGAGCACCTGAAACATGTCCGGGATGATGTCTTCACGCCCGTAGAAGAAGGCGGCGCATACTTCATGGGTTCCGCCGTTTTGCGCCAGCTCCAGTGTCTGGCGAACAAAGCGAAAGACCGATTCCGGCACTTCTGCGGCCCGCAGCGCCGCCAGAGGGTCGTGTCCGGCCCGCAGTTCGGCGAGGAAGCGCTCGATCGGAACCGTATCTGCTCCGCACTCTTTCATCGCCTCCACGTACAGTTCGAAGTGGCTGGCATAACCGCCGCGGCCGTCCTCATCGGTCTCCTCGCCCAGCACGATCTCGTTGATGAAGCGGGCGTACTGGGCGTGGCGGGCCGGAACCCAGTGCACGTCGGTGCAGGTCAGGTCGCGCTGCAACCGCTTCAAAAGACTCATAAAGTCCCACACGGCAAACACGTGGTGCTGCATAAAGACGCGGACACGCTCGGGCGTGTTCACCGCCCGGTAAACAGGGTGCCGCAACAATTCTTCGCGAATGCGATGTATATTGTCCATCATGCTGGTTTCCTTTCGTTACGGAATGGGTCACGCGACACATCTTTCCCATTATGGCACAGTCATTGGAGGGATGTCCATACCGGCGACGAACCGCGAACGCATCCGTCGGCCTTCAAGACAGACGCGCCCAATCCGAGCCAGAGGGAGTGTACACCCAAAGATGACTTGATCCTGATTTTTACAACCATTTATAATACATTTAAAAGCAATAAGTTTCGTATCTGGGGGTTCCTGCGATCGCGCGGCAGAGGGTTTTGTTTTATCAAGCCGAAGTTCGTATTCTCTTGCAAAGGGGTTGGCACACATGACTCGCTCCGCACTGCCGGACTGGGCCGATTCATACCTGAATTTCCTGGGGTTGTCCGTAAAGCCCCCTACCTATGATTTCTTGGCGGAATTTTGCCAGGCGCATCTCTGCCGCCTGGCGTTTGAGAATGTCAGCAAGTTGATCTACTATCGCGATCACAAGACGAACGGGTTTTTCATTCCGCCTATGGAGGTTTTCGTCGCGAATATGCGGCGGCATGACTTTGGGGGCACGTGCCACACGCTGAACTTCCATGCGATGACGTTGTTGCGGGCACTGGGTTTCGACTGCTATCTCGTGAGCCTGAACGATGTGCATATGGGCATTCTCGTGGAGCTGGCCGAGTATCCGGGGGAGCGGATGTATCTCGACTTTGGGTCGTGCGCGCCCTTTTTTAAACCGGTTCGCTTTGAAACGGATCGGGAAAACCGTTCGAGCTTTGGGGTGGATACCGTTCACATCGCGGCGGACACGGAAGATCCCGGGTACTATCGGTACGTCCGTTTTCGCCACGGGAAGATGACGGACAACGAGTGGCGGTTTCATCCGGACCAGAAGCGCAGCTTCGACGATTTCTCGCCGGCGATTGCGAAATCAAACCAACCCGGAGAGGTCTTTATGAACAAATTGCGCTGCCATATCTGGCAATTGGACAAAAGGAGAAATCTCTCGCTTCTCAACAACATCTTGACCATCCGCAACGCCGACCATGGACAAACGCAGCACAAACTGCGTTCGGTCTCGGAGATGGAACAGGTCGTGGCCGAGGAGTTCCGTCTGCCCAAGCTCCCGGTACGAGAGGCGATTGACATCCTGGAATCTTTGGGCGTTGATATTTTTGCCGAGGCGAAATAACGGCCCCGAGCAGACTTACTCCGTCGAACCCAGGTTTGGTAAATCCCGGCGGTGACACCGCAAAACCGTTATAAAACCGTCCAATATCTCATGACTTACGGAAAAACCTCTGCGTTTATAAAATTCCAGGGCGTTATGGTTGCCGTTTGAGACAAAGATAAAAAAATCGTCGACATCCTCAAATTGTTGCAACCACCGCATTGCCATATGGAAAAGGGCAGATCCAATCCCGGATCGTCTGTACGCTTCTTTCAGATAAAATTGGGATAAACACCCCACATTGTTTCTGCTGACAGAAGAAAGGTCAAAAAAAGTGGCGAATTCATTCGAATAGGCTTCTTTGGGAGAGATGTTTGAATATACATAACCGACTGGTTTATCGCCATCTTTAACGACCACGATATGATTGTGGATTGCTTTTTTGATGGATGGGATCATCCGTGTTTCAAAATTCATGTTATCAAACAATTCTGGTTTTATGTGCGCTTTCGACTTTTGAAAGGCCATCAGTTCATTGCATAAGTCTCTGCAGCATTCCGCTTTTTCTTCAGGCAGAATTTCATATGTGAGATTCATTGTTTGCACTCCTTTTACGTATCATGCTGGACGAGTATCTACGAACAATTGTAATCCATCATGCCATGAAAACAAGTACGGGTGTACGTAACCCTTTATCTGGGAGCATGCTTCGCGTAATAGTCAGCCAAGGCGGCAAACGATTTCTTCGGCTCCCAAGGCATGTCGGGATAGGTGGTGCCCTTTCGATCGGCATAGGTTTTGACCACACTGTAACTGGCCATATCCAGATCGTACAAAGCGTGTTCGTTATAAGGATAGGTGGGCATGACAAATGTAAATACAAATGCTCCATCCACGTTTTCCGCGTGAAAAATATCCAATAGCTCAACCAGATATTCGGCCTGCACATGTTCATCCCGGATAAAATCGCCGGTAAGCTTTTTGGGCGTATTGTTCCAATCCACGATGGCCCAACCGTACCCTCCCTTGTCTTCAGCCCCTTGGTAGGTGCAGCAACCGAACTCGGTAATGACCACCGGTTTCCCGTGTGTAAAGTAATCTCTTAACTTCTCGCGGTACGAATTCTTGTTTGTCGCATCGCGGTAATAATCAATCGAGACGAAGTCAAACAGGTCCCAGTTCACGTTTTCCCACGGACCCGACGCATACGTGAGTCGTCCATGGAAATGTTCTCTGATCACGGTCACGGCTTTTGACAAAAACGCTTGCAAGCGTTTGTGGAAGGAACCCTTTCGAATCGTGCTTTTCAGCAAGCGCCAGGGACTCATAAAAGTGCCGATCCGGTCAAATGCCGTATCGCCATCGACGAGTCCTTTCATAAAAAACGTAAGCTCGCATCCGGCGACAAACACAACATCCGGCGACTGCATCCGCAGTGTTTCGGCCGCCTTGGCGCATTCACCAAAATACTTCAGCGTCTCTTGTTCATCAGCGTCAACGTAAGCCGGGGAAAACCAGACTTCCAACCCCTGTTGAATCGCAAATTCAGACGCCATGACCAGTCTTGAAATGTCCTGACCGGAAATCCTTACGGCATTACAATGCAAATCGTTTTTGATGATTTCCATTTCACGTTTCACGATCGCAGGATCGAATTGATCGCGAGATGATGAGTCTTTCCCCCTGGTAAACGTGCCTACGTCGTAATGAATACCCTTGCGATTCATCATTTGATTGGTGCCTCCTTCCAGCTTTCGGATGCGTCGTCTTTCCTTCATGCTCGGCGAACGTCAACGTATTTAGGATTTCCATCGGCCAGGTTTCGCTAAAAGGGGCTCGGACCGTGTTCCCCTCCTCATCAGAAAAGGAATTGACGAAGACGATTCGCTCGGGGGCAACGATTTCACGGTACACAAATTTGCCCCACATTTTGTGGCCGTCTGCAGGTGCTTGGCTTCGGTAAACGCCTTGAAAACGAGATCCCGTGGCGCATCACCGGTGCGGGTTGACGTAATCAATCGATCAAAAACCAACGACTCTCTTCCCCGTAAAGGTTGGCCGGCACCGCGGTTACTTGCTGCGTGATTACTTCTTGTCGCTGTGGTTCTTTTCCTTCCCTTGTGACCGGCGAGAGCACAAAAAATGTATGACGGGATAAATCGGGCGATGGCCAGAGAAAAAATTGCGGATGTCAGCAGCCACGCAACCGGGGTACCGAGAGGAACTTGACCGGGATCACGCTGGGATTGCTTGTGAGTGACAAAACGAAGCCCCTCAGCTCAGAGGGGCGGTACAATTCCGAACACAGGCAGCTTAAAACAATAGGGCTTGTTAAAGTCTGTCTACTTGACAGGGGGGAGACCAAAGTGAAGCGGTCCTATTCCCCCTATTCATTGCTCTTGGCCGAAAAATGCTTAATGTCCTTAAATCCCACAAATTTCTTGCTATGCTCGTTCCAAATTCGGAAACGGAGCGATCGTAGGCTGGATGCTAACGTAATGGTCTGTACATCCTGTAACAGTGGATTTTTGCTGTGAACCACTTCAAGGTAGTAGTTAGGTACCCGCGGGCTCAAATGGTGAATATGGTGAAAGCCGATATTTCCGGTGATCCATTGCAGAATCTTCGGCAGCTTGTAGAAAGAACTCCCCTGCAGGGCTGCTTTCACGTAGTCCCAATTTTCTTCCTCTTCATAATAAGACTCCTCAAATTGGTGCTGGACATAAAAGAGCCAGATGCCGGCGATTCCTGAAATGAAAAAAATCGGGCCCTGAACCAGGAGAAATGCTTGCCAACCTACTGTCCAGCAAAGCAATCCAGCCACCGCAGCTATGCCAAGGTTCGTGATATAGGTGTTGATTCGTTCCTTACACCCGGCACGTTTCCGGTTAAACCGATAATTAATAAGAAAAATGTATATCGGGCCCAAGCCGAACATGATTAGCGGATTACGGTACAGGCGGTATGCCAATCGCCGCAGCAGAGGCAATGACAAATATTCGTCCACCGTAAGCGTCCAAATATCCCCCGTACCCCGCCGATTCAAGTTGCCGTTGGTAGCGTGATGAACAGCGTGGCTATGTTGCCATTGGTAATAAGGGCAGCAGGTCAGAATGCCGGTGAGAGTCCCAACAATCTCATTTGCCGCCCGATTTTTGAAGAAAGATTTATGACAGCAGTCATGAAAAATGATGAAGATCCGTATCAAAAACCCGCCGGCTAGAATGGCCAGCGCAAGGGTAAACCAGTATGAAACCGACAGACTCAGATAGGCGACATACCAGAGCAGAAAAAAGGGCAACAGGGTATTGATGATCTGCCACACACTGTACTTGATATTCGGTTTTTCGTAAGGTGCGATGTCTTTTCGCCATCCGCCTTGTTCCTCATGAGACATTCGTATAGATCTTCCTCTCTCCGAATCCGTATTGCAGTTATCGTACGCTGACATTCATAAAAAGGTTCCAGTCGGGAGCGGCAGCGCCACGCAGGCGCCTTTTTTATTTTCTGTTCCGTTCATATTGAGTTCATAAAACAGATGTAAAGTGCTCCTTGGGTAATGGAATTCGGAAAACAGGAGGAGATCCAAATGAAGAGGTTATTCTTACGTTTCGCTGTGTATGTTTTGATTTTGGTTGTGTTTGTAGGGGGGATCGGAGTATTTGGTTATATTCGTTCACAGAAGGATTATTGGCTTGACGTTCGCAATACACCGATTCTTTCTTTACAAGGAGTGAAAGTACCCGAATATCATCCGACCAAACCGACAGTGGCAGTCGTTTTAGGAAGCCCAACCACAGAGGTTTTTGATTTTATGGTTCCCTACGAAATGTTCGCGATGACAGACGCCTATAATGTATTTGCTGTTGCCCCGGATAAGAATGTCACGTCATTAACGGGCGGTCTGGATCTGATCCCGCACTATTCTTTTGAGGAAATGGATCAATTATTGGGGAAAAGTCCAGACCTTATCGTGATCCCATACATGCCAATCGCTGACGAGAAGAAGTATGAACCCGTCCGGAAATGGATACAAAAACATTCCAAGACCCAAATCCTAAGCATTTGCGGTGGAGCGGGCAATCTTGCCGATGCCGGGTTATTGAAAGGGAAATCAGCTACGATACACTGGCAATTTATCG
>JBHGXV010000001.1:0-28127 GCA_041920505.1 Paenibacillaceae bacterium
CATCAGGCTTTCGCCCATTGTGGAAAATTCCCTACTGCTGCCTCCCGTAGGAGTCTGGGCCGTGTCTCAGTCCCAGTGTGGCCGGTCACCCTCTCAGGTCGGCTACGCATCGTCGCCTTGGTAGGCCGTTACCCCACCAACTAGCTAATGCGCCGCAGGCCCCTCCGCAAGTGGTAGCTTGCGCCACCTTTCCGCACCCTCCCATGCGGGAAGGTGCCCTATCCGGTATTAGCATAAGTTTCCCTATGTTATCCCGGTCTTGCGGGCAGGTTGCCTACGTGTTACTCACCCGTCCGCCGCTGGGGTCCGAAGACCCCCGCTCGACTTGCATGTATTAGGCACGCCGCCAGCGTTCGTCCTGAGCCAGGATCAAACTCTCCAATAAAGTTAAAAGAATTGATCAAGGTTCATAAAACATTGGCTTCTCATCACGCTTCGCTGTTCAGTTTTCAAAGAGCATCGTCATGTTCGCATCACCGCTTTCTTGCGGCGACTCTTATAATTCTATCACATTTCCGTCGTTTGTGCAAGAGTTAATTTTTCCTAAACATCACTCTCGCTCACAGCGACAAAAGTTACTATAGCAAATCTATTAATTTAGGTCAATAGATAATTTTTATCTAAACATGACTGTCAAAGGCAAGCCCCCGACACCGACAGAAAGAAAATGCAGCCTTGCAGGCGTGACAATACCAGACGATACAGCAAAGAGACACATCCCGTCAACGGAAAACGCTGATCACGCATAGACGGATCAGGTGATTTCCATACTAAGGAAGAAGGCAGGTGATGGTTACGTGTGGAAATGGTTCAAGCCGAAACCAACTTACGACGAGCAAGCTTACAGCGAATTGTCCACTGTTGAATCGCTGCGCAACGAAATCCTGCCGGAGGAGTTTCCCGAGGGTCCGTACGGCGCACCGACCAACGAACTCCGTCTCGGAAAGGCGACAGGCTGGGAAGAGGGACAACACTCGACATCGGCATTCACCTATGAGAACCGGGAGTTTCACCAGGGGCTCTATCGCGGCGAGCCAGGCTCTCACCCTCCCCACGACGATCCGAACATCGCCGAAGAACAACTGTAAACCGGAGGGTACATCCGGTTCAGACTGTGGTGTCTGCCGGGATTGTAAGATTCAAACCGGCACCACGGAAAACAGCCCCTCTGTTCACGTGTTTACGCACGTGAAGAGGGGCTGTTTCCCAGTCCGCCTTCCCCGGTTATTCCTCGGCAATCACGCGGTTGGTCAGCGTGCCGATGCCCTCAATCGTCACAGAAATCTCGTCGCCTGGATAGAGCGGCCCCACCCCCGGAGGGGTACCGGTCAAGACGACATCCCCCGGCAACAGGGTCATCACCGCCGTAATCGCCTCCAGCAACTGCGGGATTTTGAACACCATCTGACTGGTGTTGGAGTCCTGGCGCACCTCATTGTTCACACGAGTCACGATGCGCAGGTTGTCGTAATCAACTTTGGGCGCAATCGCCGGCCCAAGCGGGCAAAACGTGTCGAACCCCTTGGCCCGTGTCCACTGCCCGTCCTGTTTTTGCAAATCGCGGGCCGTCACGTCGATTGCGCAGGTGAACCCGAGGATGTAATCTTCCGCCTCTTGCGCCTTGATCCGGCGCGCCTCTTTCTTGATCACCACGGCCAGTTCGCCCTCGTAATGAAGGTTCTTGGTCTCGCGGGGATAGACGATCGCCCCCCCGGGGCCGATCACGCTCGTGGAAGGTTTCAGGAACATCAGCGGCTCTTTCGGCACCTCTTTGCCCATTTCGGCAGCGTGATCCCGATAGTTGACACCGATGCACACCACCTTGCTGGGCGTGCAGGGAGCCAGCATGCACACCTCGTCGAGCGACAGCTCCAGGCCGGTCATCACCGTGGGAGCGCCGTTTCGCTTGTAAATGTCACCTTCGATCACGCGCACCTTGTGTTCGTCTTCCACCATCCAGCCATGTTTCGTCTTGCCGTTTCGTTCGTAACGGATAATCACGTTGTACTCCTCCCCCCGGTATGGATGAGCGCCGCCCGTCAAAACAGGTCAAGCACGGTATCCTGCGCTTCGGATGTGATCGTCTCCACTTCCGTCCGCTCGACAGCGTCGTAGACCAACGCCTCCACGTCCAGCCGCTGTTCGAACCGTGCGGCGACCTGCGGCTTCGGACGGGTCACCGGGTTTTTCGGCGTAAAAATCGTGCAACAGTCTTCATAGGGCAGAATCGACAGGTCGAACGTGTCGATCCGCTTGGCGATTTCGGTAATCTCTGTCTTGTCCATGCCGATCAGCGGCCGCAAAATCGGGATGTTGACCACGCTGTTAATCGTATTCATGCTCTCCAGCGTCTGGGAAGCGACTTGCCCCAGGCTTTCGCCGGTGGACAGCGCCAACGCCCCGGTTCTAGCCGCGATCCGTTCGGCGATGCGCATCATGAACCGGCGCATGATCGTAATCGTGTAATCTTCGGGGCAATGCTGGCGAATCGCCGTCTGGATGTCGGTAAACGGAACCACGTGCAGGCGAATCGTTCCGCCCCAGCGCGTCAGTTTGCGGGCAAGATCGCGGACTTTTTGCAGGGCGCGTTCGCTGGTGAACGGATAGCTGTGGAAGTGAATTGCCTCCACTTCCGCTCCCCGTTTCAGCATCATCCAGCCGGCCACCGGGCTGTCAATGCCGCCGGACAACAGCAGCAGCACTTTGCCGCTCACGCCCACCGGCAACCCGCCCGCTCCTGGCAAGGTGACGCAACTGACAAAGGTGCCCTCGGCGCGAATCTCGATGCTGACCACCACTTCCGGTTGGTGCAAATCCACCTTGATTCCGTCGACGTTGCGCAAAATGTGCGTCCCGACCATCCGGCTTACGTCCATCGATTTCTTGGGATAGCGCTTGTCGGCGCGCCTGGTCTCAATGCGAAACGTGCGCGGCGCGGGATCAATGGAGCGCACCATCTTCAGCGCCGCCTGCTTGATCGCCTCGTCCGAAGGTTCCACCCGTTTGGTCGGACTAATCGACGTGATGCCAAACACCCGCTGCAACCGCTCCATGATCTCCCCCGGGCTCTCGCCGTTCAACTCGACGTACATGCGGCCGTATGTGCGGCGCACCTTGGTCTGGGGATAGGGGCGCAGGATCTCTTTGACGCTTCTTACCAGCGTCTCCTCGAACAAATCCCGGTTACGCCCTTTGAGCGCCAATTCTCCGTAGCGAATCAAAATTACATCGTATTCCATAACGTTCTCCTTTACGCGTTCATATAGGGACGGATGCGGTTGACAGACTCGCGCAAGGCGGCGAGAAACCGCTCCATTTCCTCCATCTGATTGTCGCGCCCGACGCTTACGCGGATCGCCGACAAGGCCCGCTCCCGGTCGATGCCGGCCGCCAGCAGCACGCGGCTCGGTTCGTTCGTTTTGGACGAGCAGGCCGATTTGGTGGAGACGAGAAATCCTCGCTCCTCCAGCGCATGCAAGAGCACCTCGGCCTTCATCCCCGGCACGGAGAAATTCAGGATGTGCGGAGCAACCCCCGTTTCCGGAGAGTTGATCACGCAGCCAGGAATCTCGGCAATGCCTTGCCGAAGCCGTCTGGTCAACTCGGCCAGATGCGCCGCGTCCCGTTCTTTCGTCTCGTCCACGAGACGCATCGCCTTGGCCATTCCGGCGATGCCGGGCAGGTTTTCCGTGCCGGAACGCAACCCCGCCTCCTGTCCGCCGCCGGCCAACAGCGGCTGCAGAATCAGCCCCTCGCGCTTGACCAGCAGGCCAACGCCGCGCGGACCGTGGAACTTGTGCGCGGAAATGGTCAGCAAGTCGATCCCCCAGTCGCGCACGTGAATCGGCACTTTGCCGAACCCTTGCACCGCGTCGACGTGGAAAATCACTTTGGGGAAGGCCTTCAGGTACTCGCCGATCTCCCGGACCGGCTGGATCGTCCCCAATTCGTTGTTGACGTGCATCACGGAGACGAGAATGGTGTCCGGCCGAATCGCCGCTTTCACATCTTCAAGCGACACCCTGCCGTCCTTGTCCACCGGCAGGTAGGTGACAGAAAAGCCAAACTCCTCCTCCAACTGTTTGCACACGTCATAGACGCACGGGTGTTCCACCCGGGTGGTGACGATATGCTTGCCGCGAGACTGGTATTGAAAGGCGACACCTTTGATCGCCGCATTGTTGCCCTCGGTGCCCCCGGAGGTAAAGATGATCTCCGCCGGTTTGACCCGAAGCGCTTGGGCGGCAATCTGTCGCGCCTGTTTCAGTACGGTTTCCGCTTCGGCCCCCGCGCGGTGAAGCGACGAAGGGTTGCCGAAGTACGACTCCATCGTGCGCTTGACCACCTCGATCACGTCGGGATGAGGTCTGGTCGTTGCGCTATTGTCCAGATAAATCACAACAGACACCTTCCTGCCATCCAGAACTTGTAACGCAAAAAAGACTACCTTTCATCATACCCGATAACGGACGCCCGTTTCCACTCCCAAATCGGGCCGATGCTTGTTCCGCAACATGTTCGGCTCCGGTGGTCCTGTTTTCCCGATTGTTTTAGTCTGCCCGAAAAGGAAACCGCAACAACCATCTTCCCCGAGCGGTTGTTCACAAAGTTTTCACAAAAATATTTCAAAGCAAACGCTTACATCCGACTGCGGTGTCTTTACACCAGCCTGCACAACTTGTTAGAATAGTCTACAAATTCAGATAGCTGCAAAAGGGGAGAGAAACCATGAACACCAACGTAGCCATGCAGGAGACCATCAAGAGGGTAGCGGACGAACTGAAGCGCCTGCAGGAGGAGTTGGATAACATCCGCTGTGAGACCAACCAGTTCGAACGCATCGACACGGACGTGTTTTTGACGGAGGTGTATAACGGGTAAATGACAGGGATGTGCGACTTCCCGCTCATGTTTGCGAAAGCCCGGTGGTAGCCCGCACTTGCGCGTGCAGGAGACCACTTTTTTTGTGCGTATTTTGCCGGGGATTTCCGACTTGCGTCTCATCGGATTTCCGGGTCTTGCGTCATATCAGCCCCCTTCGCCGCGTGCCGGGTTGGGAACTGGAACATTTTATCCAATGCAAGCACAATTCTCCTGCTTGTACAATAAAATCGTCCGCAGGATCTGCAACCAGACAAGCAGCGAGGAGGAATGAAGATGTTGCGTGCAAAAAGATGGAAACACCTGTTGCTTCCCACCGTTCTGACCGGCGCGTTGCTGCTGCCGGCGGGAGTGTCGGCAGAAGCGGTAACGGTGCAACCCGGCGACTCGTTTTATCTGATCGCCAAGCGTTACCAACTGACGGTCGATCATCTGAAAATTGCCAACCATCTGACGAGCGATACCCTGTATGCGGGCACGACGCTGTACATACCGCCCAAGTCGATCATCTACACCGTCCAGAGCGGCGATTCGCTGTGGAAACTGGCCAAGCGGTACGGTGTCACGATCCAGGCGATCATGGACGCCAGCCAGTTGAGCAACTCTAACCTGCTCGTCGGTCAAAAACTGCTGATTCCGACAAAGCCGGTGACTTCCGGCACGACCGCAACGGGAAGCAGCGTAGCGGGCGGCTCCGTCTCTTGGCAACCTGCCCCGCCACCGACGTCCGCGAGTAAACCGTGGGTGGATTACATAACCTACTCCGTCAAACCAGGGGACACCGCCTGGACCATCGCGATCGATCACGGCATTCCGATGCCGGAGCTGCTGAAGGCTAACAATCTGAGCGATTCGTCCGTCCTGTCGGCGGGACAAGCGCTGAAGATCCCGGTGCACCATATTCCGGTGACAGCAACGCCGGGGCCGCAGTACGGCGAATACCTCGACTGGTTCCAGGCGGCCCAATACCTGTTCCCGGTGAACGCGATCGCCACCGTCACCGATTGCAAGACCGGCAAGCAGTTCCAGGTCAAGCGGGTGACCGGCGCGTTCCACTCCGACACCGAGCCCTTGACCGCGGCCGACGCGGCAAAAATCAAGGAAGTGTGGGGCGGCCAATACTCCTGGCAGCCGCGTCCGGTGATCGTAGAGGTAAACGGACGGCGCATCGCCGCGTCGATGACCTCGATGCCGCACAGCGTTGATTTCATCCCGGACAACAATTTCCCGGGCCACTTCGACATACACTTCCTCAACAGCCTGCGCCATGAGGACGGCCTGATCGACCCCGCGCATCAGGCGTGCATCAAGATCGCGGCGGGCGTCAACTGAACGGTGCGTGCCTCACGTCTTTGGCCAAATCACCAAGCAAAAAGCTCTTAGCCCGCGCTAAGAGCTTTTTGCGTACGGAATCTCTCCGCTGTAGACGCCGGAAAAGACCTCGGTGGCCGGTCCGGTCATGTAGACATGGTTGTCGCTCTCCCGCCACTCGATCGTAAGGTCGCCGCCCGCGAGGTGAACGGTCACCGTCCGCTCGGTGCGGCCGGCCAGGATCGCCGCCACCGCCGCCGCGCAGGCGCCGGTACCGCAGGCAAGCGTGACACCCGATCCGCGCTCCCAGACGCGGAAGAGAATTTCATGGCGATTGAGCACCTGGATGAACTCGACGTTGGTCCGCTCCGGGAACCACTCGTGAAACTCGATTTTCGGACCGTACGCGACCACGTCCTCGTCGCACACCTCGTCGACAAACAGGATGGCGTGCGGGTTGCCCATCGAGACAGCCGTCATCGTAAACGTTCGGCCATCAATCTCCACCGGCTGCTCGATCACCTGATCGCCGAACGGGCCGAGCATCGGGATGCGGGATCGGTCGAGGACGGGTTCGCCCATGTCGATTGTCACCCGGCTGACTTTGCCGTCGTCTCCCACTTCCACCACCGGCATGACGATGCCGCCAAGCGTTTCTACGGTAAAGCTGGTCTGGCCGGTCAGCCCGTGATCGTACACGTATTTGCTCACGCAGCGCAACCCGTTGCCGCAATTGCGCGCTTCACTGCCGTCGTTGTTGAACACGCGCATGCGAAAATGGGCGCGCTCGGACGGCATGATCAGGATCAATCCGTCTCCGCCGATGCCGAAATGACGGTCGCTCACCCGGCGGGCCAACTCCGGGAGATCGACATGGGCAAGCGGCTCTTCGAAGCAATTCACATAGACATAATCGTTTCCAAGCCCGTGCATTTTGGTAAATTTCATCGGGAAGGGCCTCGCTCTCGTCCGTGGTTTGCCCCTATCTTACCACACCAGACCCCGGACGAAAATCACCGTGCGGCAACCGCCCCAAACGGCGGGAAAAACGTGGTATACTACGAACATCGCGTAAACATGCAAAAACAGACACCCCTCCATAACGGGAGAGGTGTCGCACGGTACATGTCTAGCGGGCGACGAAGTACGGGTAGATGAGGATCGCGCCCAAAATCGCCACCGCACCGATGATCATCGCCCAGGTGCCCATCGTCCTGGCGTTTCGCCGCAACGCCAGGTAGCCGAGCACCATGCCGACGGGTGCCAGCAGATACGGCAGCAAAAACAGAGACAGGATGGACAGGCCCAATGCCACCATGCCCAGGTTCCCGGCCGCCGAGTCCTGTCTGTCGAGGGCGGAACCGCCCACCGGCCAGCGGGGTTTGTCTGCGCGGCGAAGGGGCGAGGCAATCTCGCTTCCTGTCTCGTACTTCGTGTCGCGGACTACGTTGGCCTGCCGCGAGGTGTCGAGTACGTCATTGCCCGCAGGCACGCCCAGCGAAGAAGCAGGGGACGGATCGGCATTTGTCTGCGCCGCCTGGGTGTCCGGGGCGTTGTTTCCGTTCGACCGCGTCGCCTTGGGTTGAAACACCGCCCCCATCCACGTGTCGGCCGCGAATTCCGCGTCCGTTTGCTTCCCTTCCTTCTGCCCGCCATCCAGACGCTCGTTTTGCTCGTTCGTCATGTCGCGTTCATCCCCTTTGCAAAAAGGATTGTGGTGAAGGAAGTAGCTTTATTTTCTGTTGCGCTTGCACAATTTAAACTGGAGGCGAAAGGATGAAACCCGCGAAACCCCTAACGATTGGCATCGACATCGACGGCACGGTGACCGATCCCGCCAGTATCGTCCCGTTGATGAACGAATCGTTTGGCAAGAATTTGTGCTTCGCCGACTGCACCGATTACAACCTGGCCACGGTGTACGGAATCAGCGAAGAGGCGTTTGCCGACTGGCTGCGCAAGCACGGCGAGCGGCTCTATCGGCTGGCACCGGTGCACGGGGAAGCCGACCGCGTCCTGCGTGACTGGTGGGGCAACCACCGGCTTGTCTACATCAGCGCGCGCGAACCGCGCCATCTGGACGTCACACGCGAGTGGTTCGACCGTTACCGGATTCCGTTCGACGAAATCGAACTGATCGGGTCGCACGACAAACTGGCCGCCGCGAGAAAATGGGCAGTCGATTTATTCCTGGAAGACCGGCTGGAAAACGCGGTGCAACTGGCCACCGAGTTGCAGATCCCTGTCTTTTTGTTTGACACGCCCTACAACCGTTCCCCGCTGCCCCCGCTGGTGCAGCGCGTTCACTCCTGGCGGGATGTGCACCGCCGTCTGACGGAGCACGCGGCCGTCATCCGCAAAACGGTATAGAACGGTATAGAAAAAGACGTACCGCCTGTCGGGATACGTCTTTTCCTTTGTCCTCAAGCCTTGGTCTACGCGTTCGCGCTTTTCGGCTTGAAGGTGTGACAACAGGTTTCCGCCGAACTGGTGGCGGTGTCCCTGTCGCTGCTGGAGTGGCCGTACTCGCCGGCGAACTCTTCCTCGAAATCGCGGCGGGCGTGCCGATCCACTTCCACCATGATCATTTCTGCCTGGCAGTTGTTTCCTTCGCCCCAGTAGGAGCAATTGGACACGCTGCATTTTACGATTGGCTTCATTGCTTCACCCCCTAGGGCTAGACTTCGCCACAGGGGATGCCATTATACTCCCGGTTTTTACAATGTCAGGCCGCCGTCCACACTGAGCACGGCGCCGTTGATGTAGCGTCCCGCGTCGGAAGCGAGGAACAGGTACGCGTTGGCAATGTCGATCGGCTCGCCCAGTCGACGCAAGGGCACTTTTTCTTCCATCATTTTGATGATTTTTTCCGGAACGGCCCGCGTCATCGGGGTATGAATGAAGCCTGGCGCCACGGCGTTGCAGGTGATCCCTTTGGGCCCCAGTTCTTTCGCCCACGTCTTGGTCATGGCGATGACGCCGCCTTTGCTCGCCGCATAGTTGGTTTGACCGAAATTGCCGTGCAGGCCGACAATGGACGAGGTGCTGATGATTCGGCCGCTGCCGCGCTCCAGCATGTGCCCCACCACGGCCTGCGTACAGTGGAACACGCCCGTCAGGTTGATGGCGATCACGCGATCCCACTGCTCCTGCGTCATCTTGGGAAGCGTCGCGTCCGCGGTGACGCCTGCGTTGTTGATCAGGATGTCAATTTGACCGTAATGAGCGAGAGCGGTTCGCAGCATGGCGTCCACACTTGCGCGGTCGCTTACGTCCACTTTGACAAACAGGGCGTTTCCTCCCGCTTGTTCAATCCGGGAAACAGTGCTCTGGCCCCCTGCTTCCTGAAAGTCGGCCACCACCACCTTGGCTCCTTCCTGGGCGAACAGGAGGGCGGCCGCCTGGCCAATGCCGCTGGCTCCTCCGGTAATGACGGCAACACGATCCTGGAGTCGCAATCGAAATTCCTCCTTCTCTGATGTGGTGTTACCTTTGCACTCGTGCTACGATTGGTTTACTCATTATGGGAATCCCTGGTTACATTCAAGTTACACCCGAAAGCGAGGGAGTACACATGAATCAGACGTCGCGCGTGGTCGTCATCACCGGCGGAAGCGGCGGCCTCGGGGATGCGCTCGCCCGATGCCATCTGTCCGCAGGAGACGACGTCATCATCACCAGCCGGACGCTGTCTTCCCGCTCGGCGGCGCAAAAACAGAACGGTCATCCCCGGTTTCACGCCTATCCGCTAGACGTCCGCGACCGGGAAGCGGCCCAGGCGTTCGCCGACTGGGTGCAGGATCGCTTCGGCCGCTGCGACATCCTGTACAACAACGCGGGCGTCGCGGTCTTCAAACCGTTTGCAGAAATGAGTCCGACCGAGATTGACGAGGTGTTTGACGTCAACGTGAACGGCGTGGTGTACGTGACGCGTGCGTTTTTGCCGATGATGCTTGCGGCGGGCCGCGGGCAAATCGTCAACGTCGCCTCGTTGGCCGGTCGCGTCGCCACGGCCAAGGCGGCTGTCTATGCCGCGAGCAAGGCGGCGGTGATCCGCTTCAGCGAAGGACTGCGCCACGAGTTGAGCGGAAGCGGCATTTCCGTCACTTGCGTCTTGCCCGGCCCAATCGACACCCCGCTCTTGCGGCGCGCCGATCCCTCGGGAGCTTACCGCGACAAGGCAAGTCATTACCTATTGTTTCCAGAAAAAACAGCCGAAATCATCGTCCGGGCGGTGGAAGCGAAACGGGCGGAAGTAGCCTTGCCGCTACGGTTGCATCTGCTGTCTCTGCTCTATCCATTATTGCCGGAACAGCTCAGGGAGTGGTTGGCACCGCTCGTCAACCGCAAGTAGGCGTGAGGCGCCCCCGCCTCTAGCGCACGGGACGCAACAGGCGAAACGCCGCTGCTCCGACGATGATACAGGCGACGGCCGAGACGGCCAATAATCCGCGCACTCCAATAACAGGAATCAAGAGACCGGAAAGGAAGGCGCCAAGCGGCATACCCAGACCGGTGACGGCGCGGACGCTGGTCAGCACCCGGCCGATCACCGCCGCCGGGACGTCGGCCTGCAGGCCGCTCATGTACAACACCTGGTACGGAGAAAACACCAGCCCGGCCAGGCAGATCGCGGCAATCGCCACGCCCGTATGCGGCAGCACGGCGAGCGGCAAGGTACACACTCCCCACAGCACAATGATCGCAGCCAGCGTTCCTCCTCGCGGCCAGCTCCAGTTCACCAGCGAGAACAGAAGCGAACCAGCCAGCGAACCGAGCGCCAGCGCTGTCCACAGCGTCCCCAACAGGGCGGTTCCCCCGTGAAGTTCGTTCGCGGCGTACAGAGGCAGCGCAACCTCGACAGGACCGTACGACAGGTTGAAAAAGAACGTGACCAGCACCAGCCAGACAAGGGGCGGCCTTTGAAGCACATAGGCGAAACCGGCTTTCATGTCCATAACCAGCCTATGCAGCCAGACGGAAACGGTGTCGGCAACAGCAGGCCCTATGGCCCGTCCCCTCCAGCCGGGCAGTGCGGCAAAACAAGCGGCGCACAGAAAAAAACTCATGGCATCCAGCAAAAGCACCGTCAATTCACCGAAGGAGGCGACCAGCACGCCCGCCAGCGCGGGGCCGAACAGAAAAACGATTTGCCACTGCGTCTGCATCAGGGCGTTGGCCCGGATGAGCAGCGTCTTGTCGGTCACAAGCTGCGGCAGCATCGCCTGCACACCGCTCGTGGAAAGTGGGGAGAGCGCGCCCGCCGTCACGACGACGGCATAGACGAGCCAGGCGGGCGACTGTTCGTTCCCCAGCAAATACGCCAACAATAGAAACAACGCGCCGCGCGCGACGTTGTCCCCAATCACCAGCATCCGGCGATCGAAGCGATCCAACAGCACCCCGATCACCAGCCCGGCGAGCAGGCCGGGCAAAAGATAGGCAAGAATCATGCCACCCATCGCCACCGAGGAACCGGTCTTACGCATCACGTACCAGGTCAACGCCATCCAGCCAAACTGGTCGCCTACTCCTGACAAAAACAAACCCAGCCAGTACAGGCAAAAGGCACGATTTCGCCACAGCCGCTTCATGCCGCATCCCGTACCTTGTCATCAGACCGCTTGCGTCCGGCCCAATAAACCCCGAACAGGATGCAGGCCAGACCGGCGAGCAACGTCGCGTGAATCTCCTCGTGCAACAGCGTGAATCCCCAGAGGATCGCGGTCACGGGAACCAGGTACGTCACCGTCGTGGCGAATTCGGGACTGCCTTTGATGATCAGATAATAGAACAAGATATAGGCGACACCGGAGCCAAACACGCCGATGCCGACGAGCGATAGCAAGTTGGCCGGTTTGGCCAGCGGCGCCAGGGCAAAGGGTTCGCTTAAAAGCGCGATCAGCCCGCTGCCGATGCAGCCGACGATCAGCGTGCCCAAGGCGACCTGGTACATCGTCAGGTGGTTGAGATGACGCTTGGACACGTGCGAGGAGATGGCATAGCACAACGTCGCTGTGATCATGCCCGCAAACCCGGCCAGATCGACCGAGACGATCCGCGCCGGATTGATGTCGAGCAGCACCAGCAACCCGACAAAGCCGATAGCCATGCCCAGCCACTGCCGGCGGGCAGCTCTCAGTTGGAAAAAAGCGACCCCCACCAGCATCGTCCACAAGGGCGTGGTCGCGTTCAGCACGGACGCCATGCTGCTCGAAAGCCGCGTCTCACTGAACCCGATCAACGCCCATGGAATGGCGGTATTGAGCAGCCCGACCACGGTCATCGCTTTCCAGGGGATGCGTCCCAACCGCAACGGTTGTCGCAGCACGGCCATGATGACCAGGATGGCGGCCACGCCAAACCCGGAGCGCAAAAAGGCGATCGACCATGGATGATAGTCGTGCAACAGCACTTTGATAAACAAGAACGAGCCTCCCCAGATCAAACTGAGCAAGGCCAGCGTCAGATACAACAACCGCGGCATTCATTTCCCCTCTTTCTGTCTATTCCGAATCAGTCTTTCCAAGGCAGCCCTTCCCACCCAAGTTTTTGACCATTGTATCACGGACGTAGGGCAAATTGGAGAAATGATTTGATCTATAAAAACATATTGGCCTCTCCGGCGGTCCGTTGCCCGGACCCGTCCGAAGAGGCCGATTGGAGGGGTTGTTTCTCTGGTTGTTTCGCTGTCAGGATGTTTTCCACTTCGCCAGTTCAGTGTGGAACTTGTCATTCAGCACCTTGATGTACGTGCCTTTCATCCCGAGTGAACGGGATTCCAACACCCCGGCGCTTGCCAGTTTGCGCAGGGCATTGACGATCACGGAGCGCGTCAGCCCGGCCTGATCGGCCAATTGGCTGGCGACGAGCAGGCCTTCCTTGGCGTCCAGTTGCTCCATGATCTTTTCAATGGCGATTTGTTCGCTGTAGGACAGGGATGAGAGCGCAATCTTGGCAAACGTCTTTTCCCGAACCTCGGTTTCGATCTGTTCGGTGCGGTGGCGGACGATTTTCATGCCGATGACGGTGGCGCCGATCTCCGCCAGAATCAGATCCTCGGTTGCAAATGAGCCGAAAGGTCTGAGCAACACCAGGGTGCCGAGGCGGCTGCCGCCCGCGTTAATCGGCACGATGGTGGTCATCATCTGCGGAAACAGCGATTTCCACTCGTCCGCCACCATGCTGTACGGACCGTCGATCGGCTCATTGGCGAGCGACTGGGTGACCTGCAAAAGCCGGTTGTTGTAATCGGCCGAAAGCAGGCTGGAAAAACGCCCTTCCCCCTCCGAATGGACCTCATGCGAGAACCCGCTACCGAGAATCATCCCGTCGGCTGTGATAATGTACACATTGGCGGCGATGACGTTGGAAAACAGCTTGGCCATCTCCTGATAGCTGACACCGCTGCCTCCCATCGTCCGCTGCAGCATCGAGTTGATCTGTCTCGTTTTCTCCAATAAACTCATGGTTTATATTTCCTCCTCTTACGTTTTTATGCTCTCAGTATTGTCAGAAAAATGCGTGCTAATACCTCCTTTTCCACAAAAAAAGCGCGCAGACGTCTGTGTCCGTAAGACACGTTGTCTGCACGCCGACGGCGAAGACGTGTTGTTCGCCTACGTACCGTTTTCATTCGTTCGGAAAATTGGCCTGATGCGCCCGCGCCAACAAGGCTTGCAACTGGCCTGTCCTGCTTCCCCCGGCTAGCGGCGCAGCGAAAGCGACAAGTGCGGCTGCATCGTTCGATTCACCAACGCCGCCACCGTCTCTGCCTGATCGAGGATGAAAAAGTGGCCGCCGTCCACGGCGTGCACCGTAGTCGGTCGGCTGCTGTACTGCTCCCACTCTGGCATCAGGATGGGCGAGGTGAGGAAATCGCCGGTGCCGTACAGGACCACAAACGGGCAGTCAAGCGGCAACCGTCCCGCAGGCGGAACGTAGGTTTCCACCAAGCGAAAATCGCGGCGCAGGATGGGCAGGAACAGGTCCTTCAACTCACGATTGGCCAGAAGCTCCTTCGGCGTGCCTCCCATCCGGGCGACCTCCTGCCACAAGCCGTCGTCGTCAAGCTGGTGGCGCAATCGGTCCGGCTTCACGTGCGGCGGGTTTTTGCCGGAGAAAAACGCGCAGACAGGCGGCACAAGCCCGGCATCGCTGATGGCGTGCATCAACTCAAAGACCAGCAGGGCTCCCATGCTGTGACCGAACAACGCATACCGCTCGCCCGCCTGTTCCCGCACAATCGCAAGCAGATCAAACACAGCCTCTTCCATGCTGTTGTATGGCGGCTCCAAAAAACGCTTGCCCTTGCCCGCCAGTTCGATCGGGACTAGCTCCAGCGCCGGATGGAGGTGCGGCTTCCACCGGAGAAAGGCGGACGCCGCTCCTCCGGCGTGCGGAATGCACAATAGCTTCCATTTCATCTCCATGACTCCTTTCATCCGCTGTTACCGCAACCGTCGGCAGAGGTCTTCCACGTCACGCCGCGTGATGTTGTCGGCAAACGCGTCGATGGCGGCGCAGGCGGACAGTTTATACGCCGGATCCAGCTCGTACTGGCGAAAGAAAAAGGGGGCGGGAACGTGGGACTGGCGGACGACAAACCGCCCGTCCCGCGTCCGCCGCACGGAAAACGAGTCCAGCGGAACGGACAACCCGCGTCCGATCGCTTTGACAAAACTCTCTTTCAATGTCCAAAGGTCGTAAAAGTAGGCCAGCCGCTCCGCATCCGGCAGGGCCTCCAGGTCGGCCCTCTCGTCGGCGGAGAAGCAGTGTCTGGCGATCTGTGCGTCCAGCGGGCGGATCGCCTCTACGTCTATGCCCACCGGCCCCCCCTGGCCGACGATGGCACACACCCACCTGCCGGCATGCGAGACATTAAAGGAGAAACGGCTGTCGAGCGTGAGAAATGGTTTGCCGTAAGCGTTGTACGCAAACGAAATCTGGCGATTCGCCACAAAGTAGCGCTCCATCACCACGGAACGGATCAGCACGTCCGCCAACAGGGTCCGCCAAGCGTCTTCCGCCCGGCGGAATCGGCGGATGCGCTCCCGCTTTTCCGGCGAGACGAGGGCCAGCAGTTCCTCGAACCGTCCGGCGGCCGTCAGAGCGGGAATCTCCAGGACGAATACTTCCACCATCGTCGTCTCCCCTTGGGTTATTCCATGGCTTCCTTTCTTTATCTTTGGCTGGCTCAGCGAAGCGCGCTGCCTTCCAGAACAGCCGCCTCGTCGGCAAGCGCCCGGCGCAGATGGCGGGCCAGGACGACGACGTGCGGGTTGTACATCATCGTCAGATGGTTGCCCGGAACCGTGACCACGTTCGCCGACTCTGGCAGCCAGCGGCTCCAGCCGAGCATGGGATCGGCGTTGTCGAACTCCAGCTCGCGCATGCTCTCCGGAAGCGGCTCCTCCGCCTTCAGCACCAGCACGTTGCCCGCATACGCGGACGGAGTGTACCGATGCGCCGCGCGGATGTTGCCGTCGAGCACCCGGTACAGGTTGCGGATCATGGGCAGCAACTGGCTGGATTCGGCGCTGATGCCGGCCATTTTGGCGAAGAAGTACTCCCGCTGCTGCTCCTCGTCCATGGCGAGCATCGCTTGATAGTCCAGATCGAGGCTCACCCGGTAGTAAGATCGGAAAAACGCGTCGAAGCGCATCAGGCGGCGCGCCTGCACCTCGCGCCCGTCAAGCTGGCAGCGGTCCTCGCGCGGCAGGGAGGCGTCGATGAGCGCGAGAAGGGCCGTCTGTTCGCCTTCTGCCTGCAACTGGCGCGCCAGCTCGAAGGCGACGATTCCGCCGAACGACCAGCCGCCCAGATAGTACGGCCCGTGCGGCTGCACCTTGCGGATTTCCTCCCGGTACAAGGCCGCCAACTCCTCGACGCCAAGATCGGCCCCGTCTTTGGCCAGCGCCGGCGACTCCAGCGCGTAGAACGGCTGGTCGGCTCCCAGTTCGCCCGCAAGTTCCAGGTAGCAAAGCACATTGCCTCCGGCGGGGGCGATGCAGAAAAACGGCGGTCTCGCTTCCGGCGTCGCCGGGGTCAACGGTACGAGGCACGATCCGCCCGTCTGCTCGCGCTCGCTGCGAATGACGTTGGCCACATGTTCCACAGTCGGCTGTTCCAATAAGACCTTGAGCGGCAGCTTCACCGCAAACTCCTGCTGGATGCGGGCCATCAGCCGCACAGCGAGCAAAGAGTGGCCGCCCAGGTCGAAAAAGTTGTCGGTGACGCCGACCGTCCGACCGTTCAACAGCTCGCTCCAGATTTTGGAAACACGCAACTCCACCGCGTCGCGAGGCAAAACCAGTTCGCCATCGCGTCGGTCCTCGGCCGCCAACTGCGCCAGCGCGCGCCGGTCAATCTTCTTGTTGGGCGTCATCGGGAACTCCTCGATCAGCACAAACCGGGAAGGCACCATATAGTCAGGCAGCCGCTTCCGCGCAAACGCCCGGAGCTCATCCGCCAGGTTGGGCGCGTGTAGGGCGGACAGCGGATGGTTGGTCAGCCGGTCAAACGACTCCGCCTGCGGCACGCCCGACGCAGGTTCCCAGAGCGGCCGGACGGACGGCGCTTCTTCGCCCCCTTTTTTTACGAACAGCACGTCAAAGTGCTCGCCCCGGCCGGAGCGGGCGGATTGGACCCAGACGTCATACGGCAGGTCATCGGCCCACCGGAAGAACACCTCCGGATCGATGGCAGCGTGGCTTCCGTCGTCGGCCGACTCGCGCCACTCCCCGACCGTCCTCGGGCCGCTTTCGCCCGACAGAAGCGACACCAGCCGGACATCTCTGGCCACGCGAGCGTTGGGAACGCCGGTGACGCACAACGCATCCGGCGCCGTATCGGCGAGATAGGAGCGAATCGCCTCCGCCGTCAGGCCGTCCTGCGACCAGTCTTTGCACTCCGCCGCCACGGCCGCTTCGGGGCGGACGCCGACGTGGAGCACCACATCGTAGCGGAAGTTGTTCAGTTCGTTGTGGAACCGGCCGCGCTTCAGGTGAACCTCCACGCCGCTGATACGGGGATGCACCCGGGTGAGCGCACTGAAAAAGGCCGGGTCGATCACCAGTTCCTCCTCTCGTTGCACGCGACGATGTACATCTTGCTTCAATTCGGCGAGCGGCGTCGAGGGGTCCGCCTGGTACGCCTGGACAGAGGCGTGATATTCCTCCAGCAAGCGCAGGTCCCGGACATCGCCGATAAAGATGCGGCCTCCGTCTGCCACCACTTCCGCCGCCTTGGCCAGAACGCCGCGAAGATACTCGGCGCTGGGGAAATACTGCACGACCGAATTGATCACGACGCCGTCAAACATGCCGGGCTCAAAGCCGGTGAAGTCGTCGGCGGTGCGGCAGAAGAGCCGAACCTGCGGCAGGTGCGCCTCCTCTTCGAGCTGACGGCCGAGCCGCTCGATCGCCTGCCGGGAGAAGTCGGTGCCCCAGTAGGCTTCGCAGCCGGGCGCGAGCCGATGAAGCAACAGACCGGTACCGCAGCCGATTTCCAGAATCCGCGCAAGCCCAAGCGAGCGAATCCGCTCCACCGTGGCCGCAAGCCATTCCCGCATCTCGTCTGCCGGCATCGGGGCCCCGGTGTAGCTGTTGTTCCAGCCGACGGTGTTGAACGTCTCGTCCGTGCCCGCCGCCGTCTGCACATAGGTTTCGTCAAACAGCGACTGCCACTGCGAAATGTGCTCCTGCGAGACGTTGGCATCCGCCTCCATCGCCGATCCCGCCGGATGCGAGGCGGGTTTGACGAAGCAGACGAGCGTCTTCTCTCCCTCCTGTTCGCGGACGACGGCGACAGCCGTTTGCACGGCCGGGTGTTCGTCGAGCACCGCTTCGATTTCGCCCAGTTCGATGCGGAAGCCGCGCAGTTTCACCTGGTGGTCGGTGCGGCCGACAAACTCGATGTTCCCGTCCTCCCGCATCTTGACCAGGTCGCCGGTGCGGTACAGCCGCTCGCCGGGATCGGCGGAAAACGGATTGGGCACGAAACGTTCGGCGGTCAACTCCTCCCGGTATAAATATCCACGCGCCAAACCGGGACCGCCAATGTACAGTTCGCCGATGACGCCGATCGGAACCGGACGCATCCGGCGGTCCAGCACATACAGCTTGAAATTGGACAAGGGCTTGCCGATCGGCACGGTGGTCGTGAGCGGAGCGGTGCACTCGAAGGCGGACGATGTCACCGCCGCCTCAGTCGGCCCGTACGCGTTGAAAAAGCGGCGCCCCTGGCGCCAGGCGTTAGCCGCGGGAACCGGGCAGGCTTCGCCGATCACCATCGCGACGCGGATGTGCGGAAACGCGTCGGCCGGAAGCATCGCCGCGACAGCGGGCGGCAGGGTGGCCACCGTGATCTGCCGTTCCTGCATGTGCCGGATCAACGCTTCTCCCGGCATCACCATCTCCTTGGTGATTAACTCCAGCGAGGCTCCCGAGGACAGGGCCATGACGATCTCCCAGATGGAGACGTCGAAACTCAAGGTGTTGTATTGCAGCACCCGGTCGCTCCCTGTCAGTTCGTAGACGTCTTTCGACCACTGCAAGAGGTTGCACAGTCCGCGATGCTCGCACGCCACTCCTTTGGGCCGGCCGGTCGAACCGGACGTGTACAACACGTACGCCAGGTCGCGCGGGCCGGGCAGATCGCCGGGGTTGTGCGCCGGTTCGGTTGCGATCCGCTCCCGGTCGCGATCCAGCCGGACGACGTCAAGCCCCTCGGTCGGCACTTTTTCTTCCAGATGGGATTGCACCACCAGAATGCGCGTCCGCGAGTCTTCGATCATGTAGGCGAGCCGCTCTTCCGGGAACGACGGGTCCAGCGGCATGTACGCGCCGCCCGCCTTCCAGACGCCGAGAATCGCGACGATGGCCTCCAGGGAACGCTCCACCAACAGGCCGACCAGCGTTTCCCTGCCGACTCCCCGTTTTCGCAAATGGTGCGCCAACTGGTTGGCCCGCTGATTCAACTCGGCATAGGTGAGCGACTCCTGCCCGGCGAACACGCAGGCCACCGCGTCGGGGGATTGGGCAGCTTGCCGTTCAAAAATCGCCGGAAAACTGGTGTCGTCCGGGTACGGCGCATCAGTGGCGTTACAATCAACGAGCAACAGCCGCCGCTCCGCTTCGCTCAGGATGTCCACCTCCGCGAGCGGACGGCGCGGATCGGCCTGCATCGCCCCCAACACCGTCTCCAGATGGGAGAGCATCCGCTCGATGGTCCGTTCGTCAAAACGGTGCCGGTCGTACGTGAAGCGGAGCGTCAGCCGCTCGCCCGGCAGCGCCATCAGCGTGAGCGGATAATGCGTGTTGATGTAGAACTGCACATCGCTGTAGGCGATGCTTTGCCGCAACTCGGACGAGACCGGGTGATTCTGGACGACGAGAATGCTGGAGAACAGCGGCGTGCCGTGCGGTATGCCGCTCGCCTCCTGGATGCGCACGAGCGGCGTGTGCTCGAACTGGCGCTGCTCGATCTCGTCCCGTTGAATCTCCGCAAGCCAGTCAATGAGCGGCGTCTCCTGATTGAGCCGGATGCGGGTGGGCAGGGTGTTGACGAACAGCCCCACCCGCGACTCCATCCCAGGCAAAGCAGCCGAACGGCCGGACGAGGTGGTGCCGAAGACGACGTCGTCCTCGCCGCTGTAGCGGCCCAACAGCAAGGCCCACGCCCCCTGCAAGACCGTCCCCAGCGTCAGCCGGTGACGCTGGGCCCATTCGGCAAGGGCCGATGTCTGCTCGCGGGTGAGAGTCAACTCTTTAGCCGCGTAGTCGTCGGGCTCGGCCTCCTCTGTCTCGCGTACCGCGCTTTCGGCAAGGCCGATGGGCGTAGGCACTTCCGCTCCTTTCAGCTTCTCGCGCCAGTATCGCTCCGCCTCTCTCATGTCCTGCCGCTTTAGCCAGAGGAGAAAGTCGCGATACAGCAGGGGGGAAGACAGGCGGGGCGCTTCGCCGCGCAAAAACGCCTCGTAGCTGGCCAACACTTCGCTGAGGACGAGCGAGATCGACCATCCGTCGAGAATGATGTGATGGTGGCTCCACACCATCTGCCAGACCTCGTCGGCGAGGCGAATCAGCGCAAGGCGCATCAGCGGCGCTTTGCCCAGGTCGAACGGGCGACGGCGGTCCTCATGCAAAAACCGCTCCAACTCTGCCTGTTGCCGGGCTTCTTCCCAGCCGCGCCAGTCCTGTGCCTCCCACGGAAGTTCCACCTGTTTCCAGACGATTTGCAACGGCTTGTTGGCGCGATCCCAGACCAGTGACGTGCGGAGCGCGCCGTGGCGGGCCACGACGTGCTCCCAGGCTCGCTTGAACGACTCGGGATCCAGCTTTTGGCGAATCGTCATGCTCAACTGCTCAAAGTAGACGCCGGACTTTGGCTGCTGCAGCGAGTGGAACAGCATCCCTTGCTGCATCGGCGTGAGCACGTAAATATCCTCAATATTTTGTCTGTTCATGCGAACCCTCCTCACTCAAGATCCAGATGGGCCAACAGGTCGTTCAACTCGTCCTGGCTGAGACCGGCGGCCGGAAAGTCGGACGGCGTCAGCGCGGCCGCGATCGCCGCAGTCTGCGCAAACATCTGCCGCAGGATGTCCAGGTAGCGGGACGCGAGACGCTCCACCGTGGAGGCGGCATAACGCTTCGGATCGGACAACCAGTCAAGGCGCAGGCAACCGTCATTCAGGTAGGCGCGGATTTCCAACGCATGGCCGAATCCCGGCAGGATGTTCAGGAAAGACGCTTCGCCCTCCGTCACGGGCACGAACAGCCCGCCCGAGGGAACCCGGTCTATGTAGCCGAGATAGGCGAACAGCCAGTTGGCTTTCGGGAGCGGAATGCGCTCGCCCAACAGACCGTAGCCGATTCCTTCCCCGGGAACACTGCGGAAGCGTTCCTTGACGGCGCGAATCGTCGCGATCGGATCGTCCGGGGCGGCTTCGAGCAATACGGGATAGATCGTCGTAAACCAGCCGGCGGTGCGCGCCAGGTTGACGCCGGGCACCGGGACGTGGCGCCCGTGGCCTTGCACGTCCACCAGGTGGAACGTGTGCCCCGTCCATTCCCGGCACAGACGGGCCAGCGCGGCGAGCAGGATTTCATCCGCCTGGGCGCGGTGCGTCTTGAGAATCTCCTCCAGGAGCCCTGCCGTTTCTTCGCGGTTGAGTGAACGGGTGATCAGCCGGTACGTTTCCCCCGCCCTTTGTCCGCCGTCGCCCGATACCTCCCCGTCCAAAACGTCGGGTTCCGTATCCGTTGGCAACGGACGGGCCTTAAGGTACGCTTCCGACAGCCAATATTCGCGTTCCGCCGCCACGGCTTCGGCAAAAGCGGCCGAGGCGACGCGATCCGACCATTGTTTGTACGAACTGGTCTTGGCTCCCAGCACCGGCTCTTTGCCCGCGAGCAGTTGTCGGCAGACGTTTTCCCAATCTTCCAGCAGAATGCGCTGGGTCTCGATGTCGGCGAGCAGGTGGTGCACCACCAGGGCGAGCTTCCCCGCTTTTCCTTCGCCCAGATGGAAATAAACGCCCCGGATCAGCGGCTGCGACCGCGTCAGCACGAAACTGTCGCGCACATCGACCAGGTACTGGCGGATCGCTTCTTCACGTTCGTCGAGCGAAAGAGGCGACAGGTCGACGAAGGCAAGCAGCGGTTCGTCATCCTGCTCGGCGATGAACGACTCCCAACCGCTCTCTGTTTGCCAAAAACGCAGGCGCAACGCGTCATGATGCCGTACCAGGCAGCGAAGTCCCTGTTCCAGCACGGCAAAGCCGACGTTTGCCTCCACCGTCATGACCATGGGGATGTTCCACAGGCCGGGTTCGATCGTCGTCTCCCGGAAAAAGCGCCGCTGGCTCGGCGTGAGCGGCACCGGTCCCGCTACCGGCTCCTCGGCTGCCGGGGCCGCGTCAGCCGCTGTCAGGCTGGCCGCCAATTCCGCCACGGTCGGCGTCAGGAACAACTGCTTTGCATTCATCTGGAACCCCAGGGCCTGTACCCGGGCGACCACCTGCAGGGCCAGCACCGAATCGCCGCCGAGGTCGAAAAAGTTGTCGTTTAGGCCGATCGGCTTCACGCCCAGCACGTCTTCCAGAATCGCGGCAATCGCCTGCTCCTCTGGCGTAGACGGGGGCATGTAGCCATCCGGCAAGTCGGTCCGCTCTTCCGCCTCGTCCACAGGCGGTACAAACTCGCCATCCGGTTGGGAGGTGGCCAAAGCGACAGGCTGTGCAGCGGCCCGTTCCACCCAGTAGCGCTTGCGCTGGAACGGGTAGGTGGGAAGCGGCACACGCTTGCGCTGTTCGCCCGAGTAAAAGGCCTGCCAGTCGACGGACACCCCGGCGAGCCACAGCTTGCCCAAGGCGGTCAGCAGGCACTCGACGTCGGATTGCTGGTCGTGCGCGTGGCGCATCGCCGGAACGGCCGTCCGCCGGGCGCCGTACAGCGGGTGGCGCTTGGCAAACGTGGTGAGGCTGCGCCCCGGTCCTGTTTCCAGCAAAATCAACGCCTCGTTTTGCAGCAAGTGGCCGACGTTGTCGGCAAACCGCACGGTGCCGCGCAACTGGCGTACCCAGTAGTCCGGGTCCGTCGCCTGCTCGGCCGTAATCCAGCCGCCGGTAACGTTGGAGAGAAACGGCAGGCCGGGCGGACGCAGGGTGACCGAGCGCAATACCTGCGCGAACGGCTCCAGCACCGGCTCCATCAACGCCGAATGGAACGCGTGCGAGGTGTGCAGGCGGCGGCACAAGACCCCCTCCGCCTCCAGCCGACGGGCGAAAGCGTCCACCTCATCGCCAGGCCCTGAGACGACGCAGCCCGCCATCTCGTTGACTGCGGCAAGCGACAACGATGTGCCGGCGAGCCGCTCGCCAAGCTCGGCTTCCCCCAGCGGAACGGACAGCATCGCTCCTGCAGCGGTTTGTTGCATCAACGCGCCGCGTGCGGCCACCACCCGCAGGGCATCCTCCAGCGAAAAGACACCGGCCAGGCAGGCGGCCACGTATTCGCCGATGCTGTGACCGACCATCGACTGCGGACGAATGCCCCAGGCGATCCATTGTTGCGCCAACGCATAGGAGACGGTGAACAGGGCCGGTTGGGCGAACATCGTCTGCTCCAGCCGTTTAGCGTCGTCGCCGAACATGATGTCGCGCACATCCAGGCCGAGATGCGGGCGAAGCAAGTCGGCGCAACGATCCACCTGTTGACGGAAGATTGGTTCCGTCTGATACAGTTCCAAGGCCATTTTCGGGTATTGCGTCCCTTGACCGGGGAACAAAAAGGCGACAGGGGCATCTTCGCGATCGTCCACGCGGGCAACCAGGCGCTGCGCTGCCTGGTGCGACAGCGCGTCCGCCGCATCCAAAGCGTCCTTGGCGACGACGAACTGCCGGTGGGAGAACCGTTTCCGTCCCAGGTGCAGCGTGTAGGCGACATCCGCCAGATTGGCGTTTGGCGTGCGCCGCAAATGGGCGGCCAGCCGCTCGCCAGCCTCCGCGCGCGCCTGATCGGTTTTCGCGCTCTGCACCAACAACTGGTACGGGCGCGGCGACACGGATGAAACGGTCTCGGGCGCTTCCTCCAGCACGACGTGGACATTGGTTCCGCCCGCGCCCAGCGAGGTAATCCCGGCTCTAAGCGGACGAGGGGACGTCCATTCGCGCAGGCGGTCGTTGACGTAGAACGGACTGTTTTCGATTTCCAGCTTCGGATTCGGACGGGTGAAATGCAGGCTGGGCGGCAGCAAGCGGCGCTCCAGGGCCAGTGCGGTCTTGATCAGTCCGGCCACCCCTGCGGCCACTTCCAGATGGCCGATGTTGGCTTTCACCGAACCGATCGCCACCGTGCCCCGCCGCTTTTCTCCAAGGGCAAACGCCTTGGTGAGCGCGGCGATCTCCACTGGATCGCCCAGCGGCGTTCCCGTCCCGTGGGCTTCGACATACCCCACGGTCTTGGGTTCCACACCGGCGACGGCAAGCGCCTCGGCGATCACCTCCGCCTGGGCCTGCACGCTGGGAGCGGTGTACCCGATCTTCAGCGAACCGTCGTTATTGATCGCCGATCCACGGATCACCGCGTGGATGTGGTCGCCGTCTCGCAGCGCGTCAGCGAGGTGTTTGAGCACCACCAGGCCGACGCCGCTGCCGAACACCGTCCCCTTCGCCTCTGCGTCAAACGGTCGGCAATGGCCGTCCGGCGAGACGATCGAACCTTCTTCGTAGTAGTAGCCGACATGGTTCGGGATGCGCAGGGACACGCCTCCGGCGAGCGCAATGTCGCACTCGCCGCTGAAGATGCTCTGGCAGGCGAGATGGACAGCCACCAGCGAACTGGAGCATGCCGTCTGCACCGACATGCTCGGGCCGCGCAGGTTGAGCCGATGGGAGACGCGGGTAGTCAGATAATCCTTGTCGTTGGCAAACATCAACTGGATCTGGCGCATCGTAAGCCCGCTTTGTCCCAGCCCCTGCTGGGACAGGAGATGATGCAACAGGTAGCCGCTGATCGCGCACGCTCCGAACACGCCGATCCGCCCGTCGTAGCTGTCCGGGTTGCAGCCTGCCGCTTCCAGCGCCTCCCAGGCGCATTCAAGAAACAGGCGGTGCTGCGGGTCCATCATGCGCGCTTCCGCCGGACTAAAGCCGAAAAAGGCGGCGTCAAACTTGTCAATGTCCTCAAGGACGGGAGCGGCCTTCACGTAGGACGGGTCCGCCAGCGCGGCGGGGAGCACCCCTGCCGCGAGCAGTTCGTCATCGGATAAGCGTTTGATCGACTCCACCCCGTCACACAAGTTCTGCCAGTATTCCTCCACACTACGGGCGCCGGGAAAGCGCCCGGCCATCCCAATAATGGCAATGCCCTCTGTCTGTTCTTTTTCCGTCATTCGTCATCCCTCCCTCGTCGCCGTTGCTTGTGCCGGTCTCTTCTCGCAGCGGCCCTCTCTCTCGCCCGGCTGACCACCGAATCTTCCACGAACTCCTCTGTTCCTTGCATGCGGTCGAGCAACAGCCGGGCCAATTCCGCAATCGACACCCCTTCAAAAAACGTCGCGATCGGCACGATCACACCCAGATCAGCTTCCAGGGCGTTTTTCAGCTTCACGGCGATCAGCGAGTCCATGCCCAAATCGGTCAGCGGGATGCGGGCCGCCAGTTTGGAACGGTTGAGCCCCATCACCCCCGCGATCCGGCCGGACAGATGGTCTTCCAGCCGCTTGATGCGCTCCTCCGGCGGCAGAGCCAGCAGCGCTTCAGCCGTCAACGCGGCGCCGCCATCGTGGGCGACTTTGCCCGCCTCCCAGGGCAGTTCGGCAAAAAACGGCACGCGGCGCAACTCGGGAAACACATCGGCCAGTTCGTCCATGTTCATCCGAATCACGCCAGCCTGCACCCGCCCGTCAGCCACGAGCGCGGACAAGGCAGCGACGCCCTCCTGCGGCTTCAACGGGACAAACCCGCGCTGGGTTAAGTCTTTGGCCAGCCCCACTTCCGCCCACGGCCCCCAGTTGACGGTCAGGGCCGGCAGATTGCGGGCGCGGCGGTGCCAGGCAAGCGCGTCGAGAAACGCGTTGGCCGCGGCGTAATTGCTCTGACCGGGCGAACCGGTGAGCGAAGCCGCCGACGAGAACAGAATGAAAAAGTCCAACGAATCCGTTTCCGTCAAGCGGTGCAAGTTCCACGCGCCGTACGCCTTGGGCGCCATCACGGCGGCGAAGCGGCGCTCGTCCTGGTGCAGCACGATCCCGTCATCCAGTACGGCGGCGGCGTGAACGATCCCGCCAAGCGGCGGCAATGTCCGGCGGATGTCGTCCAACATCGCCGCCACCGCTTCCGGGTCGGCAATGTCGGCGCGGGCCACGGTTACCTGAGCCCCCGCTTCGTTGAGCTCGGCCAGCACGGCTTTCGCTTCGTCAGAGGGTGGACGTCGGCCGTTCAACACAAGGGAACGGGCGCCGTTTGCCGCCAGCCAGCGGGCCACGGTCAACCCGAGGCCGCCCAGCCCCCCGGTGATCAGGTAGGTGGCGTCCGGCCGAATCGTTACGCCAGAAGGGATGGGTGATGCCGAATCGGCTGTATCTGCCGCAACCGGTTGCTCCAGCGGAGCGCGCACCAGCCTGGCGACATGGCGCTCGCCGTTTCGCCAGGCCACTTCGGTGTCGCTCCCGCCGCCCAGCACTTCTCGCATCAACACGTCCGCCCCGTCATGTTCGCCCAAGTCAACCATCGTGCAACGCAGGTTGGCTTGTTCGTAGGGGAGCACGCGACCCAATCCCCAAAGCGGCGCTTGCAGCGGGTTGACCGGCTCGCCCTGCCGCACCGCCTGTGCTTGCCGTGTCACCAGCCAGACAGGCGGCAAGCGATCCCAACCGGTCTGCGCCAAGGCTTTCACTACCTCCAACGCCCCAAGAGCGCCCAGCCGGTTGGACTCAGCGATCGCCGCCAGATCCGCCCCCTCCGGTGTCCCGGCGTCCAGGCTGCCGAGGTGGACAATCCCCCGGCACGTTTCCGCTCCCTCAGGAAACAGGTCGCGAAGGAAGCCGCAGAGGTCTCTTTGCGCGTCGGAGGCGGGAACGACCACGCATGGCGACGGAGACAACATCCCGGCGAGATCGCGTCCAACCCCGGCATGATCGCCGAGAATCAGCCAGCGAGACGCAGGTTTTGGCGGCGCGTTCCACTCGGCCTGCGGCTGCTTCGGCAGCGGTTCAGGCCGCCACTTTACGGCAAACAGCCAGTCGCTTAGCCGCCTGTGCATCTCCTGTCCGCCCGACACCTGGCGGATGCGGATATCAGTCAGTTCCATCGTCATCCGGCCGCGCTCATCCAGCACCCGCACCTCTCCCACGTAGCGGCCCGGGCGGTCCGGGCGGATCGAGGCGTGGCTCCACACGCCTGTCTGCGGATCGCCATGGAGGCGAATCCGGCCGATGCCGCTCGGCAAAAATGTCGCCTCTTCTCCTTCGAGGTCCGGCAAAAAGGCGCCAAGCACCTGCAGGCAGGCGTCGAGCAACCCCGGATGGACGACGTGGCCATCCGGCTTATCGGCTTCGCCGGGCGTTTTCGACCGTTTGATACTGGCCCACGCCTCGTTCCCGTTTCGCCAGATTTCACTTACCCGGGCAAACGTCGGGCCGTACCACAGACCCGCCCGGCGCAAGCGGTCGTACAACCGCTCGCCCGACAATCGCTCGGCGCCGGTTTCGGCGAACGGCTGCCCGCCGGACAAAACCGCGTCCGCCTGCGGGAACGACATCCCCACAGGGTCGCCCTCCCTCTGGATGACCGCCCGCATGTGCAACACTGGCGTACCGCCGGTCTGGCTGCACACCTGAAACAGGCCGCGTCCCTCGCTGTCCCGCTCCAGGGTTGCCGTCACGGTGACCGGCTGGTCGACCACCAGCATCTGTTCGAGCGACACGTCCTCCAGCACAACCGGTACCGGACCGAATACCTGCCGGACGGCGGCAAAAGCCATCTCCAGGTAGGCGGCCGCCGGTGCCACTGTCATTCCCCGCACCTGGTGGTCACGGAGGTAGGCGGGCCACTCCGCCGACAGTTCGTTTTCCCAGACGTGGACGGCGGTGCGAAGCGGGAGTATCGTGTACCGTCCGAGCAGGGGATGGGCTCCTTTAATGCGCTGCGGTTGCCGTTCGCGCGCCGCCTGCCAGAAGCTCTCCCGCTGCCAGGGGTAGGTGGGCAGTTCGAGGCACTCTCCCGCCGGATAGAGCCGGGACCAGTCTAGCGGGTACCCTTCGCAGTGCAGGCGGGCGAGCGTCTCCAACATCGCCGCCCGCTCCGGCTCCTCGCGGCGAAGCGACGGCAACGCCGCTCCCTGCTTGCCTGACAAATGGAGGCTCTCCTGCACCGCCGGCAGCAGGATCGGGTGCGGACTCAGTTCGACGAACAGCGTATAGCCGTTTTC